>NZ_JBHTIF010000002.1:0-394805 GCF_042677005.1 Lysobacter brunescens | reverse complement strand
ACACGATCGCCGAAGGCATCGAGACCGAGGCCCAGCGCGAGATCCTCGTCGAGCAGGGCTGCCAGTTCGGACAGGGCTATCTGTTCGGCAAGCCGCGCCCGCTGCCGCGTGGCAGCCGGCGGCGCACGGCGACCGCCCACTGATCGTAAATTCAGAACAATAATTGCTGAATTCAATTATTGTTCTGAATTTGAAGATTCACGAGGATATCACTCGCCGACCGGCCTCCGGGCGCATGCCGCGCCCCGCCCCGGCACCTCGGGAGTCCATCGCTCATGATCGCCCTGCGCCCCGCCGCTGAACGCGGCCATGCCAACCACGGCTGGCTCGATTCCTGGCACAGCTTCTCCTTCGCCGAGTACCACGACCCGCGCCACGTCCACTGGGGCCCGCTGCGCGTGATCAACGAGGATCGCGTCCAGCCGGGGAGGGGCTTCGGCACCCACGGCCATCGCGACATGGAGATCATCAGCTACGTGATTTCCGGCGCGCTGGGCCATCGGGATTCGATGGGCAATGCCGCCAGCATCGTGCCCGGCGAAGTGCAGCGGATGAGCGCGGGCACCGGCGTCACCCATTCCGAGTACAACCACGACTCGCGCGGCGCGACGCATTTCCTGCAGATCTGGATCATTCCGGACCGGATGGGCGTGACGCCGGGCTATGCGCAGCGCAGCTTCAGCGATGCCGAAAAGCGCGGCCGGTTGTGCCTGGTGGTCAGTCCGGACGGCGCCGACGATTCCGTGACGATCCAGCAGGATGCGCGGATGTACGCCGGCCTGTTCGATGGCGACGAACGCGCGACGCTCGATCTGCACGAAGGCCGGCTCGGCTACGTGCATGTCGTTCGAGGCAATGCACTGGTGAATGGCCACGTGCTGAGGGCCGGCGATGCGCTGCTGTATCGCGACGAGCCGCGCATCGAGATCGAAGGCGGAGACGACGCGGAAGTGCTGGCGTTCGATCTGCCGCGGATGGAGTGAGTCGAGGGGAAAGCAGGTCCCTCGCCTGCGGCTCGGGATGACAGCGCAGCGCCGGCGTGCAGTCGA
This sequence comes from Lysobacter brunescens, assembly GCF_042677005.1. NCBI lineage: Bacteria > Pseudomonadati > Pseudomonadota > Gammaproteobacteria > Lysobacterales > Lysobacteraceae > Lysobacter > Lysobacter brunescens. The sequence goes on along the minus strand of NZ_JBHTIF010000002.1, from coordinate 393,756 downwards.
CCGACCGCGCCGGACCCGCCTCATCAATTGCCGGGCGATGCTGCGCTGGCAGGCGTGCCATCCGCTGAGGACGGCAACGCCTCCGACGGTGCGCTGGCCGGCTCAGCCGTCGGACCCAGCACGGGCAAGGCGGCCGGCAGCGGGTCCGCGTCGCGCAGGCCGAAGCCGAACATCGCCTCGCTCTGCGTCGACACCACCATGCGCACCATGCCGCTGGGCACCATCAGTTCCAGCGAGACTTCGCGGCCTTCCGGCGTGCGGCCTTCGATGGTCATTTCGATGAAGGCACCGCCGGTGTCGATGGTGGCGCAGGCCACGTGCGGGCCGGCCGGGCCGTCCTGCAGGAATGGGCGGATCGGGTCGCCCAGCACTTCGAGCGCCTGCGGGAAAAAGAAGACGGCATAGCCGCTGGTATCGTTCATCGCGGGGTCCTGTGACGGCGTCGGGCGAGCGTATCAGTTCCCCGTCGTAGAGCGGAGCTTGCTCCGCTCGGATTGATGGAGATGCATGAGCGGAGCAAGCTCCGCTCTACAAGGGCCTGTCGCGGTCAGCGCAGCTCGATCGACAGCGCTGCTGCGGCATCGCGCGCCTTCGCGCGGGCCTCGTCGATGTCCTCGCCCAGCGCCAGGGTCACCGCGACGCGGCGATGGCCTTCCACCTTCGGCTTGCCGAACAGGCGCAGCGCGGTATCGGGCACACGCAGCGCATCGGCCACACCGGTGAACGCGGGCACGCCATGACCATGCGCGAGCACCGCGCACGAAGCCGACGGGCCGTTCTGGCCGATCTTCGGAATCGGCAGGCCCAGGATCGCGCGCGCGTGCAGGGCGAACTCGCTCAGGTCCTGCGAGATCAGGGTGACCAGGCCGGTGTCGTGCGGGCGCGGCGAGACTTCGGAGAACCACACCTCGTCGCCTTTCACGAACAGCTCGACGCCGAACAGGCCCCAACCGCCGAGGTCGTCGGTAATGGTCTTCGCGATCGCCTGCGCGCGTTCCAGCGCTTTCGCCGACATCGGCTGCGGCTGCCAGCTTTCGCGGTAGTCGCCGTCGCGCTGCAGGTGGCCGATGGGGTCGCAGAAATCGGTGCCGCCGGCATGACGGACGGTCAGCAAGGTGATTTCGTAATCGAAATCGATGAAACCTTCGACGATCACGCGCCCGGCGCCGGCACGCCCACCGGTCTGCGCGTAGTCCCAGGCCGCGTCGACGTCATCGGCGGTGCGCACCAGGCTCTGGCCCTTGCCCGAGGAGGACATCACCGGCTTGACCACGCAGGGAATGCCGATCTCCGCGACGGCCGCGCGGTAGTCCTCCAGCGTATCGACGAAGCGATACGGCGAGGTCGCGAGGCCGAGGGTCTCGGCGGCGAGGCGGCGGATGCCCTCGCGGTCCATGGTCAGGCGCGCGGCGCGCGCGGTCGGGACCACGCGGGTATGGGTGCCGCGCTCGGCGAATTCGCGCTCCAGCTGGACCAGGGTTTCGGTGTGGATCGCCTCGATCTCCGGGACGATCAGGGTCGGACGCTCCTCGGCGATCAGCGTGCGCAGGGCGTCGCCGTCGAGCATGTTCAGCACGTGGCTGCGATGCGCGACCTGCATCGCCGGTGCGTCGGCGTAGCGATCGGCGGCGATGACTTCGCAGCCGAAGCGCTGCAGTTCGATCGCGACTTCCTTGCCCAGCTCGCCGGAGCCCAGCAGCAGCACGCGGACGGCGGAAGGCGACAGGGGCGTACCGAATTCGATCTCGGGGAAGGCGGACATGGGCATGGTTCCAGCGGAAAGCCGGCATTTTAAATCAAGGGTTTGCACAAAGGCCGGCGATCACGCCGCATACCGGCACCACCGCCTGTCCGAACTCGCTTGCGCAGAGTGATATCTTTTTGATATCACATCAACATTCCCGACCACCGAGCCTGCGCCATGAAAGAGAACAACTTCCGTTCGCTCCCCGGCATCCCGACCCTCCTGCTGTTGCTCGCCACCGTCATGCTCGGCGCCTGGCTCGTCGGCACCAGCGCCCGCGACGGTACGGCGGGGTGGATCGCCGGCATCGCCCTGGTGCTGAGCTCGGTCTTCCTGATGCTGGGCCTGTACAAGGTCGAACCCAACCAGGCCGCCGTGCTCGACCTCTTCGGCAAGTACGTCGGCACCGTGAAGGACAACGGCCTGCGCTGGAACAATCCCTTCTACGGCAAGAAGAAGGTGTCGCTGCGCGTGCGCAACTTCGAGAGCAGCAAGCTCAAGGTCAACGAGCTGGACGGCAGCCCGATCGAGATCGCCGCAGTCATCGTCTGGCAGGTCGTGGACAGCGCCGAGGCCGTCTACAACGTCGACGACTACGAGAGCTTCGTGCACATCCAGTCGGAATCGGCGGTGCGCGCGATGGCGACGAGCTATCCCTACGACCAGCACGAAGACGGCCAGCTCGCGCTGCGCAGCCACGCCAACGAGGTCGGCCAGCACCTCAAGGAAGAGCTGCAGGAGCGACTCGCCGATGCCGGCGTCACCGTGCTCGACGCGCGCATCAGCCACCTCGCCTACGCCCCGGAAATCGCCCAGGCCATGCTGCAGCGCCAGCAGGCGAACGCGATCATCGCCGCGCGTACGCGCATCGTCGCCGGCGCCGTCGGCATGGTCGAGATGGCGCTCGCCGAGCTGCAGAAGAACGGCGTGGTTCAGCTCGACGAGGAGCGCAAGGCGCAGATGGTCAGCAACCTGCTGGTCGTGCTGTGCGGCGAACGCGCGACGCAGCCGATCGTCAACACCGGTTCGCTGTACTGATCGCGGCGTCCGCCGCACCTGCCCGGGCACCAGGCCATGAGCGAGAAGAAGGCTTATCCGCTGCGCATCAACGCCGAGATCCTCGCGGCCACGCAGCGCTGGGCCGACGATGAGCTGCGCAGCCTCAACGCCCAGATCGAATACGTCCTGCGCGATGCGCTGCGCAAGGCCGGGCGCCTGAAGACGCCGTCCACGGACGATGCCCCATCCAACGGAGAATCCGAATGATCCACGTGATCCGCCAGATCGAACGTCGCTTGCCCGCTTCGCAACGCCGCAGGCTCGCGCCGCGCCTGCTGCTCGCCTCCGCGCTGGCCCTCGCGCTCGGCACCGGTGTGCTCGTCGCGACCGAATCACGGGCGCAGGACGCGCCCGCATCTGCGCCCGTGAATGCCGAGACCCTGGCTTTCGATGCGGTACGCGAGGCGCTGCAGGTGATCGACGCCTTCCTGGCCGGCGACACCGCGGCGGTCCACGCGCGGTTCGATGCGACGATGGCTGCGGCCGTGAGCGCGGAACAGCTCGCGCAGGGACTCGCCAGCATCCAGGCCAGTGCCGGCGCGCTGCAGTCGCGCGGCGAACCGACCAGCGACCTGCGCGAGGACGGCGCGCTGGTGACGCAGTCCCTGCGCTTCGAGCGTGCCGAGTTGGTCGTCCTCGTCGCCTTCGACAAGGACAGGCGGATTGCCGGCTTCGCGCTGCGCCCGCCGAAGGCACCGGCGGCCGAAGTACCGCCCGTGCCTGCCGATGCCATGTACGAGGAAAGCGAAGTGCGCATCGGCGACGCCGCCACCGGCCTGCCGGCCACGCTGACGATGCCCAAGGGCAAGGGTCCCTTCCCCGCCGTGGTGCTGGTGCACGGCTCCGGGCCGCAGGATCGTCATTCCACCATCGGCCCGAACCGCCCGTTCCTTGATATCGCGCGTGGTCTGGCCGAGCGCGGCATCGCGGTGCTGCGCTACGAGAAGCGCACGAAGGCGCAGCCGCAGGCGTTCATGGACGGCGGCGCGACCATCGATCGCGAGACCACCGACGATGCGCTGCTCGCCGTGCAGACGCTGCGCGCCCTGCCCGGCGTGAACGCGAAGCGCGTCTTCGTGCTCGGCCACAGCCTCGGTGGGATGATGGCCCCGCGCATCGCGCAGCGCGACCCGAAGATCGCGGGCATCGTGCTGCTGGCAGCGCCATCGCGGCCGCTGCTCGACATCCTGATCGAACAGAACAAGCGCCTCGCCGTGCTCGACGATGGCCGGATCAGCGAACAGGAAAACGCCGCGATCATGCGCCTGAGCGACAGCGTGAAGGCGGTGCGCGACGGTCGCGAGATGACGGCGGCGCAAGGGCCGCTCGGGCTGTCGCCGGAGTACTGGCGCACGGTCGAAGCCGTGGATCCGGTGGCCGAGGCCGCGCGAATCAAGCAACCCATGCTGATCCTGCAGGGCGCGCGCGACATCCAGGTGGTCGATGCCGACTGGCAGAACTGGCGCGAAGCCTTCCACGACGATGCGCGCGTGACCTTCAAGCTGTACGAATCGCTGAACCATCTCGCCATCCCGGGCGAAGGCGATGGCAGCCTGGCGGAATACACGCGGCCGGGACAGGTCGCGCCGGAGCTGATCGCGGACGTGGCCGCCTGGATCAAGGCACCGAAGGCAACTGCAGCCCCGAAGACCGATCGCTGACACATCGCGCGCCTTCGACGCGGCATCGCCTCGGCTGAACGTTCGGGAACGATCTGTCGGAGCGGCGCGTGGAACGAGCAAGCGCCGCGCCTGAAGCATCGCAGCCGGTCGAATCGATGCATCGAATCGATTCACTGCATCGATTCAGCGCGCTGTATTCCATCATCGAATCGCATCATCATCGTGCAGAACGCACGCATGCAGGACTGGATGATTGATACCTTCGATGCGAACCGCATCGACGATTCGAAGTGCGCATGAAATACCTGAAAACAGGCCTGAAAACAGGCCTGAATTCATGAACGACGAAGCGATCGCCGCATTCGCGACGAAGCATCGTGAACTTGATGCAGATCACGGTCGACGGACGCGAAGCGGAGCAGGATGATCGGGCAGCACAGATCACCCTCCCCCGGGACAACACGCAAAAGGAAGCGCAGTCGTGACTCGCATCCCGTCGCATCCAGCAAAGCAGCACGTCGAGAATCCTTCCCGGTGGCATGCCTGGATGGCCAGGAAATGCATGCTGATCGTGGCCATCGGCATCGTCGCCGGCCTTGGCCCGAATCCCGCCCCGGCGAATCAACTGGCGGTGGCGCGACGCATCGACATCGAAGTCCGGATCGGCGATCGCGACAGCCTGCCCGGCACCCTGACCCTGCCACGCGGTGCCGGCCCCTTCCCGGTGGTGGTGCTGGTGCATGGGTCCGGCGCGCACGATCGCGACGAAACCATCGGCGCGAACAGGCCTTTTCGCGACATCGCCCACGGCCTGGCGGAACGCGGCATCGCCGTGCTGCGCTACGAGAAGCGCACGCAACGGTATCCGCGCCTGCTGTCGGACGACCAGCTCACCATCGATCGCGAGACCACCGACGATGCCCTGCTGGCGATCGCGCGGCTGCGCCAGACGCGGATGATCGACCACCGGCGCATCTTCGTGCTCGGCCACAGCCAGGGCGGCATGCTCGCACCGCGCATCGCCGGTCGCGCGCCCGATGTGGCGGGCGTGATCCTGCTCGCCGCACCTGCACGACCGTTGCTGGATCTGCTGGCCGAGCAGCAGCGCCGGGTCGGGCTGCTCGACGATGGCGTGATCAACGATGCCGAACAGGTGGCGCTGCGTCGCCTGGTCGAAGGCGCGCGCGCGATCCGTGCCGGCCTCGAGCCTCCGGCATCGCGACTGCCCATGGGCCTGTCCGCGCGCTACTGGCGCAGCGTGGACGCCGTCGATCCCGTCGCCGAGGCGAAGGCGATCCGGCAACCGATGCTGCTGCTGCAGGGCGGGCGCGACCTGCAGGTGGTGTCCGCCGACTGGCTGCGCTGGCAGCGCGCGTTCGTGGACACGCCGCGGGTCACCTTCGCCTATCACGACACGCTCAACCACCTCGGCATGCACGAGCGCGGGCCGGGCTCGCTGCACAGCTACCAAGTCCCCGGCAAGGTCTCGGCCGAGCTGATCGACGACATCGCCCTGTGGATCGAGCTGCTGCGCGGCGTGCACGGCCACTGACCGAGAGCGGGCATCGCGCGACGGGCAGGTGATGAAAAACACCGGCGCAGGCTCTACCCTGTGTGGATGCGTCCGTCTCCCCGCATCCTGCTGAATACCGATGTCCTCGACATCTGGCCCGCATCGCTGCTGCGCGCACGCAGCAACCACGATGCGCGTGCGCTGGCGCAGGCCCGCCAGGTCATCCGCCGCAAGCGCGACGGCCGCTTCGTCGCCGCCATCGGCGAGGCCGGATGCATTGGCCTGATGCCCGGCTGGACGCGCGAACCCGGGCTCGCACAGGCACTGCAGGTCGTCGCGTCACCGCCGGCGACCGGGCGTGGACCGCAGGCCCGACCGCTGCACGCCCTGCAGGAACGCCTTCACGCCCTGGGCCTCGACGCCGACGACTACGCCGCACGCACGGGGCTGGCACTGGTCGCCGAGCCGAGCTGGCTCGCCCATGCCGGCTTCGATCGCTACCGCCGCCCCTTGTGGCTGCACCCCGGCGCCGCACGCGCCTGGTCGCGCATGCGCGAGGCCGCACGGGACGACGACGTGATCCTGGAGGCCATCTCCGGCTATCGCAGCCACGATTACCAGTGGGGCATCTTCGAACGCAAGCTGGCGCGCGGCCTCACGGTCGAACAGATCCTGACCGTCAATGCCGCGCCCGGCTACAGCGAGCACCACGGCGGCCATGCCCTGGACATCGGCACGCCGGACGAGCCACCGGCCGAGGAATCGTTCGAGGGCACGCACGCCTTCGCCTGGCTGCAGGCGCATGCCGGCGATCATGGCTTCGCGATGAGTTTCCCCCGCGACAACCCGCACGGCATCGTCTACGAGCCCTGGCACTGGTGCTGGCGTGGCGACGGCTGGCGAGGCGACTGATCGATGCAGGCGATGCCCACGCTCGACGCCGCCTGGCGCACGGGCCGCAACCATTTCAACCTGATCCGCCTGGTCGCCGCCTGGCTGGTGATCTGGAGCCACGCCTGGGCGATCACCGGCACCGCCGGCAACGACCACTTCGCCCGCCTGACCACGCGTTCGGCCGGCGCTTTCGCGGTCGACGTCTTCTTCGTGATCAGCGGCTTCCTGGTCGCGGCCAGCCTGCAGCGCAACACCTGGCGCGACTTCCTCCGTGCCCGCGCGCTGCGCATCTATCCGGCGCTGGTCGTGTGCATCCTGCTCACCGTCGGCGTGCTCGGACCCGTGCTGAGCACCGCACCGGACTATTTCTCGAATGCCGGCACCTGGCGTTACCTGTGGTCGAACGCCACGCTGTGGCGCGCGGAGTTCCAGCTTCCCGGCGTGTTCGAGGCCTTGCCGCGCACGGCGGTGAACGGATCGCTGTGGACCCTGCCGATCGAAGGCCGCCTGTACCTGATGCTGTTCGTCGCCGGGCTGCTGGGCATGCTCGCGCCCAAGCGCTACGTGCCGGCGTGGGCACTGGCGATCGCGGGGGCCGCGGGTTTCGCCTGGATGTCGCATCCCCTGCCCGAACATCTGGTGTACCTGCTCTGGGTCACCGCTTTCTTCATCACCGGCACGCTGCTCTGGGTGCTGCGCGCACGCGTGCGCCTGTCGTGGTGGCTGTGGTTGCCGATGCTGGTCGCCGCCGCGCTGACCCGTGGCAGCCCATGGTTCGTACCGACCTATTTCGCGACGGTCGCCTACGGCGTGTTCTGCCTCGCCTTCCGCGCGCCGCTGCCGCGCATCCAGCGCGCCGACCTGTCCTACGGCCTGTATCTCTACGGCTGGCCGATGCAGCAACTCGCCCTGCTCGCCGGCGCCGCCACCGTCACCACCAACACGCTCGTCGCCACCGCGCTGGCCCTGGCCTGCGCCGCCGCCTCGTGGTTCCTCGTGGAGCGCCCGGCGCTGCGCTGGAAGCGCGGCTCATCGCAGGCGTCGCTCGGCGCCGTCAATGGAACGACACGCTCCTGAGTCAATCCTGCGAGCGCTTCGTCGGCGTCTTCGCCTGCTCCGCGAAATCGGCGATGCGCCAGAGATGGAAGCTGGCGTAGGTGCGATACGGGCCCCAGCGTTCGCCGCGTTCGGCCAGCGCTTTCGGCGAAAGCATCGCTTCCGCCTTGTCCACGCGCTGGGCGCCCTTGCGGATGCCGAGGTCGTCGATCGGCAGCACGTCGGGACGCCCCAGGCGGAACATCAGCATCATCTCGACAGTCCAGCGGCCGATGCCACGCACCGGCGTGAGCGCAGCGATGATCGCCTCGTTGTCCATGGTCGCCATGCGCCGCAGGTCGGGAATCTCGCCGCGCGATTCGCGCAGCGCCAGGTCGCGGAGCGCGAGCAGCTTGTTGCCGGAAACGCCGCAGGCGCGGATCGTCGCGTCGTCGCAGCGCGCGAGGGTGTCGTGATGGAAACGGTCGCTGCCGATCGCGCTTTCGACGCGGGCGACGATCGTCGCAGCGGCCTTGCCGCTGAGCTGCTGGTAGAGGATCGCGCGCGCCAGCGCATCGACCGGGTCGAAGGATTTCTTCCAGCGCGGATCGGGCGCGATCGGCCCGATACGCTTCATCCAGGTCGCGAGCCTGCGGTCGCGGCGCGCGAGATGGTCATGGGCTTCGCGCGTATCGAAGCCGCGTGCGAATCGAGGCATGCAGGTGCTCCGGCATGACGGGCAGGATTGCGATCGATTGTAGGCCGCGCGTGTGCGGATCGGCACGAGGCCGAGGTGTCGCGAAGGTCCGTGTCAGCGCCGCATCGCGTCGATCGCGAACAGCAGCCAGCCGAGAATCAGCAGCATGCCGCCGAACGGCGCGGGCCGCGTGGGCATACCGAATGCGTGTGCGGCAACCAAGGTGCCGGAGAACAGCAAGGTGCCGAGCGCGAGCATGAACAGCGCGACCAGACCGGTCCGGCGCGCGGCATGACGCGACAATGCGGCCAGGGCAACGCCATGCAGCAGTGCGAACAAGGCTGCGGATTGCAGGCTGGCGCGCGCGGCGATCTCGGCCGCATGCGCTGCGTAGGCCGACAGGACGACGCCGGCAGAGGCGAAGACCGCGCCGGAAGCAGTGAGCAGACGACGGAGGGCTCCGGAGGTGGCTTCAGCGGTGGAGTCGGAGGTCATCCGCGCTCTCCTGCACGCACATGTGGACGGGTTCGCCGCGCGGACGGCGGAAACGCGAAGCGCCGCACGAGGCGGCGCTTCGGTGGACAACTACGCGACGGACGGGCCGTCGCGCAGGATCACGGGATCGATCACTTGATCGCCCAGTAGGCGGTGAACTTGCCTTCCTCGGTGAACGCACCGGCGATGCCGCTGTCGTAGACCTCGTACGGACGGTCGGTGACTTCGAGACCACGCGGCGCCGACCAGGCGCGCAGCGCGTTGCGGACGTTCTCCAGCTCGCGGATGTAGCCGGTGAACTTGGCGGTGACCGCACGACGGGCCGGGGTCAGCTGGTACTTCACCGGACCCTGCAGGGTCAGGCCGGTCAGCTCGGCAGTGGCCGGCGCGCCTTCCGGATCGGCGGTCTTGCGGACCGGCTGCGCGATGTCGAAGGTGTAGGTCTCGCGGCCCTGTTCGCTGGTGATGATGCGCATCGGACCAGCGGCGACGAGGCCGTTGGCGGCCATCGTGCGGTTGATCCACTCGGTGTTCGCCTTCATCGAGCCTTCGATGATGTCGTCATCGAACTCCAGCGTGCCCGAGGACACGTACAGCAGGTGCTCGGACGGCACCGGCACGACGGCCAGACCGGTCAGCTTGTCGCCGTAGACGGTGTGGTCGATGTTCGGGATCGAAGCCAGCACGTTGACCAGCTTGGCCAGGCCGAACTTCATGTCGTCGCCCACGTGGCTGCGCACGTACAGACCGGCGTAGCGGCCCAGCAGGTTCCAGCCGTAGTTCACCTTGTAGGTCTGGGTGATCTCGACGTTGCGGTTGTTCTTGCCCGTGGGCTTGAACTTGAACTCGGTGCGCTTGTCGTTGCCCATGCGATCGTTCTCGATCGCGATGGCGACCAGCTCGTTCGGCACGCTCTCGACGATCTTCCACGTGCCCTTGCCGACCTGTGCGTTGTCGGACTCGTAGTGGAACTCGGCGCCGACGCCCGAATCGGGGCCGGCAATGCGCATCTGCATCTTGGGATCGCGCAGCGGAATCGCGTTCCAGTCCTTGAACCGGCTGAAATTGTTCAGCGTGTCGTAGACGATGGTCAGCTTGCGGTTCGTTTCGATCCGCTCGGTCAGGAATCGACTGGACGGCAGAACGACGCCGACCAGGAGGAACAGCACGGCAACGATCGCCAGGGAAATCAGAATCTCGAGCAGACGGGTCATTCAGGGGCTCTCCAGGACCAATGCCCGCTCCAGACGGGCAAGACCCGAATCGTATCAGGGAAGACTGGCCCGGGGCGAGAGCCCCGGCACCTCTGTATCGGCGTTACGGCCAAGGTCCGGACATCGCCGCGACCGCGGTCACGCCCCGCGCAGGCCGTACTTCGGCGCATGCACGCACGCGCTGCAGGGCACGCAGGCCGCAACCGGGCCGGCGTCCGGCAAAGTCCGGCGCCCCTCCCGTCGATCAGATCAGCTGCAGCTCGAAAGCCTTGAGCACGGCGCGGGTGCGATCGCGCACGCCGAGCTTGGAAAGAATGTTCGAGACGTGGTTCTTGATCGTGCCTTCGGCCACACCGAGCGAGTTGGCGATCTCCTTGTTGGAGAAGCCCGAGGCCATCAGGCGCAGGATCTCGGTCTCGCGGTCGGTCAGCGGATCGGGCCGATCGAGGCTGACGAAATCGTTGCGCATGTGCTCCAGGCCCGACAGCAGGCGCTGGGTGACCGCCGGCTGGACGAGGGAGCCGCCGTCGGCGACCGCCTGGATCGCACCCACCAGCTGGTCCAGCGACACGTCCTTGAGCAGGTAGCCCTTGGCGCCGGCCTTCATGCCGGCCAGCACCAGCTGGTCGTCGTCGAAGGTGGTCAGGATGATCGTCGGCGGCAGCTGGTTGATCCGCGCCAGGGCCTGCAGGGCCTCCAGGCCGGACATGGCGGGCATGCGCATGTCCATCAGGACCACGTCGGGGCGGACCTGGGGAATCATTTCGACCGCCTGCCGGCCATCCACGGCTTCGGCGACGACCTCGATGCCCTCGGCCAGCGCGAGCAGGGAGCGGATGCCCTGCCGGACCAGGGTCTGATCGTCGACCAGACAAACGCGAATCATGGTGCCTCCTGGAGCTCGATATCGGGGGAGTATGGGGCTTGCGTGCCCATCCGGCGTGCCATCAGGCCACCCCGGCGACGGCCACGGCCGCCAGCGGCAGGTACAGGCGCAGCGCGAAACCTTCGCCGGGCCGGGTGTCGATCTCGACCTCGCCGCCGTAGGCCGCCAGGCGCTCGCGCATGCCGCGCAGGCCGTTGCCGGTGGCGGGATCCTCTGCGCCGCGTCCGTTGTCGCGGGCGCTCAGTTCGACGCCCTGGTCGTGCCAGCGGTAGTGCAGGGCCAGGGTCGAGGCCTGGGCGTGGCGGACCACGTTGGTGATGATTTCCTGGGTGCAGCGCAGCAGGACGTGGGCGCGCTCGGCGTCGTCGAGCATGAACGGAGCCGGCATGCGCATGTCCACGCTCAGGCCCGGGACGTTGTCGGTGAGCGGCTGGAGGGTCGCGTTCATGTCGATGGCATCGCTGTCGCGGATGCGGCTGACCGCCTCGCGCACGTCGCTCAGCAGCAGTTTCGCCAGCGTATGCGCCTGCGAGACATGTTCCTGGGCCTTGCCCTCGACCAGGTGGTTGGCGACTTCGAGATTCAGGCTCAGCGCGGTCAGGTGGTGGCCGAGCAGGTCGTGCAGCTCGCGCGAGATCCGGGTGCGTTCATTCACGCGCACGCTCTCGGCGAGCAGGGCGCGGGTGGCGCGCAGTTCAGAATTCAGCCGGCGCTGCTCCTCGCGGGCCTGCGCCTGCTGGCGGGCGACGAAGCTGTTCGCGTACACGAACCCGGCGAAACCGGTGTACAGCAGCGACTGCATGATCGCTTCGTGCCAGGCCAGGCCGAGACCGCTGACGAAGACCGGCACCATGACCAGTTGGCTGGTCAGCATCCAGACCAGACCGGCACGCGGCGACATAACCCAGGGGAGCACGCAGGCCGCCAGCATCAGCAGCACGCTGCCCAGCCCGTTGGCGGCGGCGTAGCTCACGCCGATCGCGCTGGCGCTCATCACCACCAGCATCGCGTGGTCGGCCAGAGTGACGCGACGCTGGCCCAGCGCGCGGCTGGCCAGCCAGAAACAGAGCCCGAACAGCACCCAGCAGCCCAGGCCCAGCCAGGCCAGCTTGTCCATGCCGGGCACGCCGCCCTGCTCGGCCGGCAGCGAGACCAGATAGACGGGGAACCCGACCAGCGACCAGGTGAACAGGCCTGCATAGCGCAGGACTTGGATGTGGCTCATTCGGGAGGACATGCCCCAGTGTAGGCCACCCCCGCCGCCCTGCACTCGACCGGAAGTCATGGGTCGGGCCGACCATGGCGCGCCGCGCGGCCAGCATCCTGTCCGATGCGGCCTCGGCGGACGGGCGGCGGATGTCGCCCCTGTGACGGTCATGCGATAATCCGATGTCCCCCCGGGCGGGCCCCCGCCCCGTCCCACAGACCGCCGGAGCCATTGGAATGTCGATTGTCATCCGCGACGTGCGCGAGCACGAGCTGGATTCCGTCCTTGCCCTCAACAATGCCGCCGGCCCGACCATCCTGCCCTTCGACCAGGCCCGCCTACGCTACTTCTTCGAGACCGCCGAGTACTTCCGGGTCGCCGAACGGGACGGCACCCTGGTCGGCTTCATGATCGGCGTCGGCAGCCAGGCCGGCCACGACAGCAGCAACTTCCGCTGGTTCTCCGAGCGCTACGACCGTTTCTTCTACATCGACCGCATCGTGGTGGCCAGCCGCCGCCGCGGTGGCGGCGTGGGCCGCGCGTTCTACGCCGACGCCCAGAGCTACGCCGAGCTGCGCTACCCGCTGCTGGCCTGCGAGGTGTTCCTCGACACCGCGAACGACCCCAGCCTGCCCGACCCTGCCCTGCTCTTCCACGGCAGCTTCGGCTTCCGCGAGGTCGGCCAGCAGGTCATGCCGGAGACCGGGCTGCGCGCCGCCATGCTGATGAAGGACATGTGCAGCTATCCCTGGGTCCGCGACACGTACGGCACGCAGCTGCCCGACGTGCCCTGGCTGGCGCCGCCGCGCGCCGCCGCGCCGCGTGCGCTGGCGACGGGCACCGGCGCATGAGCGCAGGCGCCGCATCCATGAACTACGAACTGGCCGGCGACCTGAAGATCGGCCAGGTCGGCATCGCCAACCTGCGGGTACGCACGCTCGACGTCGAGCGCCTCGGCACCGAGATGCGCGAGCGTGTGGCGCGCGCCCCGAAACTGTTCGAGCGCGCCGCAGTGATCGTCGACTTCGGCGGCCTGCCCGGCACGCCGGACGTGGCCACCGCCCGCGCCCTGCTCGATGCGCTGCGGGCCGCCGGCGTCATCCCGGTCGCGCTCGCCTACGGCAGCACCGACAACGAGCGGCTGGCGGTCGAACTTGGCCTGCCGCTGCTGGCCAAGTTCCGCGCGCAGTACGAGTCGCAGGAGCCTGCTGCGGCCGAGCCGGCCCGGGCCGAAGCGCCACGTCCGGAACCGGCGCCGTCGCGCAGTGAAGCCGCGCGGGTCGTGGCGCCGCCAGGCGAGCCGGGGATGATGGTGTCCGCGCCGATCCGCTCGGGCCAGCAGATCTACGCCGAACAGCGCGACCTGACTATCCTCGCGACCGTCGGCGCTGGCGCGGAAGTCATTTCCGACGGTTCGATCCACATCTACGGTGCGCTGCGCGGACGCGCGCTCGCCGGCGCGCGCGACAACGAGAAGGCACGGATCTTCTGCCGGGAGTTCCACGCCGAACTCGTCGCGATCGCGGGACACTACAAGGTCATGGAGGACATTCCGGCCGACCTGCGCGGCAAGGCCGTGCAGGTCTGGCTGGACAACGGACAAATCCACATCGCCGCGCTCGCCTGAGCCGCGGACACACGCAACAGGAGAACGACTTTGGCTGAAATCATCGTAGTCACATCGGGCAAGGGGGGCGTCGGCAAGACCACCAGCAGCGCAAGCCTCGCGTGCGGTTTCGCGCGTCGCGGCAAGAAGGTCGCGGTCATCGACTTCGACGTCGGCCTGCGCAACCTCGACCTGATCATGGGCTGCGAGCGCCGGGTCGTGTACGACTTCGTCAATGTCATCCATGGCGAGGCCTCGCTCAAGCAGGCGCTCATCAAGGACAAGCGTTTCGAGAACCTCTACGTGCTCGCCGCGTCGCAGACGCGCGACAAGGACGCGCTGACCAAGGAAGGCGTCGAGAAGGTGCTCAAGGAACTGGCCGACGACGGCTTCGACATCATCCTGTGCGATTCGCCGGCCGGCATCGAGAAGGGCGCGTTCCTGGCGATGTACTACGCCGACCAGGCCGTGGTGGTCGTGAACCCGGAAGTGTCGTCGGTGCGCGACTCCGACCGCATCCTCGGCCTGCTCTCGTCCAAGACCCGCCGCGCCGAAGCCGGCGAGCGCGTCAAGGAACACCTGCTGCTCACCCGCTACAGCCCTGCACGCGTGGAAACCGGCGAGATGCTGAGCATCAAGGACGTCGAGGACGTGCTGGGCCTGAAGACCGTCGGCGTGATCCCGGAATCACCGGACGTGCTCAACGCCTCGAACAAGGGCGAACCGGTGATCCTGGACATGGAATCCAACGCGGGCCAGGCCTACGACGACGCCGTCGCGCGCCTGCTCGGCGACGAACGCCCGATGCGCTTCACCCAGCAGGAAAAGAAAGGCTTCTTCAGCAAGATCTTCGGAGGCTGACGCATGTCGATCTTCGACTTCCTCAAGCCCAAGAAGACCGCCACGGCCTCGATCGCGAAGGAGCGCCTGCGCATCATCGTCGCGCAGGAGCGCACCCATCGCGGCGCGCCCGACTACCTGCCGCTGCTGCAGCGCGAGCTGCTGGAAGTGATCCGCAAGTACGTCTCGGTCGACGGCGACGCGGTGAAGGTGGAGATGGCGAAGGACGGCGACCACGACGTGCTCGACATCTCGGTCGCCCTGCCCGACGACCGTCCGTCCGCCGGCTGATCCGGGGGCGCGAACCGTTCGCGCCCGCCCCGCATGAACGCCATGCATGACGCCACCGATGCCCTCGCCGATGTCGCCGGCGAGCATCCAGCGGACGTACTGACCCTGGCCGACGTGTCGCTGGACGACATCGCGGCCCTGCTCGACCGCTACGGCCTGCGCTTCGAGCTGGTCGAGGACGGCCAGCCGATCCCCGGCAGTTTCTGGGGCGAACGCGAAGCCGGGCTGATCGGTGCGAAGGTGTTCGCGCGTCGCGACACGCCGCTGCATTCGCTGCTGCACGAAGCCTGCCACCTGATCGTGATCCCGCCGCAGTTGCGCGTGCGCATCCACACCGATGCCAGCGATTCGCAGTTCGAGGAGGACGCGACCTGCTACCTGCAGCTGCTGCTCGCCGACGAGATCCCGGGCTTCGGCATCGAACGCGCCTTCGCCGACATGGATGCCTGGGGCTACAGCTTCCGGCTGGGCTCGGCGCGCGGCTGGTTCGAACAGGATGCCGAAGACGCCGCCGACTACCTGCGCGACCTGCAGCACCTCGATGGCCTGCTGCCGGCGCGGCTGGCATCGGTCCCGGACTGACCATCACCCACGCCACGCGCAGGAGCGCACCATGTCGAACGTTCTCTTCATCGGCGACAAGAACTATTCCTCGTGGTCGCTGCGCCCGTGGCTGGCGCTGCGCTGGGCCGGCATCCCCTTCGAGGAACGCCTCGTGCGGCTGGACCAGCCCGGCTACGGTCGCCAGGAGATCGCCGAGATCAAGGCCGTCGCGCCCAACGGCACCGTGCCGGCGCTGCACGCGAACGGACTGGTGGACAAACTCGTGATATGGGACAGCCTCGCCATCGTGGAATGGGCGGCCGAACAGGTCGCGCCCGGCGTGCTGTGGCCGGAGGATCCGGCGCTGCGCGCGCAGGCGCGTTCGGCGACCTGCGAGATGCACTCGGGTTTCGCCGCGGTGCGACGCGACCTGTCGATGAACATCGTTCGCCGCATGGATCGCGCACCCGACTGGCCCGACGACACCCGCCGACAGCTCGCCCGTGTCGACGAACTCTGGTCCGGACTGCGCGCGCAGCATGCGCATCGCGGACCGTGGCTGTTCGGCACGCGCAGCATCGCCGACGCCTTCTTCACTCCGGTCGCGACGCGGCTGCGCACCTATGCCGTCCAGCTGTCGGAGGCCTCGACCGCGTATCGCGACACCCTGCTCGCCGATGCCGATTTCCTCGCATGGGAAGCCGACTGCGTCGGCGAGCAGCGGGACGGTTCGACCAATCCGGTCATCGACAGTCTGTATCGCTGAGCATGCTGACGTTCCCGCCCGATCGCGTGCTCGCGCAGGGCGCCAACCGGATCTGCGTGCGCGATCCGGCCTCCGACGGGCACTGCCTGAAATACGAGCTGCCGCCGCAGCAGCGCACCCGTGTCGGTGCGCGCCAGCGATTGCGCCGCTGGTTCGCGCGGCGGATCCCGGCGCTCGGCGAAAACCGCACGGAACTGCGCGCCTGGCGCGGATTGCACGCGCGGCTCGGCGACGCGCTCGCGGATTTCGTCGCGCCCTGCGAAGGCATCGTCGAGACGCCGCAGGGCACTGCGCTGCGCTGCGCGCTGGTACGCGATGCGCAGGGCCTTCCTGCGCGCAACCTGTATGCGCACCTGTTCGAATCGACGCCCTACACGGCGGCGCGACTGTGCGCTGCGGTCGATGCCTTCGAAGCCTGGCTGCTGCATCACGGCATCCCGCTGTTCGACCTCAACAGCGGCAATGTCGTGGTGATCGAGGATGCCGGGCAGCCCTGCGGCCTGCGCCTGGTCTGCGTCGACGTCAAATCGATCCTCGACGGCCGCGAGATCGTCCCGGTCTCGCGGTGGGTACCCTGGCTGCGCGCGCGCAAGCTGCGACGCCGCGCCGAACGCCTGCGTGCGCGCATCCGCAGCCAGCTGGCCGCGCCGCCGGCCTGAGCGCTGGCCACCCTCCAGCGGAAAAAGTTCCTGCACCCGGTGAACCGGGCCGGGCAACCTGCTAGCCTGCGTCCCGACCCGTCGCCGCGTGTCGCGACCGGGGCCCATCCGATGCTGCCGATGGACGGCGGCGCCCACCGCTCCGGAGAACCACCGTGATCCATCGCAACACCCTGCTGGCCCTCGCCATCGGCACCGGCCTGCTCACGCTCGCCGCCTGCAGCCGGGATGCCGCCGAATCGACCGGATCGACGCCCGACAGCCCGGCCGCGGCGACCGCCACCGACGCCAGCGCGGATGCCTTCGTCAAGCGCGTGAACGACGAGTACAAGGCGATCTATCCGGAACAGACGGCGGCCCAGTGGCTGTCGTCCACCTACATCAACGACGACAGCCAACTGCTGGCGGCGAAAGCGAACGAGATGTACCTGACCCGCCTCAACGGCTGGATCAAGGCAGCCAAGGCCTATGAAGGCAAGCCGATGTCGCCCGACAGCGCGCGCGCCATCCTGCTGCTGAAGCTCGCCACGGCGATGCCGCCGCCGAGCGATCCGAAGAAGGTCGCCGAACTGACGAAGATCGCCACGAAGATGGAAGGCGACTACGGCGCCGGCAAGTACTGCACCGGCGAAGGTCCGGCCAAGGTCTGCCGCGACATCGGCCAGCTCAGCGAAGTGCTGGCCAGCAGCCGCGACTACGACGCCCAGCTCGATGCCTGGCAGGGCTGGCATACCATCTCCCAGCCGATCCGCAAGGATTACGTGCGCTTCGTCGAACTGGTCAACGAAGGCGCGCGCGAAATGGGCTTCGCCGACGCCGGCGAAATGTGGCGCTCCGGCTACGACATGGCGCCCGCTGCGCTGGCCGCCGAAACCGATCGCCTGTGGGGACAGGTCAAGCCGCTCTACGACGACCTGCACTGCTATGCGCGCACCCGTCTCAAGGCCAAGTACGGCGCGGACAAGGGCGAAGTGGCCGGCGGCCTGCTGCCGGCGCACCTGATGGGCAACCTCTGGCAGCAGGACTGGGGCAACCTCTGGGACGTGCTCGCGCCCTACCCCAAGGCCGGCAGTCTCGACATCAACGGCGCGCTGATGGCGCAGCAGGCGAAGAACCTGGCCGAACTGCGCGCCAAGAAGCCGAACGCATCGGCCGCGGAAGCGATCGAGCTCGAGCGCGAAGCCAGCCTGCTCACCGCCAAGCAGATGACGCAGCGCGCCGAGGATTTCTACGTCTCGCTCGGCATGCCCAAGCTGCCGGAGAGCTACTGGAAGAAGACGCAGTTCATCCAGCCGCGCGACCGCGACGTGGTCTGCCACGCCAGCGCCTGGGACATGACCATGGGCGGCCCCGACGGCAAGACCCAGGATGTGCGCACCAAGATGTGCATCAAGCCGAACGAGGAAGAGTTCACCACGATCTACCACGAGCTCGGCCACGTCTATTACTACCTCGCCTACAACCACCAGCCGCCGCTGTTCCAGAACGGCGCGCACGACGGCTTCCATGAGGCCATCGGCGACACCATCGTGCTCGGCATGACGCCGAAGTACCTGGAATCGATCGGCCTAGCGAAGGCCGGCGAACAGAACCAGGAAACGCTGATCAACGCGCAGATGCGCATGGCGCTGGCGAAGATCTCGTTCATGCCCTTCGGCCTGATGATCGACCGCTGGCGCTGGGGCGTGTTCGACGGCTCGATCAAACCCGAGCAGTACAACAAGGCCTGGTGGGACCTGAAGGCGAAGTACCAGGGCGTGGCCCCGGCCTCGCCGCGCGGCGAGGAATTCTTCGATCCGGGCGCGAAGTACCACGTGCCGGGCAATACGCCGTACACGCGCTATTTCCTGTCGCACATCCTGCAGTTCCAGTTCTACAAGTCGCTGTGCGACGCCGCCGGCCACACCGGACCGCTGTACGAGTGCAGCTTCTACGGCAACCAGGAAGCCGGCAAGCGCTACTGGGCGATGCTCGGCAAGGGCGCCAGCCAGCCCTGGCAGAAGACCATGAAGGAACTCACCGGCGGCGAGAAGATGGACGGCACCGCCGTGCTGGAATACTTCGCGCCGCTGCGCACCTGGCTGAAGCAGCAGAACGAAGGCCAGAGCTGCGGCTGGCAGGCGCCGGCCAAGGGCTGACCCCCGGCACGCGGCGCGTTCCTCGCGAAGGCCGGCGCATGCCGGCCTTCGCATGTCGGGCGAACGGCCGCGATGCCCGACATCGATGCCCGACATCGCGCACGGAATGCGCGCAGGGGGTGGCCTTATCATCCCCCGGACGCCCCGGACCGCCCTGCACCTGCGGGCGTTCCGACCAACGACTCGCCACGGACAGGCTGCCCAGGATGTCGAAGGAACTGCCCACCGACCGGATCAGGAGCCTCGCGACGCGTTCGCGCTTCCGCATCGGTGGCCAGCTGGTGCAGCCGGACCGTCTCGTCATCAGCCGCCAGGGACAGGAGGTCGCGGTCGAACCGCGCATGATGGAAGTGCTGGTGGCGCTGGCCGAGCACGCCGGCGAAGTGGTCAGCGCCGAACAACTGCTGATCGAAGTCTGGCGCGGCACCTTCTACGGCGACAACCCGGTGCACAAGGCCATCGCCTACCTGCGCCGCGTGCTCGGCGACGACCTCAAGTCGCCGCGCTACATCGAGACCATCCGCAAACGCGGTTATCGGCTGATCGCCAGCGTCTCGTATCCCGACGACTACCGGCGCGTGGCCACGCGGATCTCGGCATGGCACGGCACGAGTCCGTACGTCGGGCTCGCCGCGTTCGACGATGCGCATGCAGGCGTGTTCTTCGGGCGCAGTCGCACGACCGCCGAGCTGCTCGCCGCGATGCGCCACCAGATCGACAACCAGCGGCGCTTCGTGCTCATCGTCGGCGCCAGCGGTTGCGGCAAGACGTCCCTGCTCAATGCCGGCGCCCTTCCGCTGCTGCGCCAGGACGGCGGTTTCGACGGCCTGCACGCCCTGACGATCGCGCGATGCGACCTCGCCGGCAGCGAAGCCGGCGACGCGATGGTCCGCCTGGCCATCGCGCTGTCCGCATGGTCGCTCGGCGAACGCCCGGTGTTTCCGCCGCAATCGCCGACGGACCTCGCGACCTCGCTGCGACAGGCGCCCGAATCGATCGGTGCGATCGTCGACGACGCACTGCGCCGGCACGCCTCGCGCGATCTCGCGGCGCAGCCGCATGCGCACCTGCTGCTGGTGATCGATCACGCCGAAGCGCTGGTCGCCACCCGCGCGCGCAAGCCGGAGCGCGACCCCGGGTTCGCCAAGGCACTGCACCACCTGTGCGAAACACCGCGCGTGTTCGTTGCGATGATCGTGCGCAGCGACTTCCATCCGCTCCTGATCGAAACCTATCCGGTCATCGCCGAACGCAAGCTGGGCGAAGGCCATTTCGACGTGCTGACGCCGCGCGCAGGAGAGATCGCCCAGATCATCCGCGCGCCCGCCGCATTGGCCGGCCTGAGCTTCGAGGAACATCCGCAGACGGCCGAATGCCTCGACGACGTGCTGCGCGACGCCGCGACCGAACACGTCGATGCGCTGCCGCTGCTGCAGCACACCCTGCAGGCCCTGTACGAGCGGCGCAGCGACGACGGAGAACTGGGCTTCGAGGCCTATCGCGCGATCGGAGGCCTGGAAGGCGCGATCGCGCATCGCGCCGAAGAAGTGTTCGCCACGCTGGACGAGGCCGCGCAGCGGAGCCTCGATCAACTGCTGCCGCTGCTGGTCGTGCTGCGCGAGGACAGCGAATCGGTCAGCGCACGCCGCGTCGCGTGGTCGGCACTGGACGACGATGCGCGCGCGCTCGC
This sequence comes from Lysobacter brunescens, assembly GCF_042677005.1. Taxonomy (NCBI): domain Bacteria; kingdom Pseudomonadati; phylum Pseudomonadota; class Gammaproteobacteria; order Lysobacterales; family Lysobacteraceae; genus Lysobacter; species Lysobacter brunescens. Next base: position 372,857 of record NZ_JBHTIF010000002.1, on the reverse strand, counting down.
GGAAGCCTTCGTCGGCGCCCGGCTGTTCGTCGGCGAACTGGGCGACGGCGAACCCGGGGTCCGCGTTGCGCACGAAGCCCTGCTGCGGCAATGGCCCCGCGCCCGCGACTGGCTCCAGGACAACCGCCGCCTGCTGCAGGCCAGGGCGCGCTTGCGCCGTGCCGCAGCGCGGTGGATGGAGGAAGGACGCAATCCGGACCTGCTGCTGAACCGCGGACGTCCCCTGCAGGAAGCGCTGGAAGCCACGCGGCAGTCACCATTCGACCTCGATCCGGACGAGCGCCTGTTCCTCGACGCCTCCACGCGGCAGGACCGGCGCCGCCGACGGCTGCGCGCGGGCGGGATCGCCGGCCTGGCGCTCTCTGCGGTGATCGCCGCGACGTTCGCGGTGATCGCATCGCAGGCCCGCAGCGAAGCCGACCGACGTCGCGAAGAGGCCCTGCAGCTCTCGGACTTCATGCTGGTCGACCTCGCCGACAAGCTTCGCCCACTCGGCAACCTCGGCCTGCTCGACAGCATCGGCACGAAGGCGCTGGCCCAGCTGGAAAGCCGGCCGGAGGCGCAGATGCGCGTCGGCGATCTCGTCAACCGTTCGCGCGCACTGCGCACCGTCGGCGAAGTGATGCTCGGCGAGGGACGACTCGACGAAGCGGAGTCGGCCTTCACGCGCTCGGTCGATGCCGCGCGCAGCGCAATCGCCACCGCACCGCACGCCGCCGAAGCGCAGGCCGAGATGGGGATCGCCGCGTACTGGCTCGGCCTGCACCACTACCGGCAGCGCAGATTCGAACAGGCGCGGACGCACTGGACGACCTACCTGCGCACCAGCGAGACGCTGGTGGCGCTGCAGCCCGGCAGGATGGACTGGCGCATCGAATTGTCCTACGCGCTCAACAACCTCGGCGCGGTCGCGCGCGACCAGGGACGCATGGTCGAAGCGCAGGCCTATTTCAGGCGGTCAGCGCGCATCAAGTCCGAAGTGCTCTCGACCCGGCCCGACGATGACGCGCTGCGCTACGACCTGGTCGATACGCTGTCGTGGATCAGCAGCGTGGACGAATCCGAAGGGCGCCTGCGCGAAGCGGCGGCCGGATACTCGGAACAGATCGGCATGCTGCGCCGGCTGGTCGCCAGCAAACCCGATGCGCTGCTGTGGCAGCGACGGCTGGCGACATCGCTGCTGTCCAGCGGCGCGCTGTCCGCCTCGCGCGGACTGCCGGACGATGCGAAGACGCAGATCGACGAAGCCATCGCGCTACTGTCGAAGCTGACCGCGCGAGAGCCCGGCAACAAGGGCTGGGCGCACGACCTCGCGCTGGCGCACGTCGAGGCCAGCGAGATCGCATGGATACGCGGCGATGATGGCAGCCGTCGCGCGCATGCCCGGATCGCAGAGGCGCTGATCCGCGACATCGAGTCGTCGTCGGAGCCCACGCCAGCGGTCAGGCGCCTGAAGGCGGCACTGCAACTCCTCGTCGCCAGCCATCCTGCGAACGACGCCACCGACGCTGGATGGAATGCAGCGATCGCGACGTTCGAAGACAACGCCGCGCGATCGAAACACGACCTGCAGGAAACGTCGGCACTCGCAAAGGCCCTGGTCGCACGCGGCCGGCACCACGTGGATGCCGGCCGACCGGATGCTGCCCGTCGCGACTGGCGGCACGCGATCGCGCTGCTCGCGGTGCCGGCCAGGACCTCCCGGGATCCGAACGTCATCGCGCCGTGGGCCAGCGCGCACGTCCTGCTCGGCGAACGACATCGCGTGCAGGCACGGATCGCCTGGCTGGAGGAGATCGGCTACCGGGATGCGCAGTTCCCGGCCCTGCAAGCACAGGCGCACTCCGGACGCATCACCGCCCATGGCCCGGCCGATCCGCAGTGACGCCGCAAAGGCGCCGAGCGGCATGGGAGACGTTGCAACAATCGGCGCCCCCAACCACACGCGCAGTACGCACGACCATTGGCAGCGCACATCCCACATCGCGCATGTCGCCCACCCACCCGCTTTCGTCCCCCGGAAAAGAGGAGTACACGATGACGAGATTCGCACGCCACCACCGCAAGCATGACGATGCAGCGGGGCATGTCGAGCTGATACTGAATATCCGTACCACCAGGAACGGTTACGAAGGCAGCTACTCCGAGCCACACTTCTTCGTCAAGCATCGAACCACCCATGTCCGCATCGACCTGACGTACGACAAGGCCTTGATTGCCCGGATCACCAATTACGCCAGCAGCGGACTGGGCCTGTTCCGCAGGCCGATACGGGGATTCCACATCGAGAACGATGGACAGACCGCCAGGTTCCGGATGCATCTGCGCCCCCATCAACTGATCAACTTCGGCATGTTCATCGACGTCGGCCCGCTCGACGGAAAGACGCCGATGCAGACGATCTTCTGTGACCCCCAGGCCAGCAACGATCCGACCAAGACGCCGATCATGCCTGACTACCCGGGCTGATCCCTCCATGGTCGTGCCGTCCAGGACAAGCGGAACGAGTGCCTCCCCTCCGCCACCGTGAAAAACACAGAAGGTCGTGCTCCCGTCTCCACAGATGCACTTTTTCGGATGCAATCCGTCGGGACAAAGCCCTCTTCCTTTCAAATCAGTCACTTGAATCCTGGCAGGTTCCCGGAAGGAACGCCGGGGCCATCGTCCGGAGACTGCCGCCGCGGTCTCCGGACGAGGCCGCGGCCGCAATCCTTCCACCCGCCATCGTCCGCGATGGCCACGCCCTCCAGACCAGGTGACCACCATGGAACTCGCACCCCGCCGTTTGCACGGCAGCGCCCCGCTTCCCCCGGATCGCGTGCCAGACACGCCCTTGCGTATCGCCCCGCGCGAGGCGACCGCCATCGATGTCCTGCCCCCGCTGCCGCCCGGGGCACGCCTGCACCTCGGGCACGTGATGCTCGATGCCACTCTGCTGCGCCGCCTGCGGCAGTCACGGCTGATGAGCCAGCAGGACCTGGCCGACGATTGCTGGCGCCGCAACATCCAGCTGTCGCTGACCACGATCAAGCGCGCCGAGGCGGGGCGGCCCGTACGCTTCCGCATCGCACGCGAATTCGCGCGCAGCTTCGACATTCCGGTGATGCGACTCCTGCGCATCCACTCGCCCGGTGAGACGGCGGAATCGTGACCCGCCCCGGAGTGGCACCGGCCACGCACCGCGAAGCCACCACGCCTCGCTTCGCAGGGGACCAGGATGGGCTTGCGGGACAACGGAACCCGCTTCGCCGCACATCGCAGTCAATCCTCACTTCAATCAGGACGAAACCATCATGAGTACCTACATTCTCCAGAGCCTGCAGAACACCAACCTCTGCATCGGCGTGGCCTCGGTCTCCGCCGGCGCGCTCGTGACCCTCCAGACCCTCTCGGGCATCGGCGGGAAGTCGTCGCAGTGGCTGATGGACCAGAACACCGGTTACATCACCCTCGCCGCCGACCCCAGCCTGTGCCTCGATGTCCAGGGCTTCAACGGCCAGCAGGGCCAGCTCATCGTCGCCAAACTGGTCCTCGGCCGCGACAGCCAGCGCTGGAACTGGGTCGGCAGTCCGCCGTACATCTCCAACCAGGCCTATCCCAGCATGGTGATCGACAACTCCGGCGGCAACGCGAACCCGGGCAATCCGGTCCTCATCTGGCCGTTGAACCACGGGCAGAATCAGAAGTGGGCCACGCTGAGCGTGCCTGCGCTGACGACGCTGGCCGAAGCGGCTGCCTGATCCCCGCAGCGTGCCGATCTTCCCGCGCCATGCGCCGGTCGCCTGGCGCGAGAAGGGATGCGCAGACGCACCCCGGTCATCGCCTGCACCACCACGAGGATACCTGGAGCGCACTGCATCGCAGGGCCGAGCGTCTCGGACCGCAGCCTGCGAGACGCATCGCGGGTGCGCGTGCAAGCCTGCTAACATCCGTGCCGCAACCGAAGCCCGCACGGACCCATGACGCAACGCTCGGACAGGATCAGATCGCTGGCTTCGCGCGGCCGCTTCCGCATCGGCGCGCTGCTGGTGCAGCCGGAACGGCTGACCATCGCCATCGACGGCGAGGAGATCGCGCTCGAGCCGCGCATGATGGAAGTGCTGATCGCGCTGGCCGAGCACGCCGGCGAAGTGGTCAGCGCCGAGCAGTTGCTGATCGAAGTCTGGCGCGGCACGTTCTACGGCGACAACCCGGTCCACAAGGTCATCGCGCAGCTGCGCAAGCTGGTCGGCGACGACAGCCGCGCGCCGAAATACATCGAGACGATCCGCAAGCGCGGCTACCGGTTGATCGCGACCGTTTCGTTCCCGGACGACTATCGACGCGGCGCGCAGCAGGGCAACGCCTGGACCGGCGGCAGCCCGTACGTGGGCCTGGCCTCATTCGACGACAGTCACAGCGACGTCTTCTTCGGCCGCAGCCGCATGACCGCCGAGCTGCTGGCGACCGTGCGCAACCAGATCGACAGCCAGCGTCGCTTCGTGCTGCTGGTCGGCGCCAGCGGCTGCGGCAAGACCTCGCTGCTGCGTGCCGGCATGCTGCCCCTGCTGCAGCAACCGGGCGGCTTCGACGGCACCCAGGCGCTGTCGGTGGCCTACTGCGACCTCGCCGGCTGCAACGGCGGCGACCTGTTGCCGCATCTGGCGCTGGCGCTGGGCACCTGGTCGATCGAATCGCGCCAGGTGTTCCCGCCGCAGCGGGCGGACACGCTGGCCACGGAACTGCTGCAGCGGCCGGAGGCGATCGACGCGACCGTGCAGGAAGCCTTCCGCCGGCATCCGGACCGCAGCCTCGCCGAACATCCGCGCGCGCATCTGCTGCTGATCGTCGACCATGCCGAAGCGCTGGTCGCCGCACCAGGCATTGGCGACGAGGAGCGCGCCGCGTTCGCCACCCTGCTCCAGCGCCTGTGCGACTGCGCGCGGATCATGGTGGTGATGGTCACGCGCAGCGATTTCTACCCGAAACTGATCGAAGCCGTGCCCGGGATCGCCGAACGCAAGGCCGGCGATGGCCACATCGACGTGCTGACCCCGCGACCCGGCGAGATCGCGCAGATCATCCGCATGCCGGCGATCCTCGCGGGACTGGGTTTCGAGGAGAATCCGCAGACGCTGGCGCGGCTCGACGACGTGCTGCGCGATGCGGCGACCCAGCATCCCGATGCGCTGCCGCTGCTGCAGCACACGCTGCAGGCGCTGTACGAACGTCGCGACGAGAACGGCACGCTGACCTTCTCCGCGTACCACGAGATCGGCGAACTCGAAGGGGCGCTGGCGCACCGCGCCGAAGAGGTGTTCACGTCGCTGCCGCAGGACGCTCAGGCGCGGCTCGATGCCGTGCTGTCCCAGCTGATCGTCATCCATCCCGACAGCGACAGCATCAACGCACGCCGGGTGCTGTGGTCCTCGCTGCCCGACGACGATGCGCGTGCGCTGGTCGAATCCTTCGTGAAGGCGCGCTTGTTCGTCAGCGAGCTGAGCGACGGCATCCCGGGGTTCCGCGTCGCCCATGAAGCCCTGCTGCGCCAGTGGCCGCGTGCGCGCGACTGGGCGGGCGACAACCGCCGGCTGCTCCAGGCGCACGCGCGACTGCGCCATGCGACGCGGCGCTGGGCCGAGGAAGGACGACGCCAGGACCACCTGCTCAACGCCGGGCGTCCACTCATCGAAGCGACGGAAGCCGCGCAACGCCTGCCGGGCATGCTCGGCGACGACGAACGCGCGCTGCTCGGCGCATCGCAGCGGCATCATCGTCGCGGCAAGCGCATCCGCACCGCTGCGGTGGCGATGCTGTCCCTGCTCGCGCTGACCTCCAGCGCGCTGGCGCTGTGGGCGGTCACCGCGCAGAAGGAAGCGGAACTGCGCCGCGAGGAAGCGTTCCAGCTCACCGATTTCATGCTGGTGGAACTCGCCGACAAGCTGCGCCCGCTGGGCAACCTGAAACTGCTCGACAGCATCAGCGCAAAGGCGCTCGCGCAGCTGGCGCAGCGACCGGAACAGCGCATGCGCACCGAAGACCTCATCAATACCTCGCGCGCGCTGCGCACGCTGGGTGAGGTCATGCTCGAACAGTCGAAGCTGGAAGATGCCGAATCCGCGTTCGTGCGTGCGAATGCCGCCGCCGCGGCCGCACTGCGACGCACGCCGGACTCGGTCGACGCCCTGGAAGAATCCGGGCTCGCGGGCTACTGGCTGGGCTATTACCGCTATCGACAGAAACGCTTCAGCGATGCGCAGGCGCACTGGGCGACCTATCTGGACGCCACCCGCAGGCTGCTGGAGCGCACGCCCGGCGATCCGCACAGGCAACTGGAGCACTCCTACGCGCTGAACAACTTCGGCACGCTCGCGCAGGACCAGGGACGCACCCGCGAAGCCATCGAATTCTTCCGCCGCTCCGCCGCGCTGAAGAAACAGGCGATCGCCGCGCGCCCCGACGACGACGGCCTGCGCTACGAACTGATCGATACGTTGTCGTGGATCAGCACAGGCGAGGAAACCCTGGGCCAGTTCGACGATGCCGCCGCCGGATACAGCGAACAGATCGCACTGCTGCGCGGCATGCTCACCCGGAATCCCGAAGCGCGCGCCTGGGAACGCCAGCTGGCGATCCGCCTGCGCAGCAGCGCGCAACTGCTCGGTATCCTCAGGCGCACCGACGAAGCGCGGGCACAGGCGCGCGAAGGCATCGACCGCCTGTCGCGCCTGATCCGCAGCGATGCCAGCAACCAGGGATGGCGACGCGACCTTGCGCACGCCTATCTGGAGGCTGCGGAAGTGGAACTGCTCGCCGGCAACGATCCAGCCGCGCGCCCGCTGCTCGCCCAGGCACAGGTCCATCTGCAGTCCGCACAGGCGCGCAGCGCACGGCTTCCGGCCTGGCAGCGCCTGGATGCGCTGATCCGGTTCCGGCTGGCCTGGCTCGACGGCGACATGCGCGGCATGTCGCGCGCCGCGGGGGATCTGCGCGCACTGCTCGACCAGGCGCCGGACGACATGTCCGGCCTGCGCGCCTTCGCCCGCCTGGGCATCGAACTGGCGCGCACCTTCGCCGACATGGGCGATACCGCTGCCGCATCGCGCCAGGCCGAAGACCTGATCACCCGCCTGCGGGCCAGCGCCACCGCGTCCTCGGATCCCAAGATCCTCGCGCCCTGGATCGAAGCGCACCAACTGCTCGGACGCGACGCCGCGGTCATCGATGCACGCAGGCGCCTGGAGGAACGCGGCATCGCGGTGGCGAATGGATGGCCGGTGCCGGTCGCCGCCCGGGCCACGAACTGATCCCGATGCGATCCCTTGCCGCGACCGTCCTGACGACCGCGCGCGCGACAATGACCGCCCAGAGTCCGATGCGCATCGATGCCGGTCCATCGAGACTCGCCCGGTGAAGCCGCCATTGATGCCATGCGATACTCCGGCCCGTTTCGCCGCCTCGTCCGATCGCCCTGATCGGCCACGCCCCATTGCACACAGGAGTTCCCGATGTCCACGCCCAGCGCGACCGTGACCGCCACAGACACCGCCAGCAAGACCTTGAAGGTGAAGATCACCGGCCGCGATTCCTCAGGGAACCTGACCTACACGACGTCGCCGACGTCGATCGAATTCCATTCGAAGCGCGCCTCGCGCGTGCTCAAGTGCCGCATCGACGAGGACAGCATCCCGGGCGACTTCGTTTTCGTCGGGTACACGTACGATGCCCCCGACGTGCAGGTCAAGGACAAGGGCCTCGACAGCGACAAGCTCGACCTGACCTTCCAGTTCAACGGGCAGAAGATCAGCGCGGACCTGATCTTCGAGATCACCGACGAATGCGGGGCCAAGGGCAGGCCGTCCGACGTCGACCCCCAGGTGGGCAACAACCCCGACCCGGACCTGCTCGCGCTCGCCACGGCCAGCATCATCAAGGTCGATTCGGCAACCAATGCGGTGGTCAACGGCCCCTCGGCCAACATCACGACCACGCTGACGGTGCGGACCAACGGGGACGGCAGCTTCCGTGGCTACAGCTACACCAACCTGAACGCGGATGGGGCCTTCGAATTCCCGAAGGGCACGACCGATGACACCCTGACGGTGAACCTGGTGGTCGACAGGTCGCAGTACGCCTGGCGCTATTACATCAGCGAGTACGCCTCGAGCGTGGTCCAGCCGGTGCCGACCCCGGAACCTGGCGAGAGCGGCGGGTTCGGGGAGGGCACCACCAGCGTGGTCTTCGCCTTCACCTTCGACACCACATCCGCGAACCAGACCTACTTCACGGTCTACGTCTGCGACATCGGCACCGATCCGCATACCATCCACGACTGCGATCCGCAGGTCGGCAACAACCCGGATCCGGACTGATCCACCCGCGTCATCGTTGCCCCTGCTCTCCGACCAGGCCCGCCGCAAGGCGGGCTTTGTCGTTCCCGGGCCCCGACACGGCCTTTCCGGAAGCAGCACGGCGGTTCCTGACTGGCTTTCGGAGCCTGTCACCCGCGACAGCCTGCCCTTTCAAAAACAACGACTTGCAAACCGTAAGGTTTCCGAAAGGCGCGAAAAGGATGCCCGGGGCATCGTGGTCCTGCCCTGGCGGCCCGCTCCCGGGCTGGCCCCGGCGGCCACCGCCGGTCCGGCATTCCGGACCGAGGCATCGCCCAGATCCGTGACGCACCACGCACCGAGGACCCCACGATGACGCTCACCGTCTCAGCCATCCAGGATACGCACACCGCCCTTCCGCACTTCCAGGCCGCCCTGGACCCGACCGCCCTGTTCCACGCGGTCCCGGTGTCGATGCCGGGCGAAGCCCGGAACCATGGCAGCGTGATCCTGGACAGCGGCGTGCTGCGCCGCCTGCGGACCGCCCGCCTGATGAGCCAGCAGGATCTCGCCGACGAATGCTGGCGCCGCAACATCCGGGTCTCGATCGCCACGATCAAGCGCGCCGAGGCCGGTCACGCGGTCCGCTATCGCGTGGCCCGCGAACTGGCCCGCTGCTTCGACGTGCCGGTGGGCGACATCCTGCGCCCCCGGGACCCGGCCGCATCGCCGCAGCCACTGGTCGCCTGAGTCCGGGGCACCGACACCGGTCTCGGATCGGGACCGCCCGCGGTCGGCGCCTGGCAGGACCACCTGTATATCTCCGCTTCCCGCCCGCCCGGCCCGCCCAGGAGCCATCGCATGACCGCCATCGTCCTGCATGCCGAAGAGGAGTTCGATCCGGGCCTCCCGCGATCGACCCTGGCGCGCATGCTCGGCGACGTCAGTGCGGCCGGATTCGATGCGCTGAGCCTCGGCCTGCTGCACGTGGGCCGCGACGAGGGCAAGTTCGACGAGAGCTGGGTCATCGCAGGCGAACTGCGCTACAACGACACCCTGCTCTTCTCCGATGGCCGCTACGTCGGACCGCCCGACTGGCCCGACACCCTGGCCCGTGCCGCCGGCACACAGAGCCTGCGCATCGCCCTGGTCTTCGGCGGCGCGGGCCATCAGGACTTCCGCGCGATCCGCCTGCTGCACGCCCGCCATGGCGCGGCCTTCGTCGACAGCGGGCTGCGACGCAACCTCATCGCGCTGCGCGATGCGATGCCATGGCTGGACAGCATCGAACTGTGCTGCGAAGACACCTACGACCACGACTCCTTCGTCGCCTTCGCCTCGCTGCTCGCGGACCTCGGTTTCGACCTCGCCCTGCGTCCCAGCATGTTCCGCGAGTTCTGGGTCACCGCCTTCGCGGCGCTGCACGCGCGCCATCCCGGACGCGTGCGCCGCTGCCACCTGCAATGCCACGCCAAGGGCAGCGGCAACGTTCCCGGGGACTGGGCGACCGCCTTCGAGTCAGCCGCCCCCGGCTTCGACGCCAGCGGTTTCATCATCGCCGCCGAATGGGCGGAGAACATGCCGCAGGAAATCAGGGAATCCATGCGCGGCCACGCCCGCGAAGCCCGCCTCGGCGGCGGCGCGATCTGGTCGCTGGAGCGGATCATCGCCAACGGTGCCGAACCGGCCCGCTACGCCGACGCGATCCGGGCCGGCCTGCTGGACGACGAGCGGCGCTCCCTATCGCACACTGAAGCATGACGTCCGGCCCCTTCTCGCACCGATATTCGCTCTGCTAGGCTCGACGCGCAGGTGATCCTCAGCCACAGGGGGCAGGGAATGGATCAGGACGTACGTATTCGCATCGAACGAAAGGCGCGCAACGGACATGTCCACGCACACGTGGACTTCCCCGGCGCAGTCGCTGACCAGCGCCCACGGTCCCACCGACACAAACGCAGCGCGCATCCGCATACAGCGTGATCGGATCGGCGCATGCATGCCATGCGCTCAAAGATCTGCGCCATCCACATTGAACGGCCGCCCGGACTGGAATCGCCGTCATGCCAAAGAAGCCAACTCACAATCAATCGCACTTTCGCGTCGGCGATGCGATGGTCTATCCCGATCGATTGATCATCTCGATCAATGATGAGGAGCATGCGATCGAGCCGAGGATCATGGAGGTCCTCATCGCACTTGCCAGTGCGGCGCAGAACAATGAAGTGCTCAGCGCAGTCAATCTTTACATCCGGGCCTGGATAGGCAGAGCGCACGCAGAAGACAACGTCGCCGACCCGCACATAGACGTGATGCAGGCCGAGAATCCGGTGCACAAAGCGATTACGCATCTACGCAAGGTCTTCGGCGACGACCCCAAATCCCCGCGATACATCGAAACGATCCGCAAGCGAGGATATCGACTGGTTGCCCGGGTGGTGTATCAGGATCATTATCGCCGGGTTGCTGTGGCAAGGAAAATCTGGACCACAGGCAGTCCGTATGTCGGCCTGAACGCATTCGACTCCAGTCATGCCAGCGTCTTCCTCGGTCGCAGCCGTACAACGGGTGAGTTGATCGAAGCGGTACGTCGCCAGCTCGACCAACAGCGTCGGCTGGTACTGGTCGTGGGTGCGAGCGGCTGCGGCAAGACCTCGCTCGTGAACGCCGGCGCGATCCCGATATTGACCGAGAAGGGCGGCTACGATGGCCTGCGCGCGCTGAGCGTCGCGCGTTGCGATCTGGCGGGAACCCGCAGGGAAGACGCGCTTCCGAGGCTGGCTGCTGCGTTGATGCAATGGACGCTCGACAGGCGCGAAATCCTTCCGCCGCAACCCGTCGAAACGCTTGCGGGAACATTGCGCGGACAACCCGAATCGTTACCCGACACGTTGGAGGATGCATTCCGGCGCCATGCCAGCCGTGACATGTCAGCACTGTCGCATCCGCACCTGCTGCTGGTGATCGACCACGCGGAAGCCATCGTGGCCGATCCGTCCTTCGGCAGCGATGATCACGCGGAGATCGACCGATTCCTGCATCACCTATGCGAATCCAGGCATGTCTGCGTGATCGTCATCGTGCGCGGCGATTTCTATCTCGCACTGGCCGAAGCCCTGCCCGGCATGACCGAAAGGAAATCGGGCGATGGCCACGTCGATGTCCTGGCGCCGCGCACCGGAGAGATCGGCGACATCATCCGGATCCCCGCCGCATCCGCAGGACTGGAATTCCAGCAGCATCCCGAATCGAAGGATTACCTCGACGACGTCCTGCTCCGCGCTGCGGTGGCACAACCCGATGCGCTGCCGCTGCTGCAACACACCCTGCAGATGCTGTACGAGCGTAGGAACACAAGCATGCAGCTGTGCTTCGACGCCTACCAAGCAATCGGTGGACTGGAAGGCGCGCTCGCTCATCACGCCGAACAGATCTTCACAGGGCTTCCAGACGAGATACAGGCCAGCCTCGACCAAGTGCTTTCGCGGATTGTGGTGATGCAACCGGAAGACGACCGCGTGAGCGCGAGACGAATCGCACGCCACATACTCGACGCCCCAGCAATCGCGCTATCCGAAGCCTTCGTCCAGGCACGCCTTTTCGTCGCTGAACATGAAAACGGCAATGCGCACTATCGCGTGTCACACGAAGCACTACTCCGCCGATGGCCGAGGGCAGTCGAGTGGATCAGTGAAAATCGCAGACTACTGCTTGCCCGCATCCGACTGCACCGCGCGTCGAAGCGATGGGCGGATGAAGGCAGGCGCGACGACCATCTCATCACATCACGCGATGAATTGCGGGAAGCAGAGTCAGCAGCCACTGCATCCGGCGACGGGATCAGCGAGGACGAGGCGACATTCATCGCAAGATCGAATCGAATACAGAATATTCGAAGGCGCATACGCAGCGCTTCGATAGCAATGCTCGGCAGCTTGACAGTGGCCACCAGCGTTCTGTGGATGACTGCTAGGCAGGCAAGCCAGGAAGCAATCGAGCATCGCAGAAACTCACAGCGAATTTCGGCAAACGTACTCGGCGAACTGGCGGATGCCATCCGCCCGACGAACAAGCTCGAACTACTGGACCTGATCGCAACCGAAGCACTGGAATCCCTTTCGCCACAAAAAATCGAAGACCTGAACGAGAGCGAGCTACTGAATAGAGCGAAATCCTTGCGAATCGTTGCGGAAGTCAAGATAAAGCAGGGGAAGATCGCCATAGCCAGACAGACGTTGATCGCTGCAGCACACAGCGCAAAGGCAGCAGCGTCCAGTAAATCAAAGAATGTTCAAGGCATGAACGAATACGGGCAGATCGCCTACTACTTAGGATACTGCGACTACCTCTCCGGAGACTTGGACGGCGCAGAAAGGAACTGGAGAGATTACCTTGAAAACAGCAATCTTCTCATCGCGAAAGATCCGCGAAACCCGGAGTGGATCATTGAGAAATCCTATGCCATCGACAACATCGGAACCATCGAAAAGGAACGCGGAAAAAACGAATCGGCCGCGCGTCTTTTTTCAAAATCTGCGACTCTTAAATCAGAAGCCATTCAATTGGCACCAGATCGTCCCGACTGGATCAAGGATCTGACCGATACGAGGTCGAAGATCGCCAGTATCAAGGAATCGACAGGAAATCTTGTCGAATCCGCCATGCAGAATTCGCAGGACCAGGCCGCGCTCCGCATTGCGGTCACGCACGACCCCGGAAACATGAATCTCCTGCGCTGGCTCGGAAACTCCCTTGCACGAAGCGCAAACCTAGCAATGTCAATGGGCGACAAGGATAACGCCAGCATGAAGATAGCGGAAAGCATTTCGATACTCAATAGAGTCACCGAATCCACATCCATGGACGCCAGCGCAAGACGCGATCTTGCGTATGCACTGATGATATCCGGCGACATTGCAAGATCCCAAGAAGGCCTGGAAATCGCCTCAAAGCAGTACCACAACGCGGCATCCATACTGGACTCTCTTCTTGAAAGCGAAGACACAGTCCTCGAATGGAAAAGATTGCACTCGCTGATCAAGATGAGAATTTTCCGAGACAGCCCCAAGAAATTGCAGGAAGAGTCTGTATTTCGGTCCGCACTGAAGAGCCTGGAGTCACTCGAGGCGATCACACCCCAGGAACACTCGGCGCGCATGGCAGTCATAGAAGCACGCATCGCGGCATCCTCCTTTCTCATCGCCAACGGGAATCGAAAAAAGGCCGAGACAATGATCGAGCGCACGATAGCTGAACTCAAGTCATCTGCTGACGAAAAGAACACTAGAATCGCTTCCGCATGGATTGCGCTGCATGTGCTTCGCGGCACGCCAGAAGAAGCTTCTTCGCAGTCGGATTGGCTGAAACTTATCGGCTACGATCAGTCGACTGCCTGGGCGATGGCGGGACACATTAATCATTCGCACAAACGTAATCCAGAAAAATACGGAGTATCTTCTCGCTAGAAATGCAATTCTTCGGCACGTCATTCGCCATGATATGAAATTCGCCAGTCCACCAACGGAGATCTGAAATGATCAAGATGATCTGGCCGATCGAAATTGACGCAGCAAGCGGCAACCCCGTAAACCTTCTCTCTGCTCATGGAGAAATTGAAAAAATCGAAATGAATCTTCACATCTGGGTAGAGAGGATCGGCATCAACGAAAAAGTCCGCTTTGCCTATACGCCAGGCAGCGACGCCAGGTTCATGACAAATAAAAAAATACAGACACTTTCCATCAAGCTCATCAGCAGCGAATTGCATAGAGGCGCCCAACGCTTTCGTATCATCGGACATGCGACCCAGGATTCCGAATTCATCGTTGGCGCGACCGGAAAGAAAGGGGGCAATCCGCTTCCAGAAGATGTCGGCAGCCACCCCAACAAATTCCCTCTTGGCGCGTCGAGCGACATCTCGACGACCGATGCAGACGAAATCGTCATTACGCTTTCACTCAATATGCATATGGATACGACATACATCAGCATCATCGTGCTCGACAGCAAAACCAGCGCGATCATCGACTGCGACCCACAGGTCGAGAACGGCACGAAGACGTGACCCCAAGGACGAATCAAAGGCCTATCTGATTCCAGCGAGCGACCAGTTGCAGCGAAAAAAATCCTGAGCCATCGGCAAGCATTCGTTGTCGCCCAGGCCATGGTTGAGCATCGGTTCGGCACGCACGAAGGCGGCCACAGATGTCATCGCCCCAGCGCCCGGCCGTGCGGCACACCAACTCGAAGCCAAAGCAACCGCGCATGACATCGTGCGCACCTGAGGCATTCGGGTGGTACAGGCGACATGTTGCGCACCAGCCTCGAAAACGACAGGAGAACACCATGCTGCAACTCACCACATCGAGCCTCCTTCCTCCAGTTCCTGAAATCACCTTGCTGTTGTTCGTCTGGGAAGACGCCCACGACAAAGAGGCCCGCTATGTCTATGGCCCCAAAGGCTCGATTTCGTTCGGCGGCCAACCCTCCCCCCAGAAGCTGAACATCATCTTCAATTGTCTGAGCAAGCTCCCCGATGGAACCGATCGATTCGAACTGCACCAGTTCGCGACAAGCCGATTGGACAAGATCACGAACTACACCGTCGCGGGTTCGCACGGCCCGTCGCATCCGCCGCATGAATCTTCCATCGCGAAGGCGCCGTCCCTGCATTTTTCTCTGGACATGATGACCAGCGACAGCTTCTACATCGACGTTCTCGTCAAGGATCGCAAATATCTGAACAGGATCTTCAGTTGCGACCCCCAGGTCGAAAACGGGACAAAGACCTGATCGCAGCCAATCCTATTCAACAAAAACAATCACTTGCCATCCGGAAGATTCCCGGAAGAGACATCCAGGAAGCCCTTTCGCAGGCTCCGCACACCCCGCCGCCAATCTGATTCCCTTGGCGGCGGGGTGCCAATCGACACCCATCGGAGCCCGTCATGAACGACAGCCTCAGCTCACATATCGCCCCCCCTGCCGCCCCTTCGATCTCTTGCATCGACTCCGGCGCGCCCATCCCGGTCGAATTGCCGCCCCCCTCGCCCACGGTGGAGGTTCTGCTGGAGACCATGCGCAAAGGCTGGATCCAGCTCGACGGCGACACCCTGCGCCGCCTGCGCCTGTCCCGCTACATGAGCCAGCAGGACCTGGCCAACGATTGCTGGCACCGGGGGATCCAGGTGTCGATCGCGACGATCAAGCGGGCCGAGTGCGGGCATCCGGTCAGGTTCCGGATCGCGCGGGAACTGGCGCGGTGCTTCGAAGTGTCGGTGGAGCGGCTGGTGCGGCTGTCGGCCTGAGCGAGGCGTGCCCGCGACCCTGCGTCGCGGGCCTCGAACGGAGGGATCGCCATGAACAGTGACAACGCATGCGTCACCGCCACGCAGGATGCGCTGATGGTGATCGCCGGGGCCTCCGGGACTGCATCCCGCGAGCTGCGCCCGGGCCTCTCGCTGACCGTCGACCTTGGCCTGGACGACGCGGGCCTGGCCCTGGTGGCCGGCTATCTGCAGCGTATCGCCGAGCGAATAGGCCGGGACATGCCGGCAACGCCCCTCGATACCGACGCCTTGCGCGACACGCTGGTCTGGCAGGCCGTCGCCGCCATGTTCGCCCAGGCGGGACGCGACGAGTTCGATGCCGATGCCATCCGCCGCCTGATCGCAACCGCCCTGGGCCGGCTGCGCGGCACGGTGGCCGACGGCGATTGATCCGTCCACATCACCGCGCTGGCGCGGCCCGTCGGCGCTGCGCCATACTCGGCCGATGAACCTGCACGACCACGCCGCCGAGCTCGCCCCGCAGCCCCTCGACCACTCCACCGCGCTGCCGGCGCGGTACTACACGGAACCGGGCATGGCTGCGATCGACCGGGCCCGCATCTTCGATCGCAGCTGGCAGCTCGTCGCTCATGTCTGCCAGCTGCGCGGCGCCGGCGATCACGTGGTCGCCGATCTCGGCGGCCTGCCGGTGATCGCGGTACGCGGCGCCGACGACGTGATCCGGGTGATGCACAACGTCTGCCGGCATCGCGCCGGTCCGCTGGCGCAGTGCGACGGCCTCGGCGCGAAATCGCTGCGCTGTCGCTACCACGGCTGGACCTACACGCTCGACGGGCAGCTGCGCACCGCCACGGAAATGAGTGCGACGCCGGATTTCGATGTCGCCGACGTGAAGCTGCCGCAGCTCGCGGTGCGCGTCTGGCAGGGCATGGTCTTCGCCGCCGTTGACGACGCCGCCGCGCCACCGTTCGACGCGTTCGTCGCCGGCATCGATGCGCGACTCGGTGCGGATCGTGGCCTTGAACAGTTCGGCCACCACCATCGCGTCGGCTACGACATCGACTGCGACTGGAAGGTCTACGTAGACAACTATCTCGAGGGCTACCACGTCCCGCACGTGCATCCCGAACTCAACCGCCTGCTGGACTACCGCAGCTACGTCACCGATACGGCCGAGTGGTATTCGTTCCAGTTCAGCCCACTGGAAAGCGGCGATGGCCTCTACGGCAGCGGCGACGCGCTGTACTACTGGATGTGGCCGAACACCATGCTCAACATCCTGCCCGGCCGCCTGCAGACCAACCGCATCATCCCGCGTGGCGTGGGTCGCTGCCGCGTCGAATTCGATTTCTACTACGCGATGGACGACTCCGACGCCGGCAAGGCCCGGCGCGAAGCGGACCTGACGTTCAGCGACGTGGTGCAGGACGAGGACATCGGCATCTGCATCGACGTGCAGCGCGGACTGGCCTCGGGTTCGTATCACGCCGGCCGGCTGAATCCGCTGCGCGAGAATGCGGTGCACCATTTCCACGAACTGCTGCGCCGCACCTATCGCATGGCGCTCGAAGGCGGGCGTAGCGCCGAATGACTGATCGCCAGACGACGGCAGCCGCACGTCCGCTCGGCCTCTGGTCGGCGATCGCGCTGGTCGCGGGCAACATGATCGGCAGCGGCGTGTTCCTGCTGCCTGCGTCGCTCGCGCCCTACGGCACGCTGAGCCTCTACGGCTGGGCGATCACGCTCGGCGGCGCATTGCTGCTCGCGCTGACCTTCTCCCGCCTCGCAGCACGCGGTGCGCAGGCAGGCGGACCGTATGCCTACGCACGCGAGGCGTTCGGCGACACCACCGGCTTCGTGATTGCCTGGAGCTACTGGATCTCGATCTGGTGCGCGAACGCGGCGATCGCGGTGGCGTTTGCCGGCAGCCTGGGCAGCCTGTTCCCGACGTTGGTCTCGACGCCGTTCCGCGGCGCGGCCTGCGCGCTCGCCGCGCTGTGGCTGTGCGCGGCGATCAACCTCGCCGGCGTGCGCGAAGCCGGACGATTGCAGATCGTCGCCACCGTGCTGAAACTCGTGCCGCTGCTGGTGTTCGGCGGCATCGCGATCTGGTGGCTGGATGCGAGGCTGCTCGCCGACGACGCCTCGGCGATCGCAGCAGCGAAGGCCGCCGATGCGCCCGCGACCTGGCTCGGCGCCCTGCACATGACCGTCGCACTGACCCTCTGGGCCTTCCTCGGACTCGAAGCGGCGACGGTCCCGGCCGGCGCGATCCACCATGCGGAGCGGACGATTCCGCGCGCCACTCTGATCGGCACGCTGCTCGCCGGCATCGCCACGATCCTCGCCTGCACCGCGGTGCTCGGCCTCGTGCCGCCGGAGGTCGCGGCCGCGTCCACCGCGCCGATGGCAGACGCAGCGAAGTCGCTGTGGGGTCCTGCGGCGGGTGTGGCCATCGCCGTCGTCGCCGCGATCTCCTGCTTCGGTGCGCTCAACGGCTGGGTGCTGCTCTCGGCGCAGTTGCCGATGGCGGCGGCGCACGACGACCTGTTCCCGAAAATCTTCGCCCGCGTCGACTCGCAGGGCACGCCCAGGGTGGGCGTGCTGGCCAGCACCACCCTGGCCAGCCTGCTGGTGGTCGCGAACTACACCGAATCGCTTGCGAAGGTGTTCACCTTCGCGATCCTGCTGTCGACGGCCGCAACCCTGCTGCCGTACGTGTTCAGCAGCGCCGCCTGGCTGAAGCTGGGCCGCAGCGGCCGCGTGGTCGCGGTACTGGCCTTGCTCTACAGCCTCTACGCCCTGATCGGCACCGGCCACGAAGCCCTGCTCTGGGGTGCAGCCCTAGTCGGGGCGGGCCTGCCCCTGCACCTGGCGCTGAAGTACGCGCGGCGCTGAAGCAGCAGCCGCCGATGACAGGCGTGAAGGATGCCCCGCGTCCGCCGCACGCGGCGCTGCGATAATGACGCCCGGCCGTCGTGTCGCCTGCCAGGTTTCTTCTCCCGGAGTCCGTTCCATGTCGCACCGTTTCCGTCTGCTGTCCTGCGCCATCGCGCTCTGCCTCGCCAGCCCCGCCGCACTCTCCGCAAGCGGCATGGCCCATGGCGAACCCAGTCTCTCGCCGAAATCGGCTTCGCTCTCGTGGCGTGGCGCGGCCTATCGCAACCTGCGGAGCAGCGAGGTCCGCTACGACGCGATGCCCGCCGAGCAACTGCTGCAGCTGCAGCGACGCAACGCCGCGAACGGCATGAAGGCGCCGCAGATCGGCATCGGACGTCGCGCCGGCATCGAGAGCCGACAGGCCCGGCTGCCGCGCCTGCAGTGGATGGGCGACAGCCGCGGCAATGCGGTCGCACGCCTGCGCATCGCCTCGCCGGACGCGATGGGATTGCGCGTCGGGCTGGACGTGAGCCGCCTGCCCGATGGCGTGGAGCTTCGTTTCGCGGGCTCGGCGCGACCGGACGAGATCGTCGCGATGGTGCGCGCCGCCGACGCGAAGCGCCTGCCCGGGCCGGACGGCCTGTACTGGACGCCGAACACCGACGGCGAAGCGCAGATCATCGAACTCTTCAAGCCGGCCGGCGTGAAGGCCACGAGCGTCGCGATCGAAGCGCCGATGCTGTCGCACCTGATCGCCGACACCCGCAGCAGCTTCAAGCTGATCGAGAAGATCGGCGAGTCCGGCAGCTGCAACGTCGACGTCGTCTGCCGCGTCAACGAACTCGGACCGGCCTTCGCCAGCGTGAAGAACGCGGTCGCGCACATGCGCTACGTGCGCACCGGCGGCGGCACCTTCATCTGCACCGGCACCCTGCTCAACGACACGGTACCGGCGACGCAGACCCCCTATTTCCACACGGCCAACCACTGCTTCACCGACAACGGATCGATCGCACCGGTCGCGTCGCAGATGCAGTCGGTGGCGAACACGCTGATCACCATCTGGAACTACGAAACCACCGGCTGCGGCAATCTCGTCCAGACGACCACGACCCAGGTCACCGGCGGCGCCACCTACCTGTATTCCAGCCATCTGACCGACGGCATGCTGCTGCGGCTCAACAATCCCGCGCCGGCCGGCGCGTTCTTCGCCGGCTGGAACGCGAAGCCGCTGAACGCGAGCGATGCGATCACCGGCATCCATCACCCGGCCGGCGATTCGAAGATGGTCTCCACCGGGCAGACGCGCAGCATCAACACGACCGTCACCCGCGTCGGCTGGCTCAGTGGCACCACCGAGGGCGGCAGCAGCGGCTCCGGCCTGTTCAGCATCGGCCCCAACGGCTACGTGCTGCGTGGCGGCCTGTGGCGCGGCGATGCCTCGTGCAGCAACACCGGTTCGCTCGCGAATTCGGCCAACTGGGACGAATACTCGCGCTTCGACGTCGATTTCCCGAGCCTGAAGAACTGGCTGGAACCCGAACCGGAAGCCGCCAACGGTTCGCGCCCGCTGCTGCGTCCGCGCCCGGCGAACAAGACGATGTCGACGGCATCGCAGCTGCAGTCGCTGCGCCCGGCGTCAGGCGGCGGCAACGCGCAGCGCCGCTGAGCGAAGGCCTCCAGACCGGCGCCTCAGAGCGCCGGCGGCCCTGCGGCGACGGGTTCGGACTCCGGCGGCAAGCGCGTGTGGCGCACTTCCCACCACCACAGCACGAAGCCGATCAGCGTGCCGGCAGCGGCGCCCAGCGCCAGCCACAGCGGATGGTGGCTGAGCATCGGCGAAAACAGCCCGGCGACCGCCGTCTGCAGGATCAGGCTGGTGAACGCCTGCAGCGATGACGCCGCGCCGCGCTGGCGCGGATACATGTCGAGGATGGCGAGGGTCAGGATCGGGAACACCAGCGAGATGCCCATGGCATTGATCGCCATCGGCAGCACAGCCAGGGGCACCGTCGGCACAGGCACCCAGAGGGTGTAGCCGATGTTCAGCACCGCCGCGAAGCCGCAGAGCGCGAAGCCCGTGCCCGCCAGCCGCGTGCCGCTCATGCGACCGGCCGCGCGCCCGGAGAGGAACGCACCGAACACCATGCCGGCGATGGTCGGCACGAAGAACCAGCCGAACTGGTCCTCGCGCAGCTTCAGATGGTCGAGCACGAATGCGGGCGCGGAGGCGATGTAGAGGAACAGCGCCGCGAAGTTGAAAGCACCGGCCGCGGCGAAGCGCTGGAAACGCCGGTTGAGGAAGATGTACGCGTGGTTGCGCAGCAACTGCTTCGGCGATGGGCGAAAGCGCGCTTCCGGCGGATGCGTCTCGGGCAGGCCCAGCCAGGTGACCAGGATCATCACCACCGCGAACAGCACGAGGAACCAGAAGATCGCCGGCCAGCGCGCCCAGCCCAGGATCCAGCCGCCGAGCACCGGCGCCAGCGCGGGTGCGATACCGAAAATCATCGACACCTGGCTCATCAGCTTCTGCGCGAACTGGCCCTGGAACACGTCGCGGATCGCCGCGCGTCCGACGATCAGACCCACGCCCGCCGACATGCCTTGCAACGCGCGGAAGAACAGCAGCTGCGGCAGGCTGTCCGCGAGCGCGCAGCCCACGGATGCCAATCCGAACACGGTCAAGCCCCCCAGGATGACGCGCTTGCGGCCAATCGCATCCGACAGCGGACCATGCACCAGGCTCATCAAGGCATAGGCCAGCAGATAGACGCTGATCGTCTGCTGCATCGCCACCTTGTCGGCACCGAACTGCGCGCCGATCTGCGGAAACGCCGGGAACATGGTGTCGATCGAGAACGGCCCGAGCATCGCCAGGCCGCCGAGGATCAGCGAGAGGCGGCGCGAACCGGGCTTGCGGGCGGCATCGTGGTCTTGCATGCAACGGATCCTCACCCGGCGACGCGCGACGGCGCGACCGGGGACATGAGCGGAGGTGGCCGGGCATTCAAGCACAGGCCCGAGGCGAACGGAAATCGCGCGCTGACAGTCGTGTCGTGACCAGAGCGTGCAGGCGACAGGACGCGAGGGACACGGCGGGACGCCAGAAGGACAGCCGACAGACAGCCCATCGCGCCATCGCAGCGCGCACTGAAGTCATGACGCACCGCCATGGCGGCACCACGCCCCGACGGGCGAAAACGTGATTGACTGGGGAAAACGTTGTCATCATTTCCATCAGGATGCGCACCGATCGCCATCGAATACAGGATGACCATCGTTGTCATCCTAAGCCCCGCAGACGCGCACGCGCCGGGCGCCGACGGCACACCGCTCCCCCGCACCACGCCCGCCCCCGCGGGCCCATCAAGGAAAGACCATGTTGCGATCCTCCCTGTCCGTGAAGATCGGTGTCATGGCGGTGATCACCAGCGCCGCCGCGTGGCAGTTGCACGGCACCGTGTCGACGAAGTTCGCCCCCGGCGCACGCAATGTCGCGGTCGCCGCCGCCTGCACCGACCCCGCGTGGAGCGCCACGGCCGTCTACAACGGCGGCCAGCGCGTCACACACGAATCGAAGACCTACGAAGCCAAGTGGTGGAGCCAGGGCAACCTGCCCACCGCCGGCGACCCGTGGAAGTTCATCGCCAACTGCGGTGGCGACAGCGGCGGTGGCGGCACCACGCCCCCGGGCGGCTGTCCCGACCCAGTGTGGAGCGCCACGCTCGCCTATTCCGGCGGCCAGCGCGTGACCCACGAATCCAAGACCTACCAGGCGAAGTGGTGGACCCAGGGCAACGTGCCCAGCGCCGGCGACCCGTGGGCCTTCGTGGCCAACTGCGGCAGTGGCGGAGGCGGCACCAATCCGCCGGGCGACACGCTGGTCACCGTGCCCGCGCCCACCGGCCACCTGCTGTGCCTGCCCGAGCGCCTGGCGCGCACACCGGACATCGACGTTCCCTACTGCCACACCTACCAGACCGGCGGAAAAGAAAAGCTCGCCAACCAGAGCCGGCGCCGCATCATCGGCTACTTCACCAGCTGGCGCACCGGCAAGAACGGCCAGCCGGCCTATCTCGCCAACGACATCCCCTGGGGCAAGCTCACCCACATCAACTACGCCTTCGCGCATGTCGATGCGAACAACCGCATCTCGGTCGGCGAGAACGTCCCCGGCAATGCCGCGACCGACATGAGCTGGCCCGGCGTGGCCGGCGCCGAGCTCGACCCGTCGCTGCCGTACAAGGGCCACTTCAACCTGCTGACCAAGCACAAGCGACTCAATCCGGCCGTGCGCACGCTGATTTCGGTCGGCGGCTGGGCCGAAACCGGCGGCTATTTCGATGCCGGCAGCAACCGCATCAACAGCGGCGGCTTCTACAGCATGACCATCAACGCCGACGGCAGCATCAACCAGGCCGGCATCGACGCCTTCGCCGATTCGTCGGTGGCCTTCCTGCGCAAGTACGGCTTCGACGGCCTCGACATCGACTACGAATACCCGACCTCGATGCTCGACGCCGGCAACCCGCTGGACTGGGCGGTCGCCAACCCACGTCGCGCGCATCTGAACAAGGGCTACAACGCGCTGATGAAGACGCTGCGCGAGAAGCTCGACCGCGCCGCAGCCCAGGATGGCCGCTACTACCAGCTCACCGCCGCCGTGCCCGCCTCGGGCTATTTGCTGCGCGGCATGGAGGCCTTCGACAGCTTGAAGTATCTGGACTTCGTCAACGTGATGTCCTACGACCTGCACGGCGCATGGAACGAGTTCGTCGGCCCGAACGCGGCGTTGTTCGACGATGGCAAGGATGCGGAACTGGTGCGCTGGAACGTCTATTCAAGCGCGCAGTACGGCGGCATCGGCTACCTCAACACCGACTGGGCCTGGCACTACTACCGTGGCGCGCTGCCGGGTTCGCGCATCAACATCGGCGTGCCCTACTACTCGCGCGGCTGGCGCAACGTCACCGGCGGTACCAACGGACTGTGGGGCAAGGCGCTGAAGAGCGGCGGATGCCCGATCGGGCTGACCACCTGCGGCGACGGCGCGATGGGCATCGACAATCTCTGGCATGACGAAGAACAGGGACGCGAAGTCGGCGCCGGCTCCAACCCGATGTGGCACGCGAAGAACCTCGAACGCCAGCACGGCGGCAGCTACCTGGCCAGCTACGGCCTCGACCCGTCGCGCCCGGAGAACCAGATCACCGGCAACTACCAGCGCTTCTACGACGCCACCTTGGTCGCGCCGTGGCTGTGGAACGCGACGAAGAAGGTATTCCTGTCGACCGAGGACGAAGTGTCGATCGCGCGCAAGGCCGCGTGGGCCGAACGCAACGATGTCGGCGGCGTGATGTTCTGGGAGCTGGCCGGCGACTACGCCTGGCATCCGCAGCGCAACAACGGCCAGGGCGAGTACTTCATCGGCACCACGCTGACCACGCTGCTGCACGACACCTTCAGCCGCGCGACGGTCACGCCGGTGCAGGTGCAGGCGCCGACCATCGCAGCGCCGACGGCCGCGATCGACGTGCGTTTCGCGCTCGCCGGGTTCGCACTGGGCGACAGCAACTATCCGATCTCGCCCAAGCTGACCATCACCAATCGTTCGACCCGCGCCCTGCCCGGCGGCACCGAGTTCCAGTTCGACGTGCCCACCGCCGCGCCCGCCAACATGTCCGACCAGTCCGGTTTCGGCCTGCGCACGGTCGTCACCGGCCACAGCGGCAACAACATCGGCGGGCTGAAGGGCGACTTCCACCGTGTCGCGGTGAAGCTGCCCGCGTGGCAGACGCTGGCGGCCGGCCAGAGCGTGACCCTGACCATCGTGTACCAGTACCCGATCTCCGGGCCGTCGAACTACACGGTCGCCCTGGGCGGCAAGAGCTACGCGATCCGCGAAGAGAAGCCCTGGCTGCCCTACCTGCCCTGATCCGCATTCAACTGCAGTGATGCGGCTTGACCGGCTTCGGCCGGACACCGGGCGGCGCGCGTCATGCGCGCCGCCCCTCCGCGCGCAACGACGCGCGCATTCCCTTCGATCGATTGCAGGCGCGCCTCGTGGCGCATGCCTGGATCGCACGCATGCATTCAGGAGATATCTCCATGTCCAGACCCGATCCAACCCGTGCC
Organism: Lysobacter brunescens; assembly: GCF_042677005.1. Taxonomy (NCBI): domain Bacteria; kingdom Pseudomonadati; phylum Pseudomonadota; class Gammaproteobacteria; order Lysobacterales; family Lysobacteraceae; genus Lysobacter; species Lysobacter brunescens. Next base: position 348,241 of record NZ_JBHTIF010000002.1, on the reverse strand, counting down.
AGCGCACTGCTCTGCCTGCTGCTGCTCGGCGCCACCACCCTCGATGTCCACGCCGCATCGCCGCGCCCCACGCGACTCGCCGCGGCACTGCCCACCTGCGGAGCCTGGCAGGCCAGCAAGGTCTATCTCGGTGGACAGTACGTCGTCCACAACACCACCACGTGGCGGGCGAAGTGGTGGACGCAGAACAACGAGCCGGCGAAGAACGACGTGTGGGAAACCCGGCCCACCGGCGAATGCAGCTTCGACGGCAGCACCGGCCCGGGCACGGGCACGCCCACCGGCATCCCGACCAGGCGCGAAGCCGAAGCGAACGAAGTCCGCCTGACGGCGAGTCCACTGTTCCAGCAGATCAAGGCTTCGGTGCGCACGCTCGACACCGCGTCCGTGGAAGCCGTCGTTCCCGGCCGCACCACCAACCCGGCGAACGTGCGACGCGTCGAACGCCTGCTCACTGCGAACGACTGGCAGCTGCTGTTCCCGATGCGCGACGCCAGCTACAGCTACACGCGCTTCCTCCAGGCCGTCGCGAAATTCCCCGCGATCTGCGCCGACTACAGCGATGGCCGCAACGCCGACGCGATCTGCAGCAAGGGCCTGGCGACGATGTTCGCCCACTTCGCGCAGGAAACCGGCGCGCACGATCCGAACTCGCCGATCCAGCAATGGCGGCAGGGCCTGTATTTCCTGCGCGAAGCCGGATGCAGCGACACCGGTACCAGCTGCGGCTACAACGCCGAATGCGCACCTTCGACCTGGCAGGGACAGACCTGGCCCTGCGGCAAGAATGCCGACGGCAGCTTCAAGAAGTACTACGGCCGCGGCGCCAAGCAGCTGTCGTACAACTACAACTACGGCCCGTTCTCGCTGGCGATGTTCGGCACCGTGCGCACGCTGCTCGACAGGCCGGAACTGGTCTCGGACACCTGGCTGAACCTCGCGTCCGCGACCTTCTTCTACGTCTATCCGCAGCCGCCGAAGCCGTCGATGCTGCACGTGGTCGACGGCACCTGGAAACCCAACGCCGCCGATGCCGCCGCGAACATCAGCGCCGGTTTCGGCGCCACGATCAACATCATCAACGGCGGCATCGAGTGCAACTCCGGCACCGACAAGCCGCAGGCCGCCAACCGCATCAGCTACTACCGCGACATGGCGAAGTTCTTCGTCGTGCCCGTGCCGACCACCGAGTCGCTGAGCTGCGCCACGCAGAAACCCTTCCCCGCCAACGGCGCCGGCGCGCAGCCGCTGAACTGGGAACAGGACTGGAGCTACGACCCGACCCGGCCCGACGGCAAGACCTACGCCTGCAAGCTGGTCGCGTACCAGACCCCGTTCAACGCCCTGGTCCCCGGCGACTACGTCAAGTGCGTCGAACACCACTTCAAGGTCACCCTGAAGTAGGCAAGGGCGACCGAGGCAGGTCGGGGCCACGAACGGGGCCCCGACCCGGCCTCGCCACCTGCAATCAACGACTTGTATCGGCCTCGGTGCAGGCGACCGGCGGCGGCCCGGGCGGTCGCCGTGGCGATCGCCGACCCGCTATAATCCGCCCGCACGGTGGGAGAAGCGGCCAGCGGCGTCACGATGACGCCAGGCCGCTGCCGAAGGCGCAAACGCCCGTAATCGCTCAGGCCCCACAACCACCGTCGATCCAAACACTCTGGAGAGATCGGCCGCCCACCGCGACACGGGCAGTGCCGGCGCCGAAGGGGCAAGAAACGCGTCACGGGAGCGACCCTCCCCCCGCCTCCCGCGGATCGCGCTTCCAAACTCTCAGGCAGAAGGACAGAGGGGCACTCACTTCGACCCGGCTCGACGGGTCGCAACGCCCCTCCCGCGGCCCCGCCGCGCCAGACGATGCCTTCTCCATGACCCAGCATGCCGCACCCCGCGCGACGCTTCGCGACCTCGAGCACCATTCTGCCTTCCTCGAACGCCACATCGGCCCGAACGACGCCGAGATCACGCACATGCTGCGCATCGTCGGCCAGGACTCGCTGGACGCGCTGACCGACGCCATCGTGCCGGCCAGCATCAAGTCGCCCGCGCCGCTGGCCCTGCCCGAAGCGATCACCGAGGTCGAGGCGCTGGCCAAGATCCGCGCCATCGCCGACAGGAACCAGGTGTTCCGCAGCTTCATCGGCCAGGGTTACTACGGCACGCACACGCCGAACGTCATCCTCCGCAACATCCTCGAGAACCCGGCGTGGTACACGGCCTACACGCCGTACCAGGCGGAGATCTCGCAGGGCCGCATGGAAGCCCTGATCAACTTCCAGCAGATGTGCGCCGACCTCACCGGCATGGAGATCGCCAACGCCTCGCTGCTCGATGAAGGCACCGCCGCCGCCGAGGCCATGACCCTCGCCAAGCGTTCGGCCAAGTCGAAGTCGAACGTGTTCTTCGTCTCGAACGGCGTGCATCCGCAGACCGTCGAAGTGCTGAAGACCCGCGCCGAGCCGATGGGCATCGAGCTGGTCTTCGGCGACGACGCGCAGGCCGCCGCCACCGACGGGTTCGGCGTGCTGCTGCAGTACCCCGACACCTTCGGCAACGTGCGCGACTACCGCGCCGTCGCCGATGCCGTGCACGCGCGCGGCGGCCTGGTCGCCGTGGCCACCGACCTGCTCGCGCTCACGCTCATCGCCGCGCCCGGCGAATGGGGTGCCGACATCGTCGTCGGCAACTCGCAGCGCTTCGGCGTGCCCTTCGGTTTCGGCGGCCCGCACGCCGCGTTCATGGCCTGCAAGGACGCGTTCAAGCGCTCGATGCCGGGCCGCCTGATCGGCGTGTCGATCGACGCCGAAGGCAAGCCGGCCTACCGCCTCACCCTGCAGACCCGCGAGCAGCACATCCGCCGCGAGAAGGCCACGTCGAACATCTGCACCGCGCAGGTGCTGCTGGCGGTGATGGCCTCGATGTACGCCGTCTACCACGGCGCCGAAGGCCTGACCCGCATCGCCCGCCGCACGCACCGCCTCGCCGCGATCCTCGCCGCCGCGCTGCGCAAGGCCGGCGTCGCGGTCGGCAGCGACTTCTTCGACACCCTGCACGTCACCGGCATCGACGCCGCCGCCGTACATGCGAAAGCCCGCGCCGCGCGCATGAACCTGCGTGCGATCGACGCCGGCAGCGTCGGCATCAGCCTCGACGAAACCACCACCCGCGAGGACGTGGCTGCGATCGCCGCGCTGTTCGGCGCCGATGCCTCGGATATCGACGCGCTGGACGCCGCCACCACCGACGCCCTGCCCGCGTCGCTGCTGCGCACCTCCTCGTTCATGACCCACCCCGTGTTCAACACCCACCACAGCGAGCACGAACTGCTGCGCTACCTGCGTTCGCTGGCCGACAAGGACCTGGCGATGGATCGGACCATGATCCCGCTGGGTTCGTGCACGATGAAGCTGAACGCAACGGCCGAGATGATCCCGGTCACGTGGCCGGAGTTCGGCAACATCCATCCGCTCGCCCCGGCCGACCAGGCGCAGGGCTACCAGGAACTGATCGCCAGCCTCGAAGCGATGCTGGTCGAATGCACCGGCTACGATGCCGTCAGCCTGCAGCCGAACTCCGGCGCGCAGGGCGAATACGCCGGCCTGCTCGCGATCCGCGCCTACCACCAGTCGCGCGGCGAAAGCCATCGCGACATCTGCCTGATCCCCGACTCCGCGCACGGCACCAACCCGGCCAGCGCGCAGATGTGCGGCATGACCGTGGTCGTCACCAAGACCGACGCCAACGGCAACGTCGACGTGGAAGACCTGCGCCGCGCCGCCGAGAAGTACAGCGACCGCCTCGCTGCGCTGATGGTCACCTACCCGTCCACGCACGGCGTGTTCGAGGAAGACATCGTCGAGATCTGCGAGATCATCCACTCGCACGGCGGCCAGGTGTACACCGACGGCGCGAACATGAACGCACTGGTCGGCGTCGCCAAGCCCGGCAAGTGGGGCTCGGACGTCTCGCACCTCAACCTGCACAAGACCTTCTGCATCCCGCACGGCGGCGGCGGCCCGGGCGTCGGCCCGTGCGCGGTGAAGTCGCACCTCGCGCCCTTCCTGCCCAACGCCTTCGGCACCGCGGGCCTGCGCACGCAGGGCGTCGGCGAAGGCAAGGTCGGCATGGTCAGCGCGGCATCGTTCGGCTCGGCCTCGATCCTGCCGATCAGCTGGATGTACATCACGATGATGGGCACCGGCGGCCTGCGCCGCGCCACCCAGGTCGCGCTGCTCAACGCCAACTACATCGCCAAGCGCCTGGCGCCGCACTACGCCACGCTGTACACCGGGCGCAACGGCCTGGTCGCGCACGAGTGCATCCTCGACCTGCGCCCGATCAAGGACGCCACCGGCATCAGCGCCGAAGACGTGGCCAAGCGCCTCATCGACTTCGGCTTCCACGCCCCGACCCTGAGCTTCCCGGTCGCCGGCACGCTGATGGTCGAACCCACCGAGTCCGAGTCGCAGCACGAACTCGACCGCTTCATCGACGCGATGATCCAGATCCGCGACGAGATCCGCGCGGTGGAAGACGGCCGCCTGGACCGCGAGGACAACCCGCTCAGGAACGCCCCGCACACCGTGACCATGGTGTCGGGCAGCGAGTGGACCCACGCCTACCCGCGCGAGCTCGCCGTGTTCCCGCTGGCCACGCTCAGGCAGCAGAAGTACTGGCCGCCGGTTGCCCGCGTCGACAACGTCTACGGCGACAAGAACGTCATGTGCGCCTGCATCCCGGTGGATGCGTACAAGGACGACGCGATCGAGGCGTAAGCGCCCGCACGGGTCGCCCGTACAGGTCAGCCTGCGCACTTCCGGCGAACGACGAAACGGCGGGCCATCCGCCGTTTCGTCCATCTGCATCGCCTGTCGAACCTTACTGCAGCGACCAGGTCTGCTGCCGGCTGCCATTGCAGGCCCAGACCTGCACACGGCCGCCATTCTTGTCCTGATCGGGCGCATGCACGTCCAGGCACAGCCCTGCACCGCTGCGGATCACATCGCCCTGCAAGGTCCAGGTCTGCTGCAGGCTGCCATTGCAATCCCACACCTGCACACGGGCGCCATTGCTGTTCTGGTCGGGTGCGTGCACGTCGAGGCACTTGCCGGCACCGCTGAGAATCGCGCCATCCTGGAAACGCCAGACCTGCTGCTGGCTCCCGTTGCAGTCCCACACTTGCACATGACCGCCGTTGTTGTGCTGATCGGGGGCATGCACATCCAGGCACTTGCCCGCACCGCTGCGAATATTGCGGTCCCGCATCCGTCGCACGACGCCGCCGATGTCGCGTGGCGCCTGGGACGTGCTCCGCTGCACGCGATCTGCAGCGCGAGTCAGTGGCTGGCCAGTGGAACCGATATCCTCTACCGTGAAACGCACGGTCACATCGCCTTCATCGCGGTGCTGATTCAGACGCAGCAGATGGTCACCGGTGGTTCGCACGACCACCGATCCCGCACCGACATGCTCCCATTCGGCACCAATGCCGCCATCATGTTCCATCACCGTGCAACTCACCGTCAGCGGCGGAAATTCGCGCTGGCTGAGCGCCCGATTGATGGTCACCGTTTCGTTGGTATTCGCCTCGGCCATGCTGAAGAATTCGGTTTCCTGCTGGTTGCCAAGACCGCAGGAAAGCTTCCAGTCGCACGTACCGATCTCGTTGCAGTCATTCACCACCATCTGCGTGAAGAACACACGCGCATCCGCATGCGCAGCGTCTGCCATGCTGGCCAGCAGCAGCGCGCACGCCGCCTGCAGGATGATCGTTGTCGCGGCGGGAACTCTCGAGGTCGTCATCGTTTTCATTGCATCGTCCATGTTCGTGGTCAGCTCGATATGAGCCACCGACCGAACGGGAGTGCGGCGCAGGAAACGGACATTTCGTGATGGTCTCCGCACTCGCACAGACGGAACAGTGCATGCTGGCCTGATTGCGGCAGATGACGCGTTGATGCAGCGCCAGACAGCAGACCCGATACGCTGCTGGACTGCTGCAGCGCATCGCATGACGTGCAGGATCCGGTGCTGATCGAAGTGCTCCGACGCTGGCATGGCGCCTTGATCGACGGGCTCGATCCCGTGCGCAGGACAGCCTTGCGCGACCGGCTTGGATTGCAGCGGGACTCAGGTCGTGGGCGTCGACGTGGACGTGGACAAGGGCGACGCCATCCACGCCATCGCCTGATCCTGCGCATCCGACCCGGACAGCGCAACAGGCAACACGCACAGGGCCCCGCTGCGGGCCCTGTGCGTGTAACGGCCATCCCTGGCCGGGACAGTGCTTATCGCGCCTTTTCTTCGATCGGCACGCCGATCACGCCGCCCGAGCACTTCTTGCACTGGAAGGTCACGCCCTGGCTGATGTTGTAGCTGTTGACCATGTTGGTCAGCGTGTAGGGACCCGTGATCTGGGCCCAGGCGCCACTGCCGTAGAGCGCCTTGCAGCGCTGGTCGGTCGCATGGAACGCCACGTAGGCATGCGGATCGCTCACGCCGGCCGGCACGCCGTAGGTGGCCAGCCAGGTGCTCAGCTGGGCCGGACTGAGGGACTGCGCCGGTCCCACGTTCACCACGGAACCCGGCCAGCACGGCGGCACGGCCTGGGCCGTGGACACGCAACCCAGCGCCAGCAGCGCCGTCAACAACACTCGCTTCATGAGACTCTCCTCCCGATTGGATGACTGGACATCAGGCGCTGCGTTGGCGCCGGACGTGGTCGCCTGTTCCGGCGACGCGTCTCCAATCTAGTCGGCTGCGCCCTCCGTCCACGGGGCGAAACGCCCAAACATCCTCGCTTCCGCCGCAAAACGTCCCGCCGACATCCCGGAAGATCGATGCGGTCAATCGTTGAAGGGCGATTTCACCCCGGGATCGAACTCGAAGCCGTTGCCGATGTCTTCCAGGCAGGGCAATTCGCCGCGCGGAATCGACACGGTCTTCGTGCGCGTCGGGGCATCGGACTCCATGGTGCCTTCCTCAAAGACACCCTTGCCTGCCGCGAAATTGAGACTCGTGGTGCCGGTCTCGCCGCTGCCGCGATGCATCCAGGTGCTGTCATGGCCGATGAGCCGGAAGCAGCCGTCCTGGTGACGGAAGGTGAAGGTGGTGCTGCTGGTGTACCAGGTGCCTGCGCTGGCCCAGCTGCGCAGGGTCACGGTGAACGCTCCACGCCGCACCTGGATCGACTCCCCGTCGCCCAAGTAGTCATCCATCACCGGATTGTCCGGGCGCGGGATCAGCGCATGATCCTGCAACGCCAACCGATAGCCGCCCGCCGCGTCGGCGAACAGAACCGCGAGCAGGCGCGGATTGGTGTCGAACTCGCTGACGCCCAGGCCCTCGTTCTCGACCACGTTCGCAGGATCCTGCATGCGCAGGACCAGCACCAGGTCGTCGCGACCATCCTTGCTCAGGTCGCCGGCCTGCTGGAACTCGATCGTCCAGCCGTCGGGCACGAAGGCCTGCACGGTGCCCCCGCTTGCAGGCAGTTGCGGATAACGCACCTCGGGAGAGCCCGGATCGTCCTGGGCCATGATTGGGCCGCACAGACAGCAGGCCAGCAGCGCGGCCACACGGATCGCTCGCATCGCATCACTCCAGGGGTTGGATCGTCGGTCGGATCGTCATTCAGACCGGCGCGATTGTGCCACGCCGCCACAACAGCATCCGGTTGTTCGCCGGCATCTCCACGTCGGCGACCAAGCGCAGACCGATGCCTGCAGCGAGCGCGTTCACCGCTTCGAGATCACGAATGCCCGAGCGTGGATCGCGCGCCTTCAGCCAACCGTCGAACTCGCGATTGCTCTCGCTGGTGTACGCGCCGCCGATGTTGAACGGCCCGTAGACCGCCACCATCGCGTCATCGGCCAGCAGGGTCGGCAGCGATGCGAACAACGCTTCGACCTCGGGCCAGCCCATGATGTGCAGCGTATTCGCGCTGAACACCGCGTCGTAACCAGCGTCCGGCATCGGCACCGGTTGCGGTGAGAAATGCGCGGCCGGGGCTGCCACCGCCTGCAGAGGAAATGGGGATGGCGTGTTCGGCAGTCGCGCCTCGTCCAGCCACATGCGGATGCCGGGCAGGTACACCTCGTCATCCGAACACTGCCAGATCAGCCACGGCATCGCCTCGGCGAAGTGCACCGCATGCTGGCCGGTACCGCTGCCGATCTCCAGCACATGCCGGCGATCGGCGAAATGCGTGCGCAGGACATTCAGGATCGGCGTCTTGTTGCGGTCGCAGCTGGGGGAATGGGGTTTCTCGATCATCTCGTCTCCATCGTCGACGGCGCCGTCGCGCGTTGGCGTGCTGCAGGCAGGACATGATGCCTCAGGCCGCGCCGACCACGCGATGCAACTGCAAGGCCACCGACAGCGAAAGCCCCGCGCGAGGCGGGGCTTCCGGGATTGCGGTGCGGAACAGCCAGCGATCAGGCGTACGGATCGCGCAACACGATGTTGGCGTCGCGGTCCGGGCCGGTGCTGACGATCGCGAGCGGGCAGCCGGCCAGTTCCTCCAGCGCACGCAGGTAGGCGCGTGCGGCGGCGGGCAGCTTGTCCCACTCGGTGATGCCGGCGGTGGATTCGCTCCAGCCCGGGAATTCAAGGTACACCGGCTTGCACTCGTTCCAGCCGTCGGCATCCAGCGGCGCGTACTCGGTGCGCTTGCCGCGGTATTCGTAGGCGATGCAGATCTTCAGCTTCTCCATGCCGTCGAGGATGTCGAGCTTGGTGATGCACAGGCCGGTGATGCCGTTGATCGCGACCGCACGCTTCAGCGCGACGATGTCCATCCAGCCGCAGCGGCGCGGGCGGCCGGTGGTCGCACCGTATTCCTGGCCGCGATCGCGGATGCCCTGCCCGATCTCGTCGTCGAGTTCGGTCGGGAACGGGCCGCCGCCGACGCGCGTGGCGTAGGCCTTGGCGATGCCAAGCACGTAGTCGATGGCATCGGCACCCACGCCGGTGCCGGCGAGCGCGCCGCCGACGGTGGTGTTCGACGAGGTGACGTAGGGATAGGTGCCGTGGTCGATGTCGAGCAGCGAACCCTGCGCGCCTTCGAAGAGCACGCGCTTGCCCTGCTTGCGCAGGTCATGGAGGATGCCGGCGACGTCGGACTTCATCGGCTCGATGTATTCGCCGAACGCCAGCGCTTCGTCGAGCGTCTTCTGGAAGTCGACCGGCTCGACCTTCAGGTAATTGGTGAGCACGAAGTTGTGGTAATCGAGCGTGCTGCGCAGCTTCTCGGCCAGTTCGGCCGGATAGCTGAGGTCGGCGACGCGGATGCCGCGACGCGCGACCTTGTCTTCGTAGGCCGGGCCGATGCCGCGGCCGGTGGTGCCGATGGCGCCCTTGCCGGCGGCCTTCTCGCGGGCCTGATCGAGGGCGATGTGGTACGGCATGATGATCGGCGTGGCCGGGCTGATCTTCAGGCGGCTGCGCACTTCGACGCCGTTGGCTTCGAGCTCGGCGATTTCCTTCTGCAGCGCGCCGGGGTGCAGCACGACGCCGTTGCCGATCAGGCACAGCGCGTCGTCGCGCAGGATGCCGGACGGGATCAGATGGAGGACGGTCTTCTTGCCGCCGATGACCAGCGTATGGCCGGCGTTGTGGCCGCCCTGGAAGCGCACCACGGCGCCGATGTCCTGGGTAAGCAGATCGACGATCTTGCCCTTGCCCTCATCGCCCCACTGGGCGCCCAACACCACAACCGACTGACCCATCGCTGCTCTCCTGTCATGCCGGGCGCCACGGGAGGCCTGCATGCACCCGATGCGCGGGCCAGCAGGTCCCTCGCTTCCGGCTCGGGATGACATCTGTGAATGACATGTGTGTTCGACACGGAAAAAGCCGGAGGGGCTTAGGCCCCGTCCGGCTTTTGTGCATTATCCGGGTTTAGGGTCCCGGGGGCCACCCTTTCGTCATGATTTTTTGCATCGCAACATGACCGCCCGTCGATCCGGAGCGCTATCCGCTCAATGACGGACAAGATAAAGGGCCACCAGGCCGGCGCCCATGACCAGGGCCCCGATCACCCGCAGCCGGCGCACCGGGGTAGACAGCAGCTGCTCGGCGGTTCGGCGCCAGGCGCCCGGGAAGGCGAACAGCACCAGGCCTTCGAGCACGGCGACCAGCGCCAGGGCGGCCCAGAGGTCGGTCATGGAGCGTGCAGCGATCGGATCAGCGATCGCTGCGCATGTACTGCAGGAACGGGTCGTCCTTGTCGAGCACGATCACGGCGTCGCCATCCTTGAAGGACTCGCGGTAGGCCTCGAGGCTGCGCTGGAAGGCGAAGAAGCTGGGGTCGGCATTGGCAGCGAGGCCGTAGATACGGGCGGATTCGGCATCGCCTTCACCGCGCAGCTTCTGCGCGTCGCGCTCGGCTTCCGCCACGATCACGTTCTGGTCGCGATCGGCCAGGGCGCGGATGGTGTTGGCCTGCTCCTCGCCTTCGGCGCGCAGCTTGCTTGCGACCTGGCGGCGCTGGGCGCGCATGCGGTTGTAGACGTCCTCGATGACCTTGCTGTCCGTGGGCAGGTCGATCTGCTTGATGCGCAGGTCGACGATGCGCACGCCCAGCGTCTCGGCGCCCTTGTTGATGATGTCCAACTGGCTGCCGGCGATCTTGCCGCGCTCGCCGGACACCACCTGCGACAGGGTGCGGGCGTTGATCTCGTTGCGCACCGCGTCCTTGATGATCGGGTCGAGACGGTCGATCGCCGCGCGCTCGTCGCCTGCGGTGGCGCGGAAGAAAGCCCGCGCGTCGCGGATCTGCCAGATCACGAAGAAGTCGACCGACACGTCCTTGCGCTCGGAGGTCAGGTAGCGCTCGGAGTCGGCGGGCAGCACCTGCGGACGGGCGTCGAAGACGCGCGCGGTCTCGACCAGCGGCCACTTGAAGTGCAGGCCGGGGCCGATGTCGCTGCGCACGACCTTGCCGAGGTTCAGGACGATGGCGGTGTGGCCTTCGCGGACCACGTAGACCGAACCCAGCAGGCCGAACAGCACCACCAGGACAACGGGAATCCAGAGGGACGGTCTCATCATCGGCTGCCTCCATCGCGGCCCTGGCTGCGGGGCCGGCGTAACGTCTGCGTTGTGTCGTCGGGGGTCGAGGTCACGGTGGGCGCGATCAGTTCGGGCGGCGGCGTCTGCATCTGCGCCGCGCCGGTGCCGCCACGTGCCGGAGGCACCGGCATGTACAGCAGCTGGCGGCTGTCGCCGCCGACGATCTTGCGGTTCTGGCTCAGCACCGACTGCACGGTTTCCAGCCACAGGCGCTTGCGGGTGACCTCGGGCGCACCGCGATACTGCTGGACCAGCTGGGTGAAGCGCGTCGCGTCACCGGTGGCGCGGGCGATCTCGGCGGTCTTGTAGCCTTCGGCGACGGTTCGGATGCGGGCGGCCTGGCCGCGCGCCTCGGGCACGATCTTGGCGGCGTAGGCACGCGCTTCGCTGATCAGGCGGTCCTTGTCCTGCTGGGCCGAGTTGACGTCGTCGAACGCGGGCTTCACCGCTTCCGGCGGACGCGCGTTCGGCAGGTTCAGCTCGGTCAGGACCAGGCCGGTGCGGTAGGCCTTTAGCGACTTGTCGACGCTCTGCCGCGCGGCCACGGACAGGGCATCGCGGGCGCCGAGCACGGTATCCAGCGTGGAGCGGCCGACCTGCTCGCGCACCGAGCTGACCACCGCCTGCTTGAGCACTTCCTCGCTGTCGCGGGTGCCGAACAGGTAGAGCTTGGGATCGCTGATGCGGTACTGCACGTTGATCTCGACCTGCACGATGTTCTCGTCGCTGGTCAGGACCGGCACGTTCTCGCTGTGCGTCTTGATCTGCGTCGCGTTGACCTTGACCACCGATTCGATCGGCCAGGGCAGCTTGAAGTTCGGGCCCGGGGCCATGACGCGATGGAACGCGCCGAAGCGCAGGACCACGCCACGCTCCTGTTCGGCGACCAGCACGAAGCTGTTGAGCAGCAGGACCACGACCAGCACGACCGGCACCCAGCGCAGCGGACTGCCGGCACCGCCGCCACCGCCGAAACCGCGCAGGCGCTCGATCAGTTCGTCGAAGGCACCGCCCCCGCCGCCGCGCCCGTTCTGGCGTGGCTTCCACGGGTTGCGGTTGCCGCCGCCGGAATTGGACTCGTTGTTGTTGCCGGGAGTATTCCAGGCCATGCCTGCTCCATCTGGGAATGCGCCCCGCAGGAATGCGGGCGAGGGAATGAGTTTACAAGGTGCGATCCGTGGCGAGTGCCGCGATCACCATTCGGGGTTGTCATCGTCGGGCGGAAGCAGGCCGTCGAGCGCGTGCCCATCGGGGCCGGCCGCCAGTTTCTCGACATCGGGACGGGCCATGTCCAGATCGAGCGTCCAGCCGCCGTCGTCTTCATGCACTTCGCTGCGCACGGCGTCGAGCGCGTACAGGCGCGCCCGCAGGCGACCGGCGCGGGCCGGCAGGCGCACGGTGCCGAGCACGCGCTGCAGGCCCAGGCGGGCCACCAGCACGTCGCGCAGCAGGTCGAGGCCGACGCCGTCGCGCGCCGAGACCCAGACGCGTTCGCGGGCGGTCTCCTCCAGGCCCAGGGACTCGGCGTCCTCGGCCAGGGCGCGGTCGTGGCGGGGTTCGGCGCCTTCGATGCGATCGATCTTGTTGTAGACCAGCAGCTGCGGCAGGTCGCCTGCACCGACTTCGGCCAGGACCTCATCGACCTGGGCGATGCGATCCGCGCGGTGCGGATCGGCGGCATCGATGACATGCAGCAGCAGGTCGGCCTCGCGCGCTTCCGACAGCGTGGAGCGGAACGCTGCGACCAGGTCGTGCGGCAGGTCGCGGACGAAGCCGACGGTGTCGGCCAGCACCATGCCGCCACCGGGCAGCGTCACGCGCCGCACGGTGGGATCGAGCGTGGCGAACAGCTGGTCGGCGGCGTAGGCCTCGGCGCCGGTCAAGGCGTTGAACAGGGTGGACTTGCCGGCATTGGTGTAGCCGACCAGGGCGACGCGCGGCAGTTCGCTGCGTACCCGGGCACGGCGCATCTGGGTGTGCTGGACCTCGACCTTCTCCAGCCGGCGCTGCAGCTGTTCGACCCGCTTCTGCAGCAGGCGGCGGTCGGTTTCGAGCTGGGTTTCGCCGGGGCCGCGCAGGCCGATGGCGCCGCCGCGCTGGCGTTCGAGGTGGGTCCAGCCGCGCACCAGGCGCGTGGCCATGTGCCGCAACTGTGCGAGTTCGACCTGCAGCTTGCCTTCGTGGCTGCGCGCGCGCTGGGCGAAGATGTCGAGGATCAGGCCGGTGCGGTCGACCACGCGGCGACCGAGCGCCTTTTCGAGGTTGCGCTCCTGTACCGGACTGAGGGTGTGGTTGACCAGGATGAGATCGGCGCCGATCGCATCGGCGGCCGCCTTGCACTCTTCCAGCTTGCCGCTGCCGATGAGGATGGCGGCATTGGGGCGGTCGATGCGGGCATGCAGCATGGCCGCGACGGTGGCGCCGGCGGAACGCGCGAGGTCGGCAAATTCTTCCAGCACATCCGGTTCCGGCGGACCGCCGGCATGGGGCTGGATCAGCAGGGCGGTCTCGCCCTTGCGGGAACGTTCGAACAAAACGGAGCTACCGTGGGGGTCGGAACGACAGTATGAGGCCTGCGGCGGGCGCGCGGCGTCGCGAACCTCTCTCCCGGCCCGCCGGCCGCAGGGGCGGCCAGCGGGTTGGACGGCTCGGGTCCGGGATCAGCCGTTGCTGGTGGCGAGCATGCCGGCCGGGGCCGACTCGTCGTCCTGTTCACTGGCGGAATGGACATAGCCGCCGCCCGGGCCGACGCGGACGTTGCGCGCGGGCACGACGGTGGAGATGGCGTGCTTGTAGACCATCTGGCTCACGGTGTTGCGGAGCAGGACGACGAACTGGTCGAAGGATTCGATCGTGCCCTGCAGCTTGATGCCGTTGACCAGGTAGATCGAGACCGGAACGCGTTCGCGGCGGAGGGCGTTGAGGAAAGGGTCTTGCAAGGATTGCCCTTTGGACATGGTGTTCCCCACTTTGGGTCTTGTTATTGGAAAGGTCATGGTTGCAGGAAGGGTTCAGCAGATTGCCGCGCCGACCTGTCGCGTCGGGGGACGCGGCATTTTCCCCGGTCGGGCAGGCGATGGTTACACAACCCGACCGGGACAGGAAGACGGCCGAAGTGTCCCTTTCGGACAGTCCGATCAGACACTTGCCATGAAAGCGTGGACGGCATCACGGAGTGCATCGGACTGCCGCTGCGGGTCGAAGAGGCGCAGGTCCAGCTCGCCGCGCAGCCAGGTGAGCTGGCGCTTGGCGAGCTGGCGGGTGGCGAAGATGGCGCGGTCGCGTAACTCGGCGGCGGAGGTGATCCCGTCGAGATGCTCCCAGGCCTGGCGATAGCCGACGGCGCGGATCGCGGGGAGGTCCAGCGGCGCCGGATGATCGCGCAGCGCCGGCAAGGCGCGCAGGGCGCGCATCTCGTCGAGGAAGCCTGCGTCGAGCATGGCGTCGAAACGACGTTCGATGCGTTCGTGGAGCACGGCGCGGTCCTGCGGGGCGACCGCAAGCTTCAGCACCCGGCACGGGAACCGCTCGGCGGCCGGCCGCGCCTCGCGCTGCCAGTCGGTCATCGTCCGCCCGCTCAGTCGGTAGACCTCCAGCGCCCGCTGGATCCGCTGCGGATCGGTCGCGTGGATGCGCGCGGCGGCGACCGGGTCGATCCGGCCCAGCTCGGCATGCAGGGCGGCCCAGCCGCGCTCGGCGGCCTCGGCCTCCAGCTGCGCGCGCACGGCCGGATCGGCCTCGGGCATCGGCGACAGCCCCTGCAGCAGGGCGCGGAAATACAGGCCGGTGCCCCCGGCGAGGATCGGCAGGGCGCCGCGCGCGACGATGCCCTCGACCGCCACCCGGGCATGGCGGGCGAAGTCCGCCGCCGAATAGGTCTGCCACGGGTCGCGGACGTCGATCAGGTGGTGCGGCACCCTCGCCTGCTCCTCTGCGTTGGGCTTGGCCGCACCGATGTCCAGGCCGCGATAGACCAGCGCGGAATCCACGCTGACGATCTCGCCGCCGAAACGCGCCGCCCACTCCAGCGCGAGCGCGGTCTTGCCCGACGCGGTCGGGCCCATCAGGGCGATGGCGAGCGGGCGGGTGTCGGCGGGCATGGAGGAAGAATGGCAGAGCGCAGGAAAACGATCGTCATCCTCGCGCAAGCGAGGACCCATGACGATGGACTCGGAGATTGAAGGTCAAAGGCAAATCCCCCGTCGCCCGCTTCGCGGCCGCCCGCCCCCTTTGAAAAAGGGGGCCGACAGCGCGGAGCGATGGCGGGGGGATTTGCTGTTCGCACAGCCCATCACCATGGCATGCGGGCCCGGCAGATCAATACCCATGCACCTTCAGCGTCTCCTGCACGCCCTTGTGGCGGAACTGCACGGCATCCGAGGGTGCGCGGCCAAGCTTGCTGACGAGGACGATCGCGACGCAGGCGGCGAGGAAGCCCGGGACCATTTCATACAGTTCGCTGATCCCGCCTGCGACGACGAACTCCTTCCAGACGATCACCGTGGCCGCGCCGACCAGCATGCCGGCGAGCGCGCCGTTGCGGGTCATGCGCGCCCAGAACAGCGAGAACAGCACCACCGGGCCGAAGGCGGCGCCGAATCCGGCCCAGGCGTAGGACACCAGGCCGAGCACCTTGCTGTCGGGATCGCGGGCGATCCAGATCGCCAGCAGCGCGACCGCCAGCACCATCGCGCGGCCGAACCACACCAGTTCGCGCTGGCTGGCGCCGGGGCGCACGAAACCCTTGTAGAAATCCTCGGTCAGCGCGCTCGAACACACCAGCAGCTGGCACGACAGCGTGCTCATGATCGCGGCGAGGATCGCCGAGAGCAGCACGCCCGCGACCCATGGGTTGAACAGCACGGTCGACAGCTGGATGAAGACCCGCTCGGCGTTGTCGGCCACCGGGCCCACCTGGTCCGGATGCTGCGCGAAGTAGGCGTTGGCGAAGAAGCCCACGGCCATCGCGCCGAACAGGCACAGGACCATCCAGCCCATGCCGATGCGTCGCGCCTTGGGAATGGTCGTCAGCGAATCGGCGGCCATGAAGCGCGCCAGCACGTGCGGCTGGCCGAAATACCCGAGTCCCCAGGCCAGCAGCGAGACGATGCCCACCCAGCCCAATGCGCCACCCTTGAACCAGTCGAGCTTCGACGGGTCGGTCTGCTCGATCAGGGCGAGGCTGGCATCGAAGCCGCCGCTGCCCATCACCACCATCACCGGGGTGAGCACCAGCGCGAAGATCATCAGCGAGGCCTGCACGGTGTCGGTCCAGCTCACCGCGAGGAAACCGCCAATCAGGGTGTAGAGGATGGTGGCGGCGGCGCCCCACCACAGCGCCTCGGCGTAGGGCACGCCGAACACGCTCTCGAACAGGCGCGCGCCGGCGACGATGCCGCTGGCGCAGTACACGGCGAAGAACACCAGGATCACCACCGCCGAAAACACCCGCAGCACCTTGCTGCGGTCCTCGAAGCGATGGGTGAAGTAGTCCGGCAGGGTCAGCGCGTTGTTGGTGCGCTCGGTGTAGACGCGCAGCGGGCCGGCGACGAACTTCCAGTTGCACCAGGCGCCGACGATCAGGCCCAGCGCGATCCACGCCTCGGACACGCCGCTGAGATACAGCGCGCCCGGCAGGCCCATCAGCAGCCAGCCGCTCATGTCCGAGGCACCTGCGGACAGCGCGGTGACCACGCTGCCCAGCGAACGGCCACCGAGGATGTAGTCGTCGAAGCTGCGGGTCGAGCGCCAGGCCCACACGCCGATCAGGATCATGGCGATCAGGTAGATGCCGAAGGTGATGAGCAGCGGCTGGCCAGCGGTCATCGTCGAGTCCATGGTCGTTGCCCGCACAGGGCGAAGCGCGAAGCATACCCCGAGGCCGCAGGCCGGCGAGGCAGGCCGGGGGATGGGCCAGGCGTGGTGGTCGTCGACGGCGATCACTTGCGCCGACCATGCCTTGGCGTACGCTGGCGGCATGCCGCTGTGGAAACGCCTCGGGTTCCTGCTCGTCTTCATGGTGCCGGCGCTGATGCCGGCCGCCGCATGGCTCGGCGCGCGCAGCGGCCATCCGGACCTGATGGCCTGGTTCCCGCTGTTCTTCCTGTTCGTGCTGCTGCCGCTGGCCGACTACGCGCTGGGTCACGATCCGCGCAATCCCACCGACACTGAAGCGTCCCTACTGGAGGCCGCTGCGGACTTCCGGTGGATGACCCTCGCCGCCCTGCCCGCCCAGCTCGCGGTGCTGGCCTGGTCGAGCTGGCATGTGGTGAACGCCGACCTGGGACCAGCGGGCGTCGCCGGCTGGGTGCTGTCGCAGGGCATCGTCGGTGGCGTGCTGGCGATCAACGTCGCCCACGAACTGATCCACAAGGACACGCGGATCGAACGCGCCTTTGGCGGCCTGCTCCTCACCACCGTGGGCTACGCCGGCTTCAAGATCGAGCATATCCGCGGCCACCACGTCCACGTCTCGACGCCCGAGGACGCCTCCAGCGCGCGCTTCGGCCAGTCGCTCTGGCATTTCCTGCCGCGCGCCCTGCTGCGCAACACCGCCAACGCCTGGCGGCTCGAAGCCCAGCGCCTTGCCCGGCTGGGACGCAGCGCCTGGCATCCGGACAACGAACTGCTGCGCTGGACCGCACTGTGGCTGGCGATGGCGATGGCGGCTGGCCTGTGGCTGGGCCCGTTCGGCACGGTCTTCTTCATCGCCCAGGGCTTCTTCGCCGCGTGCTCGCTGGAAATCATCAACTACATCGAACACTACGGCCTGGAGCGGGCAAAGCGCCCCGATGGCCGCTACGAGCGCACCACGCACCTGCACTCGTGGAACTCGGACTACCTGCTGAGCAACCTGCTGCTGTTCCACCTGCAGCGGCATTCCGACCATCACGAGACGCCGCGCCGGCGCTACCAGACGCTGCGCCACCATCCGGACAGCCCGCAGCTGCCCGGCGGCTACGCGGCGATGTTCGTGCTGGCGCTGTGCCCGCCATTGTGGTTCCGGATCATCGATCCGCGCGTCAGAAGGTTCCACGCGCAGCGCGCGCAGTGATCCGGATGGAATGTCTCGCGGCGTGATCCACAGCGGCTGTGGACAACGCGTGCGCAAGTCTGTGGATGAACCGCTGCAGGCCAACGTTCACGGGCCCCGCAGACTGTTCGATCAAATTTTCGCCACTGGATCGCCCCGAAACCACTGGCGATTATTTCACCAGACCAGCTGCAGCCCCCGCCACCATTGGGCTGCGCAGGGTTGTCCACAGGAAGACGCCACACCTTGTCCACAGCGGTTGTGCACAACTGCAGCACCGACCGGATCCGTGGAACATCACCGCCGCCGATCGCGTCGAGATCAGACGTCGTCCGGCCAGCGGATGCCCGGCGATGCGGCCTTGGGCCGGGGCGCAGGCACCTTCGCGACCGCATCCCAGACCTTGATCGCGTCGACCGTGGCGGCGACATCGTGCACGCGCAGGATCGTCGCGCCGCGCTGCGCGGCGATCAGGTGCGCGGCGACCGAGCCATGCACCCGCGCCTGAGCATCCTCGCGCCCGGTCAGCTCGCCGATGCTGCGCTTGCGCGACAGCCCGGCCAGCACCGGTACGCCGAGGTCGACGAAACGCTCCAGCCCCGCCAGCAGCGCAAGGTTGTGCGCGGTGGTCTTGCCGAAGCCGAAGCCCGGGTCCACGACGATCTTCTTCTTCGCGATGCCGGCCATCTCGGCCGAGAAGATCCGCTCGGCGAGGAATCGATGCACCTCGGCGACCACGTCGTCGTACTCCGGCGCCTGCTGCATCGAGCGCGGCTCGCCCTGCATGTGCATCAGCACCACCGGCACGCCCAGTGCCGCCGCCGCGTCGAGCGCGCCGTCGCGACGCAGCCCGTACACATCGTTGATCATGCCCGCGCCCGCCGCGACCGCAGCGCGCATCACCTCGGGCTTGGAGGTATCGATGCTGATCGGCAGCGCGGTCTCCTTCGCCAGACGCTCGATCACCGGGATCACCCGGGCCAGTTCCTCGTCGATCGACACCTCGGCCGCACCGGGCCGTGTCGACTCGCCGCCGATGTCGAGGATGTCGGCGCCCTCCTCGGCCAGACGCAGCGCATGCGCCACGGCCGCCTCGAGGCTCGCGTGTTCGCCGCCATCGGAAAAGGAATCCGGCGTGACGTTGACGATGCCCATCACGCGCGGGCGGTCCAGCACCAGCACGCGGCCGGCGCAGTCAAGCTGGGGGGAGATGTCGAACATGGGCGGAATTCGCGATTCGGGTCCGCGCAGAGCTTAGCGTCTTTGCTCGCGTCCGCATCGTCCAGGCCACAAACAGGAACGGCGCCGTTGCCGGCGCCGTCTGCAGGGCTGTTTCGGGCGATCGCCGCGCGCTCAGGTCTGCGCCGCAGGCCCGCCGATCAGCGGGGCCGGCGTGGAGTTGCCGTCCTTGCCCTGCGAACCGCCCGACTTGCCCCAGCCCGCCGGCGGCGGCGGATCGCGGCCTTCCATGATCGCGTCGATCTGCGGCGCGTCGATGGTTTCGTACTGCATGAGCAGCTTGGCCATCGTGTGCAGCTTGTCGATGTTGTCGGTCAGCAGCTGCGTCGTGCGGCCATAGGCCTTGTCGAGGATGCCGCGCACGACTTCGTCGATCTTGCGCGCGGTGTCGTCGGACACGTTCTTGGTCTGCGACACGCTGCGGCCCAGGAACACCTCGCCCTCGTCTTCGGCGTAGGCGATCGGGCCCAGTTCGTCGGACAGGCCCCACTTGGTGACCATGTTGCGGGCCATCTTGGTCGCGCGCTCGATGTCGTTGGACGCACCGGTGGTGACCTTGTCGGCGCCGAAGATCAGTTCCTCGGCGACGCGGCCGCCGTAGAGCGAGCACAGCATCGACTCGATGTGGGTGCGGTTGTAGCTGTAGCGGTCGCCTTCGGGCAAGTACATGGTCACGCCCAGCGCACGGCCGCGCGGGATGATGGTGACCTTGTAGACCGGGTCGTGGTCCGGCACCAGTCGACCGACGATGGCGTGACCGGCCTCGTGGTAGGCGGTGTTGAGCTTCTCGTCCTCGCTCATGGCCATCGAGCGGCGCTCGGCGCCCATCAGGATCTTGTCGCGGGCGCGGTCGAAGTGGTCCATGCGGACTTCCTTCGCGTTCTCGCGCGCCGCGAACAGCGCAGCCTCGTTGACGAGGTTGGCCAGGTCAGCACCGGAAAAACCCGGGGTGCCGCGCGCGACCACCATCGGCTCGACATCGTCGGCCAGCGGCACCTTGCGCATGTGCACCTTGAGGATCTGCTCGCGGCCCTTCACGTCGGGCAGGCCCACGACGACCTGGCGGTCGAAGCGGCCCGGGCGCAGCAGCGCGGGGTCGAGCACGTCGGGACGGTTGGTCGCGGCGATCACGATCACGCCCTCGCCGCCCTCGAAGCCGTCCATTTCGACTAGCAGTTGGTTGAGGGTCTGCTCGCGCTCGTCGTGGCCACCGCCGAGACCGGCGCCGCGATGGCGGCCGACCGCGTCGATTTCGTCGATGAAGATGATGCAGGGCGCGTGCTTCTTGGCCTGCTCGAACATGTCGCGCACGCGGCTGGCGCCGACGCCGACGAACATTTCGACGAAGTCGGAACCGGAGATGCTGAAGAACGGTACGCGCGCTTCGCCGGCGATGGCCTTGGCGAGCAGCGTCTTGCCGGTGCCCGGCGGGCCGACCATCAGCACGCCGCGCGGGATCTTGCCGCCGAGCTTCTGGAACTTGCCCGGATCGCGCAGGAATTCGACCAGTTCGGCGACTTCCTCCTTGGCCTCGTCGCAGCCGGCGACATCGGCGAAGGTGGCCTTGGTCTGGTCTTCGTTGAGCAGCTTGGCGCGCGAGCGGCCGAAGGACATCGCGCCCTTGCCGCCGCCCTGCTGCATCTGGCGCATGAAGTACAGCCACACACCGATCAGCAGCGCGATCGGCAGCAGGTTGAGCAGCAGGCTGAGGAAGATGTTGCGCCCGGACGAGGGCGGCACCTGGGTGACCTTGACGTTGTGGTTGATCAGGTCGCCGACCAGTTCGCTGTCGCCGGGGTTGTAGGTGACGAAGCGGGTGTTGTCCTTGGCCACGCCCTCGATGGTGACGCGGTCTTCGAGGATCTTGACCTCGCGGACCTTGTCGTCGTCGACCATCTGGACGAATTCGTCGTAGGCCAGCGAACTTGCGCCGCCCATGCCGAGGCCCGGGGGCGAAAAGCTGTTGAAGACCGCCATCAGCACGATGGCGACGATCACCCACAGGATCAGATTCTTGGCCAAGGTCTTGTTCCTTCCACTCTCGGCCCCGCGAAGGGCCATGTCAGATCACACAACGGATTGGACATCGACCCGGTCATCCGACCGGTGCCGCATGCTTGCCCTGTGCCAGGGCGTACACCTCGGGCGAACGCTTGCGCGACGCTGCCGGCTTGCGGATCACGACACGAGCATAGCGCTTGCGCAAGGCCCGGACGTAATCATCGAACCCCACCCCCTGGAACAGCTTGATCAGGAAGGTGCCCCCGGGACGCAGGTGGCGATCGGCGAAGTCCATCGCCAGTTCCGCCAGATGCATGGCCCGGGGCAGGTCCACGGCATCCACGCCGCTCATATTGGGGGCCATGTCCGAGAGCACAAGGTCCACGGGCTGACCATTCAGCAGGGCTTCCAGCTGGGCCAGGACCGCGTCCTCGCGGAAATCGCCGCAGATGAACTCCACCCCCGCCAGCGAAGGCATGTCCAGGATATCCAGGGCGACCACCCGGCCGGTGTCGCCCAGACTCTGGCGCACCCACTGCGACCAGCCGCCCGGGGCCGCGCCGAGATCGACCACAGCCATGCCGGGCTTGAGCAGGCGGTCGCGTTCGACCAGCTCCTCCAGCTTGTAGGCGGCACGGGAACGCATGCCTTCGGCCTGCGCCTTCTTGACGTAGGGGTCGGAGAAATGCTCCTTGAGCCAGCGGTGGCTGCTCTTGCTGCGGGACATGCGGGGGATACGGGGCTCGGAAGGGAAAGGAGGCAGTGGTGTCGACCGGGCCGACGACCGGCGCGGACAAGGCCCGGCCAGCGGGCTGCCTGCGGGCCATGATACCCTGCGCGACGATCCATCCACGCCCGTACTGCATGCCCAGCTCCCTGACGAACGCCCAGATCCGATTCCTCCGTGGCCAGGCCCACGGCCTCAAGGCCATGCTCCAGGTAGGAGCCAAGGGGGTGACGGACGCCGTGGCAGCCGAAGTCGATCTGGCGCTGGAGCACCACGAGTTGATCAAGATCCGCGTGGCGGCCGAGGATCGTGATGCCCGCGACGCGATGATCGGCGATCTGGTCGAACGCACCGGATCGGCGCTGGTCCAGCGCATCGGCAACATCGCCGTGCTGTATCGCCAGAGCAAGGACCACCGGCAGATCGTGCTGCCGAGGGCCTGACGGCAGCGTCGCCGGGCCTCGCGTCCGGCCTCGCCCCCTCCCGAGCCGCCTCTTCCGAGCCTGACCGCCGATGCTGCTCCATCTCGAACAGCCCGACTTCGAGTATTTCCTCCGCGGCGCCGACGGCGCCCATGCGAAGGTCAACGAGCGCGAACTCCGCCGCAGCTTCATCCTCTCGCCGCGCCAACTGGTCGAAGACTGGCCGGTCCGCGACGTGCGCGCGATGACGCCGGCCGACCTCGAACCGCTCCTCGCATTGGACCCGGAACTGGTCCTGCTCGGCAGCGGCGCGACCCAGGCTTTCCCGCCTGCGGCGACGATGGCCGCCTGTCTCTCGCGCGGCATTGGCCTGGAAACGATGACCAATGCCGCCGCCGCCCGCACCTTCAACGTGCTGGCCAGCGAAGGCCGGCGCGTGGTCGCGGGCTTCGTGCTCGCCGGCTGAGCCCGTGGCTGGGCATCGGCGACCGGGGTCGCTGGCCTGCCTGGTCCCTGCCCTGCTCCTGCTGCTGCCCGCCTGCAACGATCGCGCACCCGTGTCGCAGCGAGCACCCGCGAAACCGCGCTTCAACGCCTGGGCCGATGCAGGGCATCGCGAACAGGTCGCGAGCTATCGCGCGCATCTCGAACGTCAGGGGCTGGCGGACGTCATGCCGATGGACGCCCTGCTGAAGACTTCCCGCCGCTGGCGGCTCTGCCTGGACGACGAATTCGCCACGCCCCCGCCCGCCCTGCAGCCGAACATCGCACCGACGCTGCACGTGGTCGCGCGACTCCACTCAGCGGGACTACTCGATCCGGCGCAGGCGCGCTCGGGCTGGCGCGACGCGCGCGTGAACCGCTGCGCGGGCGGCGCATCGGGCAGCAAGCACCTGCAGAACAACGCGATCGATTTCGACCTGCCCGAGCGGCCCGGCAGCGTGACCGCGCTGTGCGCGTGGTGGCGCACGCACGGCAAGAAAGCGAGGATGGGCCTCGGTTTCTACACGCCCACGGCGATCCACATCGACACTTCGGGCTTCCGCACCTGGGGCAACGACCGCACGCGATGCAGCTCGCTGTGCGTCACGCGGGACTGACGCGCGTCAGCGCGGTTCGGGCGCGAACAGCGCGCGGAATGCGCGCAACGCAGCGGGGTGGAACACCGTGCCGTGGGTTTCGTCCGGCAGCGACTGGAAGCGCCAGACCAGTCCCTTCGGCGCGGCGTCCTGCAAGACCGCCGGCACCCAGACCACCGTTTCGGCGATCATCGGTTCGCTGCTCATCGCGACGAAGAGCTTTGCCTGCAGATCAGGATGCGCGCCGAGGAAGCCCCGGAAACCCTTCATCCAGGCCTTGTTGTTCCACCACAGCATCGGGTCGATCGCGATGTACGCGTCGAACATCTCCGGCGCCAGCACCAGAGTTTCCAGGATGAACAGGCCGGCGGCGGATTCGCCGATGATCGCGGTTTCGCCCGTGGTGCGGTAACGGCGATCGATCTCCGGCATCAGCTCGTCGCGGATGAAGGCACGAAAGGTCGCGGCGCCGCCGACGACCGGGGCGATCTTCCGGTCCGATGCCACATCGGTCGGACCGGTCATGTCGCGACGACGCTGGGTGTTCTCGATGCCGACCAGCATGAACGGGCGCATCGTGCCATTCGCCATCGACACCTGCATCAGGCCGGCGATGTGCAGGAAATCCTCGGCGATGCCGCCATCGGGCATGTACAGCACCGGGACCTTCGCATCGGCGCGCTCGTGGTAGCCGGCCGGCAGGTAGACGTTGATGCGCCGGGTTTCGCCCATCACCTTCGAATCGAGGGTGAAGGTTTCGCCGATCGACAGCGGCTGCGGTGCGGCGGACGTCGCCTGGGCGGCGGCGGCGGGCAGCGGCGGCGCGATGAGGGCAACAACGAACAGGCAGAGCACGGCGAGTCGATGGCGCAGCATCGGCGGTTCCTTGCGGACGTTGAAGCGGGCGGTCAGCGTTTCGGCAGCGCCAGCAGCGGATCCTGCGGCTTGCCGTTGTAGCGAATCTCGAAATGCAGCATGTCCCGCGAAGCGCCGCTGCGGCCCATCTCGGCGATCTGTTCGCCGGCTTTCACGCGCTGGCCTTCGTTGACCAGCCGCGCGCGGTTGTGGCCGTAGGCCGACAGCCATTGCTCGCTGTGCTTGATGATGATGAGTTCGCCGTAACCGACGAGGCCGGCACCGGAATACACGACCACGCCATCGGCCGCCGCGCGCACCGGGGCGCCGCTCTTGCCGGCGATGTCGATGCCCTGACGGGTGGGATCGCCGGCGATGAAGCGGCCGACGATGCTGCCATCGGCCGGCCAGCGCCAGGCGAAACCGGCGTCGGGCGCGGGCGTGGCGACCGGGGCGGCGGGCTTGCCCGAACCGGCTCCCGGCGCGGGGCGGGTTGGCGTCGTCGCGACCGGCCGCGCGCCGGGCTTGTCGGTGCCTGGCTTGTCAGTGGCAGGCTTGTCGGTCGCGCCCGGCCGGGCGGCATCACCGGGCTTGCCGGTGGCGGGATTCGATCCACCCGGGGCGGGCCGGTTCGCTGCCGTCTGTGGCGGCGTGCTGGGCCGCGTCGGCTTCGGCGCTTCGGGCGCCGACAGGCGCAGGGTCTGGCCGGGATGGATGGTGTACGGCGGCGCGATGCGGTTCCACATCGCAAGGTCGAGCGCGCTCACGCCCTGCGCCTTCGCGATGCGGTAGAGCGTGTCGCCCTTGCGCACGGTGATGCTCTTACCACTGGCCGGCGGCCGGGAAGGTGCCGCGGATGCCGGCGCCCTCGATGCCGACGGGCTGCGCACCACGGTGCTCTTCGCGCAACCGGTGAGCATCACCATCCCAGCGAGCGCCACAGCCGCGGCGATGCGCAGCATCATGCCCGTGACAGCGGCAGGGATCACAGCCCGACCCTCTGCAGCAGTTCGCGCACGGCGAGGCCGCCGCCGCTGATCAGCACGCCGAAGTAGATCATGGTGCCGATGCTGGCCAGGTGACCGAGCAGCACGGCGACGCCGTCGCGCTGGATGAAGCCGATGGCGTACAGCAGCAGCGCCAATGCGGGCAGCGTGTTGCTGAAGGGCACGAAGCCGAACGGCGCCATCAGCAGCAGGGCCGCGAGGATGAAGGCGAGGTCGTTCACCAGCCGCACCGGAGTGCCGTCGGCCAGCAGGCGCAGGCGATGCGGACGGCTGATCTTCTCCAGGCGCCGCACCCAGACCAGCCCACCGGTGAGGCCGGGGCGCAGCTTGTCGGCAGGCAGCGCGCGCGTGCGCAGGCGCTGCGGCAGCCACAGCGGACGGCCGATCAGGCGACTGATGCCGACCAGCAGGATCGCCGCACCGAACACCGTGCTGACGCCAGGAATCGAGACGGGAATCAGGAACACCAGGGTCAGCAGGATGGTGACCAGCAACAGGCCTTCGTCACCGAACACGTCGAGCAGTTCCTGCAGGCTGAGCGCATCGGGCGGAAGCTGGTCGATGACCTTGGCGAGCTGTTCGCCGAGGGAAGCATCGGGAAACGGGGTCTTCGTCATCAGTCCACCATGCCCGAGAGCAGCGGCACGAACACCACGGATGCCAGTTCGATGCGCTCGATCGCACCATCGGCGTCCTTGCGCAGTTTGACCAGAGACTGTCCGCCGCTGCCGCCCACCGGCGCGACCAGCGTGCCGCCCGGGGCGAGCTGTTCGGTCAACGCGTCGACCAGCGCCGGCGCGGCGGCGGTGACCACGATGGCATCGAACGGGCCGTTCTCGGGCCAGCCGATGCGACCGTCGTCGTGCTTGCTGCGCACGTTCAGACCGAGATTGCGGAAACGCTTGCGCGCGGTGCGCAGCAGGTCGCCGATGCGTTCGACCGTATGCACTTCCAGACCCAGCGCGGCGAGGATCGCGGCCTGGTAGCCGGATCCGGTCCCGACTTCCAGCACCTTCTTCGGCTGCGCGCCGTCCTCGAACAGGGCCTCGGTCATGCGTGCGACGACCCAGGGCTGCGAAATGGTCTGGCCATGGCCGATCGGCAGCGCGTTGTCCTCGTAGGCACGCGCGGCCAGGGCTTCATCGACGAACAGGTGGCGAGGCACGGTGCGGATAGCGTTGAGCACGCGCTCGTCGCGGATGCCTTGTTCGCGCAGGCGCTCGATCAGGCGATCGCGCACGCGCTGCGAGGTCATGCCCATGCCGATGGCTTCGGGCTGCAGGCGCATGCGCGCGGTCATGCGGCATCGCCCTCGTTCGAAACGCCATCCTCGCGCAGCGATGCGGCCAGGCCGCCGACCCAGCTGGCGACATGTTCCAGCGCCTGGTAGCGGGTCAGGTCGACATGGATCGGGGTGATCGAGATGCAGCCGCGACGCACGGCGTGGAAATCGGTACCGGGGCCGGCGTCCTGTTCGGGACCGGCGGCGCCAATCCACCACCACTGGCGGCCACGCGGGTCTTCCTGCGGCGTACAGGCTTCGGCGCGGTGGCGGTTGCCCAGGCGGGTGACTTCGAAGCCGGCGATCTCGTCCCACGGCAGGTCCGGGACGTTCACGTTCAGGATGGTGTCGGCCGGCAGCGGATCGACGCGCAGGCGCGCGACGATCTCGGCGGCCGCGCGCGCGGCGGTCTCGTAGTGCAGACCCTTGTGATCGGCGGTGACCAGGGACACCGCGACGGCGGGCAGGCCGAGAAAGCGGCCTTCCATCGCGGCGGCGACGGTGCCGGAGTAGATCACGTCATCGCCCAGGTTAGCGGTATTGTTGATGCCGGAGACCACGATGTCCGGCTCGCGCTCGAGCATCCCGGTGATGGCCACGTGGACGCAGTCGGTGGGCGTACCGTGGACGCGCCAGGTGGCATCGTCCTGGCGGACCACGCGGATCGGCATGTCGAGGGTCAGCGAATTGCTGGCGCCGGACCGGTCGCGGTCGGGAGCGACCACCAGGACCTCGTGCCCCGCCGAGCGCAGGCCCTCGGCCAGAACCCGGATGCCGGGGGCGTCGACGCCATCGTCGTTGCTGACCAGGATGCGCATGCGGTCTCGGCTCGAAAACAAAGCCGAATCATATCCAATCGCAGTGGTCATCCGCACCCCGCGCGGCGCGGCGATGGCGTCTCATGCGTCAGGATCAGCGGAATTCGTGGTGTCCGCGAAGCCTGCTAGCATCCCTGCATGACCGCGCAGACGCCTCCCGACGACGACGATGCCGCCCTGTTCCGCACCGCGATCGGACCGGTGCGCGAACTGCCGGCGCCGCCCGCGCCGCCTCCGAAGCCGAGGCCACGGCCGACCACGCGCATGCGCGACCTCGATGAGGCGGATGCGCGCAGCGAGTTCCAGCGTGCGCTCGACGAAGCCCCGCTGCTGGCCGGCGACACCCTGAGCCATCGCCGCGACGAGGTGCCGCCGCGCGTGCTCAAGCGGTTGGCGCGGGGCGAGTACGCCGCACAGGACGAACTCGACCTGCATCTGGCCGCCAGCGCGCAGGCCGAGGCGATGCTGCGTCGCTTCCTGCGCGAAACCGTGGACGCCGGCTATACCTGCGTGCGCGTGATCCATGGCAAGGGACTGCATGCGCCCGACGGCGTGCCGACGCTCAAGAACCTCGTCGACCGGCTGCTGCGCCAGCGCGCGGACGTGCTGGCGTTCCATTCGGCGCCGCCCGCACAGGGCGGGACCGGCGCGGTGCTGGTGCTGCTGGCCGCGCGCTGACGCTGCTGGCGGCGGTCAGTCTTCCTTGACGTCGACGTTGCGCTTCACCGGCTTGTGCACCCAGTGCACGGTGATGCCGCGGCGACGCGCGGTGCGTTCGACGTAGGCGACGTAGGCCGCGTCGTCTTCCAGGCGGGGCGAGTACTTCGTGCCCGGTGGCGCGGGCTTGGCGGCCGGTGACGCGGCGTATTCCGATGTGGTGGCGCAGCCCGACAGCGACAAACCGACGGCCAGCGCGAGCGACAGGCGGATGCAGGTGTTCATGGGGGAACCTCCGGTGGACGGTGGATGCGCGACGGCACCGTGCCCTGCCCGGCGCAAGGCGCCATCGATCCGCTTATACGCCCATGCGCAACGCCTCGCCTCTGCCGCTGCGGCCTTCCGATCGGGCTTTCCGATGAGCGGCGACACCTGACCGGTTCCGCCGCGTGCGGCGCATGTCAAACAGGCCCGGTGGCGCCGGATGCGTCGACCACATCGCCCAGCTCGGCCAGCACGGTCGTCGCGTAGCAGCCTGGCGGCAGGGCGAAGCGCAGGCGCAGCACGGCAGGCGCCGGCCAGTCCCAGGCGAGTTCCGAAGGACGCAGGCGCAAGGCGCGCCGCTCCTGTTCCAGCCCGGCACGCTCCAGCCCGTCGCGCAACGCCAGGGCCTGTTCGCCGGATAGCGTCGCCTGTTCCAGCGCCTTCAGCAGACCTTCGCTGCGCAGTTCGCCCCTGCCCCACAGCGGACCGCTCGGATGGATGTCGAATGCGGCCAGGCGTGCGGCCAGCGCCTCGCTCCACGGTTCCGGCCCGAACACGCTGCGGCTGCCGTCGAGCGACCAGACCTCGCCGTCGAGCGGCGCGTCCCAATGCCCTGCAGCCACCCGCGCGGACAGCACGCGATTGAACAGCTCCGAACGCGCGCCGGACAGCAGGTGCGTGCGCTCCTCGCGCGGCACGCGGCGGCCCGCGAACATCGCCAGTGCCTTGTCGATGTTCCGCCCGCCGCGTCCGAAACGCTGTTCGCCGAAATAGTTCGGCACGCCCCGCGCAGCGATGGCCTGCAGGCGCGCCTCGATCGCCGCCGCATCGCCCTCGACCTCGCGCAGGGTCAGCACGAAGCGGTTGCCCGCCAGCGCGCCGCGCGGCAGCTTGCGCGAGTGCCAGGCATGCGCGAGCACTTTGAGCTCGTCGGACTGCAACGTCGCGATGTCGGGCGCGATCTTCTTCGGAATCCACACGCTCACCCGCTGCCGGGTGACCGCGTGGCGATCCTTCAGCCCGGCGTAGCCGATCGCCGATTCCGCCACGCCCGCCCACTGCGCGATGCGCTTGGCGGCGAACGCGGTGTTCATGCCGCGCTTCTCGATCGTCAGCAGCAGGTGCTCGCCCGAGCCGCTAGCCTCGAAGGCATCGATTTCCTCGACGACGAAATCCTCGGGCGTCGTGCGCATCCGCGCCGCCAGCGCGGGGGCACCATGCGCGCGCGCAAGCCCGTCGTCGCGCGGTGTATCCGTTGTTTCGCTCACGCGCGCACCAGCAGGCACGCCGCCTGTGCGGCGATGCCTTCACCGCGACCGGTGAAACCCAGCTTCTCGGTCGTCGTTGCCTTCACGCTGACATCGCCAATGTCGATGCCGAGGTCGAACGCGATCAGCCGGCGCATCTCGTCCGCATGCGGCCCGACCTTCGGGCGCTCGCAGATCACGGTGATGTCGGCATTGCCGACCTTCCAGCCTAGGTTGCGGACCAGATGGTCGCAATGGCGCACGAACGCGCGGCTGTCGGCACCCTTCCACTGCGGATCGCTCGGCGGGAAATGCCGGCCGATGTCGCCCAGCGCCAACGCGCCGAGCATGGCATCGCACAGCGCATGCAGCACCACGTCGCCGTCGCTGTGCGCCACGATGCCGCGCGCGTGCGGCACGCGCACGCCGCCGAGCATCACGTGGTCGCCCTCGCCGAAGGCGTGGACGTCGAAACCCTGGCCGATGCGAAAACCTGAAGTCGACACTCGATTCACCTCATTGCGCCGTAGCGCTGTTCGATTCTGGAAATGGCTTTCGTCAACTTTTCGCGATTGCGGGCCGACTTGAACCAGGCAGGCAGGCGCGAGAAGAGACTTGCATTCGCGACCGGCCCGCGTTCGCGCAACTTCGCGCCAATGAATGATTTCAAGGCAGCGAGATGCTCGCGATTGTATGCCCAGACGTACTGCCGCGAAGCGACAGGCTCGCTCAACGCCAAGGCGATGCCGAACGCAGGTTCGCAACCGCGTACATTGTCGTGAATCCGGACCGCCTGCAATTCCAGCGGATGCTCGCGACCGCAAACAGGACAGGCAACGATCGTTTCGGCTGTGAAAGGCACCGGCATTACCGAGTCCGACTCGATATTCCGGCGCAACCATTTCTCACCGCAATACCCGCAGATGCGGCTGCCACTGAATCTCAACCGACCATACCAGGGCACACCTGGCACCAGTGCGATCGAGAAAGGCCACTGAGGCCCGGATTCGAGCGCCAGAACGCACTGCGGGCAGGCGAATTTCGCGGCCATCGCCGAATTGGCTGCCATTGCATACCGGACGACGCCGGGGCGACCGCATCGAGGACACAGGACTTCGCAGTGGTCGCCGAGAAAGGTACCGAGCCACCGACCGTCGTCACGGTGGCGACGTGAATCATTGGTCGATTCGGCGACTTGCCGTCCCCTCACCGCTTCGCCAACTCGAACTCGAACCGCGCCAGGTCCGCTGGCGTGGTTACCTTGAAATTGTCCTCGCGGCCTTCGACCAGCAGCGGGCGCAGGCCCTGGCGTTCCATCGCCATCGCCTCGTCGGTGATGGCGATGCCAGCCGCATGCGCGGCGTCCAGCGCCTTCGACAGTTGCAGTCGACGGAACATCTGTGGCGTGAAGGCGCGCCACAGGCGCTCGCGCGGCTCGGTGCCGTCGATGCCGCCGTCGTCGCCCGCGCGCTTGAGCGTGTCACGCACAGGTGCGGCGAGGATCGCGCCGACCGGATCCGCGCGTCCCAGGTCGAGCAGGCGATCGAGATCGGCATGCGCGAGGTTCGGACGCGCGGCATCGTGGACCAGCACGAAATCGTCCTGGCGCACGTCATCGGGCAAGGCGTTGATCCCGGCCAGCACAGAATCCGCGCGCTCGGCGCCGCCGATGCAGGTCAGCACAGGCTTGCCGGCAAGCTCGGTCCAGCCGGGCCAATGCGCATCCTCGGCAGAGAGCACGACCATCGCACCGACGATCGCCGGATGCGAGAGCAGCGCCTGCAGCGTCCATGCGATGAGCGGCTGCCCACCTGCCTGCAGGTATTGTTTCGGCAGTTCGCTGCCGAAGCGCGTGCCGCGACCGGCAGCGGGCACGACGGCCCACAGCCCGCTCACGGTGCCGGCGCCTCGTCCACTGCGGCGGGCACGTCCACCGATGCCGGCGGCTCGACGACGCGGTGGAAGGTTTCGCCGGGCTTGATCATGCCCAGCTCGCTGCGCGCGCGCTCTTCGGCCGCCGCCTCGCCGGACTTGAGGTTCTCGACCTCGGCGGCGAGCAGGTCGTTGCGCTGCGCCAGGCCGCGGTTCTCCGCTGCCTGGCGATCGACCTGCGATTGCAGGTTCGCCGTGGCGACCGCCCCGCCCTCGCCGAACCACAGGCGGTACTGCAGCCACGCGAGCAGCGCGAACAGCAACAGCGCGATGATCCGGAGCGGGCGGGCGGCGTCGTTCATCCGCGCAACATCAGCCCCGCTTCAGCGACACGAACGCGTCGCGGCCCGCGTACTTCGCGGCGGCGCCGAGCTGCTGTTCGATGCGCAGCAACTGGTTGTACTTCGCCACGCGGTCGCTGCGGCACAGCGAACCGGTCTTGATCTGCGTCGCCGTGGTCGCGACCGCGATGTCGGCGATGGTGGTGTCTTCGGTCTCGCCCGAACGGTGCGAGACGATGGACGCATAGTTCGCGGCATGCGCCATCGCGATGGCTTCCAGCGTTTCGGTGAGCGTGCCGATCTGGTTGACCTTGATCAGGATCGCGTTGGCCACGCCCTGGTCGATGCCGTCCTTGAAGATCTTCGGATTGGTGACGAACAGGTCGTCGCCGACCAACTGGACCTTGCCGGTCAGGCGCTCGGTCAGCAGCTTCCAGCCAGCCCAGTCGTGCTCGGCCATGCCGTCCTCGATGGTGATGATCGGGTATTCGTTGCACCAGCCGGCGAGGAAATCGACGAACTGGTCGCTGGTCAGGCGCTTGCCTTCACCGGTGAGGTTGTACTTGCCGTTCTCGAAGAATTCGCTGGACGCCACGTCGAGGCCGAGCAGCACGTCTTCGCCGGCCTTGTAGCCGGCCTTGCCGATCGCTTCGAGGATGGTATCGAGCGCTTCGGAGTTGCTGCGCAGGTCGGGGGCGAAACCGCCTTCGTCGCCGACCGCCGTGCTCAGGCCCTTGCCCTTCAGCACCGACTTCAGCGCGTGGAAGATCTCGGTGCCGCAGCGCAGCGATTCGGAGAACGAATCGAAGCCGACCGGCAGCACCATGAATTCCTGCAGGTCGACGTTGTTGTCGGCATGCGCACCGCCGTTGATGATGTTCATCATCGGCACCGGCAGCACAGCTTCGCGACCATTGGCGAGGTACTGCCACAGCGGCTGCTTGCGCGAGGCGGCGACCGCGTGCGCGGCGGCCATTGACACGCCGAGCAGCGCGTTCGCGCCGAGTCGACCCTTGTTCTCGGTGCCGTCGAGATCGATCAGGCGCTTGTCGAGGCCGGCCTGGTCGGCGGCATCGAAACCGGTCAGCGCCTGGGCGATCGTCGTGTTGACGTTGCCGACGGCCTTCTGCACGCCCTTGCCGAGGTAGCGGGTCTTGTCGCCATCGCGCAGCTCGACGGCTTCCTTGGTGCCGGTGGAGGCGCCCGACGGCACCATCGCGCGGCCGAACGCACCATCGGCGAGCGTGACTTCGGCTTCGAGCGTGGGATTGCCTCGGCTGTCGAGGATTTCGCGGGCGTGGATCTTCGTGATCGTGGTCATGGGCGTCGAGTTGAGGTGGATTCGATAGGGTGCGCCTTGGCGCACCGGCTTGTTGTCGTGGCCCCGGGGAACGGTGCGCCGGGGCGCCGCTTATGCGCTTGCTTCCAGAAATCCGTTGCGCTTGGTCACTTCATCCAGCGCCATCAGCGTTTCCAGCAGCGCACGCATCTTCGGCAGCGGCCATGCGTTCGGACCGTCGCTCAACGCGTTCGCCGGGTCGGGATGGGTTTCCATGAACAGGCCGGCGATGCCGACGGCGGTGGCGGCGCGCGCCAGCACCGGCACGAATTCGCGCTGGCCGCCGCTGCTGCTGCCCTGCCCGCCCGGCAACTGCACGGAGTGGGTGGCATCGAACACGACAGGGCAGCCGGTGTCGCGCATCACCGCGAGGCTGCGCATGTCGCTGACCAGGTTGTTGTAGCCGAAGCTGGCGCCGCGCTCGCAGACCATGATGTCGTGGTTGCCGGTCGACTTGGCCTTCTCGACCACCGGCTTCATGTCCCATGGAGAGAGGAACTGGCCTTTCTTGATGTTCACCGGCTTGCCGGCGCTGCAGACCTTTCTGATGAAATCGGTCTGGCGCACGAGGAAGGCAGGCGTCTGCAGCACGTCGACCACGCTGGCGACTTCGTCCATCGGCGTGTATTCGTGGACGTCGGTCAGCACCGGCACGCCGATCTGGCGCTTCACTTCCGCCAGCACGCGCAGGCCTTCTTCCATGCCCGGGCCACGGAAGCTGGTGCCGGAGGTGCGATTGGCCTTGTCGAAGCTCGACTTGAAGATGAAGGGGATGCCCAGCGAGGAGGTGATCTCCTTCAGCTGGCCCGCGACGTCGAGCTGCAGCTGCTCCGACTCGATCACGCAGGGACCGGCGATCAGGAAGAACGGTTTGTCGAGGCCGACCTCGAATCCGCAGAGTTTCACGCGTTCGCCTCCTTCAGCAATTTGCCACCGGCCTGCCCTTCGTTCGCCTTGTGCTCGCGCGCGGCGCGGATGAAGCCGATGAACAGCGGGTGGCCGTGGCGCGGCGTGGACAGGAATTCCGGATGGGCCTGGCAGGCCAGGAACCACGGATGCATCGACTGCGGCAGCTCGACCATCTCGACCAGCAGGTCGTCCATCGACTTGGCGGCGATGACGAGGCCGGCGTCTTCGAGCTGCGTGCGATAGCGGTTGTTGAATTCGTAGCGATGGCGATGACGCTCGCCGACCACGTCCTTGCCGTACATGCGGTGCGACAGCGTGCCCGGCTTGATGCGCTGT
Source organism: Lysobacter brunescens (assembly GCF_042677005.1). NCBI lineage: Bacteria > Pseudomonadati > Pseudomonadota > Gammaproteobacteria > Lysobacterales > Lysobacteraceae > Lysobacter > Lysobacter brunescens. The sequence goes on along the minus strand of NZ_JBHTIF010000002.1, from coordinate 313,737 downwards.
TCCTGCAGGCCCAGGCGCATGGTGCCGCCGAGGTCGCTCTTTTCGCTGCGGCGCTCGATCTCGCCGGTGGACGTGCGCCATTCGGTGATCAGGCCGATCACCGGATGCGGGCTCTGGCGATCGTTCTCGGTGCTGTTGGCGTCGGTCAGGCCGGCGACGTGGCGGGCGTAGTCGACCACCGCCGCCTGCATGCCGTAGCAGATGCCGAAGTAGGGAATCCCCTGCTCTCGCGCGTATTTCGCGGTCAGCACCTTGCCCTCGAAGCCGCGGTCACCGAAGCCGCCCGGCACGAGGATGCCGTCGATGCCGGCCAGCACCTTGTCCGCGCCCTCGCGCTCGATGTCCTCGGATTCCAGCCACTTCAGCTTCACCCGGCTGCGCTGGCGCAGGCCGCCGTGCTTCAGGGCTTCGGCCACGGACTTGTAGGCGTCCTGGTGATCGACGTACTTGCCGACCACGGCGATCGTGACTTCGTCGATCGGATGCTCGGACGCGTCGACCACGGCCAGCCATTCGGACAGGTCGGCGGTCGGCGCGGCCTTCTGCTCCAGGCGCAGGCGCTCGATGACCAGCTGGTCGAGCTGCTGCTGGTGCAGCCACATCGGGATCTTGTAGATGTTGTCGAGGTCGACCGCCGAGATCACGGCCTTCTCGGAGACGTTGGTGAACAGCGCGATCTTGCGGCGCTCGCCGTCCGGCAGCGGCTGCTCGCTGCGGCACAGCAGCACGTCGGGCTGGATGCCGATCGAGCGCAATTCCTTCACGGAGTGCTGGGTCGGCTTGGTCTTCAGTTCGCCGGCGGCGGCGATGTACGGCACCAGGGTCAGGTGCATGAACATCGCCTTGTCCGCGCCGCGCTCGGTGCGGATCTGGCGGATGGCTTCGAGGAACGGCAGCGATTCGATGTCGCCGACCGTGCCGCCGATTTCGACCAGGGCCACGTCGAAGCCCTCGGTGGCGGCGTCGATGCAGCGCTTGATCTCGTCGGTGATGTGCGGGATGACCTGGACGGTCGCGCCCAGGTAGTCGCCCCGGCGCTCCTTGCGGATCACCGACTCGTAGATCTTGCCGGTGGTGATCGAATTCCTGCCGGTGAGGCGGGTGTTGACGTAGCGCTCGTAGTGGCCGAGGTCGAGGTCGGTCTCGGCGCCATCGTCGGTGACGTACACCTCGCCGTGCTGGAACGGGCTCATGGTGCCCGGGTCGACGTTGATGTAGGGATCGAGCTTCATCATCGTCACCCGCAGGCCGCGGGCTTCGAGGATGGCCGCGAGGGAGGCGGCGGCAATACCTTTGCCAAGCGAGGACACCACCCCGCCGGTCACGAAAACGAGGGGAGTCGCAGAGCTGGGGGAGTTCATGGCGGCAGCGGGTCGCTGGAAAGCGGTAGTGTACCGGGAAGCGGCTCCGGAGGCGACACGGCGCGCGCAAGCATTTGATTTCGCAGGCAAAGAAACGCCCCGGGCAGGCCGGGGCGTCGGGTGGATCGCGCAGGTCGCGTTCGCGGGGCGCGGATCAGGATCAGATGTCCTCTTCCTCTTCCAGCTCGCGCTCGGGATCCTTGCGGTCGGCGGACTTGTCGCGCTTGGGCTTGCGGGCCTCGGCCTTGCGTGCGGCTTCGGCCTTGGCGGCCTCGTCCTGGCGACGCTTCTCGGCCTCGGCCTTGGCTTTGTCGGCATCCTGGCTGGACTGCGTGGAAGCGGCGGACTGCGGCTGCGCGGTGGCAATTCCGGCGGCGAGCAGGCCCAGCGCCGCCACCGGCAGCAGGACGAGCAGGGTTCGACGGAGAGTCTTCATGGCGCTTCGGGGGCCCGCGGCGCCCGGATGGGCGGTTTCTTCGGGGCGCAGGCACCATAGCGCCGCGTGGCGGACTGCGCCATGAACACCCCCGGCGCAGCTGAACGGCTTGACCCGCCACCCCGCTGCCGCCAAGCTCGCCGGCCACGGCCGGGCGTCCTCCGGCCTCCCCCCGATTCGCAGACACGCATGAGCAGTCGCTACAACGCCGCAGACATCGAAGTCCTTTCCGGCCTGGACCCCGTCAAGCGCCGGCCGGGCATGTATACCGACACCGCGCGCCCGAACCACCTGGCGCAGGAAGTCATCGACAACGCGGTCGACGAGGCCCTCGCCGGCCACGCGCGCAACATCGAGGTGACGATCCACCCCGACGGCAGCTGCGAGGTCTCCGACGACGGTCGCGGCATGCCGGTGGACATCCACCCGGAGGAGAAGATTCCGGGCGTCGAGCTGATCCTCACCCGCCTGCACGCGGGCGGCAAGTTCAGCAACAAGAACTACACCTTCAGCGGCGGCCTGCACGGCGTCGGCGTGAGCGTGGTGAACGCGCTGTCGACCCTGGTGGAAGTGCACATCAAGCGCGATGGCAACGAATACCGCATGACCTTCCGCAACGGCGACCGCGCTACGCCGCTGGAAGTCGTCGGCAGCGTCGGCAAGAAGAACACCGGCACGCGCGTGCGCTTCTGGCCGGACGCGAAGTACTTCGACACCCCGAAGTTCGCGGTGCGCCACCTGCGCCACCTGCTGCGCGCCAAGGCCGTGCTCTGCCCGGGCCTGACCGTCACCCTGCTCGACGCCGCCACCGGCGAGAAGGACACCTGGTACTACGAGGACGGCCTGCGCGATTACCTCAAGGGCGAGCTGGGCGCGACCGAAGCGCTGCCGCCGGAGCTGTTCGTTGGCCAGCTGAAGAAGGATTCGGAAGTGGTCGACTGGGCTGCCGCCTGGGTCGCCGACGGCGATCTCGTGCAGGAAAGCTATGTCAACCTGATCCCGACCGCGCAGCACGGCACCCACGTGAACGGCCTGCGCACGGGCTTCACCGATGCGCTGCGCGAGTTCTGCGACTTCCGCAACCTGCTGCCGCGCGGCGTGAAGCTGGCGCCCGAGGACGTGTGGGATCGCGTCGCCTTCGTGCTCAGCATCAAGATGACCGACCCGCAGTTCAGCGGCCAGACCAAGGAACGACTGTCTTCGCGCCAGGCTGCGGCCTTCGTCGAAGGTGCGGCGCACGACGCGTTCTCGCTGTGGCTCAACCAGCACGTCGAACTCGGCGAGAAGATCGCGCAGCTGGCGATAGAACGCGCCGCGGCGCGGCTGAAGACCGAGAAGCAGGTCGTCCGCAAGAAGGTCACCCAGGGTCCGGCCCTGCCCGGCAAGCTCGCAGACTGCATTTCACAGGATCTCTCGCGCACCGAACTGTTCCTGGTCGAAGGCGATTCGGCCGGCGGCTCGGCGAAACAGGCGCGCGACAAGGATTTCCAGGCGATCCTGCCGCTGCGCGGCAAGATCCTGAACACGTGGGAAGTGGCGAGCGGCAGCGTGCTCGCCTCGCAGGAAGTCCACGACCTCGCCGTGGCCATCGGCTGCGACCCGGGCAAGGACGACATTTCCGGCCTGCGCTACGGCAAGGTCGTGATCCTCGCGGACGCCGACTCCGACGGCCTGCACATCGCGACCCTGCTGTCGGCGCTGTTCCTCAAGCATTTCCCCGCGCTGGTGAACGCCGGCAACATCTTCGTGGCGATGCCGCCGCTGTTCCGCGTGGACGTGGGCAAGCAGGTGTTCTACGCGCTGGACGAAGAGGAAAAGCGCCTGCTGCTGGAGAAGATCGAGCGCGAGAAGATCAAGGGCGCGATCAACGTCACCCGCTTCAAGGGCCTGGGCGAGATGAACCCGCAGCAGCTGCGCGAATCCGCGATCCATCCCGATACGCGCCGCCTCGTGCAGCTGACCGTCGACGGTGCGCAGGAAACCCACGCGCTGATGGACATGCTGCTGGCGAAGAAGCGCGCGTCGGATCGGAAAACGTGGCTGGAAAACAAGGGCGACCTCGCGACGCTGGAGGTCTGATCTCCGCACATCGTCGTCGGGCGGCGATCACGGCCGCCCGAAGGAATCAGCCAGTTACAAGGATCTGCGCGTACAGCGGATGATCGACCTCGCCGATCACGCGCACGCGCTGCGCTTCAGGCAGTGACGCCGAGACACGATCGAACGTCTCCGACGGCGACAGCGCGTGCGACAGTGCGGCATCCACGAGCGCCTGCGCCGCCTCCCAGTCGGTGCGGCTGCGCGCGAGGTCGGCGGCGTCTTCGCGGCTGAGCAGGTCGTGGACGACGGACACCCGGTCGCGAAGGCGCTCCCACTCGCGTGCGTCGACCTGGCCCGACTGCAGGAAGCGGTCGATGATCGCCTCTTCCAGCGCGGCCAGGCGGCTGGCGCGCTGCATGTCCACGGCCATCGCCATCTGCCGGTCGTCGAGTTGCGGCATCGGCTCGCCGGTCGCGGCAGCGACACGCTCGCCCACTTCGCGCATCTTCTCTGCGTCCGGCACGCCGCGTCCGAGGATGTGGTCGATCGAGCGCGCGTAGAGTTCGATGAACACCGGCTCGAAGTTGCCCGCATCCACGTGCAGCTGGGGCGTGACGTGCGTTTCCGCGCGGATCATCGCCAGCGCCTGCATCGGGCTGAGCGCTGGATCGGCGATGCAGCGGCTGCCGGGCGGCACGTTGTCGGGATCGTGGATGGGATTGGTGCTGACCGTGCAGGTCGAGTGGTCCTCGGCCACGCGGACCACGTCGAAGAAGCTCGGCATGGTGGTGTGGTCGTAGACCGCCGCTGCCAGGCCGTCGCCGGGATGATGCGCAGCCCACAGGCGCATGCCCGGCATCTCCGGCACGGCATAGCGTCCCACCTCGAAGAACCCGGCGTCGCGCATCAGGGCGATGGTGGTTTCGGTCTCCGGACGACCGAAGGGCGTGACATCGGGGACCAGGGTGATCCGCGCCGCGATGCCCGTCTGCGGCATGGCGGCCAGCGCGGCCAGCTTGCGCTTCAGCCACCAGGGCAGGGCGTAGCGCAGCAGGCACCAGAACAACAGGACGACGCCCAGCAGCGTCGCCAGCACCACCAACCCGATGTTCAGCAAGGTCATCCCGCCCCCCGGCAGTCCCCAAAGCGTGACAGTGTACGACCTTCGGCTTGACGCGTGCCCGCCCTCCTCCCTGCCAGCAGCCCATCAGCGCGTCTGCCGCGGCTGAGCCCGGCCCTCGGAACAGGCTTGCCCCCGGCGCACGGCGGAGCGGTCCGCTGCGGAGCGACCTCGTCGACTTCCCGAAGGCCCTCGGCGGGCCCGCTCTACGACCAAAGTCGATAATCCGTCACTTCATGACGCCGCAGAAGGTCACTTTTTGCCCTTCCCGCCCACGCTTCCGAAGCAAATCCCCGACAAGCGTTGCTTTTATTCAACAGACGAGCGGTGTCATCACTGGCATGCTCCATGCTACGTCCATCCGCAAGTCCGGATACCTGAATGGTTCGGACTCGAAAGGTCAATTCAACACTTCACTTTTTCTTTGGAGCCCAGATGAAGCTTTCCCGCAATTTCCGCAGTGCCGGTGCAGTGAGCCTGGTCGCCCTTGCCCTCGCCGCCGCCCTCCCCGCCCATGCCGAATCCGACTTCCAGACCGGTGCCGGTGCGCTCAACGCCAATGCCCGCCTCGACTTCCGCGTGGTCATTCCGAAGTTCATCCGCTTCCAGGTCGGCAGCGCCGGCACGGTCGTCGACCTCGTCGAATTCTCGGTCCCGGCTGCCAACGTCGGCGACGGCAGCGACATCGCCCGCACCAACGGCGGCACCGTGCCGGTCCTTCTGCAGAGCAACAACGGCAACGTCAGCCTGACCGGCACCACGCTCGGCCAGCTCAACAACGGCGCCGGCGAGAACATCTCGTTCGCCGAAATCCTCTCGACCAGCTCGGACCCGAACCTGAACGTCCCGACCCTCGTCGATGGCGGCACCAGCGCCGCGGTCACGGTCACGCCGAACGTCGGCGCCCGCGTCGTGAACCGCACGGCCAACTGGTCGTTCGCCTACAGCAACACCAACTTCGTCGGCGCCGGCAGCTACGGCGGCGTGAACGTCAACAACGGTCGCGTCACCTATACTGCGGCTCTGCCGTAATCGACGACAGCCTCGCTCCATTCACCGGCCCGCACCGGGTCGATGACCGCAAAGGGGCTGTCCTCGCGGGCAGCCCCTTCGTTCGAGAGGTACACGCCATGGAATCGCGTTCCCACGGCCATCGGATCCTCCGTTTCGCCGCACTCCTCTTCCTGCTTGCGTCGCTGGGCATCGCAGACGCCGCCGCCTACACCGTGACGATCGGCACCGGCACGAAAGCCGCCTACCTGCGCGTCGGCGACGGCAGCATCACCGGCGGCAACTACAGCGCCGGCGGAACGCCCGCAGACAACACCACCGTCAACCTGGTCAGCGTGACCGTACCCGCCGCATCGGTCGGCAACGCCACTGCGCAGGCCATGACCGGTACGGGTCGCGTCACCAGCGACTGGGACGGCTTCGCGTTCTGCAACGCCGGCCAGGTCTACATCGGCGCCTTCTTCCGCTTGCCGACCAACCCCAACCAGAGCGCGACATTGCGCGTGAACACGCCGGTCAACCTCACCAGTGTCGGCGGCGACACCATTCCCATCACCCAGATCAGCTGGACGAGCAGCGGCAACGGCGACGCAGGCGCCCAGCCCTTCCCGGCCGGCACCTTCACCGGCGGCACCCAGACCCTCGCGACCCTGCTGCGCAACACCTGGGCGGAGAGCTGCCACAGTTTCAGCTACGCGAATGCCGCGATCCGTGCCGCCGGCACGTACAACGCGCGCGCCACCTACACGCTGGCGACGCCATGAACGCGCGCCTGCTGCTGCCTCTGCTGTTCGCGCTGCCTTGCTTCGCCGCCATGGCGCAGACCTTCCCGGTGGACGACAGCGCCAGCCAGGTGCTGGAAAGCGGGCCGCTGAAGATGCGCTGGGATTCGCTGGTGCCGAAGCCCGGCCAGCCCTCGACGATGACCGGTCAGGTCGTCGTGCTGGTACGCCTGGATGTCGCGCAATGGCGCGGACGCCGTGGACGCATCTACCAGCGTCTGGCATCCGTGCCGAACGGCCCGGTCACCGCCGTCTGGGCCGCGAACGGCCCGCTGCTGCCCGGCCGCGTACGCGACGGCGAGCGCGCACTGGTGTACAGCGGTGCGATCGCGTCCGAGCGCATCGAGGACACCTTCCGCCTGACCATCCAGGCCGACGGCAACCGCGTCCTGCGTCCGCAGGATCTGAACTTCAGCTTCGAATTCGAACCGGAGTCGCCATGAAGGCCTTCGCTCCCGTCCGCCTGCTGCTCGCCGTCGCACTGGCATCGAACGCGCTGCCGGCGCTGGCGCAGGAATTCGCGCTGGTGGTCTCGCCGCCGCGCTTCGAGGACCGCACCCAGCCCGGCAAGACCTACCGCAACGTCTTCGAGCTCAACAACACCTCGCTCAAGGCCGCGAAGTTCACCGTCAGCACCGCCGACTGGGTGCTGGACGCCCAGGGCGCGCCGGTGTTCAGCCAGGCGCTGTCGAAGGACAGCTGCCGGCCATGGGTCGGCATCGAAACCAACGAAATCACCGTGAAGGGCAACGGCAAGCGCCGCTTCCGCTTCGAAGTGGCGGTCCCGGCCGACGCACCTCGCGGCGAGTGCCGGTTCGCGATCATGATCGAAGGCGAACCGCAGCCCGCGCGCGGCAACATGCCGCTGCCGATCAGCGGCCGCATCGGCGTGATCGTCTACCTCGCGATCGGAGACGCCGCGCCGAAGCTGGTCGTCGCGGAAACGCGCGGCGTCGATGCGCAGGGCCAACGCATCCCGGCGCTGCGCGTGCGCAACGACGGCGACATGCACGGCCGCCTCGACGGCTACCTGGCCGGCGTCGACGCGAAGAACCAGCGCTTCGTGCTGGTGCCCGACAACAGCCCGATCCTGGTCGGCGCCACCCGCGACATTCCGCTCTATCCGCAGCCCTCGGCCGATGGCGCGCAAGCGCCTGCCATCGTGTATCCGCTGCGCATCAAGGGTCGGCTGGACGCCGAGCGCCAGCGCCTCGACATCGATACGACCCTGGATCGATGACCCGACGCATTGCGTTGCCACATCGCCTGCTTCCGGCACCCAGCGCGCTCGCAATCGCGCTCTGTGCGGCCCTGTCCGCTGCGGCGTGGGCAACGCCGGCCACGGCCGCGACGAGCGGCACGGGCGCGGCACCTGCCGCGCAACGCGACACGCCCGGCAGCGGCAACGACACGGGCAGCGAAGACAGCACCACCTACGACGGCAGCGTCTACGACCCGTTCCGCGCCTTCGGCTTTCCCGCCGACGACGCCGGCGAACCGCCGTCGACCTATCGCGACCGGATCATCGCGCCGGAAAAACTCGAACCGCTGCCGCCCGACGAGGACGAGGACGACGCGCTCGCCGGTCCGCCGCGCGCCTTCCATGTCGAAGCCATTGCGCACCGCACGCGTTTCGGTGGCGAGCGCAGCGTCGAACTGGGCGCCGCATTCGGCGGCTACTGGGACACCTCGGACTGGGGCGCGATCAGCGCCGACGCCCTGCTCTTCCACAGCGATCGCGATCGCGACGAGGGCCAGCGCCTGCGTGGCACCGCGACGCTGTGGCAGCGCGGCCTGCAGATGCCGGGCGGCTGGTCGCTCGACAACGGTCTGGGCGTGCTCAACACGCCGATGCCCGACCTGCTGCGCGACCAGTACCGTTTCATCCTGCCCAGCGTGCCGATGGTGGGCGCCAGCACCGACTGGCGACAGCGCGAGCGCGGCCTGCGCGTGCAGGCCGGCCTCGGTCGCGGCGGCAGCTACACCGGCTCGCGCCTCAACGGCTTCGAAATCGGCGACGGATCGGTGTTCACCGCCGCCGCGCAATGGCGCTGGTCGCCGCGGATCGACGGTGCGGTCGACGTGCTGCTCACCGACGGCCGCATCGTGCCGGACGATCAGGGTCTGCCCGACTTCCAGAACGGCCGCACGCGCGCGCTGTTCACCGGCCACCGCTGGAACGGCGCGCGCGACAGCCTGCAGCTCAACATGCTCGCCAGCGACGCGAACGGCGACAGCGCCGCCGGCATCTGGCTGGATGGACGCAGCGATCGCGGCAGCTTCGTGCATCGCTACGGCCTGTTCCGCCTGGAACCCGATCTGGCCTGGGGCGCCTGGCCGATCAACAACGACGTGCGCGGCGGTTACTACCGCATCGACTACAACCGTGCGCGCTGGAGTGCGAACGCCGCCCTCGATCGCATCGATTCGGTCTCCGGCATGGGCTTCGACGGCTGGTACGGCAACGGCTACGTGCGCTACCAGGCCAGCCCGCGCACCGGTTTCGGCGGCGGCCTGACCGCACGCCAGAGCGGGCGCGACGGCGGCGACGACAGCGCGCAGACGCTGCAGCTGTTCGTCGACCGCCTTTCCGATTGGGGACAGACGCGCCTGCAGTACGACCGCGCCCACGACAGCAGCGGCGCCGACAGCTGGCAGGTTCTTGTCGATCATGCCCTGCGCATGCGCGAAGGTTCGCGACTGTCGCTCTCCGCAGGCTTCGGCGAGCTTGCGCAGGACCGCGACGGCGCCAGCCGCACCGCCACGCTGGCCGCCTACGGTGGCGTCGATCTCACCGACACCTTCTCCGTCGACGGCAGCGTGCGCTGGGCGCGCAGCAGCGGTGCCGACGACAGCCGCGGCACCGACCTCAACCTCGGCTGGCGCTGGCGCATCGCCTCGCGCTGGTCGCTGCTCGGCAACCTGATCGAAAGCCGCGGCTCGCGCCGCTCGCCCTTCGTGCTCGATCCGATCACCAACCAGCCGGTGTTCGAAACCCTGCCGCACGACCGCTCGATCTTCCTCAGCCTGCGCTACGACTACCGCGCCGGCCAGCCGCGCGGCGTGCTCGGTGGCCCGCCGAACGCCGCGACCGGCGACATCGTCGGCACGATCTTCCTCGACGAGAACAACGACGGCGTGCGCAGCGCCAGCGAACGACCTGCGGCGAACATCACCGTGCTGCTCGACGGCCGCTTCTCCGCGAAGACCGACGAACAGGGTCGCTTCCGCTTCGACCGCGTCGCAGTCGGCACGCACGATCTGCTCGTCATTCCCGACAACCTGCCATTGCCCTGGGTGATCGAGGACGAACGCGGCAACCCGCGCGTGCAGGTCGAAGTCCGCAAGGACGCCACGGTCGACATCGGGGCCGTGCGGCAGCGCTGAACGCCGCCGCAGGCAAGACCAACGCTCAGGACGGGCGCATGCCTGCAGGAATCAAGGCTGCGCCACGCAATGGTTGTCGTTGCCGCTGCAGCGGCCATACCGCTGCAGGTCGGCCTGCGCCTTCGCCCGTTCGGCATCCCATTCCGCCTGCGTCTTGCAGACGCGCTCCGGGCGATTGCTGCCTAGCGCCTTCTTCCGCTCGCACACGAGTTTCGTATCGTCGGCCGGCGCCTTGGCCTGCATGTCGCTTCCCGAAGACCCGGTTTGGGCAACGCCGATCAACGGCATCAGACCCAGCATCGCCACCAGACAGATCGTACGCATGACGCATTCTCCAGCGTGGAACGAGCCACGACCGTAGCGCAGGCATTGCCGCATGTCTCGCGAAAACAGGCGGGCTGCGACGAACGGCGGGCAAGGCGTCGTTCGATGTCCAGAAATCAACCGTTCGAGCGAGAATGCAAGATCGGGCAGGAGATTTCACATGCCCACGCCGCCGCCATCAGTCGCGACTCACTCCGCCGCAGCCTCCAGCGCATCCGCCAGCCGCTCGACAGCGATCACTTCCATGCCCTTGTAGCTGCCGGCCTTCGGCGCATTGGCCTTGGGCACGATGGCGCGGAGGAAGCCATGGGTCGCGGCTTCCTTCAGGCGTTCCTCGCCGTTGGGCACGGGCCTGATCTCGCCGGACAAACCAATCTCGCCGAAAGCGATCGTCTTTTCGGAGAGCGGTCGGTCGCGCAGCGAGGACAGCACCGCCAGCAGCACCGGCAGGTCGGCAGCGGTTTCCTGTACGCGGATGCCGCCGACCACGTTCACGAACACGTCCTGGTCGCCGACCATCACGCCGCCATGGCGATGCAGCACCGCGAGCAGCATCGCAAGACGGTTCTGCTCCAGACCGACGGCGACGCGGCGCGGATTCGACAGCGGCGAGGCATCGACAAGCGCCTGCACTTCGACCATCAGCGGACGCGTGCCCTCGCGCGTGACCATCACGCAGCTGCCGGGCTGGCGGCCCGTACCGGACAGGAAGATCGCCGAGGGGTTCGGCACTTCGCGCAGGCCCTTGTCGCTCATCGCGAACACGCCCAGCTCGTTCACCGCGCCGAAGCGGTTCTTGAAGGCGCGGAGCACGCGGAAACGGCTGCCGCTGTCGCCTTCGAAATACAGCACGGCATCGACCATGTGTTCGAGCACGCGCGGGCCGGCGATGCCACCCTCTTTCGTGACGTGGCCAACGAGGAAGATCGCGGTGCCGGTTTCCTTGGCGTAGCGCACGAGGCGCGCGGCGCTCTCGCGCACCTGGCTGACCGAGCCGGGCGCGGCGGTCAGCGATTCGGTCCAGAGCGTCTGCACGGAGTCGGCGACGAGGAGTTTCGGCTGGGTCTGCACGGCCTGTTCGAGGATGCGTTCGACGCCGGTCTCGGCCAGCGCGCTGAGGCCGTCGAGCGGCAGTCCAAGTCGCGACGCGCGACCGGCCACCTGCGCCAGCGATTCCTCGCCGGTGACGTACAGCGCCGGCAGGCGACCGGCCATGCTCGCCAGCGCCTGCAACAGCAGCGTGGACTTGCCGATGCCGGGATCGCCGCCGATCAGCACCACCGCACCTTCGACGAGACCGCCGCCGAGCACGCGATCGAATTCGCCGATGCCGGTGCTGGTGCGCACGTCCTCGCGATGCAGCACGTCCTTCAGCGCGGTGACCTTCGGCGGATCGATCTTGCCGGCCCAACTGCCGCGACGCGCGGCGGCCGGGGCGTCGGAGGCGCTCTCCACCACGACCTGGCTGAGCGTGTTCCACGCCCCGCACTCGCCGCACTGCCCCTGCCACTTGCTGTATTCGGCGCCGCATTCGCCGCAGACGTAGGCGGTGCGGCTCTTGCTGGCGGACTTGCCGGGGGCTTTGCTCACGGGGATCTCGTTGAATGGGCGGGCAGCGCTGGGGCGTACTGTAGCCGCCGACGGTCTCAATCGGCGAGACGAGTGGACACGTGCCGCACAGCCTCGCCCTCCTACAACGCCTTCTCAATGCTTCTTACAACGGCCCTGGTGATGCTTCTGGCGCGCCCGGGGCATGCAGTGCCCGGGTGCCGCGCCAAGCGAGCAGCAGCATCGGCAAGCTGGCGACCGCAAGGACCGGCAGCACGATGGACAGATCGTCGACGAAACCTACGTAGCCGGGCACGCGCGCGACGAGCATCGGCCATGCCGCGAGCAAGGCGAGCCTCGGCAGTTCGACGACCAAGCCCCACGGTCGGCCTTCGAGCAGCGCGCCGAGCGCGATGAGTCCCCACAGCAGCACGCCGGCGTAGGCCAGGGCGTGCAGCGCATCGAGCCGGGCTGCGACGCCGAGGAAATCGACGCCCAGCGCGAGCAGCAGCAGGAACTGCGCGAAGGCGTAGGCACGCATCGTCGTCGAGACGGGCGGGTCGTACTCCGGGCGCGCGATATCGAAGGCCGGCTTCGGGAAGCGTTCGGCCACGTCGGCCGGCCGCCAGCCCGGCGGCGCGATCCATACGCGTAGCTTGTCGCGCCAGCGGCGCGCATGCCACGCATCCTTGGCGAGCGCCCAGTAGACCTCGATGTTCGCCCACAACGGGTTCCAGCTGCGCAGCGGTGCGCGCGTGCCGAACACCACGGGCTCGTCGTCGCGCTCCTCGGCGAAGGTGCCGAACCAGCGATCCCAGAGGATGAAGATGCCGCCGTAATTCCGGTCGAGGTAGCGGTCGTTCACCGCATGGTGGACGCGATGATTCGAGGGCGAGGCGAACACGCGGTCGAACCAGCCCAGCTTCGGCACCAGTTCGGTGTGGATCCAGTACTGGTACAGCAGGTCGATCACCGCGATCACCGCGAACACTTCGACCGGCACGCCCAGCACCGCCAGCGGCAGGTAGAACAGCCAGCCCAGCAGCACGCCGCTGCCGGTCTGGCGCAGCGCGGTGCTGAGGTTGTAGCGCTCGCTCTGGTGATGCACGACGTGCGCGGCCCAGAGGATGCCGACCTCGTGGCCGCACCGATGCAGCCAGTAGTAGCAGAAGTCGTACAGGACGAGCGCACCGATCCAGACCCACACGCTGTCCGTCGGCAGGTCGAACAGCGCGACGCGTTCGACCACCCAGGCATAGAAGCCCACGGTGAGCAGCTTGGCGAACACGCCGACCACCTGCGACAGCACGCCCAGGCCGATGCTGTTGATCGCATCGTTGAGCCGGTAGACGCGGCGACGCATCAGCCGCGCCGCGAGCAGTTCCACGCCCATCAGCACGAAGAACATCGGGATCGCGAACAGCATGATCGTCTCGGCGGACGGCATCGTCATCGCCCGGCCCTCACGCCCGCTCGACCGATCGTGCGATGCACCACTGCGCGGCGTAGTAGGTGCCGAGCACGAGCAGCGGACTCATCGGGATGCCGCCGGCGAAGCGATCCCAGGCCAGCAGGCTGTCGCTGGTCATGAACAGCATCGCGCCGATCGCAACCCAGCGCGCGCTGTGCGGCAGCGCGGACGACACCGCAGGCGTCCACGCCCGGGCGAGCGCGAACGCAGCCATCGCGGCGAGCACGACGGTGTAGGCCACGACTGGAATCTTCAACGCCGGATCGACGCGCGGCAGCAGGCCGACCAGGTTCGCGGTGCCGATGATCGCGACCAGCGCAAAAGCCGCCGCCCTCGCCTTCGCATTCGAACCCGGTGCGAAGGCGACGATATAGCCGATGTGCGCGAGCAGGAACGCAACGAGTCCGGGCACGAACAGATCGCCGGGCAGCATCAGGAAGACATCACCGACCAGCGACAGCACCATGCCGAACGCGACGGCGCGTCGATAGCGCGCCGACACTGGTACCTCGACGCGCAGCACCTTCCAGCACAGCAGCACGGTCGCCAGCGGTTTCCCGATGTAGTGCAGCCACAGCGCGTGGCCGCCGAGCATCTCCCCGGGCAGCATGGCGCCGAGAATGGCGGCAGCAACGGACAGCAGGAAGACGACGGTCGGCGGTCGGATGGGCATGCGCGGCGGGATCGGGATCGTGATCGGGACCCATACCTTAGCGTACGCAGATGACATGCGACGAGCGTTGCAGGTCGCGTTTTCGACGATGCGTCCGTATACGTTTCGTGCGCAGGCTGCCGCTCAGCCGAATCGCCCGCGCAACCGGTGCGATGCGTTGCGCCAACCGGCTTCCGAATAGTTGTCGACGAAGAAGATCCGCACCTCGGCCATGCCGATGCTGCAGAAATGCACCCAGGCGGTCGCTTCCTGCTTGTCTCGGGTGATGTACCAAAGGCCGTCGCCATGCGCCTGTCCCCAGCTGCCCACGCGGTGCACGAGCAGATCGGCCATGCCGCGCGCGGAGACCAGCGCCGCGCGCACATGCGCCTCGCCCATCGTCGGCGCCTGGTAGATGCGTGCCATTCGTCAGTTGCCCCACGCCCTGTCTTGTCCGCCCATGCGCAGGCTCGCATACTTCGGACGTCTCCCCGAAGGACTGCGGACGATGAAGCTGCCGATGCGCGTGGAACTACTGCTGGAGCTGCGCAACGAGCGCGAGCGCGTCCGCGTGATCCAGCGCGTGGACCAGCCGCATCCGGAACTGGGCATGGCGCACCCGACCGAAGACACGCGCCGCGCCGACCTGCCCTCGCACTGGGGCTGGGACGTGCATGCCGTCCGGCAGGAACCGCCGGCGGCGATCGAGGAACCGCTGCCCACGCGCACGCAGACCATCCTCTCGCACCGAGTGCCGGACAACGTCCGCCGCGCGATCAACGGCGACATCACCGACGCCAGCCCATCGTCGCGGAAGTGCGGAATCGAGCTGAAGCTGAAGCTCTGAGACGCGGCAGCGCGAGCATCTGTCCGAGCTCGGGCAGGCACATGCGGACACCAGGCATGACGGCGCACGTCAGTCACTACCGGAGAACTTCTTCACGAACGATCGCTGGTCCTTCAGTGCCTGCTGATTGAAGGCTTGCGCCTGCGGCGTGATCTGCTGGCTCATGCTCGCGGTGACCGGCGGCGAGACCGGCTGGTGCTGCTTGGCCTGCTGCCTGCGCTGGTTCGTGGTGGCTTCCAGCTGCGTGAAATCGGACAAGGGCGAGCCCTGCTGCGGAAACATAACCGTACCGCCGCTGACGTGAGGATTGCCCTTGCCGAACGTACCGGTGCTGACTTCGAGATGCGCGCTGCCGGCACGGATGGTCGGCGTCGCCAGGCCATCCATGATCTGCATGCGCAGCGCGAACTCGTTGCTAACGCCCAGGCGCTGGCTGTCCTGCTGCACCAGGCTCGACACCGCCTTCGCCATGTGCTTGGTGGTCGTGAACGCCTGATAGCGCAGCTTCTCGGAGGTCACCGTCGGCCCGTGGCGATGCTCTTGGCGCACGCGCTGCGAATGGCTCTGCTGGTCGATGTGGTAGGCGGACGGCGCACGACCGTCCTCCTTGGTGAGGAACACGGTGGACTTGCGCCCCTGGTTGTTGTCGGACATGTCGATCTCCCGGCTGGGTGGCCGGATTCACCGGCCGAAATGAAGGCACGGACAAGGAAGAACACCGGAAATCACAGCGGCTTGAACATCCCGTAGCCGCCCCCGCCCTGTTCGCCCTTGTTGTTCTCGTCGCGCGCGACCTTGCCGGGATCCAGCTCCTCCTTCAGCGCGTTGGTCCGCTTCTGCTGCTCGGTGTAATCGAAGCCCATCTTCTTGAAGAAGCCGGGTCGGCTGGTCGCCGTCACCATCGTCGTGGCACCGACCTCGCGCGCACGCGACTCAACGGCCTGCATCATCTGCGAACCCGAACCGGGCGCATGCGACTGGATGTGCTGCACATCCATCTCGCGACTGGTCGCCGAGAAGTAGTAGTCGGTGGTGCCGGTATGCGTCCAGCCGCTGTGGGTGACCAGCTGGCCGCTGAAACTGCCCCTGCGCCCGCTTGGCGTCTCCACCACCGACCGCTTCGGCGGCAGCTCCTGCATTTCGATCTCGACGGGCTCCGGCTTCGGCGCGGATTTGCGTGTGAACCATGACATGGGACTCTCCTGTGCATTCATGGGGTGGATCGGGCGCGGCAGGACGGCTGGTTTCGGCAGGTCAGTTCTTGAAATCGAACTTCGGGGCGCTGATGCGGCGCGGATCGCTCAACGCACGCGGCCGGCCGACCGTCTGCTTCGACATCTGGCTCAGGCTCTGCTGATCCAGCCGATCTGTCTGCGAGTTCGTGGCGGTGTTGAACGTCATCGTGGGACTCTGGCTGGTGCTCTCCGCATGGAGCAGGCGCATGGCGCCCTCGACATCCCCGCCGGACTTCTCCAGGAGGTCCTGGTGGCCTTTCGGCACCAGGCTGCGATGACCGGAGATCAACAGGTTCTTGGCCGCATGCATCTTCTCGGTTTCGCGCACGACCTGGACACGATCGGCGAACTTGTCGAAATTCGAGCCGACCCCGTCCGACATCGTGCCGATGTCCTTGAACTGGGAAATGATCGGCGTCTTCGAGTTCACGACCTTGTCGCGCACCGTCATCAGCTCTTCCTTGGGCGACATCATGAGCTGCACGGTCGCGAGCTTGGACACGATGGGAACATCATGACTGCCCCGCTTGTCGTCCTCCAGGGTCGCCTTCACCACGTCCACGCGGAGGATGTCACGATGCGCATGCTCCTTCGTGAGCGCGCCCTTCGTGCCGGGTACCGACTGGTTCTTGATGCCTGGCGTGTGGCTGCTGATCGGCACGGTGGCATCGGAACCCATGTTGTATTGGGTCAACGTGGACGAACCGGTCTTCCAGACCAGCGTGGCCTGGTGGCTGCGCTGGTTGAACGAGGCCTCGGCCTCCAGGTCGGTCATCTTCCCGCGATTGTCCCGCAGCATCTGGGTGCGGACGTTCTCGTCGGCACTGTTGCCCCAGCTCTCGTTGCTGCCGGTCACCGAGTCGATGCGGATCATGTCGTTGCTCGGGCTCTTCGACTTCACGTACGGCGAGACCTGCTTGTTCACGGCGTCCAGGCGCTTCCCGGTCATCTGCCACAGGCCGGACTTGTTCACGCTGTCGTGCAGGTCCATTTTCGAGAAATCGACCGGTGGCGTGCTGACCACGTTCGGGACGGTGCTGTTCTGGTTGGAGGGCGTGGAGAGGATCGGCGGGAAGGCGAGATTGGGCGTGGTGTTCTGCTGCGGCGACTGGATCGGGCTGGACAGGGATGGCCTGTTCTGCACGGGCGGAGTCGGCGTGTTCGATCCGAAAGAAAACGGATTCGAGGACGGCGTGTTCTGTACGAACGAAAACGGATTCTGGGAAGGCGTGCTCTGCATCAGCGAAAACGGATTCTGCGAAGGCGTGCTCTGCATGAGCGAGAACGGATTCTGCGAAGGCGTGTTCTGCATGAACGAGAACGGATTCTGCGAAGGCGTGTTCTGCATGAACGAGAACGGATTCGGGGACGGGGTGTTCTGCCCGAAGGAGAAAGGATTCGAGGACGGTGTGCTCTGTACGAAGGGAAAGAAACTGGGTGGCGGCGTGTTCTGTCCGAACGAGGGTGACGTGCCCTGCCCGAACAGCGGTGGCTGCGGGCTCGGCCTCTGGACGAGGCTCTTCGACTGTGGCCGCGATGTCGGCTGCGAAAACGACGAGAACTGGAAAGAGGAGAACTGCGACGAGGGGAACGGAACGAACGGCGTCTGCGGCTGCATGAACTGCGGCTGGGGCGTCAACGTCGTCGCACTGGACTGCTGCCGCTGGGTGACCCCGGTCGGCGTCACGGGGACGCCATTGTCCAGCTTCTGCTTTTTCCTCACTGGTGGGCCGTCGTCGCGCCCGGAGCCGTTACTCATTCCCCACCTCCAGGCTGGCTGCAGTGGGATCGATCGGATAACGCATCGACTCCGACCAGGCCGAAACGCTCCGCCAGGTCGTCACGATGGTGGCGGTCGCATCGGCATCCACGAGCACAGGTGCCTCAGGCAGGTGCGCGACGAGCGCATCGAGCGCACGGGGATCGCCGCCATGCGCACGCAGCAGTGCGATGCACTGCGACAGCGTCGGATGCGAGAGCGCAGCCAGCGTCCCGAGCAGTTCGACATGATCGTCCGGGTGCGGCAGCGCCAGAAGTTCGGGCAGGCATTCGCGCAACCGGCCGTTGTCGACATCATGCAGCGCATGGTGAAGCACACGTCCATGCCGCGTACTGCGCGACTGCAGGACTTGCCCGCCATTGGCACGATGCCAACGGGCAAGCGCCTCGAAATTGACCTGTGGCGGGGCTTCGTCGTCGGCACGCAAGCCTTCGGCAGCGATGCGCTCGGGTTCGAACACCCCATCGTCTGTCGCGCGCAGCAACATGCGCCCGCCGCTGGCATGGAGCAACGCATCCAGCAGGGCCATGCCCGCATGCGGCAAGGTCAGCGACACGCCATCCGATACGCTGCGCTGGCCCGACAACAGACGGCAGGCACCATCGCGCCGGCGCAGATCGCGCCATTCGATCCGACCATCGAGGCGATGCCACGCCTGCATGACTTCGCCCTTGCGGATCCGGAACAGATGCTGCTCGCGGGCGGACAGTGCGTCGTGTGCGAGTACGACCACCGGATTGCGCAGCGGGTGCGGCGGCAGGCCTCGATCGTGACGATCGAGGCAGATGCGACCGTCGGCACGCCACTCCGCGAACGGTGCATGCACGGCCAGCGCGTCGTGCTGTGCCGGGTCCGGACAGCAGGCCAGGTAGCGCACGGGCGGTCCGCGCAGCGCTTCGGCGGCGAGGATCCGCAGCAGGTGCCAGGCGCGCTCGCCATCGCCTGGCGACAGATCGACGACCCAGACAGCATGCATGGGATCGATGCAGCGGTTGCGCATGCCGGCCTGCAGGAACGCCTGGACCACGCGCGCATCGTCCTGCGCTTCGCGCAGCGCACGGACCCGCCCGGCCTGCCAGGCCGGGCGCAAGCGACCCACGAGCGGCTGCGCCTCCCGAGAAGGCAGCGCCTGTTCGATCGCACGTCCCGGCTCGGCGGCCATGACTCAGTCCTTGGACTCGTTGCCGGGCGACGATCCACCGCGCCGCGCGATCAGCATGATCGCCAGCGGGCTCTCGCCGTTGCGGGGCGACGTGGACGACAGCGACTGGAACCGCAGCGCGCCGTCCATGAGCGTGCCCTGCGTCTCCGCGGTCTTCATCGTCTTCGTCACCTGCTTCAGGCCCTGCATCATCCGCACGCCCTGGCCGAGGGTGCGCAGCAGGTCGACGGTTTCGGCGAAAGGCTTGCCGGTCTGCCTGGCCGTCGACTTGCCGATCGCTTGAGTCGTCGACTTGCCATCGCCCGGTTCCGGGCCGCCGCCGGTCTTCGGCATCGGCGACAGCGTGCGCGCGTCGGCGTGCTGAGCGCGCTTCGATTCCTGCTTCATCTGCTGGGTCGTCTTGCGCAGTTCGCGCATCAGGCCGATGCCCTGGCCCAGTGCCGAGAACAGTTTCGGTTTCGGTCCTTCCATCGCCTGGGTGATGCCGTCCATGTGCTTCTGCGCCTTGGCGTTGAGCGGCACGTTCGATTCGACCTTCAGCTTGTTCGCACCCGGTTGTTTGGCCATGTCGCGCGTGACCTGCTTGAGCGAGCGCATCGCCGACACGCCGTGCTTCAGCGACGACATCAGTCCCTGCCCCTGCCGGTTGGCGAGCGCCTGCAGATGCGGCTTCGCCTGGTTGACGGCGGCCTTGTTCTGCTTGAACGCGACCTTCGCCTGCGGCGAGCTGTTCATCGCCTTGCGCAGGGCCTTGTTGACATTGATCGGCTTGCCCGACTTGACGCCACCGGGCAACCCGCCCGGCATGGGGCGCATCTGCGCGGCGATCAGGATCGCCAGGGGCTTCTGCCCGGGACTGCGTGTGGGCGTGCTGGACATGGTGTGTCTCCTGCGATGACGCGCGCGACGCGGCGCCTCAGCCTGCGGCCGACCGCTCCTGCCCGGCGACCGGGTCGCCGAGGCCGAGCAGCTCGAAGATGTTGATCTGTCCGCCGCAGCGCACGAACACTTCGCTGTAGAGCTGCGCGGTATTGAGTCCGCCCCAGGCGACGGCGCGACGGATGAGGTAAGGCACGGGGCTGTGCGGCTCGATCACTTCCAGCGCGTGCGCGATCTCGGCCAGCGCGACGTAGACCTGGCGACGGTCGTGGTTGCCCGAGACGACGGCCGGCGCATGCATGCCGTCGGCCGCTTCGTCGTCGGACGCGTCCTCTTCCTGCGCGGGCAGGGACACCAGGCCGCGACGACGCGCTTCGCCGGTGAGCAGGATGCCGATCTCCTCCAGCAGGTCGCGCATCGGCGCCAGGCTCGGCAGCTTGTCGCCCCAGACCGCATCGCCGGCGTGCTCCAGTCGATCCAGCGCCTGCAGGCCATCGCTGATGCAGCCGTGGAGGAAGGCCAGGCGCTCGTTCGGCGTGCAGGCCAGGCCCGCGCCGACATCGGCCAGGCTGGCGCCTTCGATTTCCGATTCGCGCTGGCGGCCGAGGCTGGCACGGATCTGCTCGTTGCGCCGCGCCTGTTCCCAGTCGTTCCAGGCGTAGTCGCGGTCGCCGCCGGTCGCGGTCAGCGGCACCTTCCGCAGCGGCAACAGCAACTTGTGTGCGATCCACGTCCACAGGTTGGCGACGTGTTCCTCCGATCGCGGATGCAGGTCCTGGCCGTAGGACGACATCAGCGCTTCGACCAGCGAGAGGCAGGGCGTCAGCGCCTGGAAGCCGGTGCGCACGATCAGCGACTCGAACAGCCAGGCTGCGAACTGCAGATCCTTGCTGCGATAGGCCAGCGCGCGCGCCGAGAGTTCGCCCACTGCCTGCCAGTCCGCGCGCTTGAGCTCGCGTTCCCACGCCCCCTGCGGCAGGGTCGCATCCTCCTCGGTGCGTTCGTGGCGGATGCGCCGATAGTCCTCGTCCTCGTGCGCGGGATGGCCGGCGGGCGATGCGCCGGGCAGCGGCGCGAGCAAGGCGTCCCAGGCCTGCCCGACCGTGGCGCGGAAGTAGCGATCATGGGCCTGCTGTTGTTCGTTCATCTGGTCTCTCCGGCGGTGGCGTGCGCGACCTGTTCCGACATGCCGTCGCGCACTGGCTCGAATCCTGTTTCGTTTCGCATCATGGAAGGCCTCATCGCGTCGGCGCGCTGCGCGGGAATTCCGCCGGCAGCGCGAGCGGCCTGACCGCCTTGCTCGCCGGGTCGGTGCCGGTCAGTCGCCACTGCATGAACACCCGGGCTTCTGCCTGCGCGGGCTTGCCATCCGCGCCCGGCGCAACCGACTGCACCGGCAGCGTGAAGCGCAGCAGCAGCGGCGATGCAGTGCGTCCGCCGGCACCGGGCGGGCAATGCGTGTCGATCATGCGCAGCAGCGCCCACGGGCCCTCGAAGGCGAAGCGCGCGGTCGCGGCCTGCGCCTGCAGCTGCGGCTGCAGCGCATCGGCCAGCGGTCGCCAGCCGGAGCGTTCGGCCCACTGCAGTTCGAGGGCCACGCCGTCGCCCGGCAGCCAGGACAGCGCCTTCTGCGCATTGGGGAACTCCGAGGCCATGTCATCGATGCGCAGGCGCCAGGTCGTGACCTCGTTGGCGCCGAGGGCGCGCGCGGCGTCGGCCGGGAAGGTCGCGTCCAGCCCGATCACGCCCATGCCTTCGGGTGCGGCGACATTCGCGCCAAGGAAGGCAGCGGCGGCATCGAGGCCTTCGACGAAGGCGTTCGCTTCGCGCCAGCGCGCGCCCTGCAGGTCGCGCAGCGCATCGCCGATCCGCGCGCGGTCGCGGGCGAAGTCGAGGAAGAACTCGCGGACCAGCGCCGGGCTGGCGTCGCGCGCCTCCAGCGGCCCGAACGGATAGCGCCCGGCCAGGTCGCGATTGAAGCGCGTGGCCAGCGTGCCGTACACCTCTTCGGCATCGGCTGCGCGGCGATCCGTGCAGCGCAACTGCACCTGGCGCTCCAGTCTGCGGCGGCGCTCGGAGAACAGGTCGTTGCCGAACTCAGGCGACTTGTACGCCGCGAGCAGGCTGCCGCAGTTCTGGTAGGTCATACCGGTGAGCTGGCCGATCACCAGCGCATCGAGGTTCGCCACCTGCCCGCTCGGCTCCTTGCCCTTGGTGTAGCTGGCGATCTCGGTGCGCGTGTTGCGCCAGAACGCGTCGGTCTGCGGCGTGTCGCGCCAGGCATCGTCCACGCCGGTGCTGCCGGACAGCAGCGACAGGAACGGATCGGCATAGCCGGCCAGCACTTCGGCGCGCGCGACCTGGCGGGCGAGGAAGTCCTTCGCGACCGGCACGCTGCCCAGCGCATACAGGAACTCGCCGCCGGCGGGCACGGTCGGCGAATACAGGCGACTGGCGTCGGCCAGCGCATCGACGCCGCCGAGGTTGTCGGCCGCGAAATCGCGCGCGCACTGGCGCACCTTCGCGCCGTCGTCGGCGAAACCCAGCTGCGCGTACGCGGTCAGCACGCGCTGCAGCGACGGCAGTCCGCGCGCCAGTTCGTTGCCGACTTCCGCCAGTGCAGCATCGCTGCGCGTGGCGGCGGTGGTTTCGGCTTCGATATCGGCCGAGGCCTGCTGCGCGCGACGCAGCGCGTCGTCCATCGCATGCGCCAGCGAGGCGCGCGCGAGCCGGTCGTACAGCGGTCGTCCGCCCTCGGGCAGCGACGGCAGCTTGCGCGCCTTGGCGAACGCTTCGTACTGGTCGAGATAGCCGGCCGCTTCGGCGATCTCGCTCGCGCGCCAGCGTGCGGCGCCGCCGAGGCAGCGGAACGGCGCGGCGGAGCGCAACTGCATGAACGGCAGCGCGACCAGCGCCGGCATGCCGCCGAGTTCGCCCTGCACCGCAGGCGACAGCGTCAGCCCGGCCTTGCCAGTGAGGAACAGCGGCCCGTAGGGCGCGATCTCCATCTGCGCCAGCACGCGCATCTCGGGCTGGTAGCACTGCGTTTCGCCGAACTTGCGCAGCAGGCGTTCGAGCGTGTCGCTGCTGCCGTAGTAGGCGATCAGCGCCTCGACATCGGGCTTGTTGGCATCGACGATTTCCTGGCACGGATTGCGCTCCGGCGACGAGCCCAACCACTGCCCCTGCACCCAGGTCAGCCACCGGCCCATCCGCCAGGTGTTGTCGAGGATCGGCTGGCGGCCCTGGTCCAGCGCGGTCAGCAGCGAGGAACCGGCGGCGACCTCGCGACCCAGCGCGGTGCGCAGGCTCGCCGCGCGCGCGTCGATGGCCGAGGTGAGGCGCGCCTGCAGGCCATTGGGCATCACCGGTTGCGGCACCTTGCCTTCGAGGTTGCGGAAGGCGTCGTCGACCACGCCGCCGCGGCGCATGACGATGCGCGGCACGGGCTCGCCGAAGGCGTACTGCGAGAGCTGGGCGAGCGTGGCCAGGACCTCGCCTTCGGCCATCATCGGGGCGCGCTTGGACAGGCTTTCGTAGCGCTTCAGATTGTCTTCCAGCGCCCGCGCTTCGGCCAACAGGTCGCGGAATGCGGTGCGCTGCACGGAATAGCCCGCGCCTTCGCTCGCCGCGGTCAGGCGACTGCTGCCGAGCAGGTCGCGCGCGCGCTTCTCCAGCAGACAGGACAGCGTCGGCAGCAGCACGCCTTCGACGGTGGTGGTGCCGACGACTTTCGCGCTGCGGTTGGTCAGGCGACTGTCGACCCACGACAGCGGGATGGCCAGTCGGGCCGAACGGGTATCGACGCGCGAGACATGCGCCAGCAGCGGATAGACGTCCTCGCTGGCGAGACATTCGCCGCTCTCCGCCGGCGGCACGCGCGGCACCACCTCGCGCAGCGTGTGCATGCCGGTCACCAGGGTGTCGACCTGGCGCGACACGCGATAGCCGGCCACGCCCAGCGCCACCAGCAGCGCGGCCAGGCCGGCGATGGCGCCGTACTGCACGCGGCGGATCACGTCGTTCCGCGACCACACGCCCTGGCGCGTCGGTCGCGCCAGGGCCGTCTCGCGCAGCACCTTGTCGGCGACGAGGGCATCGACGAAGGACACATCGGTGCGCGCACCGCTGCGCCGTTCGCCCGCGCCATGCACCGCGCC
The DNA here is from genome assembly GCF_042677005.1 of Lysobacter brunescens. Taxonomy (NCBI): domain Bacteria; kingdom Pseudomonadati; phylum Pseudomonadota; class Gammaproteobacteria; order Lysobacterales; family Lysobacteraceae; genus Lysobacter; species Lysobacter brunescens. The sequence goes on along the minus strand of NZ_JBHTIF010000002.1, from coordinate 289,542 downwards.
GGTGAAATACAGGCCGCGGAACAGGTGGCCGCTCTGCCAGGCGGTGGTCCGGAACACGGTCTCCAGCCACTCCGAGAGCGGCGCGCGCAGTTCGTGGAATCGCGCCGGGAACAGGAAGAAGCCGTCGACGTCCTCGACGCGCTCGCTCGCCGCAGCGACGTTGACCTGTACTTCGCGCAGGCGTTCGCCGATCCGGTCAAACGCAGCCTCGGCCCACTCCGCCGGCGCGTGGCTGAGGTCCTGCGAGACCGCCGAATAACCGAACATCTCGCGTCGATGCTCCGGCGCGAGATTGGACCAGAACGCGCCGAAGCCCGGCAGGTCGTCGCACTGGGTCACGACCACGTACACCGGCAGCATGAACTCGACCGCCGACTGCAGCTGGCCCAGCTGGCGATTGGCTTCGGCCGCGAGCGCGGCGCGCTCGGACCGCTTCGCGCCGCGCAGGCTGCGCGCGGACACGCACAGCACGATGCCGTCGAGCGCGCGCTCCGGGCGCAGCGCATCGAGCATGTCCAGGCCCTTGAGCCACGCGCGCGCGCCGTCGCTGCCTTCGGCGGCGCTGGCCAGCGCGCCGTCGGCGTCGATCAGCACGCCCCGGCGCAGGAAGGTCCACTGCATGCCGTCGGCCTTCAGCTCGCCGGCTCTCGCGGGCTTCGGATGCCGCTCGATCGCAGACACCGACGCCGCGAAGCTGCTCTTGCCCGCACCCCTGCCGCCCAGCACCAGCACCCATGGCTGCGCGTAGCGCCACTCGCGCCGCGTCGCCAGGTAATCCAGCGCATCCAGGAATCCGCTGAACCAGCCACGCACGCGGGCGCAGAACACGCAGCCGTCGCCGGGCACCTCGATGCCGACGATCTTCGGCTTGCGCAGCATGCGCCGGAACCACCAGACCAGCACGAGCAGACCGATGGCGATGCCCGCGACCAGTCCCGATGTCCTCCCGACATCGAGCTTCTGCAACATTGCGGTGACAGTCTCGAGATCCATCAATGCGTCCCCACCGCCTGCCTGAAAGGTTCGATCAACACCAGCCACACCGCGCTGGACAGCACCAGGTAGACGATCAGCGCGATCGCGGCGCCGATGTACCAGGGCGTGAGCGGCGCGAGCCGCGCCGGGGTGCCGCCTGCCTGCGTCTGCTCGCCCGCCTGCGGGAAGGTCGGCAACTGCAGGCCACCGTCGTGCTCGCGCTGCACCAGCCGGTACAGCCGGGCGCGGACGCGACGCAGCTCGGGCTCGCCGTGCTCGCCGCGATAGCAGCCCTGGAAGCCCAGGCGCAGCGCCAGCACCATCACCGCCGCGACATCGGCCTGCAGCCGATCGACCGCAGGCTCGGCCAGCAGCGCTTCGGCCATCTCGAACACGCGCACCCCGGCATTGCGGCTGCGGAAGATCCGGTGTTCGACCAGCGTGTCCATCCAGGCATCGCTGCCTGACCAGTCGGTTTCGAGGATGAACAGCTCATCGGTCAGCGCGGTCATGACGTACAGCGCCTGTTCGTAGGCATCCATCTCGCGCGCGGTGCCGGTGCGCGCGATCTCGTTGCGCTGGGCCAGCAGGGTCATCGCCAGTCGCGCACTCGTCCGTGCAGCCAGGTCGGCCGGTTCGGTGGGCGTCGGTTCGTCGCCGACGGCCAGCATCGCGCCCAGCCGCCCATCCGCGATGGCCAGCTTGATGGCCACCACTTCGTCGAAGTACTCGGCGAAGCGGGCCAGCAGGAACAGCGGGGCGCCGACGCGTTCAGGCATGGGAATCTCCATGCGCAGCGCCGTGGGCACCGGCATTCGCGCTCGAGGTCGCGCCAAAGGTCGCGCCGGTGCTGTCCTGCGCACGCTGCTCGGACTCCGCGCCCTTGCGGTGGTGCAGGATGATCGCGGCCGGCGCCTGCGCGCGCTCACCCTGGATCACCAGGCGATGCCCGGCGCGGAAACAGTCGACCAGCTGGCCGTTGTTGGCCTCCAGCCGACGGCTGCGCAGCGCGCAGATGATCGCGTCGGGACGCAGGCCGAGCTCTGCGACTTCGCGCGCGCCCAGCACGCGCACCTCGGCACCGGGCATGCGGCGCTGGCGCAGCAGCGGCAGCAGATCCTCGCTCGCGATGCGCGACTCGGAGATCCACTGGTGCAGGTCGTGCGCGCTCTGGCCTTCGCCCGTGCGCAGCTCGACCAGCACGGTGCTGCCGGCATCGCCCGGCAGGCGGCGCGCGTACTGGCCGTCGGCGATGCGCTCGAACGCCATCACGTCCCAGTCGGTGTTGAGCATCGCCAGCTTGCGGCGGATGTAGGTGATCGCAGCGTCGAACTGCGGCTGGCAGTCGTCGTGCCGGTACGGATCCATCGCCAGCGGACGCGGATTGCTGCCGATCGCGGCCATGCGCCCGACCACCTGCGACATCGCCCACCAGGCCACCGAGGGCGAGACCAGCGGGTCCGACAGGACGGTGTCGACCAGCGGCAGGCAGGCGCCGATCTCGCGCGCGGCACGCAGATGGGTACGCGCTTCGCTGCCCATCGATGCCGCGGTTTCCGGCGCATCATCGACCGCATCCGGCGACAGCTCGCGCAGCTTCTTCCACATCGTCGTGCGCAGGTCGCCGAAGCGCTGCTGCAGGCCCAGCACGCCGAGCGCGCGCGAGGCGTCGATGCGCAGCATGGGGCCGTGGTAGGCACCGAGCACCAGCGTCCCGCTGGCGTCGCGCACCACGTCGAGCAGCGGCAATGCGGGATGCCCGACCGGCGGCGCGCCCGCGTACAGCTCCATGCGCACGCGCTGGCGTTCCACGACCACATCGCCCATGCCCAGGGTCTCGTCCAGCGTGGGTCGGCCCGGCAGGCTGTCGTAGCGACGGATCGAGGTGCTGGGCACGTCCAGCGCACCGGCGCGCGGCGGGATCGCGAGGTACACGCGCACCGATTTCGCATCGCCCTCGAAATGCTTCTTCACGTCGACCGCGAGACTGCTCGCGGAATGCGTCGCGCGATAGACCAGCGGCAGGCCATCGGGCATCACCGCGTCGCATTCGTGCACGCAGACGATGCCGTCGGCCAGCCGCACCGGATCGATGCGCAGGTGGCGCAGGCCCCAGCCGTAGGGCACGGCACCGGTGAAGCGCTGGTGCAGCATCGCCTGGGCGTGGATGTCGTTCTGCTGGAAGTGCTGCGGCGAGAGCAGCATGCCCTCGGACCACTGCACCGCATCGGGCAGGAAGTCCGCGTTCATCGCGGCGCCAAGGTGTGCGTTGGACGGAGTGTGGTTCTGTGACATGCCGGTGGCCTCATGGATCCTGGACCGCGATCTTCGCGGCCTGCAGTTGCAGCGTCGGGTGTTTGAAGGGGGTGAGCGCGACCACGGGCCAGCCGCTCGGCGCCACGTAGTTGGCGTAGGCGAAGACCGCGAGACCCTTGTTGCGCGCCTTCCTCGGCAGCTTCACCTGGAAGACGGGGCTGGGCGTGGGCACTTCCAGCGAGACCACGTCCACGTCGGTGGCGAGCATCGTGCGCAGCGCGTCGCGGTCACGGAACCACTCCGGCCCGGTCTTCGGCATCGCGTTCTTCGCCGCGTCGCTGTACACGACCACGACATCCAGCCGCGTCGCGTTGCCCTGGTTGGCGTCGATGTCCGCGCCGACCGAGACGGTCTTCACCGAAGGGCGCGGTGGGCCGATGCCGAGCATGCGCTTGACGCTGCAGCCGGACAGCAGCGCCAGGCACAGCAGCACGGCGAGCGTGCGGAGGACCGGCCTGGTGCGCATGGCGAACCCGCTCATGACAGCACCAGCACGCGGAACTGCGCAGGCGTGAGGCTGATCCCGACCGTGTTCGGCAGCATGCCGTTCTGGCCGTTGATCGAGGTCAGCCGCGACGCGAAGATCGCGCCGACCAGCAGCTTGAAGCTGCCGAGGAACGAGCGCTTCTGGCCCATGCACATGCCCGAGACCACGCCGACGCCCACGTCCGCGGTGCTCAGTGCGCTGATCGTCACCAGGTTCTCGGCGAGACCGCCGCCGTAGAGCACGTTGAACACCGTCGGGATGTTGGTGATCGAGAAATCGATGTTGACCAGCGGCACCGGGATGATCCCGACGATGCACACGTCGGGGAATCCCAGGTTCATGACGAAGAGATTGGTGTTCGCGAACATCGGTCACCCCATGCTGATGCGTTCGCCGTCGACCTTGACGTCGCGTTCGGCGGTGATGAGCGCGTGCTGCCCGTGCAGGCGCAGCAGTTCCCGGGCGTCGAGCAGGTACTGGCCCATCCGCCCGACATACTGCGCGGCCTGTTCGACCAGCGTGCCTGCGACGGTGCAGAACAGCGTGCGGGCGTTGATCGACAGCGTGCGTGCCGAGGTCAGCGAGGCGTCGCCGGCGCAGGCCAGCTCCAGCGCCTCGACCGCGTGCAGCGACACGCGCGACTGGCGCAGCGCCAGCGCATCCGCGCCCTGCACGCTCAGCTGTGCGGCGCCGCCCGCCTCGCGCGCGAGGATATGCAGCACGTGCCAGCGCCCGTCCGCACCCGCGCTGGCCAGCACGCGGTCGCCGGCGTGCGGCTCGACGAGGCAGCTCACCGCGCGCGTGGCGCGGGCACCATTGCCGAGCAGGCAATCGCCATCGTCGAACACGACGGCGATGCGCAGTTCGAGCAGGTCGACCGCGACCGGGACTGCACCAGCGGCCGCCGTCTGTGCCACGCCGCGCGACGGCATCGATTCGGCAGGATGCGATTCGACGCGGTGCGGTTCGACGCGGTGCGACTCGCTCACGGTGCGCATGGCAGTGTCTCCAGGTCCAGAGTGGGGGCTTCGATGGCGAGCAGGGCCTTGTCGGTGCCGGTCTGTCCGCGTCGCGACACGCCGCGCAGGCGCACGTTCGAGAACTGCGCGCCATGCAGGCGGCTGTGCTGCATGCGGCTGCGCTCGATCGCGCCATCGTCGATGCGTGCATGGTCGAAGCGCGCCCAGCGCAGGTCGCAGCCTGTGAAGGCAACCTCGCGCATGCGGCTCTTCTCCCAACTGCTCTCGCGCATCGCGCAGCCCTCGAAGCGGGTCTTCTCGATGACGGCGACATGGAACATCGCGCCCTGCAGGTCGCTGCCGCGCAGCACGACGCCGTCGAGACGCGCCGACAGGAAGATCGCGCGCGGCGCACGCAGGCCCGCCAGCGTGGCGCCACTGAAATCGACCTGGATGCAGCCCGATTCCGTCAGGTCGACGTCGGTCAGATCGGCGCCGCGCAGGTCGCTGCCCTGCAGCTGGCAGCGGCGCAGCGTGGCGCCGGCCAGCGAGCGCGCGCGCAGGTCGTTCTTCATCAGCACGGCATGCTCGCCCTGCACGCCTTCCATTCGTGTCCGGCGCAGGTCGGTGTCGCACAGCGCGGCCTGGTCGAAGATCGCACCGCGCAGATCGGCGCCGCCCAGCGCGGGCTTCCACAGCACCGTGCGCTCCAGGCGCAACGCGCGCAGGTCCGCGTCGCTGAAATCGCATTGACTCGCGGCGCTGCGATCGAGATGCGCGCCCATCCACTGCGAACGCACGAGCGAGCAGTCGACCAGCACCAGCCGCGAGGGCACGCCCTGCGGCATGCGCGCATCGGACAGGTCGCAGCGCACGCAGGTAGTTTCGGACAGCAGGGCGCCGCGCAGGTCTGCGCCGGCAAGCACGCAGTCGATGAAGGTCACTCGGCCAAGATCGCAACCATCGAGATCCATCCCGCGCAGGTCGCAGCCTTCGAACACGGCGCCGGCCAGCGCACGGCCGCGCAGGTCGACCGTACGCAGCGACACCCTGGAGACCGGCCGCGACAGCAGCAGCGCCGATTCGATCGTCGGCCAGTCGCCCAATGGAAGAACTGCCGAAGGCGCGACGCGCGCCGGCAGCGGGCTCATCTTCGGCATCGCGGGAATGGTCACGGTGGCGGCGGTCTGGCTCATGCGATCCCCACCGGCGCATCGCGGCGCGCGCCTGCGAGCTGTGCGCCATCGAGCCGGGCCTCGGTCAGTTCCGCCTGCACGAGTACGGCATCGCGCAGGTCGGCGTCGCGGAAATCGGTCTTGCGACACAGCGTCTGGAAGAAACTCGCACCGGTCGCATCGACGCGCGCCAGGGTGCTGCGCAGGAACAGCGAGCGGTGCAGCTGCGCGCCGCGCAGCGAAGCGCCGGTCAAATCGGCATCGCCGAAATCGCAGCTGGCCAGCGTCGCGCCGTCGAGGCAGGCCTCACGCAGGTCGCTGCCGCGCCAGCCGCACGTCTGCGCACGCAGCAGCGACAGCCGCGCGCCGCGCCAGTTCGCGCGTCCACCGGCATAGACCGTAAGCAGGGTCGCGCCCTGCCAGTGACTGCCGGGCAGCTGCGCATCCATCAGCACGCTGCGCGTCAGCGAGGCGCCATCGAAGCAGGCGCCGGTGAAATCGGCGGAAGCCGCGACCGCCATCGACCAGCGCGTGCCGACCCAGCGGCTGCGCGGCGCCGTGGCATGCATCAGGATGGTCCGCGTGAGCACGGCCCCGTCGAGGCGCGCATCGCTCAGGTCGATGCGCAGCATCAGCGCATCGTCGAGCACGGCGCCGTGCAGATCCGCCGCCTGCCACGTCGCATCCATCGCATGCGCGCCCTGCAGCACGGCGGCAGCGAAGCACGCCGAGCGTGCCGAACTGCCGCAGAGGTTCGTGCCGACCAGTCGCGCACCGGTCAGATCAGCGCCGTCGAGGCAGGCCTGGGACAGTGCCGTCTTCGATAGGTCCGCACCGGCCAGGCAGGCATTGCGCAGATCGGCGCGTTCCAGCATCACTTCGCGCAGATCGGCGTTGCGCAAGTCGGCGCCACGCAGGCAGGCACCTGCGAAGTCGCGACCGACGACCGGCGTGCCGGCGCGGAGCAGCGACAGCAGTTGCGCGCCCAGCGCCTGGGCAACGGCATCCGGCGGCGCGGCGTCGAGCGTGGTCGGCGTCGGCGACGCGGCGCGTGCGGCGCGCTGCAGCGGTGCGAGCGTGGCGAATGCGGCCTGGGCCTCGTCGAGCCGCTTCGGATCGACGGCCTCGGGACCGGCTTCGCGCGCTTTCGCGAAGACCTCGGTCAGTGTCGACGGCAGCGGCGTCGGCTCGCCGATCAGGTCGTGCGCGGGCTGCGCGGCGCGGGCGAGCGCTTCCTGCACCAGCGCCTCGACCGATTTCTCGGGCGTCTTCGGCACCTCGGGCAGGCGTTCGTCCAGCGCCTGCTGCAGGCTCGCGAGCTTCTCGTCGGCATCGCGCTTCGCCTGTGCGGCGAGCGCCTGTGCCTGCGCCTGCAGTTCGGCCAGGTCAAAATCGCAACTTTCCAGCGCGTGCGCATCGAACGATGGCAGCGATGGCGGTTCGGCCCTGGGCGGCACGTGGTCCGGCGGCGGCGTCATGCCGCTGCGCTGCCAGAATTCGGCCATGGTCGCGTCGAGCACGGCCTGGCGTTTCGCCATCAGTGCGGTACGGGCGCGTTCGCGGGCCGCCTCGCGTTCGGCCTGCGCACGCGGACCGAGTACGGGCGCGAGCTGGCTTTCGTCGAAGGCATGCAGGCCGGCGGTCTCGGGGTCGAGGCGCAGCGCGAACACCTTGCGGTAGTGCGCGGCATCGCGGACATGATCGGCGGCGTCGTAACCGACCATCAGCGCGGCGACGTCCAGCGCATCGCTGTCGCGGATCTCGACCTCGCCGCGATGGACCATCAGGCCCACGCCGACCTCGGGGAAGAACCAGACCGTGTCGCAGGCCAGCGCGGCTTCGCGCGCATCCGCCGCATCGGCGCCCTGGCCGAGCACGAAGGCGCGCGGCCGGATCGACGGCAGGGTGCCGGCGATCGCCTCGCCCGAGGCATGCACGCCTTCGAGCCGATAGGCTTCGCCGCCCGCGAAACGTCCGGCGAACTGCTGGTCCGTCGGCGACAGGTTGTACATCGCGAAATCGAAATCGCGCGGCAGGCCCGGGAAGTCCTCGTCCAGCCAGCGCTTGTCGTAGGTGCCGCTGGCGCGCATGCGGCGGCGCGCATGCATCAGCGCCTGCGGCGCGAAGCCGGCGACGGTGAAGTCGTCGCGGCCGGGCGCGACCACCTCGCCCGGCTGTTCCAGGTTCGGCATCGCGCCTTCGCGCAGGCGCAGCGCCCACAGGCGCGGCAGGTAGCCGACGCCCAGCGGGTTGTCGTGGCCTTCACCGCCATAGGCGCGCTCGGCCGACAGCGGCATCGTCGTGAAGGGCTTCGGCGCGCGGATGCACACGCGGCCGTACCACATGCGTTCCCAGCGACGGTCGCCGATCACGTCGATGCGCTTGTCGATCGGTCCGCACTGCAGGCGCACCTGCATGCGCGGCACCGGCTTCGGCGCGTGCGCGCTGCCGCTGAGCATGACCTCGGCATGGGCCTTGGGCAGGATGTGGTCCAGCGCCTGCCCGGCCGGAAGCTGCTTGAGCACCTTCGGCCACTGCAGGTTCTCGGTCAGCAGGCGTTCGTCGTCGCGGCCCAGCGCGAAGAAGCCGAGCGTGGCCACGGCGAGGCGATGCGCGCCGCGATACGGGTACGGCTGCTGCAGGACCCCGAGCGTGAGCGGCTTGACGATCTTCATCGGCGTCTCCGCTCACAGCACCAGGACGATGACCGGGATCTGCATCACCGGTCCGTCGAGGTCGATCTTCGCCTGCGGCGCCTTCGCCGAGACGTGCACGCCGGGGCCCGCGACCTCGACCACCGTGCTGGAGCCGGTCACGCTGACCGAACTGGAATCCCCCGTGACGCTGAGATGGTTGGACGAGCCGGTGACCGACAGGCGGTTGTCCATGCCGACGATGTTCATCGCATTGGTGGCGCCCACCAGGCTCACTTCGGCGCTGACACCGAGCAGGCTGTTGCGTTCGGACACGCCGGTCGCGGAATTCGACTGGCTTATGCCGATCGCGTCGTTGCTGTTGTGCGCGCCGATGGCGCTGTTGCTGTTGCTCGCGCCGGCGGCATGGCTGCTCACGCTGGTACCGACGGTGCTCGTGCTGCTCTGCGTCGTCACCGTGCTGACGTTGTTCTCGATGTTGTGCGTGCTGATGTTGGTCGAGGTACCGGTGATCGTCGAGATGTTTTCCGAGTCCGCGAAGATGTCGGTCTTGCTGCTGACCTTGCCGGTGTGCGTGCTCTCGTTGCTCACCGCGCCGTTGTAGGTCGAGATGGACTTCGTCTTGCCGTTGCTCGTGCTCTTCGCGTAGGTATCGCCATGCACCGTGGAGATCGAGGACTGCACGGCGGCATCGGCGTCGGCGTCCGTTTCCGGCGCGATCGAAGCCGGGTCGTACTTGCCGACCACCGACTGGTGGTGGCTGGCGCCGGTGGCGCTGAAGCTGATCTGCTCCTTGCCCCAGCTGTTTCCGTAGGTGGAACCGTAGGACCAGGACTCGCTGAGCATGCCGTCTGCGCCCTGCTCCGAGGTCGAGTAGCCGTAGCTGCCGCCGCGCGAGTACGAGGCATCGCGGAAGAGCTTGCGGCCATAGGCGGCCTCGACCAGCTTGACCGCGGCATCGACGTCGGCGCGCGACCAGGGCTGGCCGAAATGGATGCTGCGCGAATCGCCATAGCTGGTCGAGAAGCTGTTGCCGACCTGGCTGTGCGCGGTCCAGCTCGAATCGGTGATGGTCTTCGTGCCATCGCCCTGGACCATGTTCTGGATCTCGGGGATTTCCGATTCGTCGTTGGCGCGCGAAACCCAGACGCAGGCGCCGACTTCCGGAATCGTCTGCATGTGCGCGGCCAGCTTCACCCACACCGGAGGCGTGCCAGGCGGATCGGTGGCGAAGCGCACGTACACGCCCTTGGCGTGCAGGCGCTTGTGCACGCCCTGGCTGTCCTCCAGCCAATTGCGGCCGAGGCTGAAATCGTCGGGGATGTAGTACGGCCAGTGCTGCACGGCATCGTCGCCGCCGGGCGAGGCGACGTGCGCGAGGACCACGCCCTGCTGGGTGTCCTGCAGACCGGTGGCGGAGATCAGGCCGTCGGCAGGCGTCGCGGAGAAGTGGTTGTTGTACTCGCCGTCGAGCACCGACTCGTGCTGCACCTGGGTGAGCACGAACTCCACGCCGTTCAGCTCGGGCCGCACGTCCTGCATATCGGTGGCCATGTGGAAGCGATGGCCGGCGCGCAGCAGCGGGCAGAAGCTGGCGCCGCTGAACTGGCGTTCGCCACTGTGGATCGCCGATTCGGTGGCCTGCGCGAATTCGCGCACCTGCGCGGTGCTGAAGCCGTACTGCACCACCTTGTGCTGGCGGAACGGCAGGTCGCCGGTGTCGGGACGGCTGTCGGCGCGGAAAGTGGTGAAGCTGGCCAGCGGATCGCCCGGCTGGGTCACGTCCCAGGCTTCGGTCTGCAGCGTGAAGATGCCCTGCACGCCGCTGACGCCGAGCGACTGCTGGTAGCTGTACTGCGACACCACGTCGCCTTGGTGCATGCCCAGCGCGTCGGTGGCTGTCCAGGTGTAGCGCAGCGCGGTGTCGCCCGGAATCGCCGGCGGATAGGTCGGCCGGTTGTCGAACACCATCACGTGGCGGTCGGCCTCGTGGCGGAAGTAGTAGTAGATGTGCGCCTTCGACATCAGCCGGCGCAGGAAGTCCAGGTCGGTCTCGCCGGCCTGGAACCAGTCCTGCACGCGGCAGGTGGCGAGGTTGTCGCTGCCCTTCAGGCCCGAGAAGGATGCCTCGACGCCGTGCTCGCGGCACAGCTGTTCGAGCACGTCGCAGATGCTCTTCTGGGTGAACACGCGATAGCGGTTGGTCAGGCCCATGCGCCAGGCCGCAGGACGCATGGTGATGCGATAGATGCCGGGCAGTTCGATCGCCAGCGCGGCGACGATGCCGTTGAACAGCGCGAACGCACCTTTCGGGCCGGTGCCGTCCAGCGCCTGGCGGAACGCGAGATGGCCTTCGTCGCGATCGCTGTACGGCGTGGTGCCGATGCCGACGGTGACCGGGCGGCCGATCACCGTCGCGAAGTCGAGCGCTGCGGCCTGTTCGGCGGCATCGCCCGTGGCGGTATCGCCGTGCAGCTCCAGCTGGTACTCGAACAGGTCGGACGCGCTCTCCTGGCCCTGGAAGCGTTCGAGGCTGAAAGCGTTCTCGCCGAGCACCTGCCCCTGCGGCATCGCGATGCGGCAATGCTGGTAGAGCAGCGGCTGGTCGACCAGTTCGAGCGCGGAGCCGGCGATGGGATCGTCGAGCGAAGTCATGCGGCGCCTCCTGCGTGGCCGTCGAAGGCCGGGACCGTGAAGCGCAGCTGCGGCGCGGCGGGCCGGCCGAGCCACGCGGTCTGCCCGAGGCGCAGGCCGACCGTGCCTGCAGCGGGTGAGCCGCGCAGGACCGGCGGCGGCACGGTGTCGGGATCGACCGCTATGCCCACCTCGCAGTCGAAGCGGCGATCCAGCAGCAGGCGCAGCATCGACACCAGGCCGCGATGCCCGGCATCCGGCCAGCGTTCGCCGGACCGCTGCACACGCAACGGCAGCAGCGCGCACAGGCGCTGGAACGACACGAAACCCACGTCGAGCGCGACCGCCGCACGGGCGTCCCACATGCTTTGCCCGAGCAGCGCGCCGTCGCCGAGGCGGTGGCCGCAGCGACCCAGGCAGATGCGATCGCGCGGTTCCAGAGGTCGCCAGCGCCCGACCAGCATCCGCAGCTTGCAGTGCACGCCGAGGTAGGTCGTCATGACCTGCGCGACCACCGCACCGCTCTTGCGCGTGTTGACCATCAGCCCCGCGAGGCCCAGCCAGGCACGCATCGGCAGCGGCACCTGCGCCTGCTGCGCCTTCAGGCCCAGGCCCATCAGCGACGCCAGCTGCGCGGCGTAGCGGGTCGCTTCCGGCGGCGCAGGATCGAGCGCGCGCACCGCCGTGCTCTTCAGGTCGTGGCGCAGCACGTGCAGGCGCTGGTTGAACACGTCGAGGAAGGCCGGCATCGCGTGGCCGCCGATGCGCTCCTGTTCGCGCACCCATTCCAGGAAGGGTTCGGGCAGCGGGCCCAGCTCGCTGGCGACGCAGTAGTTCGGCGTGCGCAGCTCCACGCGCACCGGCATCTCGCCGCGCTCGCGCATGGCCAGGCGGAAGGCGGGCATCGGCGGCGCCTTGCCGAGCCGCGTGACCTCGTGGCCCGGGAAGGCCGCGCCGAGGTCGGCACGGAAGCGCAGGCGCGCGTCGACCGGCCACGGGCCTTCGCTGCGGTGCCGGAGCAGCCGCACGAGCTGATGGACGTCGAACCGGGCGTACTGCCCGACGACGGCGCCGATCAGAGAAGGACCTGGTTGCCCGCCAGCGGTGGCCATTCCTTGAGAACTCCCTTGACGTCAGGCATGCGCAGGCGCACCTGCACCACCGTGTTCACGGCGGCGTAGAGCGCGAAGAAATGTCGGAGCACGGTGCAGAACAGCACCGCGCTGGTGTCTTCGAACCGGGTGTGGTCCAGGGTCACGTCGATCTCGACGCCCTGCACGTAGCCGCGTCGGCCCGGTTCGCCGTGCCAGCGCACCAGCGGACGCGGATCGATCGCGAGGATGCCGTCGATCGCGCGATGGCCCAGCGTGCTGCTCGGGCCGACGTGCTGGCGCAGGATGTCCTTCAGCGCCGACATCGCATGCGGGCCACTGGACAGCGACAGGTGATTGAGCGCCAGTTGCGAGACGAGCAGCCACGGCCGCGATCCGGTCATCGGCGGCGTCTGGTGCGCGGTCGGCTTGCCGAGCACACGCGTGGTCGCGATCGGCGATGCACCTTCGACCTGCAGCTTGTCGCCGACGCGCAGGCGCTCCGGCATCCGCCGATTGGTGCACAGCGCGCTGCCCGCGATCACGTCCTCGGCCGGATCGGTGAGGCGGAACTGCGCGTCGAGGAAAGACACGTACAGCTCGGTGCCGCCGATCCGCGTGCGCTGGCTGGGCTCGCGACGGGTGATGTAGAAGTAGTCCTGGCCTTCGATGTGCTGGAAATCGTCCATCGAGAAATACGGCACCAGCACGCGCGGCGCGGATCCGGCCCGCACCGCGTTGAGCCGCTCGATCCGGTAGATCTCGCAGTTCGCGTGCTGGCCGATGTCGCCGGTGAGGCGGTACTCGTAGCGGGTGTGGTCGAGGTTCAGTGGATCGATGCGCTGCGGATACAGGTTGACCAGCGGCACGCAGTTGGTCATCAGTACCGTTGGCGCCAGGCGCAGCGCCGGGTTCGGCGGCACGTCGAGCATGAACAGCAGGTCCAGCGTGTCGTCGGCGTGCGCCAGGTCCAGCGCCTCGATCTCGAAGAACAGGAACTTCTCCGGGAAGGCGAAATATTCCTGCAGGATGCGGAAGGCCGGATGCGCCTGCGGATGCGCGGGCAGCGCGGCCTCGTCGTCCTCGAAGCCGAGCCAGCGCAGGTGTTCGATCGGCAGCCGGCGGCAGGTCGCGCCCGTGCCGGGCGCCTCGACCACCGCCAGGCCGCGCAGGTGCGCGCCGAGCAGCTGGTGCAGCGCGTGCGCGGGCCCGCCCTCGGGATTGAGATGGAAACGCAGCCGGGTCGGCTGCATCTGGTGCAGCGCCGTGCGGCCGTTCTTGCGCAGGCTCACGCGCAGCACGCTGCGGGTGTCCTGGTCGATCGCCAGCTGCGGGTAGTCCTTCGGCGAGACGATGGCCAGGTCGACCACGTCCAGCGGCCACAGCGCGGTGTCGAAGCAGGTGCGGAAACGGCACGTCGCGCTGCCGCCGGCCTCGATCGGCACCGAGGCGACGACGCTGCGCCCGCGTTCGACGCGGCCCACGCCATCGGGCTGCACGGCCATGTGCGCGACCATCATCGACGGCAGCGGTGCGGCCAGGTGCGGATACAGGTCGGCGAGCAACGCGTTCGGCAGCTCGGCCTGGTCGAGATCGAGCTGGTGGCGCAGGCGCCCGGTGAGATAGGCGAACGACTGCATCAGCAGTTCGACCTGCGGATCCTGCGAGCGGCCGCGATGCAGGCCGAGCATGCCGGCCTGCGCCGGATGGTCGGCAGCGAACTCGCTGGCCTCCTCGCGCAGGGCGGTCAGCTCCTGCTGGTAGGCATCCTTCAGTCGGTCGACCCCGCTGCGCATGCTCGCGTCGGCCTCCGGCTCAGAACGGCGCCGCCACGCAGACATTGCGCGGCTGGTCTTCGTTGGGGAACACGGCGCTCACCACCAGCCGCCAGGGGGACAGCGCGTCGGTCGCGCGCTCGGTCTCGACGCGGACATCGCGCAGGCGCGGCTCGTGGCGCACGATCGCTTCGCGCAGCGCCTCGGCGTAGGCGTCGAGCATGCCGATCGCGCTCGCGCCCATCGTCACCACGGACGGCATGCCCCAGGGCACCGCCGGAATGCCCTGCCCGACCAGTCGGCCGGTGGCGGCGATGCGCTGGATCTGCGCCACGATCGCCGCGTTCTGGTCGAACGGCTCCTGCCGGCCGTCCAGGCCGCGCGGCAGGGTGCTGAGGCGTTCGAACAGGAACTGCATGCGGGCTCCACGACAACGCGCGAGGGGAAGACATCGCGCCGGCGCGCGCGCATCGCGCCGACGCGGAACCGCGACGATCAGGTGAAGCTGTTGGCGATCGGCCGGTTGTGCATGACGCTCCAGCCTGCATGCACGTTGCCGGGCGTGCTCATGTCGACGTCCTGGATCGTGTAGGTCCAGAGGATCTCGGTGAAACTGATCTTGAACTGCTCGGTCGGCATGTCGTTGGGATGCGACTGGAACTGGATCTCGCTGATGATCGCGTCGCGCAGCGCGAGGGTCATGATGTTCGCGGTCTTGTCGCCGCTGTTGCGCGCGATGTAGATCTTCGTCGGATTGTCCTTGCCCGCGCCCAGCGGCGCGGCGCGCAGGCAGATGTCGTACAGCTTGACCGAGGTCTGGTCGACGTACTTGACGCAGGTGAACTCGGTGATCACCGGTCGCCCGGACGTACGCGCCTTGTTGCTCACGTCGGTGGTGATCTGCTGCTTCATGCCGTGGTGGATGGAGACCAGCTCCATGCACTTGCCGAAGTTGAGGATGTCCTGGCGCCAGACGTTGTCGATGTGCGTCGAACTGGTCTCGCCGATGAGGTCCGGGTTGCCCGGTTGCAGAAGAATGAGGTCCATGGATGCCTGCCCTGGTGTAGTTGGGTGCGTCGGGATGTGCGTGGGATCAGCGGGGCGCGGGGCGACGCGTCATGCGCCGCCCCGGGCATCACTTCGGAAGATCGGCCACCAGCCGGATCGAGGTCGTCAGTTCCTCGAGCTGGAAGTGCGGCTTGAGGAAGACCGTGGCCTTGTACGCGCCGGGCTCGCCGGGCACATCGACCACCACGATCGACGCCTCGCGCAGCGGGAACGCCGACTTCACTTCCTGCGACGCGTTGTCGTCGAGCAGCACGTACTGCGAGATCCAGCTGTTGAGGAAGGACTCGACGTTGCCGCGGGTGAGGAAGCCGCCGACCTTCTCGCGCACGATCACCTTGATGTAGTGGGCGAAGCGCGACGCGGCGAGGATGTACGGCAGCCGCGAGGACAGCGCCGCGTTGGCGTTGGCGTCGGCGTTGATGTACTTCTTCGGCTTGTTGGTGGTCTGGCCACCGAAGAACGCGGCCTTGCCGGTGCCCTTGCAATGGCAGAGCGAGATGAAGCCGAGGTCGTTCAGCTCCTTCTCGCGGCGATCGGTGATCGCCACTTCGGTCGGACAGAAGAGTTCCTTGATGCCGTCGTCGCCACCGCTGCGGAACGTGTAGATCGGCAGGCCCTCGACCAGACCGCCGCCTTCCACGCCACGGATCGCCGCCGTCCAGCTGTACAGCGAGAAGGCGTTGGTGATGCGCTCGGCCAGGAAATACGCGGCGTTGCCCCACAGGAAGTTCGCGTTGTCGGGCAGGCCGGACTCGGACAGCACCGACTCCTCGAAGTTGAAGCCATCGGCCGGCAGCGTCTTCTCGCCATACGGCAGGCGCAGCATCGCGCGTGGCAGGACCAGGGACACGTAGCGCGAATCCTCGCTGTTGCGGAAGTCGCCCCACTGCGCCAGGTCGGCACCCTCGAACACCTTCGACAGCTCGCGCGGCTTGGCCAGGTCACCGAAGGCGGACAGGCCGAACATCTCCGGCGATGCGGCAGCGATGAACGGCGCATGCGCGGCGGCGGCGACACCGGACATGGCCTCGATGAAGCCCATGTGCGAGGCCGACGGACCGAACTCGTAGCCGCCGATCAGCAGGCTGTACGGCGAACCGCCGTAGGTGCCGTACTCGGCCTCGTAGATCAGCTTGAACAGGCGGCTCTGGTCGAACTCGACCGCCTTGGACAGATCGTCCTGCAGTTCCTTCAAGGTGGCGTTGAACACGCGGAGCTTGAGCTGCGGACCGGTCTCGGAACGCGACACGAGGTAATAGAGGGCGCGCCAGGTCGCCTCCATTTCCTTGAAGCGCGCGCTGTGCATGACCAGCGACAGCTGGCTGCTCAGCGCCTTGTCGATCGCGGCCACCGCATGATCGATCGACAAGGCTGCACCCAGGCCCTTACCATCGTTGCCGTTCGCGTCCTTGGTGACGATCACCGGCACGACATGGACCTCGAACGCCTTGGCGAGCGTGGCCTTGAAGGCCTCGTCCTTGTCGGGGAAGCCCTCGTTGAGCTTGGTGCCGACATCGGCAGACCAGGCGCCGCTGGTTTCGATCGCCTTCACGGCGTCTTCCAGGATCGTGCCGACCCCGTCGTTCACCTCGGCGCGGGCCTGGGCGTCGCGCAGCGCCTTGCGCTGCTCGAACACGTCGTCCAGCGCCTTGACCTTGCGTACCACCGCGACCGGGTCGAAATCGGCGATCGATTCGAACACCACGACTTCGCCGGCCAGCTTGCCCGTGCCGCCCGGCAGGACGTTGTCCACGTCCTTGAGCAGCACGCGCGGCATGCTCTGCCGCAGCACTTCGTTGAAGTTGTCGCGGTCGATATCGACGATGCGACGTTCCTTCATCGCCACCGGTACCGGCGCGGCGGCTTCCGGATCGCGGTCGCCGGTCAGGTCCGCGAAGATGCCGACGATGAAGGGCAGTTCGCGCTTCTCGATGGCACCGTTGGTGTGGACGTCATACGTGATTCGCACACGGGGAGGACGCACCCGCAGCAACTTTTTTTGCGCGCTTTCGCTCATTCGCTTGGCCCCACAGGGTTGGTTGGTCGTTCCTTGCGCCCGCGCCGCGATGCTGTCGCGATCACCGGGCATTCGCTGCCCTGCGTGTCCATGTCGCGACCATCGCGACCGCACCAACGTGCAAGGCTTCGGCGATGACGTAAACAAGTTGCGTGCCAAGTCGCGACCATCTCGCAAGCCGTTGATCGTCAAACTGTTTTGTCGAAGAGGCTGCCTTCCTGCGAATCTCCGGCGACGCGTCGCGCTTTTTCAAGCGCGATGCCGACCAGCCGGAAAACCCTTGCAAACAAGGGATTTGCTGAAATTCAACGGAATCTCTTCGCGCACCTGCGGTGGGTGGAATTCGACCCGGGCCGGGTCGGAATACACCCAGGCGATCGCGCAGGAGGCAGGTCGCCTCGTGCATGACCGATCGAGCGGACAGGATGCACCGCGTGGACCGGATCGACGACGACGATGGAAAGCGCTCGGTGCGCGCTCTGAACGCGATCCATCGCGCGCAGGGGCGGATCAGGCAATGGAGAATGCTGCGGCGCGGAAGCCCTCGGGCATCCGCGCGCGCCTTGGGATGACGACAAGCCCGACGGGGCCGGTCATTTCTTGTGGTAAGCGTAGAGGCTGCGCAGTTCCGTGACGTTCTTTTCGCTGTCGATCAGGCTTTCCATCGGCTTCGCGCGGATCACGGTGTTCTTGCGCTTTTCGTTGAAGACGGGGCCCGGTTTCTGACCGCCGAACTCCACGCCCGGAACGCCCGAGATGACCGAGCGGTCGCCGGTCTTCTTTTCGAACACTCTCCCGCACTGGAAACAGACCTGGTTCGGAAAGCTGGCGAACATGCCGACCAGTTCCGAATCCCTGTCCATCTTCACGCTGCGGTACTGGTTGTGGAGGGTCAGCGACATGGGTTCGGAATGGTAGGTCTGCGAGGGCGTCCCCTTCTTGCCGTCCATCTTCGCCACCTCGATGCTCGGCAGGTAGAGTCTCTGCGGACTGTCGCTCTTCTTGTTGTCCAAGCCCTTTCCGGACACCCCCATTGCATACGTGGATTCAGTGAACTGGAAGTTCCGTGACTTCTCGTCGAACCGCACCTTGCCCACATCGGACAGGATCGTGTTGACGGTCTGCGGCTTGTCCCTGGTGTTGACCGACGGCTTCGTCATGACCTCCGCGCGCGAATTGAACGCGTCGACGAACTCGCTCTTGCTGGACGGGTCGCTGGAGAACGCTTCGGAAGTCGGCAGCGAATGCATGCGCCAACCCTGGATGCCGCCATTGTCCAGGTCGCTGAATCCGCCGATGGACCCCCGGCGGGACCTGTACATGACGCTGCTGCCCAGCCCCCAGTCCTGCTTGGTCTTGATGGGCTTGAGGCCGGTTTTCTCGATATAGCTGTCCAGCTGCTCCCGCGGCGTTTCGCTCTTTTCCTCGTCGCCGGAAAATGTGATGTTCGAGAATTTGTGCCATTTCACCCCTTGCCCGGACTCGATGGCCTTTTCCTCGAAGGCCTCGTGCCCGAACGACAGGGGATTCTTGATCGTGGCGTTGAAGGTGGATGTCGGCGTACGGATGACCTGCTTCGGCAGCGAGGGCGTCGTGCTGATCTTCTTGCCGACCCGCTCATCGTTCTTCTGCAGGACCTGGGACTTGTTGCCCTCTTCCTTGAGATCGGATTTGAATTCGCTTCGTTTGCGCTTCTTGCTGTCATCGCTGTTCATCGAACCATTCCATCGCTTTTCTTTGTTTCACTGCCCTCGCCTTCCGGCAGTCATCGTCATTCGCACACGTCACGCTAGAGGTTGCGCCGGCCGGATTGGATGGTGTTGGTACGGCCATCGTGGACCTGGTAGTGCAGGCGCGCGCTGCCGTCGGGCTTGTGCCGGATCATCACGAACGCGTGCTGGCCGCCGGGGTAGTCGTTGCGGCCGAAGGTGGGGCCGTTCGCGGACAACGTTTGCTGCAGCACGCGTCCGTCCGTGTCGGGGCGGACATGCATGAACGCCCCGCCCTGCCGGCTCACCGAACAGCCACTGAGCTGTGTGGTGACGATGGTCGACTCCGTGCGCTGGCTCAGGGTGTTGGCAGGAAGGCGCCCCTGCGAGAAACCGGTGACGCGCGCATCATTCGGCGCGCCGTGCGGCTGCGGGCCGCTGGTCATCTGGTCGCTGGTGGACTGCATCATGGGCAGGAACGCTGCCGTGAAGTCGTGCCCCATGCGCTTGGTGCCATGGGCGCCGCGATGCGCCTCGGCGTCGCTCGACTTGACCAGGCCCAGGTGCGCCAGCGGCCGGCGCGTCCTGCCAGAGCGATCGGTGATCTGGTTGAGCGACGGGAAGGCGGAGGTGCGACTGGTCACCGTGCGGAACTGGAACCCGGTGGCCGTGTTCGACGTGCCGCCCGGATCATCCGGCTCCTGCACCTTGCCCTGCACCGCATACGTCCTGAGGAACGCCGCAGGATGCTGCTGGAACAGTTCGTCGGGCGACAGGTGGCCGTACTGCAGCCAGCGGCCCTTGTCGATCAGATCCTGGCGGTTTTCCTGCTTGCCCTTGCGCTTGATCGTCCTGCCGAGCTCTTCACGACCGGTGGTTTCCAGCAGCTTGCCCGCGCCCATCACCGCGAGATTGCGCAGCGGCGCGCTCGGCAGCGTGTACAGCGCCGCGCCACCCACCGCCATGCGCGCCATGCCCTTGGCGATGCCACCCCAGGTGCCGCCCTCGCCGCTGTTGCGATAGACCTGGGTGGCGCCATCGACCACCTGCGATGCGCCGGTGGCGTGATAGGCCATCGTGGCCGTGGTCTTGATCGCCGACGCGACCTTGTCGAAATAGCTCATGTCGCATCCCTCTCACTGACCGTAATGCGGTCTCGGCGTGTGCCACTGGGTGACGGTGACCCGTGCAGATTCGGCCCGGCGCAGGTCCGAGGTCATCTCGCGCTCGTGCGCACGATGCTCGCCGTAGTGCCCGCCGGTGCCTCGATTGACCTCGGGGTTCTGCGGCACCACGAGTTCAGGCACGTGCCCGGGGCCGCCGCCGGCACGCGGCATCATGTGGCCTGCATCCCAGGGGGCGCCGCCAACCGGCGCAGGATTGGGCGCCTCCCATGCGCCATGCGCGCCGCCGGACGTGCGATAGGACCAGGCGATCGACTGCGGCGCCGGCGCCATCTGCACGGTGGCGCGCGTGACGGGCGTCGTGCCGGTCCCGGACGGATGCACGTAGGACGTGTGCCTGCTGCGCGATGTGCGCGACCCGATCGAATCCATGTCCTGCCAGGTGACCGTGCGGCCCCTCAATTCCCTGCTGCCCCAATCCGACATTGCCTGCTCCTTGTTGATGAATGCGCATCGAAGCCTCAGACAGGATCGTCGTCACGCATGGCACGGGGCGCGCAAGGCGCCTCGCGATGGCACCGCGACGCGCGTCTGCGATCCCATGCGCGCGAACAGCTCGTGCAGCGCTTCCGCGCTGTCCCATCGACCCTGCGGCGGCCCCAGCCGGTACAGCAGTTCATCGTCGTGCGGCGGCGCGGGACGGAAATCCAGCGCTTCGAATCCCAGGCGCGCCAGCGCACGCCGCGACGGCACGTTGTGCTCGAACACCTTCGCGTAGCAGGCACGCATGCCGTGGCGGTCGAAGGCATCGGACAACAGCAGGCGCACAGCGGCAGGGCCCAGGCCCTGCCCCTGGAAATCGCGGCCGATCCAGTAGTAGAAGAAACCGAGGTCACCGTGCAGGGTCAGGCTCACGCTGCCGACGAAGCCCCAGTCGCGGTGCAGCACCGCGTACAGGCGCTGGTCGCCGTAGCCCCAACATTCGTCGAGCCAGCGATGCCAGGCCGCGTCGTCGCCGAACACGGGCAGGCAGCAGAGCCGCGCGATGTCCGGATCCCAGTACTGCCAGGCGAAGTCGGCGCAATGCTGGTGACCGAGCGGTTCGAGACGCAACGTCTCGTCTTCGATCGGCGGGACACGGTCGAGGAAGGTCTGCCATTCGACGCATGCACGATGCAGTTCGAGCGACCAGGCGGACGCCGGATGCAGCAGCAGGTTGCGCCTGCATGCGGACAGGGCGGCCGCCATGTTCCCCAGCCGGAAGTGCGCCAATGCCAGCCGCTGCGAAAGCCGTTCGGATGGATCGTCCGCCTGCCCGCCATGGGCAGCCACGGCGAGCAGCAGCGGCCAGTCGGCCCACTCCGCCAGCAGCGCCGTCCACGCATCGCGCACGGTCTCGGGCAAGGCCCAGGCACGACGCGCCACCTCGCGCATGCCGGCCAGCCATGGCGTGCGCCTGTCCGCTCGTTGCGTACGACAGGCCTCCCACAGACCGGGCAGGCGTGCGGCGAACACCTGCGGCGACCATCCTTCCGCTTCCAGCTGTTCGAAGGCCGACGCCAGCAACGCATCCTGCGCCACGGGCACGGCGGCGGCGTCTGTTTCCGGTGTCTTGCTGCGCACGCGCATCTCAGACCCTCTCCCGTGCAGTCGACGGCCCGCTCGCGCACGCGCCGGCATCGCCACGAAGATGCGTGCGCATCCGCTCAGACCTCCCCGGACGGTGGTGGATGCGCGCTCGCACTCTGCTGGCGACGCGCCGTGTAGGTGCTGGCCATCGAAAACAGGGACCCGGTGACCCACGAGGCGGCGGACAACGTGCCGTACAAGGTCGCATTCGTCTGGCTGGCAGCATCGTCGTGCTGCTGGTACTCATTGGCGACCATGCCGAAGCCCGCGCCCAGGGTGTTGAACGTGGCCGAAGCAAAGCCCAGGGCTTGCGACAGCGAGGGTCGTCCGTTCCACCAGTTGTTCGCCGTCTGGTAGCCGGTGCTGACCATCGATGTCAGGCCCGACACCGCCCAGAGCGCATTGCTGGCCTGCCCCGTGCCGCGACGCCAGTCGTGCGCATCCGGCACAAATCCATTGGTGGCGGCGTTCGCCGTGTCGGCGAGGCCAGCCAGCGTGGACGTGACATCGGTGAACACCGAGACGCCGCGCGCGACGCGCTCCATCCTGGTCGTCGGCTGCTGGCGCAGATTATCGATGCCGCTCACGGTGCCGGAGGTCGCCCAGAGCAGGCCGGAAGCCCCCTGTATCCATGGACCGGCGCTGCCGGGATACGGCGCACTGGACACGGCCGCGAGCACGTCCGTGGCATGCGCGGTATTGCGCAACACGGGACCAGGCGGCTGGACGGGCTGTGGCCCGAGGAGCGGTTCGTGTGCGCCGCGCTGCGCGTCGTCGTTGATCGTGCCGTAGTTGCGACTGCTGGTGCTCAGCGATCTCTGCATCGGCGTGAGCACCTGCGGCACCGGCACGACATGTTCGCTCCTGATGGATTCCTCGGGGGATGGCGAGGATCTCTGCAGGCGCTGGGATGGCGGCGGATGCGACGGCGGTTGCATCTGCGGCGACACGACGCTGGACAAGGGCGGAGAGACCGGCACGTGCATCTGCGACAGCTGCGCCGAGGATTGAACGGACGTCTGTACCGGAAGTTGGACAGGGGGTTGGACGGCAGGCTGGACGGAGGATTGAACGGGAGGCTGGACGGGAGGCAGGATCAGGGACGGGGGCGGAGACGATGACCGCATCGACGACAGCGCTGGTGGCGAGGAAGCGCTGCGCGGCCGCGACGCCATGGGACTGAGGTCCGTCGAAGCGCCGCCGCGATGTCCGGGATTGTCGTTCTGGCCGTGCATGTCGATACCCGCTTCATCCGCGCACGTCGCGGATCGCGGGCATCGCGCTGCAAGACCCGTGCCACGGCGACCGCAGCGGACGCATGCGCTGCCGAGTCGTGGCAAGCGGTTGATCGAAAAGCACTTCCATTCCGGAAGCGGCGGATGTCATGCATGCCACGGCCTCGGCACGCGATGGCGCG
Source organism: Lysobacter brunescens (assembly GCF_042677005.1). Lineage (NCBI taxonomy): Bacteria > Pseudomonadati > Pseudomonadota > Gammaproteobacteria > Lysobacterales > Lysobacteraceae > Lysobacter > Lysobacter brunescens. The sequence continues at coordinate 266,512 of NZ_JBHTIF010000002.1, read as the reverse complement.
ATGCCTGCCTGGGTGGAATTGCACCCACCCCGCCATCGGCAGGCCTCAGTCCGCAGCGTCCTCGCGCCGACGCCGCCACAGCACGTTGTTGCCGATGCGCAGCGGTTCGATCAGGCCCTCGGCATGCAGCTGCTCCAGCGCGACCTCGGTGACCACCTGGGATTCCGCATGTCCAGGCCAGTCGATCCACCAATGATGGATGCCTTCCAGGGTGTCGGCGGCCTCGGGCCGTCTCTCGAGGAACCGGCGGATGGCGTCCTTGGCGAATTCGATCAATCCTCGGTCCATGCGCGGCCGCCGGAGATGGGAAGTCGGGACATCCTAGAACGTGTCGTGTCCTTTTGGACAATCCAGGCTTCGGCGCGGCCCGGTCGGAGATTCAAGCCACCTGGCCCTCGCCGCCGAGACGGTACTTGCGCACCAGTTTGCCGAAGGCGCTGCGCTCCTGGTTCGACAGCCGCGCGGCCTGCGAAAGGTTGCCCCCCGCCCGCGCCAGCATCTCGCGCACGTAGCTGCGCTCGAACTCCGCGACCGCCTTCGCCTTGGCATCCTTGAAGGACGTGCAGTCCGCATCCGCAACCGTCGATTCGGGCGCCGATGCCGATGTCGAAGCCGTCTCGGCTGGCGCCGCAGCGACATCGCCCGGCATCAGCTCCTCGCGCGTCTCGCGGAGCCGCAGGGCCTCGTCGTCGCTCATCAGGAATTCGCGATGGATCACGTTCTCGAGTTCGCGGATGTTGCCCGGCCAGTCGTAGCCGCGGATGAAATCCTCGCCCTCCGCATGCAGCTCGCGCGCGTGGGTCCGGTACTGATGGCTCAGGCGCTTGAGCATGTTGCGCGCGAGGAGCACGCCGTCGCCGGGGCGCTCGCGCAGGGGCGGCAGGCGCAGCGAGAGCACGCGCAGGCGATACAGCAGGTCCTGGCGGAAGCGGCGTTCGCGCGCGAGCGCATCGAGGTCGGCGTTGCTGGCGACCAGCACCCGCACGTCGACCTGCAACAGGCTGCCGCCGCCGACGCGGCGATAGGTGCGGTCCTGCAGGAAACGCAGCAGGGCCGCCTGCGCCTTCGGCGTCAGCGCGTCGATTTCGTCGAGGAAGATCGTGCCGCCCGTGGCCTGGCCGACCAGGCCGATCGAGGCGGTCTTGGCATCGGTGAACGCCCCGCGTTCGTGGCCGAACAATTCGCTTTCCACCAGCGATTCGGCCAGGGCGCCGCAATTCACCGGCACGAACGGCTTGTGCGCGCGCTCGCTGCCGTAATGGATGGCGCGCGCCGCGACTTCCTTGCCCGTGCCGGTCTCGCCGGCGATCAGGACGGTGGCATCGATCGATGCCATGCGCTGGATCTGCGCCACCGCCTTCCTGAATTGCGGCGAGGCGCCGACGAGGTCGAATCGCGAATTCGCATCCATGTCACTGCTCCGATCACATGCTCCGAAGGATCCCTGCGACGCACTCGATGGGGCGTCGCCATCGGAGCATGCGATCCGGGGCGCAGGCATCGCGCGGCGCATCCGGATCGAGACCCGGCGGCGACATCGGAAGCGGCGGCGCAGCGATCCCCTGCATCGAATCCCCCTGGCGTCCTTGTGTCCCGGGCGACAGCGTGCCCGTCGCGATGCACCCGCATCGCCCTTGAAGTCTGCGTCCGCTGCAGACCCCCTGCGGCATCAGTACAGGATCAGATGCGCGGCGCATCGCCACTGCCCTGCGCAGCAAGAGTTAGCACGCAGGCCGTGATGCCGGCAAGCGAAGCGCGTCTCGAAAACGTGCGCGGCCTGCAGGGCGTCGATGGAGGCCAAAAGCACGAAGGCCGCCCGGAGGCGGCCTTCTGCCCGGTCATGTCGGAGGACATGTCGGATGTCTGGTGCCGGAAACAGGAGTCGAACCTGCGACCTACGCATTACGAATGCGCCGCTCTACCAACTGAGCTATTCCGGCGGTGTCTGCCGGGACATGGGGTCGCGGCAGGGATGCGATTCTAGGGTTTCGGGGGAGGCCCGGTCAATCGACCAGGCGCAGGCGCAGTTCCTTGGGCAGCGCGAAGACCATGTCCTCGGGCTCCCCGTCCAGTTCGCGCAGGCCACCGGCCCCCAGCTCGCGCAGGCGGGCGATCACCCCCTGCACCAGCACGTCCGGCGCGGACGCACCGGCGGTGACGCCGATGTGGCGACGGCCTTCGACCCATCGGGGGTCGATCTCGTCGGCGCCGTCGATCAGGTAGGCCTCCACGCCTTCGCGCTCGGCCAGCTCGCGCAGGCGATTGGAATTCGAGCTGTTCGGCGAGCCGACCACCAGCACCAGGTCGCAGTGTTCGGCCAGCTCGCGCACGGCGTCCTGGCGGTTCTGGGTGGCATAGCAGATGTCGTCGTTGCGCGGGCCGTGCATCTTCGGGAACTTCGCGCGCAGGGCTTCGATGATGCCCCGGGTGTCGTCCACCGACAGCGTGGTCTGGGTGGTGTAGGCCAGGTTCTCGGGCTGCCCCACTTCGAGCCGCGCGACATCGTCGATGTCCTCGACCAGGTAGATGCGGCCGACCCCGGCCTCGGCCTGCCACTGGCCCATCGTGCCTTCCACCTCCGGATGGCCGGCGTGGCCGACCAGGATCACGTCGCGGCCGGCGCGGCAGTGGCGCGCGACTTCGAGGTGGACCTTGGTCACCAGCGGACAGGTCGCGTCGAACACCTTCAGGCCGCGACGTTCGGCCTCGCTGCGCACCGCCTGCGAGACGCCATGGGCACTGAAGATGACCGTCGCGTTGTCCGGCACTTCGTCGAGTTCCTCGACGAAGATTGCGCCGCGCTGGCGCAGGTCCTCGACGACGAAACGGTTGTGCACGACCTCGTGGCGCACATAGATCGGCGCGCCCAGGGTTTCGATGGCGCGCTTGACGATCTCGATCGCGCGGTCGACGCCGGCGCAGAAGCCGCGCGGATTGGCGAGGATGATGTCCATGGAATCAGTCTGCCTTCTTCGTCGCCGGGGACGGATGCTTGCCGAACACGCCGAACGCCACCAGCGCGATCGCGCCGCAGACGATCGCCGAGTCGGCGATGTTGAACGACGGCCAGACGAAACTGCCGTAGTACCACTGGATGAAATCGACCACGTGGCCGTGCATGAAACGGTCGATCAGGTTGCCCAGCGCACCACCGATCACCAGCGAGAACGGCAGCGCGTTGCGCCAGTCGCCGCGCGCGGTACGCGACAGCCACACCGTCAGCAGGCCGCAGATGCCGATCGCCAGCGCCGCGAAGAAGTACTTCTGCCAGCCGCCGGCATCGGCGAGGAAGCTGAAGGCCGCACCGGTGTTATAGCTGCGATACCAGTTCCAGACGCCTTCGATGACGACCACCGGCTGGTACTCGGGCAGGCTGGTCAGCACCCACTGCTTCGTCCACTGGTCGAGGCCGATCACGACCACCGACAGCAGCAGCCAGACCAGTGCATTGGGTTTGGGGGAGGACGTCATTTCATCGCATCTCGTCTTGCTCCCTCCCCCGCATCGCGGGAGAGGGCTGGGGTGGGGGCAGCAGGGCAAACATCCATTGTGGGAGCGACGCAAGTCGCGATGCCCCACAGATGGCCATGGTCGCGACTCGCGTCGCTCCCACAGGACATCAGAACCACTGTCGCACTTCGCCCGGGCCTTCGACATTGCTCACGCAACGACCGCAGATCTCGGGGTGGTCGGGATGACTGCCGACATCGTCGCGGTGGTGCCAGCAGCGGATGCACTTGGGCTTGGTGCTGACCGTCGCCGTCACGCCTTCGCTGCCCTGCACCACCGATACATCGCCGCTGATGAACAGGAAGCGCAGTTCGTCGGCGAGCGGCGACAGCCACGCGAATTCCTCGGCGTTGCAGGTGATGGCGATCTCGGCATCCAGCGCCGCACCGATCTCGCCGCTGGCGCGCATCGGCTCCAGCACCTTGGACACCTGCTCGCGCAGCGCCAACAGGCGATCGAAGCGCTCGCCGTTCAGCACTGCATCCGCAGGCAGCGGCGCCAGCCCGTCGTACCAGGTCGCGAACAGCACATGGCCTTCGCGCTCGCCCAGCAGGTGGCTCCACATCTCTTCCGCCGTGAACGTGAGGATCGGTGCGATCCAGCGCGCGAAGGCCTCGGCGATGCGGAACATCGCGCTCTGCGCGCTGCGCCGGCCGCGCGCGTCCTCACGCATCGTGTACAGGCGATCCTTGGTGACGTCGAGATACAGCGCACCGAGGTCGACGCTGCAGAAGTTGATCACCGCCTGCACCACCACCGGGAAGTCGTAGTTACGGTAGGCGTTCGCGATCTCGTGCTGCAGGGCATCGGCGCGATGCACGGCCCAGCGATCCAGCGCCAGCATGTCGTCGAGCGGCAGCAGGTCGCGCGCCGGGTCGAAGCCGTGCAGGTTGCCGAGCAGGAAGCGCGCGGTGTTGCGGATGCGGCGATAGACATCGCCGCTGCGCTTGAGGATGGTGTCGGAGACCGACATCTCGTTGCGGTAGTCGGCCGAGGCGATCCACAGGCGCAGCACGTCGGCGCCCATCTGGTCGATGACCTTCTGCGGCTCGACGATGTTGCCCAGCGACTTCGACATCTTCCGGCCGCTTTCGTCGACCGTGAAGCCATGCGTCAGCACCTGGCGGTACGGCGCCTTGCCGTCCATCGCCACGCCGGTGAGCAGCGAGCTCTGGAACCAGCCGCGATGCTGGTCTGACCCTTCCAGGTACATGTCGGCCGGCTTGCGCAGGCCGTCCTGCGGGCGCTGGCCCAGCACGCAGTCGTGGGTGACGCCGGAGTCGAACCAGACATCGAGGATGTCGGTGACCTTGTCGTAGTCCTTCGCTTCCTCGCCGAGGAGCTCGGCGGCATCGAGCGCGTACCACGCATCGGCGCCGGCCTGCTCCACGCGCTCGGCGACCTGGCGCATCAGCGACGGCGAATTCGGATGCGGCAGGCCGGTCTCGCGATGGATGAACAGCGCGATCGGCACACCCCAGGTGCGCTGGCGCGAGATCGTCCAGTCCGGGCGGCCGTCGACCATGCCGGCGATGCGCGCCTGGCCCCAGTCGGGGAACCATTCGACCTGCTTGATCGCTTCCAGCGCGTCGGCGCGCAGGTTGGCCTGGCTCATCGAGATGAACCACTGCGGCGTGGCGCGGAACGCCACCGGCGTCTTGTGACGCCAGCAGTGCGGATAGCTGTGCTCCAGCTCGAAGAACGCGAGCAGCGCGCCGATGCCGCGCAGCGCCTCGACGATGACGCCGTTCGCCTTCCAGATATGCAGGCCGGCCAGCGTGGTCTCACCCAGCGGCGGCGTCGACGGCAGGTACACGCCGCGACCGTCGACCGGATTCATCTGCGCGGCCGTGTACTTCGCGACCAGGCCGTACTTCAGGCCGACCGCATAGTCTTCCTGGCCATGGCCCGGCGCGGTGTGCACGGCGCCGGTGCCGTCCTCGGCGCTGACGTGGTCGCCGAGGATCAGCGGGATGTCGCGTTCGGCATAGAAGGGATGCGCGAGCACGAGGTTTTCCAGCGCCGCACCGAGCGCGCGACCGAGCATCTCGGGTTCCTCGATGCCGTAGCGCTTCAGCGCCTTCGGCACCAGTCCCTCGGCCAGCACCAGCAGGCGGCGCTTGCCGTCGCGCGCGGGGCCTTCGACCAGGGCGTATTCCAATTCCGGACCGATGCTCACCGCCAGCGAAGCCGGCAGCGTCCACGGCGTGGTGGTCCAGATCGGCACGGCGACTTCGGCATCGGCATCGATGACCACGCCGAACTTCGCCGCCAGCGCCTGCGGATCGCGCGCGGCATAGGCCACGTCCACCGCCGGCGACTTCTTGTTCTCGTATTCGATCTCGGCCTCGGCCAGCGACGAGCCGCAGTCGAAGCACCAGTGCACCGGCTTCGCGCCGCGCGCCAGATGGCCGCGTTCGACGATCTTCGCCAACGCGCGCACCATGTCCGCCTCGAAGCGGAAATCCATCGTGCGATACGGGTTGTCCCAGTCGCCGAGCACGCCCAGGCGCTTGAAGTCGCGACGCTGCAGGTCGATCTGCTCGGCGGCGTATTCGCGGCAGCGCTTGCGGAATTCGGCGGCGTCGATCTTGTCGCCGACCTTGCCGAACTTCTTCTCGACCTGCAGTTCGATCGGCAGGCCGTGGCAGTCCCAGCCGGGCACGTACGGCGCATCGAAGCCGGCCATCAGCTTCGACTTCACCACGATGTCCTTCAGCACCTTGTTGACCGCGTGGCCGATGTGGATCTGGCCGTTCGCGTACGGCGGACCATCATGCAGGATGAAGGTCGGCCGGCCCTGCGCATGCTTGCGCACCTGCGCGTAGAGGTTCTCGTCCTCCCAGCGCTTGAGCGCGACGGGTTCGCGCTTGGGCAGGTCGCCGCGCATCGGGAAGTCCGTCGCGGGCAGGTGGATGGTGGTCTTGTAGCGTTGGCTGTCCTGGTCGCTCACGCGCGGGCTCGCTCTGTCGAATGCAATGAAAGTGTGTCAGGGCCCGATGCACCGTGGCTCGATGCATCCGGGCTCGAAAGGATCGCCCTCGCCTGCTCGGCATCGCGATCCATCTGCGCGACGAGGCTGGGGAGATCCGGGAATTTTTCCTCGTCGCGCAGGTGCGCGACGAATTCCACTTCGACATGACGACCATAGAGGTCGCCCTGGAAGTCGAACAGGTGGGCTTCGAGCAGCGGCTCGACGCCGCCGACCGTGGGCCGAGTGCCGAAGCTGGACACCGACGGCCACGGATGCTCGGCGATGCCGTGCACCCAGGTCGCGTAGATGCCGCGCAGCGCGGGGGTCTTCGGGAAACGCAGGTTCGCGGTGGGATAGCCGAGCGTGCGCCCGAGCTGCTTGCCGCGGACCACGCGCCCGCCGATGGCATAGGGCCGCCCGAGCAGACCCGCTGCCGAGGCGAAATCGCCGGCCTGCAGGGCATTGCGGATGCGGGTGCTGGACACCGGCGCCGCGTCGACCAGCACCGGCTCGATCGTCTGCGCGGTGAAACCGGCCTCGGCGCCCATGCGCTGCAGCAGGTCCAGGTCGCCGGCGCGGGCGCGGCCGAAGCGGAAATCCGGGCCGACCCAGACTTCGCGCGCGGACAGGCGCTCGACGAGCTGGCGCTCGACGAAGTCCTCGGCGGACACCGCCGCCAGCGCGGCGCCGAAGCGCAGCAGGCCGACCTTGTCGACGCCGAGTTCGCGCAGGTGCGACAGCTTCGCGCGTGGCAGCTGCAGGCGCGGCGGCTTGCCGTCACGGGCGAAGAATTCACGCGGCAGCGGCTCGAAGCTCAGCACCACCGCCGGCACACCCAGCGTTCGGGCACGCTCGACCGCGCGGCGGACCAGCGCGCGATGCCCCAGGTGCAGGCCATCGAAGGCGCCGATGCACACCACGCTGCCATCCGGGCACAGCGGCCCGCCGTCGAGGTCGCGGAAGAGTTCGGTCATTGGCTTGGTGGAGGCCCCGGCGGGATGCGCCGGGAACGGACAGCGAAAGAACCCCGGAGTATAGCGGCAGCGCCCGCCCACGGCCTCCGTGATCGGGCGTTCACCGCTGCAACTCAGTGGCGCAGATCGCGCGGTCGCAGGCCCATCGCCAGCAGGGTGGCGCCGTAGGCCGCCGCACCGGCGGCAACCGCCGCCAGCAGCCACAGCGTCCGATGCCAGATGCCGATCGCGGTCCAGTCGCCCACCCAGTGCGAGATGCCCAGCACCACCGCCGTCATCGCCGCGCAGGCGACCGCGATCCGCAGCAGGTGCCGACCCCAGCCCGGTTGCGGCTTCAGCAGGCCGTCGCGGCGAAGGTAGCGCCACAGGAGCCAGGCATTGAAAATGCCGGCCAGGCCGGTGGCCAGCGCGATGCCGCCATGGGCGCCGTCGACGTCGTTCAGCCACAGCGGCAGGGTGAAGGCGATGGTCATCGCGACATTCGCGAACACGGTCCAGATCGCCGCCTTCATCGGGGTCCTGGTGTCCTGGCGGGCATAGAACGCCGGGGACAGCACCTTGCTGAGCATGAAGGCCGGCACGCCCAGGCTCATCGCACTCAGGCTAAGCGCGGCCATGCGAGTGTCGTGCGCGGTGAACTTGCCGCCCTGGTAGACCACCGAGGTCAGCGGCTCGGCCAGCAGCAGCAGGCCCAGGCCGGCCGGCACGCCGGCGAGCAGGGCCAGGCGCAGCGCCCAGTCCAGCGCCGCCGAGTAGCCCTCGGCGTCGGTCGCGGCATGGCGCCGCGACAGGTGCGGCAGGATCACCGTGCCGATCGCCACGCCGAACAGGCCCAGCGGGAACTCGATCAGGCGGTCGGACAGGTACAGCCAGGTCTGGCTGCCGGTGACCAGCACCGACGCGAAGATCGTGCCGACCAGCAGGTTCAGCTGCGCCACCGACGACGAGAACAGCGTCGGGATCATCAGCTTCGCCACCCGGCGGACATCGGGATGACCGAATCCGGGCTTGAACGTCGGCCGCAACCCCAGCCGACCCAGCGCCGGCCACAGCACCACCAACTGCAGGATGCCGGCGATCAGGACGCCCCAGGCCAGGGCCTTGGCCGGCTCGGCGAAGCGCGGCGCCAGCCAGACCATCGCCGCGATCATCACCAGGTTGTGCAGGACCGGGGTGACGGCGGGCAGCGCGAACTTGCCGAAGCTGTTCAGCACCGAAGCCACCAGGGCCATCATCGAAATGAACAGCAGGTACGGGAAGGTGATCCGCAGCATGTCGACGATCAGGCCGAACTTCTCCGGCTCGTCCACCGCGCCCGGCGCGAACAGGCTGGCGATCAGCGGCGCCGCCAGCATGCCGATGCCGGAGACCACGAAGACCACCGAGAACAGCGCTCCTGCCATGCGGTCGACGAATTCCTTCAGCGCCGTCTGGTCGCCCCGCTCGCGCAGCTCGTTCAGCACGGGCACGAAGGCCATCTGCATCGAGCCCTCGGCGAAGATCCGGCGCAGGTAGTTCGGGATCCGGTAGGCGATGACGAAGGCGTCCATCGCCACCGAGCTGCCGAACAGGCGGGACTGCAGGGCGTCGCGGGCGAACCCGGCGATCCGCGACAGCAGGGTCATCGCGCTGAACACGGAGGTCGAGCGCAACAGGCCGACCTTGGCGGGCGGCTTCGGGGCGCCCTGCCCCCCCGTCTCGCCCGCCTTTTCGTCGCCCGGACCGCTCATTGCAGCCTCCCGGCACCGGACCGGTTGACCCAACCCACTGAATCGCCCATAATTTTCTGTCTAACTGTCCGCATAGCGGCGGTCTGTCCTCTTTCATTCAACCATCGGACGGCGGGCACCGCCCTGTTTTTCCGACCGATATCAACCGTAAACCCCAGGATTCCATCGTGGCCAACATCAAGTCCGCCAAGAAGCGCGCCAAGCAGACCGTCGTGCGCAACGCCCGCAACACCGCCCAGCGTTCCCAGCTCCGCACCGCCGTCAAGAAGGTCCTCAAGGCCATCGACTCGAACGACGCCGCCGGCGCCGAAGCCGCTTTCGCCGTCGCCCAGCCGATCCTCGATCGCTTCAGCGCGCGCGGCCTGATCCACAAGAACAAGGCTGCCCGCCACAAGAGCCGTCTGACGGCCCGCATCAAGGCCCTCAAGGCCGTCGGCTGATTCCAGTCCGAACGTGATGTGCAAGAACCCGGCTCCGGCCGGGTTTTTTGTTGCCTTGAGGTAACGGTACAGGCACGAAACATGCCATAGGGCGGGCTCAAGCCCGCCGATCGTCTTTCCGCATGCAGGGTGGCGGGCTTGAGCCCGCCCTACACACCGCGAATCGTCGGGCATTCGCTTACGCCTGATCGGAGGGCGGATTCCCGGCCTGTGCGCTGGCCGCCTTCGCTTCCGCCTCGGCTTCCAGCTGCTCCTCGCGCAGGCGATCGAAGAAATGCTGGATCTCCAGCATGATCGGCCAGGTGCCTTCGCGCGAGATCGCGGAGACCATGTACCAGGGCTGGGTCCAGCCCAGCTCGGCAACGATCTCCTCGGCGCGGGCGCGGGCCTCGTCCTCGAACATCAGGTCGGCCTTGTTGAGCACCAGCCAGCGCGGCTTTTCGAGCATCGCCGGGTCGTGCTTGCGCAGCTCGTGCTCGATCGCGCGGACCTGCTCGGCCGGCGAGGCGTCGATCACGCCCTCCATCGGCGCCATGTCCACCAAGTGCAGCAGCAGGCGGGTGCGCTGGACGTGGCGCAGGAACTGCGCGCCCAGGCCGGCGCCGTCGGCGGCGCCTTCGATGAGCCCCGGGATGTCCGCGATCACGAAGCTGCGATGCGGCTCGACGCTGACCACGCCCAGGTTCGGATACAGGGTGGTGAACGGATAGTCCGCGACCTTCGGCGTCGCCGCCGACACCGCGCGGACGAAAGTGCTCTTGCCGGCGTTCGGGAAACCCAGCAGGCCGACGTCGGCCAGCAGCTTCAGCTCCAGTCGGAGCATGCGCTCCTCGCCCGGCAGGCCCGGCAGCGCCTTGCGCGGCGCGCGATTGACCGAGCTCTTGAAATGCATGTTGCCGAGGCCACCCTTGCCGCCCTTGGCGACCAGCAGGCGCTGCCCGTGGCGGGTCAGGTCGCCGATGATTTCATCGGTCTCGACATTGGTGATGACCGTGCCCACCGGCACGATGATCGTGGTGTCCTCGCCGCCCTTGCCGTACATCTGTCGGCCCATGCCGTTCTCGCCGCGTTGGGCGCGGAATTTCCGCTCGTGGCGGAAGTCGACCAGGGTGTTCAGGTTCTCGTCGGCCTGCAGCCAGATGCTGCCGCCATCGCCACCGTCGCCGCCGTCGGGGCCACCCAGCGGGATGAACTTCTCGCGCCGGAACCCCACGCAGCCATTGCCGCCGGATCCGGCGATCACTTCGATTTCGGCTTCGTCGACGAGTTTCATGGGGCAGGTTTCCGGGAACTGACGGGGTGCATTCTGGCAGGACTGGCGCAGGAAGAACCGATCCTGGCAAGGGGCGGTGAAGCGGAGAAGAAGCGCGATGGTCCTACGCTAGAAACGAAAAGCCCCGCCGAAGCGGGGCCTCTCGCGCGATGCGGCATCGATCAGACGATGCTGACGGTGCGGCGCTTCTTGGCGCCCTTCACCGAAAACTCGACCTTGCCGTCGACCAGCGCGAACAGCGTGTGGTCGCGACCGAGGCCGACGCCCGGACCCGGGTGGAACTGGGTGCCGCGCTGACGGACGATGATGTTGCCGGCTTCGACGGCCTGACCGCCGAACAGCTTCACGCCGAGGTATTTCGGGTTGGAGTCGCGGCCGTTGCGCGAGGAACCTACGCCCTTTTTATGTGCCATGGCTGCTTCTCCTTACTTGTTGATGCCAGTGATCTGGATTTCGGTGTAGTGCTGCCGATGGCCCATCTGCTTGCGATGGTGCTTGCGGCGGCGGAACTTGACGATGCGGATCTTGTCGGCGCGGCCATGACCGAGCACCTTGGCGGTGACGGTGGCGCCCTTCAGTGCGTCGCCGAGGGTCACGCCCTCGCCGTCGCCCAGCATCAGCACGTTGTCGAATTTGATCTCGCTGCCGGCGTCGGCTTCGAGCAGCTCGACGCGAAGCGTCTCGCCTTGCATCACGCGGTATTGCTTACCGCCGGTGACCAGAACTGCGTACATGAACGGAATTCCTCTGTAGTTATTTGGGTGTCGCTTTTGGTGTTGCGGGTATTGCTGGTGACGCTAAACCGCCCCTGCGGGCGGAAAGAGGCGGAATTCTAGCGGCGACGGCGCCCTGCCGCAAGTTCAGTCGACCCCCCCGTCGAGCAGGCACTTGCGGAACGCGCCCGGGCCGGCTTAGCCTCGGTCCATTCATCAGCGTATGTTTATGCGGCCGGAGGGTCCGGTCGCACCCGCGGGACAAGGGGGGTCCCGGGGATGACAGAGGCCGGTCGGTCCGACGGCACACACATGGAGTCCGTGTTCGATGTCCCAGCGCAGTCGTTCCATCCATATCTGCCGCACCCCGCAGGCGCATGGCCTGCCCTCACATCCCCCTGCCGGCGTGAGCTTGCCGCCGGCCGCTGCCGACCCCTGACGCTCGGCCCAGACACCCCGCCCGTCGCCGCGCCACCCACGGCGGCGTGCGGCGTCGCGTCCCGGGTCCGCGGCCGCGGCACCGGGACGCATCCCCCAGGACGATCCGTCGCGTCATGACATGCCGGATCGGCCACTCCGGGCAGCCAGGATTCAGGCCGCCCCTCATGCACAAGGAGCTGATGCACCATGATCCGACTCAAACCCTCACACGCGTTCAGGCTGACCGCACTGGCCGTGGCCGTCGCTGCGGTGACCGCGCCGATCGCCTGGTCGGGCAGCCGCGCCCCCGTCGTCGACAGGACCGCCGCCCAAAGCCGCATGTCAGCAGCGCAGGACGAAGGGCACGACCGCTTCATCGTCACCTACCGCGACAACGCGCGGGCAGCGAGGACCTCGCTGGAGAGCCGCTACGCCGGCAAGGCCGGCAATCTCGGCCTCGGCATCCAGGGCCTGCGCACGCTGGCGACCGGTGCCGACGTGATCCGCACCGATCGCAAGCTGGACCTGGCCGAAAGCAAGCAGCTGATGGCCGAGCTGATGAAGGACCCGAACATCTTCGCCGTCGAAGCCGACGTGCGGATGAAGCCGCTGTTCACGCCGAACGATCCGCTGTATGCCCAGCAGTGGCATTACAAGGCGGGCGCCGGCGGCGCGAACCTCGAACCGGCGTGGGACATCACCCGCGGCGCCGGCATCGTGGTCGGCGTGATCGACACCGGCATCGTCCCGCACAGCGAATTCGCGGGCCAGCTGGTGCCGGGCTACGACTTCATCGGCGATCTCGACACTGCCGTCGACGGCGACGGCCGCGACGCGGACCCGAACGATCCGGGCGACTGGCACGACGGCGAATGCAACATCTTCGGCATCGCCGAGGACAGCAGCTGGCACGGCACGCATGTCGCCGGCACGATCTCGGCGCTGACCGATAACGGCGTCGGCGGTGCGGGCGTGGCGCCCGGCGCGAAGATCCTGCCGATCCGGGCGCTGGGCAAGTGCGGCGGCTTCCTGTCCGACATCGTCGACGGCATCACCTGGGGTTCGGGCGGCACCGTCGCCGGTGTGCCCGCGAACGCCAACCCGGCGGAAGTGCTGAACCTCAGCCTCGGCGGCGGCGGCGCGTGCAGCGTGGCGTTCCAGAACGCCATCGACGCTGCGGTCGCACGCGGCACGACCGTGGTGGTCGCGGCCGGCAATTCCGGCGGCGACGCGGCCAGCCAGCAGCCGGCGAGCTGCAACAACGTGGTCGCGGTGTCCGCGGTCGGCCCGACCGGTGCGCTGGCCAGCTATTCGAGCTTCGGCCCGGTCGTCGATGTCGCCGCGCCGGGCGGCAGCGGTGCCGCGCCCGCCTCCGACAACGTGCTCTCGACGCTGAACCTGGGCCTGACCACGCAGGGCGCGGAGGGCTACGGCTGGTACGCCGGCACCTCGATGGCGTCGCCGCATGTGGCCGGCATCGTCGCGCTGATGCAGTCCGCTTCGTCCACGCCGAAGACACCGGCGCAGGTCAAGAAGATCCTGGAGAACACCGCGTACGCGAATGGCGGCTTCCCAGGTGGCTGCTCCTACGACAAGCCCTGCGGCACCGGCATCGTCGATGCCACCGCCGCCGTGCGCGTCGCCAACGGCACCGACCCGCTGCCGTCGGATCCGCCGCCGCCACCGCCCCCGCCGCCGGCCACCGAGCTGTTCAACGGTGTGACGGTCAGCAACCTCAGCGTCGGCGCCAACGGCGAGCTGAAGTACCAGCTGGTGGTGCCCAACGGCGCCAGCAACCTGCTGTTCGCGATGTACGGCGGCACCGGCGATGCCGATGTCTACGTCCGTTATGGCGCACCGCCGACCAACAGCGCGTTCGACTGCCGTCCGTTCAGCTTCGGCAACAACGAGAACTGCTTCTTCCCGGCGCCGCGCGCAGGCGTGTGGTACGTGACGATCAAGGGCTTCAGCGCCGCCGCCGGCATCTCGCTGTACCCGAGCTTCGTCGACGCCAACTACCCGTACAAGCAGGCGGCCACGGTCGAGCAGCTGACCAACCACCGCACGCGGGTCGCCCTGACCTGGCAGCACGGCAAGAAGCAGGTGGACATCTACCGCAATGGCCTGATCTACAACTCGCGCCGCAACACCTACACGTTCACGGACACGTTCCGGATCGTGGGCAGCGGCACGATGACCTACAAGATCTGCAACCAGGGCACGAGCGAGTGCTCCGACGAAGTGTCGGTGAACTACAGCTCGAAGAAGTAAGCCGTTCGCTGCACCAACCGCGACAAGCGTCACAATGCTCCCCCGGCGCACGCCGGGGGAGCTTCCGCGAGGACACCATGCCGATCCATTCCCCCGAATTTCCGAGGCCAGCGCCTGCTTTTGCCTGCGCGCTGGCCCTGCTCATCGCCACCACCGGCTGCCAGCGCGGCAGCGACACGCCGCCCCAAACCGAGGTGCCAACCGCGCCCCGCGTGCAGATCGACGCCACACTGGGCCTGGCCGACAACAGCGGCAGCTTGCGCTTCGACGGCACCGTCGACAGCGAAGCCACCCGCACCGCCATCGAACGCGCGCTGCTGGCCGTCTACGGCAACGGCCGGGCGCAGGGCGCGATCGACGTCGATCCGTCCGCAAGGCCGCCGATCTGGGCCAAGGGTCTGGAAGACTTCCTGCGCATCCTGTCCACCGTCCCCGGCGCCGGCCTGCGCCTGTCGGGCAACCAGGCCACGCTCAGCGGCCCGCTGGACAACGACCAGCGCCGCGCGCTGCGCGCAGCCGCCGAACGCGCCTTCCCGGGCGTGCGCCTGTCGGGCCTGTTCGAGCCGCCGGGCGACGATTCCGGGACGGAACCGAAGCTGAGTCCCGAAGCACTGGCGAAGACCCTGAACGCGACCGACGTGGCCTTCAAGCCGGGGAGCGGCGAAGTCAGCGACGACAGCCTGGCGCTGGTCGCGCAGGCCGCCGACGCCATCCGTGCCGCGCCCGAAGGCACGCGCCTGGTGATCGTCGGCCCTGTCACGCCGACCAGCGATGCCGCCAACGACGTGTTCCTGTCGAAACAGCGCGCCGAGGCGCTCAAGGTGCAGCTGATCCTGCAGGGCGTCAGCCCGGCGGTGATCGACACGCGCGGCTGGGGGCAGAACCCCGACGGCAGCCCGGTCGAGAACGCGGTGCCGCCGCCAGGCGGTGCGTCGATGCGCTTCGAACTGCTGCGCTGAGTGTGGCGGGATGAACGGACCGGAATGAACGGGCTTGCAGCGTTCCACCCGTGGGTTTGCTCCGGACATGGGCGCTCGGTAGGCTAGCGAGTTGCCTTTGCTCGGCCATCCGGACCACCGGGGCCGGGACAAGGCGGCGCCCCTTCCCTGCAGTCACCCGGATCCCCCCACCCCCATGGCGATGGACACCATCCGCATCCGCGGAGCGCGTACCCACAATCTGAAGAACATCGATCTCGACTTGCCGCGCGACAAGCTGATCGTGATCACCGGCCTGTCCGGTTCCGGCAAGTCGTCGCTGGCGTTCGACACCATCTACGCCGAGGGCCAGCGCCGCTACGTCGAGTCGCTCTCGGCCTACGCGCGCCAGTTCCTCAGCGTGATGGAGAAGCCCGATGTCGACCACATCGAGGGCCTGAGCCCGGCGATCTCGATCGAGCAGAAGTCGACCAGCCACAACCCGCGCTCGACGGTCGGCACGATCACCGAGATCTACGACTACCTGCGCCTGCTCTACGCCCGCGTCGGCAGCCCGCGCTGCCCCGACCACCATTTCCCGCTGGAGGCGCAGACCGTCAGCCAGATGGTCGACCAGGTGCTGGCGCTGGCGAACGACCCGAAGACCGCCGAGCAGCGCTGGATGCTGCTGGCGCCGGTCGTGCGCGAGCGCAAGGGCGAGCATGCGCAGGTGTTCGAGCAACTGCGCGCGCAGGGCTACGTGCGCGTGCGCGTGGACGGCGTGCTGTACGAGATCGACGCCGTGCCGCCGCTCGCATTGCGCGTGAAGCACACGATCGAGGCCGTGGTCGATCGCTTCAAGCCGCGCGAGGACCTCAAGCAGCGCCTCGCCGAGTCCTTCGAGACGGCCCTGAAACTCGGCGACGGCATGGCCATGGTGCAGTCGCTCGACGATGCGAATGCCGAGCCGCTGCTGTTCTCGTCGAAATACAGCTGCCCGGTCTGCGAATACGCGTTGCCGGAGCTGGAACCGCGCCTGTTCTCCTTCAACTCGCCGATCGGCGCCTGCCCGACCTGCGACGGCCTCGGCGTCAGCCAATTCTTCGACCCGGCGCGCGTGGTGGTGCACCCGGAACTGTCGCTGGCCGCCGGTGCGGTGCGCGGCTGGGACCGCCGCAACGTCTACTACTTCCAGCTGATCCAGTCGCTGGCCAAGCACTACGGCTTCAGCGTCGACACGCCCTGGCAGGAGCTGCCGGAAAGCAGCCGCGACGCGGTGCTCCACGGCAGCGGCAGCGAGGTCATCACCTTCACCTACCTCACCGATGCCGGCGGCCGCACCCAGCGCAAGCATCGCTTCGAAGGCATCCTGCCCAACCTCGAACGCCGCTACCGCGAAACCGAATCCGCTGCGGTGCGCGAGGAACTGGCGAAATACATCAGCGAGCGTGCCTGCACCGACTGCGGCGGCGCGCGCCTGAACCGCGCCGCGCGCAACGTGTTCGTCGCCGACCGTCCGCTGTCGTCGATCGTGGTGCTGCCCATCGACGAAGCGCTCGACTTCTTCAGCGCGCTGTCGCTGGCCGGCTGGCGCGGCGAGATCGCGACCAAGATCGTCAAGGAAATTCGCGAGCGCCTGACCTTCCTCGTCGACGTGGGCCTGGATTACCTCACGCTGGAGCGCAAGGCCGACACCCTGTCCGGTGGCGAAGCGCAGCGCATCCGTCTCGCCTCGCAGATCGGCGCGGGCCTGGTGGGCGTGATGTACGTACTCGACGAGCCCTCGATCGGCCTGCACCAGCGCGACAACGAGCGCCTGCTCGGCACACTCACCCGGCTGCGCGATCTCGGCAACACCGTGATCGTGGTCGAGCACGACGAGGATGCGATCCGTCTGGCGGACCATGTGGTCGACATCGGCCCGGGCGCAGGCGTGCACGGCGGCGAAGTCATCGCCCAGGGCACGCTCGACGACCTGCTGAAGTCGCCGCGCTCGCTCACGGGCCAGTACCTCAGCGGTCGCAAGCGCATCGAGATTCCCGCGCATCGACACAAGCCGAACCCGAAGATGAAGCTGCAGCTGCGCGGCGCCTCGGGCAACAACCTCAAGGACGTGGACCTGACCCTGCATGCGGGCCTGTTCACCGCCGTGACCGGCGTGTCGGGTTCGGGCAAGTCGACGCTCATCAACGACACCCTGTATGCGCTGGCCGCGAACGAGATCAACGGCGCCTCGCACAAACCGGCGGCATACCGCGAGGTGAAGGGCATCGACCTGTTCGACAAGGTCGTCGACATCGACCAGTCGCCGATCGGTCGCACCCCGCGCTCGAACCCGGCGACCTACACCGGCCTGTTCACACCGCTGCGCGAGCTGTACGCGCAGGTGCCGGAAGCGCGCGCGCGCGGCTATTCGCCGGGGCGTTTCAGCTTCAACGTGCGCGGCGGCCGCTGCGAGGCCTGCCAGGGCGATGGCCTGATCAAGGTCGAGATGCACTTCCTGCCCGACGTGTACGTGCCCTGCGACGTGTGCCACGGCAAGCGCTACAACCGCGAGACGCTGGAGATCCTCTACAAGGGCTACAGCATCCACGACGTGCTGGAGATGACCGTCGAGGACGCGCTGAAGCTGTTCGAACCGGTGCCGTCGATCGCGCGCAAGCTGGAAACCCTGGTCGATGTGGGCCTGAGCTACGTGCGTCTGGGCCAGCCGGCGACGACGCTGTCCGGCGGAGAGGCGCAGCGCGTGAAGCTGTCCAAGGAACTGTCGCGCCGCGACACGGGCCGCACGCTGTACATCCTCGACGAGCCGACCACCGGCCTGCATTTCCACGACATCGAGCACCTGCTCGCGGTGCTGCACAAGCTGCGCGACGAGGGCAACACGATCGTGGTGATCGAGCACAACCTCGACGTGATCAAGACCGCCGACTGGGTGATCGACCTCGGCCCCGAAGGCGGGCATCGCGGCGGCACGATCCTCGGCGAGGGCACGCCCGAGGAGATCGCGGCAATGCCGCATTCGCACACCGGCCGATTCCTCGCCCCGCTGCTCGACCCGAAACGCGTCGCCGGCAGCACGCCGTCGAAGGCTTCGACCATCTCCAAGGCCGAACGCGCGCTGCCGCCGCGCAAGTCCGAGGCAAAGAAGGCCGTCGCGAAGAAAGCGCCTCCAAAGAACATGCCCGCCAAGAAAACCCCGGCAGGCAAAGCCGGAAAGAAATCATCATGACCGCCCCCACCGACACCGCGAAGAAGATCCTCGTCCGCATGCCCATGGAGCTGCGCTGGCGCGACCTGGACGCGTTCAACCACGTCAACAACTCGAACTTCATGACCTACCTCGAAGAGGCGCGGATCCGCTGGTTCGAGAGCACCGGCAAGGCGTGGATCACCGAAGACCACATCCCGCTGCTCGCTGCCGTGCAGATGAACTACCGCCTGCCGATCCCCTACCCCTCGCAGGTCTTCGTCGAGCTGTTCGCCGACCGCGTTGGCAACACCAGCGTCACCCTCGGCCATCGCATCATCGACACCGACGACCGCGTCCACGCCGACGGCCACTGCGTGCTGGTGTGGATCGACCGACACAGCGGCCGGCCGATCCCGCTGCCGGAAGCGGTGCGAGCGTCGGCGGAAAGCTGAGCCAACGCTCCGACTTTTGCAGGAGCGACGCGAGTCGCGACAGACCAACGGAGGTGCGTCGCGACTCGCGTCGCTCCTACCGAACAGCGGAGGCAGCGCTACGGCGTCGCCTTCCGCACCTCGAACTCACCCAGCACTTTGCCGCCGCCGGCGAGTTCGAACTGGAGCACGATGCGGCTGCCCGGATTCAGCGGTGCAGAGGGCTTCATCAGCATCAGGTGCAGGCCGCCGGGCTTGAGCACGGCGGCGCCGTTCGGTGCGAGGCGCAGTTCGGGCACCGGGCGCATGCGGCTGACGCCATCGACCATCTTCGACTCGTGCAGCTCGACGCTCGCGAAAGACGGGCTGGTGGCGCGCAGGATGGTCGCGGGCATGCCGCAGCGGTTCTCGATGCGGCCAAAGCCGGCCATCATCGGCATGTTGCCGGGCGGCAGGCGCACCCAGGCATCGCGGACGACGGGCAGGCAGGGCTTGTTCGCGGCCAGTGCGGCTCCGGGCCCGAGGACGGACGCGACCGCGAGGGCGACAAGGACGGCGAGACGACAGACATGGCGATGGGCAGATGCGTTCATGGCCCTATGATAGCGACTCCCCCTCTCTCGCCCGGAAGACGATGAGCATCCCCTTGATCGAGACCCAGGACATCGGCGCCATCCGCTGCATCCGCATGGCCCGGCCGCCGGTGAACGCGCTGAACCCCGAACTGTGCCGCAGCCTCATCGCCGCACTGGAAACCGCCTACAGCGACGGCGTGCTCGGCGTGGTGCTGGCCGGCAATCCCAAGATCTTCTCCGCCGGCCTCGACGTGCCCTACCTGGTCTCGCTGGGGGACGACCGCAGCGCCGTACTCGAAGCCTGGCAGGCCTTCTTCGGCGTGGCGCGTCTGCTGGCCGAATCGCGCATCCCCGTGGCAGCGGCGATCACCGGCCACTCGCCGGCCGGCGGCTGCGTGCTCGCGCTGTGCTGCGATTACCGGGTGATGGCGCGCAGCGCCGATCCGGCCAAGCCCTTCGCCATCGGCCTGAACGAAACCCAGGTCGGCCTGGCGGTGCCCGAGGGCATCCAGAAACTGATGCGCCGCATCGTCGGCGGCCATCGCACTGAACGCCTGCTCGTCACCGGCGAAATGATTCCCGCCGAGCGCGCGTTCGACCTTGGCCTGGTCGATGAACTCGCCGACGGCGAGCACGTCGAAGCGCGCGCGATCGCATGGCAACAGGCTCTGCTGAAACTGCCGCGCCAGCCGATGCTGCAGACCCGCGCCATCGCCCGCGCGGACGTGGTCGAGGCGATGTCGCCGGAAAGCATCGATGTCGAAGCCTTCGTCGACGGCTGGTGGGAACCGGATACGCAGGCCGCGATGAAGGCGCTGGTGGCGAAGCTGGGGAAATAGCGCAATCGTTTCCGTAGAGCGGAGCGCAGCTCCGCTGCACCCTCACCGAAGCCTGCCCCATCACCGCGACGGCAGATTCAAAGGCTCTCGGAAAGCCGGCAGCGGAGCTTGCTCCGCTCAATCTCCCGGGAACGCCATGAGCGGAGCAAGCTCCGCTCTACAAGGGCGACCGGGTCAGAACGGAATCCGTCCGATCAGGATGTCCTTGAACATCACCCAGTCGCCGGCGAACGAGTAGAACGGGTGCTTGAACGTCGCGGGCCGGTTCTTCTCGAAGAAGAAATGCCCGACCCAGGCGAACGCATAGCCGCTGACCAGCGCGCCGAGCAGCCACCACGGGTTGCGTTGCGCGATGGCGGCGGCGATCAGGCCCAGCGCCACGCAGCTGCCGACGAAATGCAGGCGGCGGCACACCATGTTGCGGTGCTCGCCGAGGTAGAAGGGGTAGAACTCGCGGAAGCTTGAGAAGCGTTCGCTCATGTCGACTCCTGCTGTTTGGCCCGGTCCCAGTAACGATCCTGCGCGTCCAGCGGCAGATCGGCAAGGCGCATGCCATCGGCGGCGGCCATGGCTTCCATCGCGCGGAAGCGGCGCTCGAACTTGTGGTTGGCGCGACGCAGCGCCGCACCCGGGTCGACCTTCGCGTGACGGGCGAGATTCGCGGCGACGAACAGCAGGTCGCCCAGCTCCTCCTCCAGCCGGTCCTGCGCTGCGGGATCACCCGGCGCAGCGGCGCGGGCCTCGAACTCCACCCGCACTTCCTCCAGCTCTTCCTTCAGCTTGTCGATCACCGGCGCCGGCCCGGGCCAGTCGAACCCGACCATCGCGGCCTTCTTCTGCAGCTTCAGCGCGCGCTGCCACTCGGGCAGGCCCCGGGCGATGCCGGCCAGAGCGGACGCATCGGCCTCCACACCGAGCTTCGCCAGGCGTTCCTTCTTTTTCTCCGCGTCCCACATCGCGTTCAGCGCATCGCTGTCGGCGATGCTCATCCCGGCGAACACGTGCGGATGCCGGCGCTCCATCTTGTCGCTGATCGCCGCGACCACGTCGCCGAACGCGAACGCGCCCTGCTCCTCGGCCATGCGCGCATGGAACACCACCTGGAACAGCAGGTCGCCGAGTTCGTCCTTCAGGTCGTCGAGGTCGTTGCGGTCGATGGCATCGGCGACTTCATACGCCTCCTCCACCGTGTACGGCGCGATGGTGGCGAAGGTCTGCTTCCGATCCCACGGGCAGCCGCCCTGCGGGTCGCGCAGGCGGGCCATGATCGCGAGGATGCGGTGGATGTCGGTGGACTCGGTCATGACTGCGCGGATGGCCCGATCAATCGCACCACGTCTGCCACGGCATGTGAACATCCCCCAGCGCAACGAAATCCCCGTTGAGCAGGGTGTCGCGCTGGTTGTAGCGGAACGGTCGGCCCTGCGGGTCGAGCACGCGGCCACCGGCGGCTTCGAGGATGGCCTGGCCGGCGGCGGTGTCCCATTCGCTGGTCGGGCCGAAGCGCGGGTAGATGTCGATCGCGCCTTCGGCGATGCGGCAGAACTTGAGCGAGGAGCCGACGGTCACGTCCTCCAGCTCGCCCAGGTCGGCGGCCATACGTGCCATGAAGGCTTCCGTGCGCGCGTCGCGATGCGAACGGCTGGCGGCGACGCGGATCGGCGCCACGGCCGGGCTGCGCACTTCCATCGCCGTTTCCCCGCCATCGGCGCGACGGTACGCGCCGTGGGCGAGGTCGCCCCACCACAGCACGCCCGGCACCGGCGCCTGGATCACGCCGAAGACGGCGACGCCGTCCTCGATCAGCGCGATGTTCACCGTGAACTCGCCGTTGCGCTTGACGAACTCGCGGGTGCCGTCGAGCGGATCGACCAGCCAGAACCGCGTCCAGGCGCGGCGCTCGGCGACGGGCAGCACGGCGGACTCCTCCGACAGCACCGGGATGTCCGGCGTCAGCCGGGCCAGGCCATCAACGATGCAGTGGTGCGAGGCCAGGTCGGCGGCGGTCAGCGGGCTGTCGTCGCCCTTGCGCTCGACATAGATGGGTTGTTCGTAGACCGCCAGGATCTCGGCTGCGGCGGCATTGGCGATGGCGATCACGCCTTCGCGGATCGTCTCATCGAGCAGCATGGGCATCGGTCTCGTGTCCTCCGGACAGCAGTTCCCTGACGAGGAAGAGCGCCGCGATCGAGCGCCCCTCCGAGAATTCTTCTACGAACATCAGTTCGTGCAGCGCATCGAGGCGCCACGGCACGACCTCCAGCACCTCGGGCTCGTCGCCCGGCAGGCGCTCCTCGTACAGGTCGCGGGCCAGCACCAGCACGGTCTCGTGGCCCATGTACGTCGGCGCCAGGCTCAGGCGGCGCAGCACGGTCAGCGAACGCGCACCGTAGCCGGCCTCTTCCTTCAGCTCGCGGTTCGCCGCCTGCTCGGGCGTCTCGCCGTCGTCGATCCGGCCCTTGACCAGGCCCAGCTCGTAGCGATGGGTGCCGGCGGCGTACTCGCGGATCAGCAGCGCGGTGTGGTCGTCGATCATCGGCACCACGATCACCGCGCCGTTGCCCACCGGCGCCACGCGGTGGTAGCGGCGGCGCTCGCCGTTGGAGAACTCCAGGTCCAGCTCCTCCACCACCCGGTCGCCGTCGGACTGGCGACGCGTGACCTGGTGGACGATCGGCAGGGGCCGGCTCATGCGGCCACCGGGCGGGCGGGGGGACGGGCGATAATGTGGGGATGACGAGGCATCCCAAGATCATAAACGACCACGACGCCGACCACTGGCGCGCGCGCGATCTCGACGTGCTCTGGCACCCCTGCACCCAGATGCGCGAACACCCCCACGCCCTGCCCCTCCTGCCGGTGGCCTACGGCAAAGGCGCCTGGCTGGTCGGCCACGACGGCCGCCGGACCCTGGACGCGGTCAGCAGCTGGTGGACGAACATCCACGGTCACTCCGAACCGCGCATCGCAGAGGCCATCGGCCGTCAGGCGCGCACGCTGGAGCAGGTGATCCTCGCCGGGTTCTCGCATGCCCCGGCCGTGGAGCTGGCCGAACGTCTGCTCGCCGTGGCCCCGCGCCAGCCCGATCGCGCCCCGCTGGCCAAGGTCTTCTATGCCGACAACGGCTCGGCCGGCGTCGAAGTCGCACTGAAGATGGCCTTCCACTGGTATCGCAACCGCGGCGACGAACCGAACCGCACCAAGTTCGTCGCCCTGACCAACAGCTACCACGGCGAGACCGTCGGCGCACTGTCGGTCGGCGACATCCCGCTGTATCGCCGCGTGTACGCGCCGCTGCTGCTCGACGTGCTGTTCGCGCCCTCGCCCGACGCCTTCGGCGCGCGCACGCCGGCCGACGCCTCACAGTGCGCCGAGGACGCCGCCGACGCCCTCGCCCGCCTGCTCGACGAACATCCCGGCGAGGTCTGCGCGCTGATCCTCGAACCGCGCCTGCAGTGCGCCGGCGGCATGCGCATGCACGATCCGGTCTACCTCAAGCGCGTGCGCGACCTGTGCGACGTGCACGGCGTATTCCTGATCGCCGACGAGATCGCCACCGGCTTCGGCCGCACCGGCACGCTGTTCGCCTTCGAGCAGGCCGGGGTGATGCCCGACCTCATGTGCGTGTCGAAGGGCCTCACCGGCGGTTTCCTGCCGCTGGCAGCGGTGCTGGCGACGCAGCAGATCTACGAGGGTTTCCTCGACGATTCCCGCGAGCGCGCCTTCCTGCACTCGCACAGCTACAGCGGCAACCCGCTGGCCTGCGCCGCCGCGCTGGCCTCGCTGGACATCCTCGAAGGCGACGACGTGATCGCGCGCAACCGCGTCACCGCGCAGAAGATGGGCGAACTCGCGTCCTCGTTCGCGGCGAACCCGCTGGTCGCCGAGGTGCGCCAGGCCGGCATGGTCGTCGCGATCGAACTGCATCCGGAACCGGAGAACCACGACGACGGCCACGCGGTCGAGATCGCCGGCCGTCGCGGCCTGCGCATGTACCGCACCGCGCTCGACCACGGCGTGCTGCTGCGCCCGCTCGGCGACGTGCTGTACTGGATGCCGCCCTATTGCGTCGACGACGCGCAGCTCGCGCAGATCGCCGATGCGACCGATGCCTGCCTGAAGGAGGCCGCACGATGCGCCTGACCCGAGTGTTCGTCGACCAGCCGCTCGCGCCCGGCGCGCGCGTGACCCTGCCCGAGAGCGCGGCCACGCACCTGGTGCGCGTGCTGCGCCTGCGCGAAGGCGAGGCCTGCGTGCTGTTCAACGGCGATGGCCACGACTACGACGCCACGCTGGCCACCGTGACCAAGCGCGGCGTCGATGTCGAGGTCGGCGGCCTGCGCGTCGTCGACAACGAATCGCCGCTGCGCATCGTCCTGCTGCAGGGCATCGCGCGCGGCGAGAAGATGGACCTGATCCTGCAGAAGGCCACGGAGCTGGGCGTGTCGGCCATTGCGCCGGTGTTCGCCGATCGCACCGAGGTCAGGCTCGACGGCGAGCGCCTCGACAAGCGCATGGCGCACTGGCGCAGCGTCGTGACCTCGGCCTGCGAGCAGAGCGGTCGTGCGCGCATTCCCGAGCTGATGCCGGCACGCGGCCTGGGCGAAGCCGCTGCGGCGCTGGACGCCGATGCGCTCAAGCTCACCCTCGATCCGCAGGGGGAGCATCGCTTCGAGACGCTGTCGCGACCGCAGGGCGCGGTGGTGATCGGCATCGGCCCCGAAGGCGGCTGGTCCGCGAAGGATCGCGAACTGCTCGCGCAGCACTGCTTCACCGGCCTGCGCCTCGGCCCGCGCGTCCTGCGCACCGAGACCGCCGGTCTCGCCGCCATCGCCGCGATGCAGGCGCGGTTCGGGGATCTCTGACGCATCGCCCGAACGCGGATGCATCACCTGTAGAGCGGAGCTTGCTCCGCTCATCTCCCTGCGGAAGACCTGTAGAGCGGAGCTTGCTCCGCTCATGCATTTACCGGAAGAAGCGAGCGGAGCAAGCTCCGCTCTACAAAACCCTTGGGCCGCGGACAACAGCGTTCCGCGACGGAAACGCTCCGCCTGCTAGCATCGCAACATCGCATTCCCCAGGACGACGCCCATGCCCGTGACCATCCGCCGCGCCACGCTCGACGATCTCGACGCGCTGGCGCCGCTGTTCGCCGATTACCGCACGTTCTATGCGATGCCGCCCGACCTCGACACCGCACGGAGCTTCCTGCACGAACGCCTGTCGCGCAATGAATCGGTGGTCTTCCTTGCCACGCTCGACGGCGCGCCCGCCGGCTTCACCCAGCTCTACCCGATGTTCTCCTCGGTGCGCGCGCAGCGCACCTTCATTCTCAACGACCTGTTCGTCGCCGCGCACGCCCGGCGCAAGGGTGTCGCGCAGGCGCTGCTCTCGGCGGCGGCAGACTTCGGCCGCGAGGCCGGCGCGATCCGCCTCGAACTGGAAACCATGCCCGACAACCACGCCGCGCAGGCGCTGTACCGCGCGGAAGGCTGGGTGCAGTACGACGAGACCCTGCGCTTCCAGCTGCCGCTCGCCACGACCTGGAGCGACGACGCATGACCACCGCAACCCATGCCGGCAGCTGCCTCTGCGGCGCGGTGCGCTACCGCGTCGCAGGCGACTTCGACCGGGTCACGCACTGCCACTGTTCGATGTGCCGCAAGAGCCACGGCGCCGCGTTCGCGACCTATGCCACGGTGTCCACGGCGCAGTTGTCCATCGAAGACGAGACAGGGACTCTGACGTGGTATCGCTCCTCGACCACCGCCGAGCGCGGCTTCTGCGCCGGCTGCGGCGCCTCGCTGTTCTGGCGCGACGAGAACCGCGAACCCGGGTTGATCGCGTTCTCGCTGGGGACGGTGGATACGCCGATCGGCGAGGTCGAGATTCGGGATATCTTTGTGGAGTCGTGGGCGGATTGGCATCAGGTGACCAATTGATTCATGAAAGCCACCGTCTCAATCAACTGGCAAAGGAGACACAGCATGCGCCGCATACTGTTTTGCATCGCCCTCATTGTTTTCCTGACTGGATTCGCAAACCCGTCCGTCACCCGCGTCAACAAGGAAGCGATCGACAGGATTGCCATCACCAAGATATTCGTGCCCCGATTCGAAGGAAATCCAGACTTCGTCGAAGTAAGCACCGACTTGTTCATTGCCGAGCTTGAAACCAGAATCCAGGCGACCATCGTGCAAGGCTCCGCTTTACGGATCGAGTCGACCGACATCATTGCCGGCGGCAATCTCGCTCCCACGGAATTGGCCATCCAGAAAGCGAAAGAAGCCAATGCCGAGGTACTGATCATGGGCAAGGTCACCAGCCACCACACCGGAGCCATGCTGAACGGGTTCTCGACGGTACGTGTCATCGACGTGGCAACTGGCGCGATATTGGCGTCTTTTCACAGGCCCAGCGGAAAGCTGATCGGAAGCAGCGAGCATGCCGCCGTTCTGGCAGCGGTCTCGCGCACCGCGAAGGATGTCGCGAAAGCGCTGGAGTGATTGCAAAGTCGGCACCATCCGATTCATGCATGCTTTTTCGATCCACCGAGAGATATTGATCAGCCATGACCGCCCAACCCAACCTCATCCCCCTCTCTCTCTGCGTCCTCACCGTGTCGGACACCCGCACGCTGGCGGAGGACAGTTCCGGCGGTTATCTCGCCGAGGCGCTGGTCGAGGCCGGCCATCGGCTGCACGACCGCACCCTCCTGCCTGACGACCGCTACAAGCTGCGAGCGCAGGTGTCGATCTGGATCGCGGATCCGGCGGTGGACGGCATCCTGGTGACCGGGGGGACCGGCTTCACCGGCCGCGACTCGACGCCGGAGGCGCTGCTGCCGCTGCTGGACAAGGAGATGCCGGGCTTCGGGGAGCTGTTCCGGGCGATCAGCTACGAGGAGATCGGCACCTCGACCCTGCAGTCTCGGGCGTTCGCGGGCTTGGCCAACGGCACCTTCCTGTTCGCCCTGCCCGGCTCCACCTCGGCCTGCCGGACCGCCTGGGAGAAGATCGTCTGCGCACAGCTCGACGCGCGCACGAAACCGTGCAACCTTGCGACCCTGCGGCCCCGCCTCAAGGAGTAAGCCATGCCGATCGGCAACACCCTGCGCCTGCTGACCAAGGCCACCGGCCTGTCGGTGACCGACCTCGCCACCGCCATCCCGCGCGCCGGCGCCAGCACCATCAGCGCCTGGCTGAAGGACGAGAAGATGCCCGGGCGCGACCAGATCGACGCCCTCGCCCGCACCTTCGGCGTCCCCGCCGGCGCGCTGCTGGCCGAAGTCGCCAGCACCCTCGACCCCACCCGCACCAGGGGCGAACACGCGCTGCTCGCCGCCTACCGCGCGCTCAACACCAGGCAGCAGGGCGCGCTGCTGGAAGTCGCGAAGAGCATGGCCGCCGGTGCGCGACCGGAGGATGCACCGGCGAAGCCCGCGCGCAAGCGGGCGGCGAGCAAGCGAGCGCGCAAAGCAACCTGACGGACAGGCGCGGTGAGCATTCAAATCGTGCTCGAAGACGGCAGAGTGTTGAGCGGGTCCAATTTGGGCATGACCGGAATGCTCGAGCGGATCGCGGAACTGCTGCCGCCTCCTCAAGCAAAGCTCGCGCACTGGCTCATGGACAAGTGCGAACACGGCTACTCGATCTTTGACGGCTTCGATCTGAGGGGCTTGACCCTAGATGATCGAGAAGCCTTCTGGAAAGTCGCCGAGCGCGATCTGCAACGGCGCGTCGAAATCCATGGGCCACCGCAAGCATGGGGAGAAAACCATTATTCCGGCGCCTGCTTGATCCGCCTGCTTGAAATGCGAGCCAGCATGCTCCG
The DNA here is from genome assembly GCF_042677005.1 of Lysobacter brunescens. Classification (NCBI taxonomy): domain Bacteria; kingdom Pseudomonadati; phylum Pseudomonadota; class Gammaproteobacteria; order Lysobacterales; family Lysobacteraceae; genus Lysobacter; species Lysobacter brunescens. The sequence goes on along the minus strand of NZ_JBHTIF010000002.1, from coordinate 238,419 downwards.
TGGCGAACCTCCGGACGCCATGAACGATTTCCTGAAGCCCTTCGACTTCGACGGCACAATGGAAGACCTCGACGACATCTGGTTTCCAACATCCCAATGACTGGAACTGCGGATCTCACCATGACCAAACCCGAAAAGCTCAAGCGCAAGGACTACGAGGAACGCCTGGAACCGCTGCAGCGCGAGCTGGCGTCGATGGCGCGCTGGGCCGCGCACACGAACCAGCGCATCCTGGTGCTGATCGAAGGCCGCGACACCGCCGGCAAGGGCGGCGTGATCGATGCGATCAGCGCGCACATCAACCCGCGCCAGTGCCGCACCGTCGCCCTGCCCAAGCCGAGCGAGCGCGAACGCAGCCAATGGTATTTCCAGCGCTACGTGCCGCACCTGCCCGCGGCTGGCGAGATCGTGCTGTTCGACCGCAGTTGGTACAACCGCGCCGGCGTCGAGAAGGTGATGGGCTTCGCCGACGACAAGCAGGTGAAGGCATTCCTGAAGCAGGCGCCCGTCTTCGAGAAGATGCTGGTCGACGACGGCATCCTGCTGTTCAAGTACTGGCTGTGCTGCGACCAGGACGAGCAGGAAAAGCGCTTCGCCGAACGCCGCGAAGACCCGCTCAAGGGCTGGAAGCTGTCGCCGATCGACATCGACGCACGCGCGAAGTACGACGAATACACGAAGGCGCGCGAAGCCATGCTCAAGGCCACCCACACTGACTACGCGCCGTGGACACTGGTCGATTTCAACGACCAGAAGCGCGGCCGGCTCACGATGATCCGCGACCTGCTCGATCGCCTGCCGGACACGCAGATCAAGCCGGAACCGGTCGATTTCCCGCCGCTGCCCGGGAAGCCGAAGAAGGAACGCTATTCGGTGGTGAAGCCGCTGCAGACTGTCGAATGAACCCGAACGAGACTGCGGCTATCCCGGTCCTGAAGTGGTTGCGGATCGTCGAATATGGAAGCTTCCATGACGTGCCGCGCTCGATGCTCGTCCTGGATCGCGACATGGCCTTCTGGATTTTCGACAGTGGCTTCGACGATGCCATCGACGACTATTCCGACCAGCTGATGGTCTACGGCATCGGTCACGATGCCGCTGCCGCACGCGATGCGTTTCGCGTGCGGGATGCAGACGGAAACATCCAGGGATTCAAACCACTCGACACGATCGCCATGAACCGGGTCGAATTCGACGAAACGCGCCGGAATGCCATGTTCATCCACAAAGGGCTGGCCTATCCGAAACGCACCCCCAGTCGATTCGACGGGACTTGAGGAGCGGGGTCATCGACCCCGCTCCAGAATGGTTCACACCGCCCGGAACACCAGCGTCGCGTTCGTGCCGCCGAAGCCGAAGCTGTTCGACATGACCGTGCGCAGCGGCGCATCGCGGGTCTCGCGCAGCACCGGATAGCCGTCGAGGCGCGGATCGAGGGTCTCGATGTTCGCCGAGCCGGCCATGAAGCCGTCGCGCAGCATCAGCAGGCTGTAGATCGCTTCGTGCACGCTGGCGGCGCCGAGCGAATGGCCAGTGAGCGCCTTCGTCGAGGAGAACGGCGGGATTGCAGCAGTGTCGCCGCCGAAGGCTTCGCGCACCGCCTCGATCTCGATGATGTCGCCCAGCGGCGTCGAGGTGCCGTGGGTGTTGAGGTAATCGATCGTGCCGACCGGCTCGCCGCCGCCCGGGAAGCCCTGCATCGCCATGCGCATGCAGCGCACCGCGCCCTCGCCGCTGGGCGCGACCATGTCGGCACCGTCGGAGGTCACGCCATAGCCGACCAGTTCGGCATGGATGCGCGCGCCGCGTGCCTTGGCGTGTTCGTATTCTTCGAGCACGAGGATGCCGCCGCCGGCGCCGATGACGAAGCCGTCGCGATCCGCGTCGTACGGACGCGAGGCGCGCTGCGGGGTGTCGTTGAAGTGGCTGGACAGCGCACCCATCGCATCGAACTGCACCGACAGGCCCCAGTGCAGCTCTTCGCCACCACCGGCCATGACGATGTCCTGCGCGCCATGGCGGATCAGGTCGGCAGCGGCGCCGATGCAGTGCGCGGAGGTCGCGCAGGCCGCAGCGATGGTGTAGCTCACGCCCTGGATGCCGAACGCGGTGGCCAGCGACGCGGACACGGTCGAGGCCATCGTGCGCGGCACCATGAACGCGCCGACCTTGCGCGCGCCCTTGTTGCGCATCAGGTCGCCGGTCTCGATCTGCCAGTGCGCCGACGCGCCGCCGGAGCCGGCGATCACGCCGGTGCGCGGGTTGCGCACTTGCGCCTCGTCGAGGCCGGCATCGGCGATGGCGTCGCGCATCGCGATGTACGCGTAGGCGGCGGCATCGCCCATGAAACGCTTGAGCTTGCGATCGATCTGCGCATCGAGATCGATCTTCGGCACGCCCGCGACCTGGCTGCGGAAGCCCTTCTCGGCGTACTCGGCGACGGATTCGATGCCGCTGGTGCCATTGCGCAGCGCGGCGGAGACGGTATCGGAATCGTTGCCGATCGGGGAAACCAGGCCGTAGCCGGTGACGACGACGCGACGCATCAGAAGCCCTCCACCGACTGGAACAGGCCGACACGCAGCCCTTCTGCCTCGTAGATCAGGCGATCATCGACGTAGGTGCGGCCATCGGCGATGACCAGCGCGAGCTTGCCGCGCATGACGCGGCGCACGTCGATCTCGTAGCGCACCACCTTCGCGGTGGGCAGCACCTGGCCGGTGAACTTGACGTTGCCGACACCGAGCGCGCGGCCGCGACCCGGTTCGCCGAGCCACGGCAGGTAGAAACCCGCGAGCTGCCACATCGCATCCAAGCCGAGGCAACCGGGCATCACCGGGTCGCCTTCGAAGTGGCACGCGAAGAACCAGAGGTCCGGGCGGATGTCCAGTTCCGCCACCAGCAGTCCCTTGCCGTGCGAGCCCCCCTTCTCGTCGATGCGGGTGATGCGGTCGAACATCAGCATCGGCGGCGCGGGAAGGCGCGCATTGCCGGGGCCGAAGACGGTGCCTTGCGAGCAGGCGATGAGTTGCGCGTAATCGAACGAAGCGGGCTGCGGCATGTGCGGAGAGCGAGTGGACAGAACTTGCCATTATCGCCATTTTCGCGGCGACGACGGCGCGTCAAACCCCTGTTTTTCCAGCATCCGCATGCGTATGGGCGAATGCGTTCATGCAATGCGTGAACCTACGCATGCGTATGCATCTACTGTACGCACGGGTATGCATGCACATGCTGTCGTCCGCGTTCAGCCTTTCGCATCGAGCGCGCGTCGATAGCCCTGGAACAATTGCAGCAGCCACGGCTTCTGCGCGAGCACCAGGCTCACGCCGATGCGCTCCTTCGGCGAGAGCGTGGCATCGCGCACCAGCAGCGCATCGAACTCCTTCACCACTTCTTCGAGGCGCTGGCGCATCTGCCGCACGCCATCGACGCTCAGGCTGCCGCTGAGCAGGAACAGGCCATCCTGCTCGCCGTCGAAGGCATCGGCGAAGTAATCGCCAAGCAGCTTCTCGCGGAAGTAGCGTTCCATCGGTCCGCCGCGACGCCAGCGGAAATTCCGCGCGGTGAGCGGGCGCGCGCGGTTGCCCGGCTGCAGTTCGATGATGCCCAGGCGGTCGAGCTTGACCAGCAGGCCGGTCCACTGCGGCTCGGTGAACGAGAACTGGGCCAGCACGTCGCTCTGCTTCCAGCGGTTCAGGCTCAGGAACAGTGCCAACAGCAGCGCCGGATCGGAGACGAGCGCGCGCTCCTGGGCCTCGCTCAGCTCGGCCATGCTGTCCTTGCCGCGCACGGACTCGGCGGCGATCTCGGCCAGGCCGATGTCCAGCACGTCGCAGATCTGCTCCAGGCGCTGCAGGCTCATCGCGCGCAGCGAGAACATGCGCTTGACCGCCGCCTCGCTCATCTTCAGGCGCGCGGCCAGCTCGCGATAGGTCATGCCCTGCCCGCGCAGGAGGCGCTTGAGGGCGTCGATCAGGTCCACCGAAACGGCCATGGGTATCGCTTTCCAATACTTGCCAGCCCCACTGCTTACACCCGGTCGATTCCGTTTGCAATGGATCCGGGCCGCGGCTTTCCTCGATCCACCTCCCGATCGCTGCCGCCGCCATGCCGCCAAGCCCGCTGTCCCTGCTGCGCCACATGCCCCTGCGCTATCGCATCGCCGCCACCGTGCTGACGCTGGGCTGCCTGCTGATCAAGCCCGCGGATGCCCGGGCCGCCGACGCTGGCGCGTCGCGCGCCTCCGAGGCCAGTCTCGCCGCCTCGGTGGAGGTGCCGATCGCGGCGGTCAGCGCCCTGGCGGCGGGCAGCGAATTCGTGGTCACTGGCGTCGTCGCCAGCGGCACGGTGGTCGCGGTGACGGTCTCGGCGGTGGGCATCGGCGTGTCATTCGTGGTCTACCTCTCGGTCGAGGCGGTGAAGGCGCTCGGCCTGTCCGCCGGGCATGCGCTGGAAGCGGTGGCGGTGACCGGCGGCTGGCTGCTGATGGCCAGCGGCGAAGCGATCTGCTTCATCGCCGACGAGACCACGCGCACGCACATCCACTCGCGGGAGATCACTTCCCTGCAGCCCGCTTCCCCGGAGCGCGTCTCGTGAGCGGTTACGACCCCGACGACGAACGCCGCAGCGCGCGTGTTGCCGCGAGCCTGATCGGCCTGATGCTGGCGGCGCTGATCGTGCTGATGAGCGTGGCCCCGGCGGCGAACGCGGGCACGCCCTGCGAAACCCGGACGATGACGCCCGCGCGCATCGCCGATGCCGCGCGCACCGCGCGGATGGTCGTGGAGGAACTGGACCGCCATGATGCCCCGGTCGCGCTGGTCTCTCGCGTCGGCACCGACCTCTCGAAACACGGTCTGCGCTACAGCCACACCGGCTTCGCGGTGCGCGACCACGCCGCCGGCCGCTGGACCGTGGTCCACCTGCTCAACGACTGCAGCAGCGACGGTTCAGGCCTGTACGCGCAGGGCCTGGTCAATTTCTTCGCCGACGACCTGATCGAACAGGACGCGCGGATCACCTGGCTGGAACCCGGCCTCGCGGCACGACTCGCCGCGCGCCTGGTCGACCTTCGGCACGATCCGCTGTACACGCCGCGCTACAACCTCATCGCACGACCCGGCAGCGCGCGCTACCAGAACTCCACGGCCTGGGTGCTGGAGCACATCGCGGCCTCGATCCCGGAGCGACATCGCACGACGGATCGCGCGCAGGCCTACCTGCTCGCGCAGGCGCACGGGTTCGAGCCCGACCTCATCCACATCGCGTACTCGAAGCGGATCGTCGGCGGCCTGTTCGGCAGCGCGCACCTCGTGTTCACCGACCACGGCGTCGGTACGCGCCTGGGCGGCGACTATCCGGTAGTCACCGTGCGCGCGATCCTGCGCTGGCTCGATGCCTCGGACCTCGCCACCCGGGAAACCGAATGGCGACACGGCCTGCGGATGACGACGCCCGGCTCCGGCTGATCGCATGCCTGCTGCGGACTTGGCCTGCCGTTCAAGCCTGCCTTATCGAATCCCCTCGCCGTCGAAAAGACTCGACCTCGGGAGTTCCGGACATGGCGACGGTACGCAACACGGCGACGGCGGGCCAAGTCCGCAGCGGGTGGATCAAGCCGACAACGGGAAGAAACGCGGTCGCGTCGGCCGCAGCACCAGCGACTCGCCGACCGCAGGCAGCAGCAATCCATCGTCGGCGACATGCTCCCATTCGATCGGCCGATTGCCGCCGCCGGCGGAGAGATCGACGGTGATCCGTTCCGCGCGTCGGTGCATGCCGGACACGCGCACGCGGATGCCCTCGCCGTCCTCGTCGTTGCGCACCGCCTGGTGCGGACGAAACATCGCCAGCGCATCGCCATCGGCGACGCCAGGCGCATCCAGCACGCCAAGTTCGTCCTCGGCCACGAACACGCCGGATTGCACCCGCCCACGGATCGCATTGCCGCGACCGATGAAGTCGAACACGTAGGCCGAGGCCGGATGCGCATAGATCTCGTCCGGCGTGCCGACCTGTTCGATGCGTCCCTCGCGCAGCACGACCACGCGATCGGCCAGTTCCAATGCTTCTTCCTGGTCGTGGGTGACGAACACCGTCGTCTGCCCGGTCTGGTCGTGCAGGCGGCGCAGCCAGCGTCGCAGTTCGACGCGCACCTTGGCGTCGAGCGCACCGAAGGGCTCGTCGAGCAGCAGCACGCTCGGATCGATCGCCAGCGCGCGGGCCAGGGCGATGCGCTGCTTCTGCCCGCCGGACAGCTGTTCGGGATGGCGCCGGCCGTAGCCGGGCAGCTGGATCAGCTGCAGCAGTTCCTCGACGCGACGCGCGATCGTCGCCTTGTCGGGGCGCCGGGCGCGCGGCCGGCTGCTCAGGCCGAAGGCGATGTTCTCGGCCACGGTCATGTGCCGGAACAGTGCGTAGTGCTGGAACACGAAGCCGACGTTGCGTTCGCGCAGGCTCAGTCGTGTGGCGTCGCGGTCGCCGAAGCGGACCTCGCCGGCATCCGGCGACAGCAGGCCGGCGATGATCCGCAGCAGCGTGGTCTTGCCCGATCCCGACGGACCGAGCAGCGCGACGAGTTCGCCCGAGGCGATGTCGAGGTCGACGCCGTCGAGCGCGGCGGTGCCGGGATACTGCTTGCGGAGGTTGCGGAGGGTCAGGTGCATGTCAACGGACTCCTAATCAGTGTTTCCTGTGCGACGACGCCAGCGCGTCGCCATGGCGGGATTCCAGCCAGAACTTGAGCACCAGCGTGACCAGCGCCATGCCCGAGAGCAGCGAGGCGGCGGCGAACGCGGCAACGGTGTCGAATTCGTTGTAGAGGATCTCGATGTGCAGCGGCAGCGTATTCGTGAGCCCGCGGATGTGGCCGGAGACCACCGACACCGCGCCGAACTCGCCCATCGCGCGCGCCGTGCACAGCAGCACGCCGTAGAGCAGGCCCCACTTGATGTTCGGCAGGGTGATGCGGAAGAACAGCCGCCATGCACCGGCGCCCAGCGAGCGCGCCGCAAGCTCATCGTCGGCGCCCTGCTGTTGCATCAGCGGCAGCAATTCGCGCACCACGAACGGAAAGGTGATGAAGAGCGTGGCCAGCACGATGCCGGGGCGCGCGAACAAGATCTTGATGTCGTGCTCGGCGAGCAGTTCCGCGAACCAGCCATGCGCGCCGAACAGCAGCACCAGGCACAGGCCGGCGACGACCGGCGACACCGCGAACGGCAGGTCGATCAGCGACAGCAGCACGCGTTTGCCCGGAAACTCGAAACGCGCGAGCGCCCAGGCCATCAGCACGCCGCAGACCGCGTTCACCGGCACCGCGATCGACACGGTGAGCAGGGTCAGGCGCAGCGCAGCCAGGGCATCGGGTTCGCGCAGCGCCGCCCACCATGCGCCGAAACCGTCGCCGAACGCAGACGCCAGCACGGTGATCAGCGGCAGCACGACCAGCAGGAGCATGGCGAGCACCGCGAAGGCGATCAGCCCCACACGCACCCACACGGGCTCGCGCAGTGGATCGTCATGGTGGAAGGACTCAGCAGACATGGTGGTCTCCCTTGCCGCGCCCGTGCGCAAACAGCGCGGGAATGGCGTTGATCGCGAGCAGGCAGAGGAACGACGCGGCCAGCAGCAGCGCCGCCAGCGCGATGGCGCCGTTGTAGTCGTATTCCTCCAGGCGGATGGTGATGAGCAGCGGCGCGATCTCGGTCTTGTACGCCAGGTTGCCGGCGATGAAGATCACCGAGCCGTATTCGCCCAGTCCGCGCGCGAACGCGAGCGAGAAGCCGGTGAGCACGCCGGGCAGCACTTCCGGCAGCACCACGCGGCGCAGTGCGGTCCAGCGCGATGCACCCAGCGAAGCGGCGGCCTCTTCCTGTTCGCGCCCCAGGGTCTCCAGCAGCGGCTGCACCGAGCGCACCGCGAACGGCAAGCCGATGAAGATCAGCGCGAGCGTGATGCCGACGCTGGTGTACGCGATCTTGATACCCAGCGGTTCGAGCCATTGCCCGACCCAGCCGTTGCTGGAGTAGATCGCGGTCAGCGCGATGCCCGCGACCGCCGTCGGCAGCGCGAACGGCAAATCGACGAGGGCATCGATCAGGCGTCTGCCCGGGAAGCGGTAGCGGACCAGCACCCAGGCAACGATCAGGCCGACCAGCGATGCAACGATCGCCGCTACCAGCGCTGCACCGAAGCTCAGCTGCAGCGCGGCCTGCACGCGCTCGTCACGGAACGCGCGCAGCCAGCCGTCGATGCCGAGGCCTGCCGCACGCACGCACAGGGCGAGCAATGGCAGCAGGACGACGAGCCCGAGCCAGGCCATGCCGACGCCGAGGCCGAGGCCGAATCCCGGCAACGGATGACGCAGCCTGCGCATGTGGGTGGCGGGCAACGCGGTGGGCGCGGTGGGCGCCCTGTCGCGCTGTATGGCAGAAGAAGTCATGCAGGCGTCTCCCTGTGTGGGCGATGGCCAGGGTTCATCGGATCAACGTCCGGACTGCTGGATGCGATCGAAGAAACCGCCGTCGGCGAAATGCTGCGCCTGCGCCTTCTTCCAGCCACCGAACGCACTGTCGATGGTGACCAGCGTGACCTGCGGGAACTTCGCCAGTTCGGCGGCCGGCACCTTGTCCGGTTCGGATGGGCGATAGAAATGCTTGGCAGCGAGGCGCTGGCCTTCCGGCGTGTAGAGGAAGCGCAGATAGGCTTCGGCCTGCTTGCGCGTGCCGTGCTTGGCCACGTTCCTGTCGACCCAGGCGACCGGCGGCTCGGCCTTGATACTCAGGCTGGGCACGACGATCTCGAACTTGCTGCGCGTGTCGCCTTCGTTGAGCGTGAGCAGGGCCTCGTTCTCCCAGGCGATCAGCACGTCGCCGATGCCGCGTTCGACGAAGGTGGTGGTCGAACCACGCGCACCGGTATCCAGCACCGGCACGTTCTTGAACAGTCGCGTGAGGAAACCGAGCACTTTGTCGCCGTCGCGATATTCCTTCGAGGCCCAGGCCCAGGCCGCGAGATAGTTCCAGCGCGCGCCGCCGGAGGTCTTGGGGTTCGGCGTGATCACCGCGACGCCGGGCTTCGCCAGGTCGCCCCAGTCGCGGATCTTCTTCGGGTTGCCCTTGCGCACCAGGAACACGATCGTCGAGGTGTACGGCGAACTGTTGTGCGGCAGCCGGGATTGCCAGTTCGCGGGCAGCAGTTTCGCGTTCTGCGCGATGGCGTCGATGTCGCCCGACAGCGCCAGGGTGACGACGTCGGCCTGCAGGCCGTCGATCACCGAGCGCGACTGCTTGCCGGAACCGCCATGGGACGCGCGGATCTTCAGGCTCTCGCCGGTCTGCTGCTTCCACTGCGCGGCGAAACGCTGGTTGACCTCGGCATAGAACTCGCGGGTCGGGTCGTAGGAGACGTTGAGGAATTCCTTCTCGGCGGCGAGTGCCGCACGCGGTGGCGCGGCGAATGCGGAGAGCGCGACGACGGTCGCGACGAGGAAGGACTTGAGCAATGGAGTGTTCATGGGTGTCCTTGGAGGGAGATGTTGGTGTGGAGATGCACGGTGCGTCGGTCAGAAGGAGAATTGCGCGCGGGTGAAGATGGACTTCTCGTCCTCGCGATCCGCACCGGCGGCCGCGCCGCCGTCGAAGCTGGCTTCGGTGTAGTTCGCGACCAGCTTGAGATTGCTGTTGAGGTACCAGTTCAGGCCGAGGGTCCACGCGCGGCTGGCGCGTGCGGAGGTCGCCGGATTGGCGAACAGGGGAAATGTCGCATCGTCCAATGACAATTCGCCGTAGCGGCCGACCAGCTCGAACGCGCCCCAGCCTTCGCCGCCGACGGTGAACGGACGGTCCGGCTTGGCCACGCCGCGATAACTGGCGTCCTCGCCTGTCAGCACGACGCTGCCGGTGAGCTGCCAGGCCTCGTGTTCGAGATGCTCGCGACGACCGGCGCCGATGCCGGAAGCGATGCGCACCTCCTGCTCGGAGGTGATGTATTCGCCGAGCACGCCGAAACGCCCGCCGTAGTAGTAGCCCTGCGGCGAGAAGCGGCGGCGCAGGCCGTCGCCGACCACGTTGGCGCCGTAACCGAAGAACTGCACCTGGCCGGGCGTGCGGTAGCGCGGCAGCACGTTGTTGCCGGCACCGAAGGTCTCGCCGACGCTGGCGGCGACGCCCACGCCCAGGCCCGACCATGCGTTCGCACTGTTCTTGAACGGTTCCCAGAACACGCGACCGGCGTATTCGAATTCGTTGTCGACGTTGGTGGTCGCGGCATCGCGGCCGTCGGGCGCGCCGTTGTAGACGCCGACCACGTAGTTCAGGCGATTGCCGAAGAGGTCGCCCTGCAGCTGCACGCCGAGATCGCGGTTCGGCGCCAGTTCGGTCGGGAAGCCGCGCTCGACCAGGGCGATGCCGCTGGCCGACTGCAGGCGCTCCAGGCCGACCGGCCCCTTGACCTTGCCGATGCGGACGGTCGCACGCGGATCGAATTTCAGGTCGACGTAGGCATCGACGATGGTGGTGCTGTCACCGGCGAATTCCGGGGTCAGGCGGAAGCCGACCAGCGAGCCCCAGGTGCCTTCGAGCGAGGGACGGATGCGACGGAACAGGAAGGTGTCGTTCTGCGGCACGCGTTCGTCGCCGACGAAGAAGCGGCCATCGGCCTGCACCACGCCACGCAGCCTCAGTTCGAGGCCATCGGGCGATTTGATCGACAGACCGCGATTGGCCGCGAGCGAGACCACCGGATCCTTCGCGGCCTTCGCAGCGTTTTCTTCTGCCTGCAGTTCGAGCCTGCGCTCGATCACGCGCAGGCGGCGATCGAGATCGGCGGCATCGCCTGGAACACTGTCGGCACCAGCATCGCCAGTCACGCCAAGATGGCGTTCCAGCGCTTCGAGGCGTTCGATCAATGCGCGCTGCGTCGCAGCGTCGTTGGGCTTGGCGTCCTGCGCGAGGACGGACGGGGATGCGATCGACAGCGCGATCGCGAGGGGCAACAGGCGCGCGGAGACGCGCGGGAACACTTCGGACATCGTCGACTCCAGGGAAGGAAAGTCGCGCGTCCGGCGGTCCGGTCTGCGCTGGTGGCGTGCGACCGCGATGGTCGCTGGATCTGTTGGCTCCGACCGCTCAGCGGTCGTTGAAGCGGAATTTCTGGCTGCGCGTGATCTGCACGATCCGCGCGTTGTGGACGGTCACTTCGATCTCGCCGAACGCCACTTCACGCAGCGCTGTGATCACCGCGCGTTCGTGGGCGCTGAGCGGAATGCTCTGCAGCGAGACACCGGGCGTCTCCGGCGTGGCAGGCGGCTTGTCTTTCTCCTTCATGCGAACTCCATCGTCGTGGGTGAGAGCGCGGCGTCCGCATCGGCGAACTCGCGCAGGGACCTGCCGTCGAGCACGCGCGACAGGGCGTCGCGGGTTTCGCGCATCAGCGCGCGCAGCGCGCAGGCGTCGGGGTCGGGGCAATCGCGGCAGGGCTCGTAGGCGGTGACGCTGGCGCAGCGCACGGGCGCCAGCGGCCCGTCGATGGCGCGGATCACGTCGCCGATCCTGATCTCCTCGGCCGCGCGGGCCAGCGCATGCCCGCCGTGCTGGCCGCGGCGGCTCTGCACGAAGCCGGCTTCGCGCAACTCGACGAGGATGGTTTCGAGGAACTTGGCCGGGACCCGGCAGCGCTCGGCCAGCTGCCGCGCCTGCACCCGCGCATCCCCGGACCGCGCAAGGGCGGTCATGGTCCGCAGGGCGTACTTGGCTTTCATGGTGAGCATGGCCGGCGTGTTTCCCTATCCGATGAGTAGGGATTGTTGCCAGCGGCCGGGGGCCGATCCAATGCCTACCGGATATATGGGAATAGCGTCTGCGCAGGATCGCAGACGACAGGGCCGGGGGAATCAGCCGATCGTGAAGCCTTGATCCAGGGCCGCCGCGTCATCGGTGACGGCTTCATGGCGCTGCACATCCTCGACGCGCGCCAGCGGCGATCCCTGCCACAGCCAGTCACCGAGGCGGTCGATGGCCTCGGCCTCGCCCACGGCGAGCACTTCGACGCGGCCGTCGCGGAGATTCACTGCGTGGCCGCGCAAGCCCAGGGCAAGCGCCTGCTGGCGCGTGTACGCACGGAAGGCGACGCCCTGGACGCGGCCGGAGACGACAAAGCGCGCGGCGTGCATGGACATCACGTCCCGCCGGCGGCCTGTGCCTTCGCGTCCTTGCCTGCACCATCGACGACGGCGGCGAGCTCTTCCTTCGTCACCGGGCCCATGAAGCGCTTGGCGACGGTGCCGTCCGGCGCGATCACATGGGTCATCGGCAAGCCGCGCGGCGTCGGGAAATCAGCGGGCGGGTCGTAGACGTCGAGGATCGCGATCGGATACTTCACCGGACGCTTGGCGAGGAAGGCGCGCATGTCGGCGGGCTCGATCTCCTCGTAGGCCAGGCCGACGACGTCGATGTCCTCGCGCTCGGCGTCCAGCGCGTCGAGTTCCGGCATTTCCTTCAGGCAGGGCGAGCACCAGGTCGCCCAGAAATTCACCACGACCCAGCGACCGCGCTTCGTGGCGAGGTCGTACTGCGCGCCGTCGAGCGTCGCGACCTTCAGCGTGGGTCGCTCGACGTCGGCCGCGGGTTTGGCCGGGTCAGCGGCGGGCGCGGCGTCTGCAGGCGCAGCAGCAGGCGCTGGCGCGGCATCGGCGGCAGGCGGGGCGTCCGCAGCGGTGCAGGCGACCAGCGGCAGCGACAACGCGAACAGGGCGAGGACGAGGGACTTCATTCGGACTCCTTGCGATAGAGGGACGCCACGGGGCGCTTGAGCAGGTCGCGCAGCGGCACGCGGAGGTGGTCGAGCGCGGCGATGGACAGCTGCCCGAGTTCGTCGTCGCGCGCAGGCAGCCAGGCTTCGGCGACCGGGATGCGGAGATGGCAGGCTTCGTACAGCTCGCCGAGCGTGAGCGCGTCGAGGTCGCGGCCGAGGATCCACTCGCCGCTCTCGGCGCGCACCACCAGGCCGATCTCGCAGAGCTGACCCAGCATCTGCTGCGTCAGCGCATCGGTGAGCGTGGGTTCGATCTGCTGGATGTCATCGAGGTGCAGGCCCCTGCCCTTGCGGCGCGCTTCGTCGAAGCGACCGATCAGGCGCAGCAGCCCGTAGAGCTCGTAGCCCAGCGGCAGGCGCTGCGATGCGGGCTGGTAGCGGAACGCCGAGAGCGACGAAGCCAGCGAGGCGCCGAGCAGGATCGCGACCCAGCCGAAATAGATCCAGCCCAGGAAGATCGGCACGAAGGCCAGCGGCCCGTAGATCTTCTGGTAGGCGCCGAAGCTGCCGAGATAGGAACCGACGCCGATCTTCACCAGTTCGATCAGCAGCACCGCCAGCAGGCCGCCCATGAACGCGTAGCGCCAGCGGATCGTGCGATGCGGCACCAGCCGGTAGACCACGGTCAGCGCCAGCAGCTCGATGAACAGCGGGCTCACGCTGAGCAGCCAGTGCTCGAGCACGCGACCGGGATCGGTCTGGAAGATGGACAGCGCGAAGAACCGCGCCGACAGCGCCAGGCTGGCCGCTGCGAGCAGCGCGCCGAAGGTCATCACCGTCCAGTAGACCACCAGCCGGCCGAACCGGGGACGCGCGGTCGGCACGCGCCAGATCTGGTTGAAGGTGCTCTCGATGTTGACCATCGTGATCAGCAGCGACACCACGAGCACGATCACGCCGACCACGGTGAGCTGGCCGGCGTTCTTCGAGAACTCGAACAGGTAGGACTCGACCGCGCGCGCCGAGGACGGCACGAAGTTGGAGAAGATGTAGGTGCTGAGCTGCGCGCTCCAGGTCTCGTAGACCGGGAACGCCGAGAGCACGCCGAACACCACCATGCTCAGCGGTACCAGGGCGAAGGCGGTGGTGAACGACAGCGCACCGGCGGCCTGGAAGAGGCGGTCGTCGAGGAAGCGCTTGAGCAGGAAGCGGAAGAAGGTGCCGGCGCGGGCCCGGTCGAGGGCCGGCGAATGACGGACGAGATCGTGCAGCCGTTGCAGGGGGGAGGATGCAGCCATGGGCCAAGGGTAGCAGTTGGCGGGTTGCCGACCGAGTCGTCCTGCCCCCGAGGCGGCGACGCGGCGCGCCTTTCCGGTACCCTGTCGGCCCCCTGCCCGTCCGGAGCCCGCCATGGCCGACATCCTCGTCCTCTACTACAGCCGCGGCGGCTCCGTGGCCCGGCTTGCGCGGCAGATCGCGCGCGGTGTGGACGAGGTCGAGGGCGCCCGCGCACGGCTGCGCACGGTACCGCCGGTGGCGCCGGTCACCGAGCGCGCCGCCCCGCCCGAACCCGAGGACGGCGCGCCCTACGTCGAGAAGGCCGATCTGGCCGAGTGCGCGGGCCTGCTGCTCGGCAGCCCCACCCGCTTCGGCAACATGGCCGCACCGGTGAAGCACTTCCTCGACTGCCTGGGCGCGGAATGGGCCAGCGGCACGCTGATCGGCAAGCCCGCCGGCGTGTTCACCTCCACCGCGAGCATGCACGGCGGCCAGGAAGCGACTCTGCTGACGATGCTGGTCCCGCTGCTGCACCACGGCTGCGTGATCGCCGGCATCCCGTACAGCGAGAACGCGCTGAACACCACGCGCAGCGGCGGCACGCCCTACGGCGCGAGCCATGTCGCCGGCGCCAAGGACGACCCGCAACTGACCGACGACGAGACCGCGCTGGCACGCGCGCTGGGTCGTCGGGTCGCGCAGCTCGCGCTGCGCCTGCGCTGAGGACATTTCCATGCTGAACGCACCGACCCCACCGCCCGCCGAACGCCTCGTTCTGGTCGCCAGCCTGTTCGCCCTGGCCGGCCTGTTCGCCTGGTGGGTCCACGACAGCCCGCATCGCATCGCCGGGCTGCTGCTGTTCGCACTGCCGCCGCTGCTGCTGGGCCTGGGCGCGCTGGCCGGAAAATCGACGGCACGCTTCTGGGCCGGCGTGTTCGCACTGGGCTGGTTCTCGCACGGCGTGATGGTCGCCTGGGCCGATGCCGCTCAACGCCCGCTGGCGCTGGCCGAGACGGTGCTGGCGGTGGTGATCATCTTCGCCTCCAGCGCGCCCGGCCTGCGTGCGCGCTTCGGCAGGAAGCGCGGATCGGATCGAACCTCGGAATAGAAGATCGGACTGAACGCACGCGTATGGAACCCCCGGTGCGGACACGGGGCTTATAATCCGCACCGACCTCCCCTCGAACGCAGCATCCCCATGGACCAGCTCCTGATCGTCACCACCGGCGGCACCATCGACAAGATCTACTTCGACGACAAGTCGGACTATCAGGTCGGCGAACCGCAGATCGGTCGCATCCTCGAAGAGCTGGGCGTGGCCTTCCGCTTCACCGTCATCCCGATCATCCGCAAGGACTCGCTGCACATCACCCAGGCCGATCGCGAACTCATCCGCGCGACGATCGCCGCGCAGGACGCGAAGCACGTCCTGCTGACCCACGGCACCGATTCCATGGTCGAGACCGCGAAGGTGCTCAGCACCATCGCCGACAAGACGATTGTTTTGACCGGCGCGCTCAATCCCGCACGCTTCCGCGGCTCGGACGCGGAATTCAACATCGGCACCGCCGTCGGCGCAGTGCAGTCGCTGCCGCCGGGCGTGTACATCGCGATGAACGGCCGCATCTGGGATCCGACCAAGGTGCGCAAGAACGTCGACGCGAACCGCTTCGAGGCCGCCGGCTGAGCCGAACGACACTGCGCACGAGACACGAAGCCCGGCCCTGCCGGGCTTTTTGCTGGATTGCCCGTTCGCAAGGACAGGAGCGGGATCGTCGGGATCGGCGGATCATGCGATGCTGATCCGATTCGCGCGCGGCAACGCCAATCGCACGACGACCGACATGACAATCCCCATCGCCGACCTGGCCCGCGCCTACGATGCGCTCCATCCTGAAACAACGGATCCGTGGCCCTTTCCTCCGACGGCATCGAGCATTCGCCGGATCAACGAGGCCCTGTCGATCCAGTTGCCTGCATCACTGATCCAGTTCGCATCCGTCAGCAGCGCATGCCACCACTGGCTGGCGAGCCTTGGCGAGGATGACGACGCCCATCATCACATCCTGCGCATGACATCGCGAACGCGCAGATTCCGCCGCCGCATGCTCGGTGGCGGCGGCTGGGAATACGTAAAGCCCGTAGCGTTCGTTCCCATCAATCGCGGGCACGACCACGATTACGATTGCCTCGATGCGGATGCATTCGATCCGTCAACGGGGGAATACGCGATCCAGTACTGGGCGCCGCCGAGGATGTTCGGGACACAGCGGTTCGATACCTTCGCGAACTACATCACGTCGCATATCCGGGCATGGGCGAAGCATTCACGAAGACCAGGCAGCGCGACCGCGCTTTCGATCGTCGGACTCGGCTGAAGCTGCTGAAGCTGCTGCAGCCACTGCACGCACCTGCTGCGGCGCCGCATCCCGTAAATTCCGTTCGGAATATCACGATACGCATGCGTCCTTATTCCAAGGAAGAAACCGTGATGCGAATTGCTTATACGGTGCGTCGCAACAAAGCCCGTTTTTCTTGATCCGTTTCGCAATCGCTGCGACGCGACGCGCCGATGATGTCCGCGCCGGCCAGGGAAGGACACCCTTGCCGACCCGATGACGCCATCGGGCGATCTCGGACACAGACCCATCATTGTCTCTGGAGCGATTCAATGTCTCATTCGAAATTCGTGGACAGGAAAACCCTCGTTTCGATCGCCGTTGCCATGGCCACCGCCGCCCTCGCCGGCACCGCGGGCGCCAACGATGCACGCACCTCGATCCCGGCCGACATGGCGGCTGCGATGCAGCGCGACCTCAACCTCACCGCCGAGCAGCTGCCGCGCTTCTTCAAGCTGCAGCACGAAACCCTGGCGCGCGAGGCGCAGGCACGGCGCGCGTTCGGCGCGAACTTCGCCGGCGGCTGGCTGGAGCGCACGTCGACCGGCGATTTCCGCTACGTCGTCGCCACGACGGGCGCGGCGAAGGCAAGCCTGCCCGGCAGCGAAGTGCGCCAGGTGCGCCACAGCCTGCGCCAGCTCGAAGGCACGATGGCGCGCCTGGACGACATCCGCCAGCGCGCCCGCGACGCCCGCGCGCTGAACGGCGTGCAGTCCTGGTACGTGGACCTGCAGACCAACAGCGTCGTGGTGAAGGTGCAGGACGGCGCGACGCTGCGCGCCATCGATTTCGTCGCAGTGAGCGGCGCGAACGTCGACACCGTGCGCTTCGAGCGTGCGGAAGGCATCGCGATGCCGGCAGCGAACGTCATCGGCGGCAACCGGTACGGCTCGGGCGGCGGTTCGTGTTCGATCGGCTTCTCGGTCACGCGCGGCGCCACCAAGGGCTTCGCCACCGCTGGCCACTGCGGCTCGGCGGGCACCAGCGTCAGCATCGGCGGCGTGGCCGTCGGCTCGGTGCAGGGCAGCAGCTTCCCGACCAACGACCGCGCCTGGGCCAGTGTGCGCAGCGTCGACGTGCTCTACGGCCAGGTGAACCGCTACAACGGCACGAATGTCGCCGTGCGCGGCAGCACCGAGTACGGCGTCGGCACCGCAGTCTGCCGTTCCGGCTACGCCTCGGGCTGGCGTTGCGGCACGATCACGTCCAACAGCGTAACCGTGAACTACTCCAACGGCCCGGTCTACGGCCTGCGCCAGGCCAACGCCTGCCTCACCCAGGGCGATTCCGGCGGCTCGTGGCTGGCCGGCAACCAGGCCCAGGGCGTGAGCTCGGGCGGCCAGCTCTACGGCTCCGCACCGCCGTACTCCAACTGCAGCGTGTCGAACCCGGTGAGCTACTACCAGCGCATCAACCCGCTGCTGAGCGCCTACGGCCTCTCGCTGGTCCTGGGCTGATCGACGCAGGATTGCATCGGCCTCGTCCTTCGATGCAGCGCCCCGGGGAAACCCGGGGCGTTTTTTCGTGGACTTCGCACATCGCGGATCGAATATCGCGGATCGCATACCGCAAAAGCGAAACCCCGGCCGGAGCCGGGGTCTCGATGCAACGAATGCATTGCAGATGAAGCGAGGCGATCAGCAGCCCGGGAACTTGAAGTCCTGGATGCGCGTCTGCCAGCCGCCGCTCGGACGGTACATGCCGACGAACCAGAACGTGCAGTCGTCGACCGGGTCCACGGTCATCTGGTAGTAGTCGCCCCAGCGGCCCGAGGTTTCCGCGGCGGCGCCGGCGGCCACGGTGGTCTCCGGCAGCGACATCACGCCCAGCGGATCGGACGCGGTGCGGCCGGTGTAGCGCAGCGAAGCGAACACGGTCGGCGTGCTGGTCTTGGTGACGTTGTAGCCCATGCCGATGTTGCCGAACTTGTCCATCGCCGCGACACCGATCAGGTGGTGCGTGTTGGTATCGCCCGGGCTGAAGGTGCCTTCCTGGTGCAGGGCCCAGTTGCCGGTGCCGCTGCGGCGCAGCTCGAACCAGCGCACGCCCGAATCCACCGGCGTCTTGCGGGTACGGCCCGCGTTCTGGTTCGTGGCGAAGGTGCCGACGATCGACTCGTGGGTGCCGAAGTTGCGGTAGGTCAGCTGGTTGAGCACGACCTCGCGGATCGGATCGAGCTTGGAGGTCGAACCCGGCTGCGGCACGGTGGCGAAGGTCGAGTAGTTGATGAACCAGCTGTTGAACTCGGTGATCGCGACGCGCGGCAGCGTGACGATGCTGCTGTTCGCCGGCGTGTTCCAGTCGATGTTCATTTCGAACAGTTCCAGGAAATCCTGGGTGCCGTTCGCGCTGGCGCCATCATGCGCTTCGTCGTCGCGATGGCGGACCATCAGCTGCCTGCGGCCGGCCGGCGGCGCGGTCGTGCCGTAGAAGGTCGACGGGGTGAGGATCTGGAAGCCGTAGCCCGGCAGCGTGGGCACGCTGCTGAAACGCTGGGCCGGACGCGCGGTGGCGCCGGTCAGCATGCTGGCGCGGTCGAATGCATACACGTCGGCGCCGGCCACGCTGCCTTCGTTGGTCGAGCAGACGTAGGCGTTGTTCCAGATGCCGCAATGCGGGTAATCCGGGAAAGCCTGCGTGGCGTAGCGGTAGAACCACCAGCCGCCGCTGACCGGATCGGAGGTCTTCGACACGAAGGTGCAGACGCCGCCGTCGTCCATGGTCAGGAAGAACCAGCGACCGGCCTGGCGATCGAAGTGGACCAGCGGGTCGCCGCGATCGGCGGTGCAGGCATTGCCGGCCGGGGCCAGCGAACCGAAGGTGGTGGGACCGGCGACGAGATTGCCGGCCTTGTCGTAGATCTTGAAGTAGGTGCCGCTGCCGCCGCTGTTCACGGCGTAGATCACGTGGTTGGTGCCGACTTCGACGACCGGATCACCCGGGCTCACGCCGGTGTTCGGATTGTTGATGCTGACGCGGCCACCGGAGACCTTGGCACGCGCGGCCTTGGGCGCTGCGCGGTCGTAGATCGCCTGCAGCTCGTTCAGTCGATCGCGCGCGACCGCCTTGTTCTCCGGCGCGTGCGGCAGCTTCGTGCCGATCGGCGTGTACTGGCGGCGATGCGCTTCGCGGATCGCCATGCCCGGACGCCATTCCTTCGCGCGCGGCAGGTTGCGGACATCGACGCCGATGCTCTGGGCCGACACCGGGCTGCCGACCTGCGGCCGGATGGTCTTGACCTGTGCCGCACCCGGCTGTGCCGCGATCGCGGCGCAGGGCAACAGGAGCGACAGGACGGCTGCGGCAGCCGTCGGAAAGAACGCTGACTTCATTCAAAAACCCCTTGGAATGTCCTGAAAGATTCGTTCCCGGATCGTGCCGGGCGTGTGCTGTCACGACGCACTCTTCGATGCATCTTCGTTCGGCCGGCAGTGCGCTGCGCGTGCCTCCCCTGTCGCCTCGCGCCTTCGAAGCGCGGGCCACCTGTCCGGGTCCCCTCCTCGGAACAGGTGATCCGGCGACGCTATCGGTCGCAGCGATCGGGCGTCAACACAGGCGCGCCGCGCATCCTCAAGTGACCTGGCGATCGGAGACAAGCCCTTGTTCCGATTGAAGTCGCAGGGCAACACGTTGTGCGCCGCAGCAAGCGAATGCGCAAAGTCGGCACAGGCGCGGATGACCGGACATCGCGTCGGGTCCCGCGGGCAGACAAGGCCGGACCCGTGCGGTCCGGCGCGCTCAGCGCCTGCGGCCTGTCTTCGCGGACACGCTGGTCTTCGCCGCTTCGCCGAGGAAGGCCAGGCCCAGCTGCGCGAACTTGGCGCTGTTCTGCGCAGAATTGCCCATGTTGGCGAGCGTGTCGCCGGTGGTGTGGATCGCGGAGAACATGTTGCCGTCGGCGGTGCCGGCTTCGAAGAAGAAGCCGGATGGATAACCGGCGGCGGTCCACGAAGCATGATCGGAGCAGGCGTAGCCGCAGGTGTCGGTGCCGCGCGTGAGTCCGCGCGGCGCGAGGTAGACATCGAACAGGTCGGTCAGGAAACGCTGCATGTGCGGATCGGAGAAATCGGTGACCAGGCGCATGTCCGGCCCCGAGCCGGATTTGTAGTTGGTCATGTCCAGCTGCAGGGCCGCGACCACGTTCACGTTGCTGCGCCTGTAGGCCTGCGCGATGGCGTTCGAGCCGCGCAGGCCGACTTCCTCGGCGGCGTAGCCGATGAACTTCACGGTGCGCCTGGGCTTCCAGCCGCTGGCCATCGCGATGCGCAGCACTTCGGTGAGCGTGGCAATGCCGGAAGCATCGTCGTCCGCGCCGGGCGCGCGCTGGCTCGTGCTGCCGCCACCACTGACGTTGATCGAATCCAGGTGCGCGCCGAGCACCACCACTTCGTTCGGCAGTTCGTTGCCGCGGATCGTCAGGATCACCGAGGGCTGCGTCGAGCAGTTGCCGCAGGAGAACAGCTCGGAGGTGACGTCGCTGCGCCCGGTGGCGAGGCCCAGCCAGGTGCCCTGCAGCCACAGCGCGGCATCGCGGCCGTAGCTGCTGGCGTAGTAGCGGTTCTGGTAGGTCTGCAGGTGGTTGATGGTGTTGTAGAGGTTGGTGTGCTGCACCTGGTCGAGCCAGGGCGAGACCGTGGCCTGGCTGTCGATGCTGTACTCGACCATCATCGCCGGGCTCTTGCGCGACAGCGGCGGGCGCGAGCGGTCGTTGCGGAGGAAGGCTTCGGCCTGGGCGCGGGTGGAGAATGCGAAGTATCCCCCGCAGCGGCGCTCGCGCTGGTGGATGCGTTCGGTGATCCGGCTGAGCTGGTGTGCGCGGATCTCGGCCAGCACCAGGCGATTGCCCTGCCGGTCCATCTTCGGCGTCGCGCTGCGCACCAGGTCGGGCATGTGCGCATGCGAAGCCCGGGACATGACGATGTAGACCCGCGCCAGAGGGTCGTGTTCCAGCTGCAGCGAGGCCAGGGCATCGGCGGCATGCCCGCGCGCATGGGCCGCGACGGCCGGGTCATGGGCCTGATCTGTCGCGAATGCAGAGGCGGAAGCGAGCCCCAGCACGACAGCGGACACGAGGACGACGGCGATGTTCGGCATGGGCATGACAGGATCCTGCGACGTACGCGCGGATCATACCGCCGGCCTCGACCTGCCGCCCGTGCCATCCGACGTGCCATCCGCCCTTCCCTGCCATGCGCAGCAACGATGACGGACCGCCAGACGAAGACGCCTCCCGCCGGAGCGGGAGGCGTCGGGTCGGCTTGCGCAAGTCAGGCCGGTTGGATCAGAACGTGATGCTCCAGCTGTCGATGCGGCCGGTGTCGAGGCTGGCCGCGTCGCGGACGCGGAGGTTCCACGTGCCGTTCAGCGCTTCGCCCGACAGGTTCACGTTGAACGTCTGGTTGACGTTGTCCGCGCTGCCGCCCGAACGGTTCAGCAGGTTGTACACCGAACCATCCGGCGCCACGAGGTCGACCACCAGGTCACCGCGATAGGTGTGGATGATGTTCACCGCGACCGGCGTGCTGGCCTGGCCATTGCCCGTACGACCGCTCACCGCGATCGGGCTGCTGACCGTGGCATTGTCGTTGATCGTGTAGTCGGTGCCGTTGCTGTAGGTCTGCACGCCGCCACCACCCGAACCGGTGCCGGTGAAGTCCTGGCCCGTGACGTTGGCGCTGTTCACGGTGACGCTGCGGCTCGTCGGCGAGAAGGTGTAGCCGCTCAGCGACGGCGTCAGCGTGTAGGTGCCGTTCGACAGGCCGCTCAGCGTGTACGCGCCGCTGCTGTTCGTCGTGGCGCTGGTCGAGCCGGCGCTGACGGTCACGCCGGACAGGGCGGCGCCCGTGCTGGTGGTGACGGTGCCGGAGATCGAGTACGTCGGCGTGCCTGCACCGAACAGCGAGTACAGCAGCAGGTTCGGCGAACCCGGCTTGGCATCGGTCACCTTGTTCGGCGTCGCGTTGTTGGCGAGCGCGGTGGCCACCTGGGCCGGGGTCGCCGACGGGTTGCTGGCGAGGTACAGCGCGGCCACGCCGGCCACGTGCGGCGACGCCATCGAGGTGCCGCTGATGGTGTTCGTCGCGGTGGTGCTGGTGTACCAGGCCGAGGTGATCGACGAACCCGGGGCGTAGATGTCCAGGCAGGTGCCGTAGTTCGAGAACGACGAACGCGCATCGGTGTTCGTGGTCGAGCCGACGGTGACGGCCAGGGGCGCACGCGCCGGCGACTTGAGGCAGGCATCGCCGTTGTCGTTGCCGGCGGCGACTACCACGGTGACACCGGCATTGTGCATGCGGGTCACGGCATCGTCGGTCGCCTGCGAGGCGCCGCCGCCGAGGCTCATGTTCGCCACGGCCGGCTTGATGTGGTTGTTCGCGACCCAGTCCATGCCCGCGATCACGCCGGAATTCGAACCGGAGCCGCTGCAGCTCAGCACGCGGACCGGATGGATGGTCACGCCCTTGGCCACGCCGTAGGTGGTACCGCCCACGGTGCCGGCGACGTGCGTGCCGTGGCCATGGCAGTCGTTGGCGTTGCCGCCGGTGGTCACGGCGTCGAAGCCGTTGCCCATGCGGCCGGTGAACTGGCTGTGGCTGAGCAGCACGCCGGTGTCGATGATGTAGGCATGCACGCCCGACGCGGTGGTGTCGTAGGTGTACGAACTGTCGAGCGGCAGGTTGCGCTGGTCGACGCGGTCGATGCCCCAGGTGGCGCCGGTCTGCGTAGCCGAGGTGGTGACGATGCCGTCTTCCTCGACGTAGGCGACGCGAGGATCGGCGAGCAGGCGGGCCAGCGCCTTGTCGTCGGCGCGCGCCACGAAGCCGCGGAGGACGCGGTCGTAGCTGCGCACCAGCTTGGCCCGGTGCTTTGCGGCCATGTCCCTGGCGACGACGGACACGCGGGACAGGCTGCTGCGCTCGTTGGCGAGGCTGGCGGCGTTGTCCTTCAGCACGACGATGTACTGCCCCTGGATCGGGTTGCTGGCGGCACGCAGCTCGCCGGCGAACGCGGGAAGTGCCGCGCACGACAGGGTCGCGACGACGGCAAGCGAGAGCACGGAGTTTCTGTAGTTCACGATCGCTCCTTCATATCGTTATGGTTGGATACTTCCGGACCCGTGCGGAAATGATGTCGGCACGGGTGGCGCGGTCGCGTCGCGACGCGAAATCCGCGACGACGGAGCGCTGATGGATTCCCCCTTGAATACAGGCGCTCCATGCCTGCGACCACGCTTCAAACCTAGTGCAGTTCGGCGAATGAATCAAGGCCATACGTCTGACGACAGGTGTTCGAATTTCGCAACACCCGGCGCGAATGAATGCGTGCGATGCGAAGCGCGTCACACGGGACACTCACGACACGATCCGTGCAGCGCGAACGAAGGCCGCAAAAACAGGGATCGCGCCTGAAAAAAAACCCCGGCTTGCGCCGGGGTCCGAATTGCAACGATGCGAACACGAAGAAGAGCCAGGATCCGCATCGCGGGTTGGAACAGGAAGCCTCGGCGCATTGACCGAGTCGCAGCGCCCGATCAGGGCGTGCGGGTCGCCTTCATGTTCACGCCCGAGTAGGTGCTGTAGGCGCGCACGCCGATGTAGTACGTGGTGCCGGCGGTCGGGTTGTTGATCGTGCAGGTCTCGGTGTTGGCGCTCAAGTACGGACGGCAGGTGTAGCTGCTGGTGGTCGGCGCAGCGCCTGCACGGACGTACAGGTCGGCATCGCCGGTGCCGCCGGAGATGTTGACGACCAGCTTGGTCGTGCCGGCCGGGATGGCCACGGTGTAGATCGACGACCAGTTGCCGGTCGAGACCGTCGGCAGGTTGACGTTGTGCACGACCGTGTCGCCCGGCGGCGGCGGCGTGGTTCCGCCGAACAGCGAGTACAGCAGACGGTTCGGCGAACCCGTCTGGGCACCGGTCACCTTGTTCGGGGTCGACGCGTTGATGATCGCCGAGGTCACCTGCGCCGGGGTTGCCGACGGGTTGCTGGCGAGGTACAGCGCGGCCACGCCGGCCACGTGCGGCGACGCCATCGAGGTGCCGCTGATGGTGTTGGTCGCGGTGCTGCTGGTGTACCAGGCCGAGGTGATGCTCGAACCCGGGGCGAAGATGTCCAGGCAGGTGCCGTAGTTCGAGAACGACGAACGCGCGTCGGTGTTCGTGGTCGAACCGACGGTGATCGCCGAAGCCGCGCGGGCCGGCGAGTAGTTGCAGGCGTTCGAATTGTCGTTGCCCGCAGCCACGGCCACGGTCACGCCGGCGTTGACCATGCGCGCGACGGCGTCGTCGGTCGCCTGCGAGGCGCCGCCACCGAGGCTCATGTTCGCCACGGCCGGCTTGATGTGGTTGTTCGCGACCCAGTCCATGCCCGCGATCACGCCGGAGTTGGTGCCCGAGCCGGTGCAGCCCAGCACGCGGACTGGATGGATGGTCACGCCCTTGGCGATGCCGTGGGTGGTGCCGCCGACGGTGCCGGCGACGTGCGTGCCATGGCCGTTGCAGTCGTTGGCGTTGCCGCCGCTGGTCACGGCGTCGAAGCCGTTGCCCATGCGACCGGTGAACTGGCTGTGGCTGAGCAGCACGCCGGTGTCGATGATGTAGGCGTGCACGCCCGACGCGGTGGTGTTGTAGGTGTAGCTCTGGTTGAGCGGCAGGTCGCGCTGGTCGGTGCGATCGATGCCCCAGGTGGCGCCGGTCTGCGTGGCCGAGGCGGTGACGATGCCGTCTTCCTCGACGTAGGCGACGCGCGGGTCGGCGATCAGGCGAGCCAGCGCCTTGTCATCGGCACGTGCCACGAAGCCGCGGAGGACGCTGTTGTAGCTGCGCACCAGCTTGGCGCGGTGCTTGGTGGCCATGTCCCTGGCGACGGTGGAAACGCGGGACAGGCTGCTGCGCTCATTGGCGAGGCTGGCGGCGTTGTCCTTCAGCACGACGATGTACTGCCCCTGGACCGGGGTCTGCGCGGTGCGCAGCTCGCCGGCGGAGGCCGGGAGGGCGGCGCAGACGAGGGTGGCGCCGATCGCGGCGGACAGCATGGAAAGACGGTGGTTCACAAGCGCTCCTTATCAGGACGTTCTATTGATGTTGTATGGAACCTGCGCAGACCGTTGGCCTGCGCAACGTGCGCATTGCGGATGAAGGCACTGCCTTCCCCCAGCGGATCGCCATGTGTGCCCCACGCGATGTCCGCATCCACAAGCGCCGAAGGAACGTAGACCACTCCGGAACTGGAATCAATATCCCGGAAAAAATGCGACGCGTTGATTTTTTCGCAGTGCAGCATGCTGCAAATCGCCCGATGCGGCGCGTGCTGCATTGCAGCATCGATTTGGTTTCAATTGAAACAAAGACGGAAAGCACATTTTTCGCATCGACTCGCTTCGCGCCGGCATCGCGTCCAGTGGCCGCACGACGCAAATATTCAACGGAACCGGTTCGCGACCATGTCCGACCATCCGATATTTCATGTGCGATGGACGCGATGACGTGAGCGGCGACCCGCCATGCGCAAGCGAATGGCGGATGCGAACAGCAGCCCGGGCATGTCATCCGGCGGATCGCGCACCTGATTGCGCGCGGCATCGCTACAGGCCGAACCCAGCCTGCCCGTTTCGCGACTGGCAGCAAGAGGCCCCGGCATTCGCCGGGGCCTCGCCTGCATGTGCGTCGCGCGGCGTCGCAACGTGCCGACGGGATCATCGGCAGGCGGCAACATGTCGCCACGCCATCAAGGCGTGCGGGTCGCCTTCATGTTGACGCCCGAGAAGCTGCGGTAGGCATTCACGCGGATGTAGTACGTGCTGCCGGCAACCGGATTGCTGATCGTGCAGGTCTCGACGTTGCCGTCCTTGTACGGGCGGCAATCCCAGCTCGACAGGCTAGGCGTGGCGCCGCGGCGCACATACAGATCGGCATCGCCTGTACCACCGGAGATGTTGACGACCAGCTGGGTAGTGCCGGCGGGAATGTTCACGGCATAGGTCGGCGACCAACTACCGGACGACACAGACGGCAGCGTGACGTTGTGCACGACTGTGCCGCCACTGCTGGCTGCGGTGCCGGTGAAGTTTTGCCCGATCACGTTGGCGCCGCTGACGGTCACGCTGCGACTGGCCGGCGTGAAGCTGTAGCCGCTCAGCGACGGCGTCAACGTGTAGGTGGCATTGGCCAGGCCACTCAGCGTGTAGGCACCCGTGCTGCTGGTGGTCGCCGACACACCGCCGGCACTGATGGTGACGCCGGACAGGGCCGCGCCCGTGCCGGTGGTCACCGTGCCGGAGACGGTGTAGGTGACCGGCGGCGGCGTGGTGCCGCCGAACAGCGAATACAAGAGGCGATTGGGCGACCCGGTCTTCGCATCGGTCACCTTGTTCGGCGTGCTGCTGTTGATGATCGCGGTCGTCACCTGCGCAGGGGTCGCCGTCGGATTGCTGGCCAGGTACAGGGCAGCGACACCGGCCACGTGCGGGCTGGCCATGGACGTGCCGCTCTTCGTCGATGTCGCCGTGGTGCTGGAAATACCGGCAGAGAGGATGCTGGAACCGGGGGCGAAGAGGTCGAGGCAGGTGCCGTGGTTCGACGAACCCACGGAGAAGATCGAGCGACCATCCTGGCTGTTGGTCGATCCCACGGTAATCGCGGCCGGCACTCGAGCAGGCGAATAGTTGCACGCATTCTGGCCATCGTTGCCGGCGGCCACCACAGCAACCACGCCCGCGTCGATCATGTTGTTGAGCGCGGTGTCCGTCAGTTCATCGGCACCGCCGCCGAGGCTCAGGTTCGCCACAGCAGGCTTCACATGATTGGTGGTGACCCAATCGATGCCTGCGATGACGTCAGAAGTCGAGCCGGAACTGCCGCAACCGAACACGCGCACCGGATGCAGCGTCACGCCCTTTGCGACGCCGTAGGTGCTGCCACCGACCGTGCCGGCGACGTGGGTGCCATGGCCGTTGCAGTCGCTGGTACCGCGGCCATCGTCGGCGATGGCACGATAGCCATTGCCCATGCGCCCAGTGAATTCGGCATGGCTGCCCAGGATGCCCGTATCGACGATGTAGGCATGCACGCCGGACGCCGTGGTGTCGTAGGTGTAGGACTGATTGAGCGGGAGATCGCGCTGGTCGATGCGATCCAGGCCCCAGGTCGCACTGGCCTGGGTCGCGGACACCGAGACCACGCCATCTTCCTTCACGTAGGCCACGCGCGGATCGGCGACCAGACGCGCCAGTGCCCTGTCGTCGGCTTTCACGACGAAGCCACGGAGCGCACGCTCGTAGCTGCGGACGAGTTTCGCGCGATGCTGCGAGGCCATGCCACGGGCCACGACAGAGACGCGGGAGAGGCTGCTGCGCTCGTTGGACAGGCTGGCGGCGTTGCCCTTCAGGACCACGATGTACTGGCCCGGGACGGGATTCTTCACGGTGCGGAGTTCGGAGGAGAAAGCTGGCACGGCGGCGCAGGCGAAAGCGGCGGCAACGGCGGCCGCGAGAACGGAATGACGATGTTTCATGAGGCTTCCTTCAGAAAGTGAGTCGAAATGAGTCCTGTATGCCGCGTCGGAAAGGTCGACATGGCGAAAGACGAATGCAGGAACGGGAACGCGCTTGTGTCGTGGTTGTGATGCTGCGTCCCGGTGCTCGGGCGGTGTGCGCCGCCTGCTTCCGTGGCGCAACACTAGTCAAGCCCCGACATGCGAGCAAGGCGCATCGCAGCATGGCATCGCCCGATTTTCGAGAAATTCGTCACTGAAGAAGCATTGTCGGATCATGATCGAGCGTTCTGATGACGAAAGTTCATGTCGGGTCCTGCAGCGGACTGCGCAACGACCGGACATGAAAAAGCCTCGGCTTTCGCCGAGGCTCCGGGTATTGACGATCGCACGCGACCGGCCTGCGCCGGTCGCTGCGTGAAGCCACCCGCAAGGATCAGAAGGTGACGCTCCAGCTGTTGATGTAGCCGGTGTCGTTGACGTAGTTGTCGTTGACGCGCAGCTTCCAGGTACCGTTCAGCGGTTCGCTCGACAGGTTGACCGTGTAGGTCTGGTTGATGTTGTCGGCCGAACCACCTGCGCGGTTGTGCAGGACGTACACAGAACCGTCCGGCGCCACCAGGTCGACCTTCAGGTCGGCGATGTAGGTGTGGACGATGGCGACGGCGACCGAAGCGTTGGTCGGTCCGTTGCCGGTGCGACCGGACACCGAGACCGGGCTCTCGACCGTGGCGTTGTCGGCGATCGTGTAGTCGGCGCTGTTGGTGTAGGTCTGCGTGCCACCACCGCCACCGCTGTTGCCTGCGGCGGTCACTGCGGCATCGGCGTTGAGCATGCCGGCGCCGAGCAGCTGGTCCGGGGTCTGCGGGAACGGACGGACGGTGTTCTTCAGCAGGGTTTCGAGCTGCGAAGGGCTGTACAGCGCCAGGCCGAGGGCCTTGCGGCGGCTCTGCACGAGCGCGGCCACGCCGGCGACGTGCGGCGTCGCCATCGAGGTGCCGCCGTAGGAGGCGTAGCTTTCGGCGCCCTGCCCCTGCGTACCGGCGTTGAGCGTCGACCAGATGTTCGAGCCCGGCGCCGACAGGTCGACGACGCTGCCGTAGTTGGAGAGCTGGTTGTACTGCGTGCTCCAGACCGAGCGCTTGCCCGCGCTGTCGATCGCACCGATGGTGACCACGTTCGCGCAGCTGGCAGGCTGGAAGTTGGCCGCATTGCCGTTGCTGTTGCCGGCAGCCACGATGACCGTGGTACCGCGGCCGACCGCACCGTTGATCGCGTTCTGGTAGGTCGTCGAGCAGGCGCCGCCGCCGCCGAGGCTCATGTTGACGATGTTCGCCGGGGTCGCGTTGGCCGGAATGCCGCTGACCGTACCGCCCGAGGCCCAGGTCACGCCATCGGCGATGTCGGACAGCGTGCCGCCGCAGCGACCGAGCACGCGCACGTGCTGGATCTTCGCGCCGTAGGCGACGCCAGCGACGCCCTTGCTGTTGTTGGTGACCGCGCCGATGGTGCCGGCGACATGGGTGCCATGCCAACTGCTGTTCGTCGTGGGTGAGCCCTGATAGCACTCGTTGGCCGTCGGACTCCAGTCACCTTCGTCGTTCGGGTTCGAATCACGACCGTTGCCATCACGCGAAGTCCACGTGTTGGTGATGAAGTCGTAGCCGGCGACGGTGTTGGCGTCGAGATCGCTGTGCGGCGTGCGGCCGGTATCGACCACGGCGACGACGATGCCGGAACCATTGCTCTTGTCCCACGCGGCCGGCGCGTTGATGCCGGCGGTGGCGCCGTAGTAGTGCCATTGATCGGTGTAGCGCGTGTCGTTCGGCGTCAGCACCGGATACATGCGCACGTCGACTTCGACGTATTCGACGTTCGGGTCGGCGGCGATGCGGCGCATCAGCGCTTCGGCATCGCTGCGGCCCAGCGCGCGGTTGGCGCGGATCACGTCCGCACCGAGCGACATGCGGCGGAAATGCTTGAGGGCGACGGCCTGGCCGGCCTTGCTCCGGGCGATGCCCTGGGTGGCGCGCTGCAGGCCACGGTCGATGGCGGCGCTGCTGTTGCGCTCGGCGGTACCCGAACGGTACTTCACGATGAACTGATCGAACTGCGTGTCGGTCTGCAGGCCCGAGAGATGGGCCTGACCGGCGAACGCGGCCGGTGCTGCCATGGACGAAACCGCCAGCAGCATGGCGGCGACGAGCGGTTTGACCTGCCCCTTGTGATGCACATCGAAAGACATTTTTTTCTTCTCCGGAATGGATGACCGCGTGATGCGGCGAGATGTCCCGGGCGCGCTGTTGTGAACGTGCTTGTTCTGTGCGGCCCGTGTACCGGATCCGCCCCCTGCGAATCCGTGGCGCAACTTAGGAACAGCGCCGGACGCCATCAATGTGCGCTGCAGCATTTTTCCGGAGCGATGTTGGTGTGCGCGAGCGATTCGCAGCAGAACATGACGAATGGTCATCAGTGCGGACGCGCCAGGTCGATCGCATCGTTCACGCGCAGCAGTTCAGGCGCGGTTTCCGCAGCAGAAAACACGACATGCATCGCGATTTGCAGACCGCGTGCCGCGTGCGTGCCTCATCCTGTAAAACCCGGAAGGGCCCTGGCATTCGCCAGGGCCCTTCATGACATATCGTCATGACGATTCTTGTCAGAATGTCAGGCTCCAGCTGTCGATCCGGCCCGTATCCTGGCTCGCATTGTCGTTCACGCGCAGCTTCCACGTGCCGTTGAGCGGCTCGCTCGACAGGTTCACGGTGTAGGTCTGGCTGATGTTGTCGGCCGAACCGCCCGCACGGTTGTGCAGCACGTAGATCGAGCCGTCCGGCGCCACCAGGTCGACCTTCAGATCGCCGATGTAGGTGTGGACGATGTTCACGGCGACCGGCGTGGTGGTCGATCCGTTCCCGGTGCGCCCCGAGACGGCGATCGCGCTCTCCACCGTGGCGTTGTCGGCGATCGCGATGTCGGTGCCGTTCGTGTAGGTCTGCGTGCCGCCGCTGCCGACGGTGACCGTCCGCGTCGTGGTGTTGCTGGCGCCGCCGTTGTCGGTGACGGTCAGCGCGACCGTGTAGGTACCGGCCGAAGCATAGGTGCGGCTGGGGTTGGTGGCCGTGGACGTGGTGCCGTCGCCGAAGTTCCAGCTGCGCGAGGCGATGCTGCCGTCGCTGTCGGTCGAGGTGTCGGTGAAGCTTGCGGTCAGTCCGCTGACGCTCGACGTGAAGCTCGCGGCCGGCGCCGCGTTGCCGCCACCGCCACCGGACGTCTTCGCCGCCTCGCCGAGGAAGGCCAGGCCGATCAGCGCGAACTTGGCGCTGTTCTGCGCGGAGTTGCCCATGTTCGCCAGGGTGTCGTTGGCGGTATGGATCTGGCTGAAATAGCCGCCGCTGGTGGCGCCGGTGCCGCCTTCGAAGAAGAAGCCGGCCGGATAGCCGGCGGCGGTCCACGAAGCATGGTCGGAGCAGGCGTAGCCGCAGGTGTCGCTGCCGCGACGCAGGCCGCGCGGCGCCAGGTAGGTGTCGAACAGGTTGGTCAGGAAGGTCTTGGTGTCCGGACTGGAATAGTCCGAGACCAGGCGCATGTCGATCGTCGACGTGGCCGACTTCCAGTTGGTCATGTCCATCTGCAGCACGCCGATGACATTGGCGCCCGCGTTCTTGTGCGCCTGGGCGATCGCGTTGGAGCCGCGCAGGCCGACTTCCTCGGCCGCATAGCCCATGAACTTCACCGTGCGCTTCGGTTTCCAGCCATTGGCCATCGCGATGCGCAGCACTTCGGTCAGCGTGGCGATGCCGGAGGCGTCGTCGTCCGCGCCCGGCGCGCGCTGCGAGGTGCTGCCGCCTGCGCTGCCGTTGATCGAATCCAGATGCGCGCCGAGCACCACGATCTCGTTCGGCAGCTCGTTGCCGCGGATGGTCAGGATCACCGATGGCTGCGTGGAGCAGTTGCTGCAGGCGAACAGTTCGGAGGTCACGTCGCTGCGCGTGCCGGCGAGTCCCTGCCAGGTGGTGCGGATCCACTCCGCCGCGGTCTTGCCGTAGCTGCTGGCGTAGTAGCGGTTCTGGTAGGTCTGCAGGTGGTTGATGGTGTTGTAGATGTTGGTGTGCTGCACCTGGTCCAGCCACGGCGAGACCGTGGTCTGGTTGTCGATGGTGTAGGCGACGCGGGCCGTGGCGCGCCCCGACACCACCTCGGCGGAGCGGTCCGAGCGCACGAAGGCTTCGGCCTGTTCGCGCGTCGGGAACGCGAAATAGCCGCCGCAGCGGCGCTCGCGCAGATGCACGCGTTCGGTGACACGGCTGAGCTGGTGCGCCCGGATCTCCGCGACGACCAGCGGGTTGCCGATGCTGTCGCGCATCGCGCGCCCCCGCGCGACGAGATCGGTCATGCCGGCGTGCGTATCGCGCGACATCACGATGTAGACGCGGGCATCGGGGTCGCGCTCCAGGCGCATCGACGCCAGTTCGGCTTCGCTGTGCGCGCGGATGTGGGCCTGGTCCTGTCCGGACGATGCGTCTAACGCGCCGGTGGCAGGATCGGCGGCGATGCTGTCGAAAACCGGCGCCACGCACAGCAGTGCGAGGCCGACGGCGGTCAGATGGTGCTTCATTGCGTTCTCTCTCCCTGTGAAGCCGGCAGTGCCGGCGAAAGGCGGACGATCGTGTCCGCGAAAGGCATCGTGTCCGACAGCCCCTTGCAGCCCTGCGGCGTCCATCACGGAGGCCGCATGCCGCCTGTCGGAAGAGGCGCTGCCGCGTGCAAGCGGAGCGCAGGCAGGACAGAGGGCGGCCGGCAGGACCGACCGCCCCCTCCTGCACGCATGACGCGATGGCTCACGCCATCAGTCTGGCGTCAGAACGTGATGCTCCAGCTGTCGATGCGGCCGGTGTCGGCCGTCGCGGCGTCGCGCACGCGGAGGTTCCACGTGCCGTTCAGCGCTTCGCCCGAGAGGTTCACGTTGAACGTCTGGTTGACGTTGTCCGCGCTGCCGCCCGAACGGTTCAGCAGGTTGTACACCGAACCATCCGGCGCCACGAGGTCGACCACCAGGTCACCGCGATATGTGTGGATGATGTTCACCGCGACCGGCGTGCTGGCCTGGCCATTGCCGGTGCGACCGCTCACCGCGATCGGGCTGCTGACCGTGGCATTGTCGTTGATCGCGTAGTCGGTGCCGTTGCTGTACGTCTGCACGCCGACGGGGCCCGAGCCGGTGAAGTTCTGGCCGGTGACGTTGGCGCTGTTCACGGTGACGCTGCGGCTGGTCGGCGAGAAGGTATAGCCACTCAGCGACGGCGTCAGCGTGTAGGTGCCGTTCGACAGGCCGCTCAGCGTGTAGGCGCCGCTGCTGTTGGTCGTGGCGCTGGCCGAACCGGTGCTGACGATGACGTTCGCGATGCCGGCGCCGGCACTGGTGGTGATGGTGCCGGAGATCGAGTACGTCGGCGTGGTGCTGCCGCCGATGCCGTCGAGCGTGGTCGCACCGGTGTTGCCCGCGTCGAGCCAGTTGCTCAGGCGCGTGCTGTTGGTGCCGCCGCCGGCCCAGGACACCGAGACGCGACCGTAGTAGTCCTTCATCGACGCTGCGGGCGCGCCGCAGTACGACGGACCGCCGTGCAGCTGGCCGATCACGCGCTTGTCCGGGCTGTACAGCGGGGAGCCTGAGGAACCCGGTTCGGTCACCGAGATGCCGCCGGCCCAGGACGCTTCCACGTGGGTGGTGCCGGTGCCGCCGCCATAGGCGACCGTGCGCGTGGCCGTGGTCGAGTGCGTGATGCGCTTCTCGCCGCCGTTCGGGTGATGGATGCCGGTCGAGCCGGGGAATTCGACGCTGCGACGATCCCAGCCGGCCCAGTAGACGTTGTAGGCCGCCGGCGCCGGATCATCGAGTTCGAGCAGGGCGAAATCGCTGGTGGCGTTGCTGGCGCGGAAGAAGGCGCCGGTCAGCGACTGGGCGAGCGAACCGTTGCCGTTCTGGCCGCTGGCGGTGCTGCCCGGCACGCGGCAGGTGGAGTTCTGGTAGTTCCAGTAGGTCACCAGCGACGCGGCGTTGGAGCTGCTCAGGCCGCAGTGGTTGGCGGTGAGGAAGTACATCTTGCGGTCGTTCGCGGTGTTGTTCACCAGCGAACCGGTGCAGAAGATGCTGCCGCCGGTGGAATACGCCGCGACCGCGCGGATCTGGTCGCGCCACGCATCGCCGGCCGGGCAGACCACGTCGGTGTTGCAGCTGCCGGAAGTGCCGCGGGTCTGGAACACCGAACGACGACCGGCCGCGATGTTGCGGAAGCCGGCGTAGTCGTGGCCAACCTGGGTCAGGCGCAGCTTCAGCTGGTCCTTCATCGCGCGCGGCACGACCACTTCGATCACGGCCTCGTCGCCGTCGACGATCGGGGTCCACAGCTGGCCATGGCTTTCGTTGTCGGCGTCGGTGTAGGTGCGCACCGGGGCGGCGCTGGCGGCACGTGCATCCGACACCGGATAGACCATCAGGCGGCCGCCGACGGGCATGCGGAATTCGGTGAAACCGAAGTTGAGCGACAGCGCGCCCGGGGAGGACACGCGCATGCGCCAGACGAGATGGTCATCGTCCAGCGTTTCCCAGGTCCCGGTGTTGGCCGTGGTGTAGTTCACCTTGATCGGCGCAGCGAAGCGGACCGGCAGGCCAAGACGATCGCGCTGGCGATCCTCGGCGTTCAGGCGGACGAGATCGACGGCGGGCATCCTGCGCACGTCGACGCGATCGATGGAACGGATCGCGTGCCCGGAGGAGGCGGGTCGATGCAGCGTATCCGCCGCGTGTGCGGACACGGTCACCCCGAGAAGCAACAGCAAAGCGGCACTCAATGTTTTCACTGACATCACTCCTTGTGATTCCTTGTGATTGGCTTGTCGCCGGACATCGCCCGGACGGCAGGCGCCTCTGGGGCATCCTTGCCGGACCCGCAGCGCTGGTTCACCGCATCGGACGCCGATGCGGCGAATCCACGCTAGCAGCCGCGCCGGTCGCGGCAAGCGATTGGGATCACACTTCCGCAGTCATTGCCGATTCGCATCACGGACAACGCATTCGATGCCTGCGTGCAGGTCTGCATGGCGGTCTGCATGGAGACCGGCATCCGTGCGCCCCGGGAATCGACCCGACACTGTTGGCGATTGGCCTACACGGTTCGCACGATCTTCAACGGCTACCGTATCCGGCATACGGTGTTGACGCACGGCAGCATCGTTCTGCGCGAATCCTTTTCGGGACATCGGCGCGGGACACGATCGCCCTTCGAAAAAGGGCAGGCCAAAAAAAGAGCCCCGACTCGCGTCGGGGCTCCAGGTTCGGCCCGGTTCCTTCCGGGCCTCTTCATCCAATCGCCTTCCTGATCAGAAGGTGATGCTCCAGCTGTCGATGCGACCGGTGTCGCCACCGGCGTTGTCGTTCACGCGGAGCGTCCAGGTGCCGTTGAGCGGCTCGCTGGAGAGGTTGACCGTGTAGGTCTGGTTGATGTTGTCGGCCGAACCGCCGGTGCGGTTGTGCAGCACGTACACCGAACCGTCCGGCGCGATCAGGTCGACCTTCAGGTCGCCGATGTAGGTGTGGACGATCGCGACCGCGACCGGCGTGCTGGTCGGGGCGTTGCCGCTGCGACCGGACACCGTGATCGTGCTCTGCACCGTGGCGTTGTCGCTGATCGCGACATCCGTGCCATTGGTGTAGGTCTGCACGCTGCCACCGCCGCCGGTGGAGTAGTCGCCGACCAGGCTCACGCCCGAGAAGGTCGAGTACGCCTTGACGCGGACGTAGTACGTGCCGGCCTGCGGCGCGGCGATGGTGCAGGTCTCGGCATTGCCGCCGAGGTACGGACGGCAGTCGTACACGGTGTCGGTCGGCGCGCTGCCGAACTTCACGTACAGGTCGGCATCACCGGTGCCGCCGGACATCGTGAACGTCAGGTTGGTGGCGCCCGCGGGCACGACCATCGTGTAGTTCAGCGAGTTGCCGGTGCTGGCACCGAGGCCGGTGACGGGCACGCCCTTGGTCAGGGTGGTGCCGCCGCTGGTGGCGGTGCCGGTGAAGTTCTGGCCGGTGACGTTCGCACCGCTGACGGTGACGCTGCGCGTGGCCGGCGAGAAGGTGTAGCCGCTCAGCGACGGGGTCAGCGTGTAGGTGCCGTTCGCGAGGTTCGAGAACGTGAACTGGCCGCTGGCGTTCGTCGTGACCGAGGTGCTGCCGTTGCTGACGCTGACGCCGCTGATGCCGGTGCCGCCGCTGTTGGAGATCGTGCCGGACACCGAGAACGTGGTGGCCGACGCGGTGCCGGTGAAGTTCTGGCCGGTGACGTTCGCGCCGTTGACCGTGACCGCGAGGCTGGTCGGCGAGAAGGTGTAGCCGCTCAGCGACGGGGTCAGGGTGTAGGTGCCGTTGGCCAGGCCGGAGAACGTGTACTGGCCGCTGGCATTCGTCGTGACCGAGGTGCTGCCGTTGCTGACGCTGACGCCGCTGATGCCGGTGCCGCCGCTGGTGGCGATGGTGCCGGAGATCGAGTACGTGGTGCCGCCACCGCCGGTGCAGGCCGGGAACTTGAAGTCGGCGATGCGCGTCTGCCAGCTGCCCGACGGGCGATACATGCCGACGAACCAGAAGGTGCAATCGTCGACCGGATCCACGGTCATCTGGTAGTAGTCGCCCCAGCGGCCCGAGGTCTCGACGGCAGCGCCGACGGCGACTTCGTTCTCGCCCAGCGACATCACGCCGGCCGGATCGGCGGCGGTGCGACCGGTGTAGCCCAGCGTGGCGAACTTGGTCGGCGTGGTCGTCTTGGTGACGTTGTAGCCCATGCCGATGTTGCCGAACTTGTCCATGGCGATCGTGCCCATCAGGTGATGGGTGCTGCTGTCGCCCGGGCTGAACGTGCCTTCCTGGTGCAGGGTCCAGTTACCGCTGCCGACGCGGCGCAGCTCGAACCAGCGCACGCCGGAGTCGACCACGGTGCCGCTGCGGGCCGGATCCTGGTTGGTCGCGAGCGTGCCGACCAGCGCTTCATGGGTGCCCATGTTGCGGTAGACGAGCTGGTTGAGCAGCACTTCGCGGATCGGGTCGAGGCGCGAGGTGGAACCCGGCTGCGGCACGGTGGCGAAGGTGCTGTAGTCGCGGAACCAGCTGTTGAACTCGGTGATCGCGACGCGCGGCAGCGTGGTGATGCCGCTGTTCGCCGGCGTGTTCCAGTCGATGTTCAGCTCGTACAGCTCGATGAAGTCCTGGCTGCCGTTGGCGCTGGCGCCGGCATGGGCTTCGTCGTCGTTGTGACGGGCGAGGACCTGCTTGCGGCCCGACGGCGCCGCGGTGGTGCCGTAGAAGGTCGACGGCGTCATGATCTGGAAGCCGTAACCCGCCAGGTTGGCCACGCTGCTGAAGCGCTGGGCCGGACGGGCGGTGGCGCCGTTGAGCATGTTGGCGCGGTCGAAGGCGTAGATCTCGGTGCCGGCCTGGCTGCCTTCGTTGGTGCCGCACACGTAGGCGTCGTTCCACACGCCGCAATGCGGGTAATCCGGCAGCACCGGGGTGGCGTAGCGGTAGAACCACCAGCCGCCGCTCACCGGATCGGAGGTCTTCGACACGAAGGTGCACAGACCGGTGTCGTCCATGGTCAGCATGAACCAGCGGCCGGCCTGGCGATCGTAGTGCAGCAGCGGGTCGCCGCGATCGCTGGTGCAGGAGTTGCCTGCGGGCGCGAGCGAGCCGAAGGTGGTCGGACCGGACACCAGTGTGCCGGACTTGTTGTAGACGTTGAAGTAGGTGCCGCTGCCGCCGCTGTTGACGGCGTAGATCACGTGGTTCGCACCGACTTCGACGACCGGATCACCCGGGCTCACGCCGGTGTTCGGGTTGTTGATGCTGACGCGGCTGCGCGCGGCGACATTGCCCTTCAGGCTGCGCGCACGCGGGCTCTTGTCCCACAGCGTCTGCAGTTCGGGCAGGCGGTCGCGAGCGGTCGGCTTGTCGGCCGGCGCATGCGGCAGCTTGCTGCCGATCGGCGTGTACTGGCGGCGGTGCGCCTCGCGGATGCCCATGCCGGGCGTCCACGGCTTGGCCTTGGGCAGATTGCGCAGGTCGACTGCGATATTGTGCGCCGAGACCGGCTGGCCGATCTGCGGCCTCCCCGGATTGGCCTTGCCGCCGGACGGCTGTGCCGCCATCGCCGCGCACGGCAACAGCAGCATCAGCACGGCGGCCTTGGCCCCCTTGATCATCGCTGATTTCATGTCTGAGTCCTCGATTTCGTCTTGTGTGTGTGCAACACGGCCATCCCACCGGCCGTGCAACGGGCAACGCCTGGAACAATCGATCGTGTGACGACACAGCAACAGCAAGCACGCGCTCGCGCTTCGCATCCAGGGCATCCAGCCCATGTGCGAGGCGTCGGCGGGCCTTCTTATTCGGGGTCGATGAACACGCCGCGCCGTTGCAGGCGCAGCTCGTTCAGCAGACTCCGCATTTCGATCCGCGCCTTCTGGTCGCCGGCCTTCGGCTGGCCGACGATGGCGGTCGCGGTCTTGTTCGGTTCCTGTCCATCGAGATGACGGACTGTGAGGGAATAATCGGTCGCGAACTGGTGCGACGTGGACAGGGTCACTTCGGCGTCGAGCCTGTCGCCGACATTGAGGGTGACGCTGCCGGTGCGACTGGTGAAACGCTGCAGCGAGCCCGCGCGCGCGCCGTCCTGCAGCGACACCTCGATCCGGCCTTCGTCGCTCTGCGCCTGCACGGTGCCCTGCGTGCCGATGACCTGGATGCGGCCCGGCCCGGTCTTCAGGTCGATGTCGCTGCGCAGGCCGCGGGCCTCGATGTCACCGATCGCCGCATCGACCGAGAGCGCGTGGCCCTGCGGCACGTACAGCACCAGGTCGATGCGCTGGCCTTGCGCGAGGGCGACGCCTGCGGGCAGCGTGGGCGCGACCACGAAGCGGCCATCGCGCACGGCCGGCGCGAAACCGAACGTCGCCGCACCCTCGGGCTGCTGGATCGTCGAGCGGATATCGAGCTGATGCTCGTAGCCGCCGAAGCGCATGAACACGCTGCCGTAGGGATTGACCACCGCGATCGGCACGCCCGCAGACAGCTTGAAGCTCTGGTCCTGCCGGATGGGTTCCGCCATCTGCGCTTCGGCGCCCTCCTGCACGGGTGCGCTGCCGTCCTGCGCACGCGCATGCGGCGCCCCTGCGGCCAGCAGCATCATCGACAACAGCGGAAGCACGGCGCATCGCATCATTGGAACTCCTCGTATCTTCTGATCTGGCTTCCTGGACCATCGACTCCGCAACCGGACCGCATGGCGGGGACTGCGTCGTCCAGCCGCATGTCGTGCGGAACCGATCAGAAGCTGTAATCGGCGGTCAGGATGAAATTGCGGCCCGGTTCGTCGAGACCCGATCCGTGCTCGCGGTAATGCTTGTCGCCCAGGTTCTCGGCACGCAGCGCCAGTTGGAAGCGATCGCTCGCCTTCCACGAGACGCGCGCGTTGACGGTGCCCCAGCCACCGGTGCCGTTGGGATTGATGCGTGGATCGATGCGATCGCGCGAGCTCAGGCGATCCTGCTCGCTGGCGTAGAGCACGTAGGTCTCGACGCCCAGGGATTCGCGGACCTGCCAGCGCGCGCCGACCTTGCCGTACAGCGGTGGAATGCGGTCGGCCGGCATGGTGCCGCCGGTGTCGACATCCTCTTCGCCGCGCGTCCAGGTCGCGGTGGCGTACAGCTCCATGTCCGGCGACGGCAGGCGATACCGCGCGCCGGCTTCCACGCCCCACAGCTGCAGGCGTGCGACGTTGCGGTTCTGCACTTCAAGCGCGGTGCCGACGGTGTTGCCGGTAAGCACGGAAGTGATCTTGTCGCGGTAGTTCATCCGGAAGGCGATGACTTCGCCGCTCAGGCGCTCGCCGCCGAACTTCACGCCGGCGTCGATGGAGGTGACGTATTCCGGCGTCAGGTTCGGGTTCGGCGAGCTGAAGCGGTTGCCCGGACGCGGACCGAACACGCCGAGGTCGAAGATGTTCGGCGCGCGGAAACCGCGACCGATGTTCATCACCAGGCGCGTGTCTTCCGACAGCACGTACGCGATGCCGAGGTTGCCGGTGAGATCGTCCGGCGACAGCGACACGCCGGGCACGCTGCCGCTGCCGGGCACTTCGATGTCGTAGCGGCTGTAGCGCGCGCCGTAGTTGAAGTCGAACTTGCCGACCTTCCAGTCGTCGGCCGCGTAGACGGCCCAGCCGTCCATGCGCGAGCCGTCCGGGAAACGCGGCGCGCGCACGCTGGTGGCGCCTGTGCTGATGTTGCGCCGCGTCTTCGAGGATTCGACCTCGTCGCGGTAGAACTCGAAACCGTAGCTCACATGGTGCCGCTCGCCGACATCCTTGCCGAACTGGCCGGACACGCCGCTGGTCGTGGCGCGGTTGCGCTCGCGGTCTTCGTTGACGGTGCCGAAGTCGCGCAGGCGACGGTCGTCGACCACGATCTGCCGGCCCAGGTGCAGTTCACCGCTGTCGAACAGGGCGTTGGCCTTGTCGATGCGCCAGCGCAGCTGCGCGAAACGACGCGCCTGCGGCTCGAAGAAGAAGGTCGCGTTTTCCGGATTGACCTGGCCGAAGCCCGGCACCAGCGCATCGTGGCGCGGCGTGCGCGGCTGTTCCGAATACTGCAGCGCGAACATCAGTTCATGGCCCGGGGCCACGTCGAACTGCCAGCGGAAATCCGCGCTGCGCTGGGTGAAACCGGTGAAGGCACGCTCGCGGCCGTCGCCCGAACGCAGGTCGTTGACCTCCTGCGACGTCACGCCCAGCGAGAAGCCCATGCCTTCGCGACCGCCGGCGATCTGCGCGCGGCCGATCAGCGAATCGTCGGCACTGGCGGCGATGGCGCGCAGGCGACCATTCCACTGCCAGTCCTGTCCGTCGAAACGCACTTCGGGCGTGAGCATCTGCACCACGCCGCCCATCGCGTCGCCGCCGTACAGCGTGCTCGACGGACCGCGCACGACTTCGATGCGATCCAGGCTCTGGCCATCGACCAGGGCGATGTACTGGTTCGGCGCGTTGCGGAAGATCGAATTGTTCAGGCGGAAGCCGTCGACCAGATGCAGCACTTCCGAGCCCTTCAGGCCACGGACGATGATCACGCCCTGCCCCGGCGTGGTCTGCTGGACGAAGGTGCCGACCTCACCGTGCAGCGCATCCATCGGGGTCTGCGGCGCGGTCTCGCGCAGGCGCTCGCCTCCCACGATCGTCGTGGCGGCCGGGACATGCAGGGTCGATTCGGGGCGCTTGGTGGCGGTGACCTGGATGGTATCCAGGCAGGAGGCGTCACGTTCGGGACAAGGGCTGGATTCGGCGGCGAGCGCCTGGCCGATGGCGATCGACAGCAACGCAAACGAAGCGAGCGCGCGACAGGGAGCGCGGAAGGTGGAACGCATCAATGGAAGAGCCCCGGAGGAGAAGGTCAGGTCAGCAAAGCAATCAAGAGTGTGCATCATCCTGTCGTCGTCGGCGTCCTGCCGCATGTGTATGTCCCGACCGGATGATGGCGATGCTCACGCAAAACAGCCGATGCGCCATCGGTGGCCCGATGGGCGTCGGATGCGAGCGAGGGAGTCGCCGTGTTTCGTTGTCGTGTCCGTTGCGCTGCGAAGCGTCGCAACGGCCATCCGGAACGTAAACGGAACGGACAAGGCAGGTCAATAGCAGGCCCATTGCGTCGCGGCAGGACCAACACCCTGTCGAGGAAATGCGTGCAGCGACAGGACAATGTGCCCGTTGTCGCAGGAAAGGCGTCCGATGGAAGACAACGCGACGCGAATCTTGTTGCAACGCAACATCGGCCTGCGCGACGGCGGCCTCTCGATCGGGCAAAGCGCCAGGCGATGGCACCGGGAAATGGACGCCGGAAAAAAAGAGCCCCGGCAAGGCCGGGGCACAATGACAGCTCGGGGCAAGACTTGAATGCTTCACGTCGAGGGAGGGTGCGGCCCCGCCCCATCCCCGGGGAGGCGATGGAGCGGGACGTTTGCACCGCAACCAGCCTCGCGGGCAAACGCCGGAACGCGAATCCAGTCCGGCCGGGACTGGAGTGCCACCTGCATTCCGTGGACGCATCACACAGCCCGGCACCGGGTCCCGACCTGTTTTGAGATCTCTTTTTTTTCTCAGCGCGTGCGGCGAGAGGGAAAAACGTCCGTCGTTGCGGGCACCATGCGCTCGCAGCGCCTCGCGATGCCGGAGGCGAATGCACCGCGGGGCGTGCGATGCGCCATCGATCGAGCCCGACGCAGGCAGCATGCGCGGGCGCATCCATACGCCTGCGGCTCGCGATGCACGAGACGATGCGCTAGATTCGTATACGCCCGACATGGACGCCGTGCGTCGTCGACAGTCGGCGCTACGGTCGTCGGCTCTGCCGGCGGACTGCAACAGGGGGACATCGACCATCACTCCGGCCGACGCAACGGCGACCACCGAAGCGTCTCGCGGAACCTCGCCCCGGATTCTCCGTCAGGAACCGATACCACCGATGACATCGAGCGCGAGACCACACGCCCAGCCCTGGCCCGAGCACACGACCCGCCTGATCGTGGGCGACCTGCGCATCGACCTGCCCAACCGCCGGGTCGAGCGTCCCGACGGCGTGCGCCAGGAACTGCCGCAGCGCGTGTTCGACCTGCTGCTGGTGTTCCTGTCCGAACCCGGCACCGTGCATTCGCGCGACGCGCTGTTCGAACGGGTCTGGCATGGCGTGATCGTCGAGGATGCCAACCTGACCCAGGGCATCTGGATGCTGCGCAAGGCCTTCGGCGAGGAACGGCGGCAGTGGTTCCGTACCGTCTCGAAGACCGGCTACGTCTTCGAACCGCCCGACGCCGTCCGCGTGGAGGACAGCGAGGGCGAATCCGCAGCGCGGACAAACGCGCCATCCCCGGTCGATGGCGCGACATCGCACACCGCCGCCCCAGTCACGGGCGAGGCATCGAACCCGACCTCGGCCAGCACGATCGACCCACGGCCGAGCACGCTGCATCGCACGCTCGCTGGGGTCATGGCGGCCTGCGTCGCGGTCGTGACCCTCGCACTGCCGGTACTGTCGCTGCCCGTGCTGTCGCCGCGCGATCGCGCCGACGCATCGGCAGGCATCGACACTGCGGCGTCCGCGCGGAAGGTCGCGCCGCCGCTGCGCATCCATCTGTTCGCCGAGCCGCCCGTGGTCGATGCACGCACCCCGGATGGCCTGTGGGCCGCGATGCTGGCCGAGGCCTGGCTGGGCTACAAGCTGGAACTGCTGCCGGAGACGCTCCTGATGCCGCCGGGGTCGTCCAACGGCGCGCACCTCGCGCCGGACGAGCGGCGCATCACGATCCGCGCCAGCGTCGACCCGAAACGACCCGACCAGATCCTGCTGCAGGCGCGCATCGCCGGCGCCGCGCGCCCGGCCTCGCCCGCGCTCGAGGTGCGCGGCCCCGCGAAGGACGCCGTACGACTGGCGGATGCGCTGTCGCAGGAGGTCCTCACGCGACTGCTGCCGACGCATGCGCACGCCCCCTGGCCCGCCCTGCCCCGCGATGTGGTTGCCGCGCGGCGATATGCGCTCGCCATGCAGGCCGCACGCCAGCACGACTGGACCCGCGCGGAACGGGAGGCGGACGCAGCCGCGAGAGCAGCGCCCGCATTCGGCCCCGTGCGTTGGCTGCTGGCGCAGCTGCACTGGCGTCGTGGCGACGTACCCGGCGCGATCGAACTGGCCGCCGAATCGCGCCG
This sequence comes from Lysobacter brunescens, assembly GCF_042677005.1. NCBI lineage: Bacteria > Pseudomonadati > Pseudomonadota > Gammaproteobacteria > Lysobacterales > Lysobacteraceae > Lysobacter > Lysobacter brunescens. The sequence continues at coordinate 194,699 of NZ_JBHTIF010000002.1, read as the reverse complement.
CGCCTCGACGCCGTTGCCGGACGATGCCGAACGCGTGTTCGACGCCATGACCAAGACCCTGGATCCCGGGCGTCGCGAAGACACCATCGCAGCGTTCGCCGAACTCGAGAAGACATGGCCCGGGCGCATCGACTTCGCGATCATGCGTGCCCTGATGCTGACCCGCGTGGGTCGTCCGGCGGAGGCGCTGGCTGCGGCCACGCATCCGCCGGACGCATTGCGCGCGCTGCCGGTCGACGTGCGCATCCGCCAGGCGATCGCCTCTTCGGAAGCGACCCTGCTCAAGGGCGATCCCGCCACTTCGCGCCGTCACGCGCAGGCGGCGCTGGCCCTCGCGACGGCGCCCGGCCTGGACCGCGAACGCGGATCGGCGCGACTGATGCTGGCGCGTACGCACCACGCGACACCGGGCAACGCGCCGGCGCCGGAACTGTTCGAACTGGCCGCGGAATCGTTCGCCGCCGGAGGCGAGGCGCCCAGCTCGCTCTACGCGCGATTCCTGGCCGACAACATCCGCCTGGACAAGCGGCCCGAAGTCTCGGAACACCTGGAACCCCTGATCGCCACCGCCCGCAGGCTGCACAACGTCGGCCTGGAGATCGAAGCATTGCGCACCACCGCCTATCGCTTCTACCGTGCCGGCGACCATGCGCGCTTCCGCGAATACCTGCGCCGCGCGCAGGACACCGCGAACCGATCCGACGACCTGAACAGCCAGCGCATCGTCGACCTCGACCTCATGGGCGAGGACTTCTTCATGGCCAACATCTCGAGCGCGCGCGCGCGCATCCGACGCCTGCGCAGCGGCGGGCTCGACGGCACCATCGGCTATCTCGTCCCCCTGCTGGACGCGACGATGACCCTGCACGAGGGCCGCTATCGCGACGCCCTGCAGAACCTCCGCGATGGCGATGCAGCGGGCAGGCAGAAGCCGCCGGCGGTGGTCGAGGCGAACTACGCCTGCGTGCGCGCCGACATCCTGCTCGCGATGATGGACACCGTGGCCGCGCGCCCGCAGATCGATCGCTGCCGCAACCTCGGCAATCCATCACTGCGCGCGGCGGCACGCATGCTCGACGTGCAGACCGATCTCGCCGACGGCGACCTCGAAAGTGCGCGCATCAAGCTGCAGGGCATCGAGAAGGACCTGGCCAGCCTCGCCACGGGCGTGGAACGCTGGTCGCTGGTCAGCGGGATCGGTTACGCCTTCGCGGCCGTCGGCGACTACGATCGCGCCGAGCGCCTGCTGCACAGCGAACTGGACGCGACGCGCGGTGCCGGCTACCTGCTGATGGTCGCGGGCATCGAAACCAACCTGGCCGAGATCGCAGCAGCGCGTGGCGACTGGATGCGCAGCCGGACGCTGGGCTTGAGCGCGCGACGCCGCCTGCCCGGGGACGCGTGGCTGATCAACCAGCGCCTCGACAGGCTGGACATCCTGGATGCGTTGGTCCACGACGATGTCGCGTCCGCGCGTGCGCGCATGGCCTCGCTGCGTACCCGGGCAGAAGCGCTGGACGATCGCCTGGTATTGCGCGACCTGCGCATCCTGGCTTCGATCTCGTCGCCTGGCGCCCGCGACGCGGCCTCGTCGGAAGGCATCGCGCCGCTCGATCCTGCCCAGGTCTACATCGACTGGCTCTACGGACGCCTGCCCAGCCAGCGCGCGACCTCGACCGCTACACGCTGACTGCGCCGGGGGCGGGCAAGCGTGCGGGCCGCACGCACGGAAAAAGCCGCGGGTCTTTCGACCCGCGGCCCGAGGGCGTTGCGAACTTCCTTGTCTGTTGCGCTCCTGATTCCGTTCGAATCAGAAGGTGATGCTCCAGCTGTCGAGGCGGCCGGTGTCGCCCCAGGCGTTGTCGTTCACGCGCAGGGTCCACATGCCGTTCAGCGCTTCGCCGGAGAGGTTGACCGTGTAGGTCTGGTCGATGTTGTCGGCGCTGCCGCCCGAGCGGTTGTGCAGCACGTAGACCGAACCGTCCGGCGCGACCAGGTCGACCTTCAGCTCACCGATGTAGGTGTGCAGGATCTTCACCTTCACCTGCGTGGTCGCCGAAGCGTTGCCGCTGCGGCCGGACACGACGATCGGGCTCTGGATCGTGAAGTTGTCGAAGATGAAGTAGTCGAAGTCGTTGGTGTAGGTCTGGCCGTCTCCGCCACCGCCGTTCGCCGTGCCGGTGAAGTCCACGCCGGTGACGTTGGCGCTGTTCACGGTGACGCTGCGGCTGGCCGGGCTGAAGGTGTAGCCGCCCAGCGACGGGGTCAGCGTGTACGTGCCATTGGCCAGGCCGGTCAGCGTGTAGGCGCCGCTGCTGCTGGTCGTGGCCGAGACCGTGCCGTTGCTGACGGTGACGCCGCTGATGCCGGTGCCCGAGGCGTTGGTGATCGTGCCCGAGACGCTGTAGGTATCCGGCGGGGGCGGCGGGTTCTCGCCACCACCGAAGATCGAGTACAGCAGCTTGTTCGGCGAACCGGAACCGGCGTCCGTGACCTTGCCCGAAGTGGCGTTGTCGACGATCGCGTTGCGGACCTGGGTCGGGGTGGCGTTCGGGTTGTTGGCGAGGTAGAGCGCAGCGACGCCAGCCACGTGCGGCGAGGCCATCGAGGTGCCGCTGATGGTGTTGGTCGCGGTGCTGCTGGTGTACCAGGCCGACAGGATGTTCGAACCCGGGCCGTAGATGTCGAGGCACGAACCGAAGTTCGAGAACGACGAGCGGGCATCGGTGTTGGTCGTCGAACCGACGGTGATCGCGTTCGCAGCGCGGGCCGGCGAGTACGAGCAGGCATTGCCGCTGTTGTTGCCTGCGGCGACCACGACGGTCACGCCGGCGTTGTGCAGGCGATTCACGGCATCGTCTGTCGCCTGGTCGGCGCTGCCGCCGAGGCTCATGTTGGCCACGGCAGGCTTGACGTGGTTCTCGGCGACCCAGTCCATGCCCGCGATCACGCCCGAGTTGGCGCCCGAGCCGTTGCAGCCGAGCACGCGGACCGGATGCAGTTTCACTTCCTTGGCCACGCCGTAGGTGCTGCCGCCGATCGTGCCGGCGACGTGCGTGCCATGGCCGTTGCAGTCGTTGGCGTTGCCACCGCTGCTCACCGCGTCGTAACCGTTGCCCATCCGGCCGGAGAACTGGCTGTGGTTGAGCAGGATGCCGGTATCGATGACGTAGGCATGCACCGTGGACGCAGTGGTGTCGTAGGTGTAGGTCTGGTTCAGCGGCAGGTTGCGCTGGTCGATGCGGTCGATGCCCCAGGTCGCGTTGCTCTGCGACGCGGTGATCGAGACCACGCCGTCTTCCTGGACGTAGGCGACGCGCGGGTCGGCGAGCAGTCGGGCCAGGCCCTTGTCGTCGGCACGGGCGACGAAGCCGCGGAGGACGTTGTTGTAGCTGCGCACCAGCTTGGTGCGATGCTTGGCGGCGATGTCGCGGGCGACGACCGACACGCGGGACAGGCTGCTGCGCTCGTTGGCGAGGCTGGCGGCGTTGTCCTTCAGGACGACGATGTACTGGCCGGGGATCGGCTGCTTGACGGTACGGAACTCGCCGGCGGTCGCGGTCAGCGAGGCGCAGGCCAGGGAGAGGCCCACGGCGGTGGACAGCAGGGTTGTACGGTGATTCACAAGCGCTCCTTCAATCAGGACGTGAAGAGTTGCCAAGTACCGTCTCGTTTCGGACGGCGTGCGTGGGCGGATGCCCGGCGATGCGGTGCAGTCCCGTGCTTCGCATGTCTGGATCTGCATGTCGTTCCGGTCGACACGACCTGTTCGTCCGGCATCCGCGGGACCGAATCTAGGCAGGCCCGGAAAGCGCCACAAGCCGCCGGGAAACAAATAAACATCTGTTTTTTCGAGGAAATATCATCAATTGATATATTGATGAGGCCGACATCGCCCGAGCGGATCGGCGCCAGGAGACGGATGACCGGCAAGCAAGCCATGGCGGCACGTCCCCTCGCCTGTCAGGCGAAGCCTCGTCATCCTCGCGCAAGCGAACACCCAGCCATCAGACCCGGCCACGCCTGGGTGCTGCCTTGCGCGAGGATGACGGCCGCGTCGTGCCTTGCCGCAGCCCGACGCCCCCATCCCGACCTTCCCGTGCATGCGGGGAAGGGGAAAAAAGAACCCCGGCTTTCGCCGGGGTTCTCGGTTCGCAATCCGGATCGGCCGCTGCACGCCGGCCGGTTCCGCGTCAGGACGCAAGGATCAGAACGTCAGGCTCCAGCTGTCGATGTAGCCGGTGTCGTTCACCCAGTTGTCGTTCACGCGCAGACGCCAGGTGCCGTTGAGCGCTTCGCTGGACAGGTTCACCGTGAAGGTCTGGATCACGTTGTCGGCGCTGTCGTTGCTGTTGTAGTTCTTCAGCACGTAGACCGAACCGTCCGGCGCGACCAGGTCCACCTTCAGGTCGCCGCGGAAGGTGTGCTTGATGTCCACGGCCACCGGCGTCGTCGCCGAACCGTTGCCGGTGCGGCCGGACACCGTGATCGGGCTGGTCACCGTGAAGTTGTCGAAGATGGTGACGTTGTTGGCGTTGGTATAGGTCTGGCCGCCGCCACCGCTGTCCTGCGTGCCGGTGAAATTGATGCCGGTGACGTTGGCGCCGTTCACCGTGACGCTGCGGCTGGCCGGCGTGAAGGTGTAACCGCTCAGCGACGGGGTCAGCGTGTACGTGGCGTTGGCCAGGCCGGTCAGCGTGTAGGCGCCGCTGCTGTTGGTCGTCGCCGACACCGTGCCGTTGCTGACGGTGACGCCGGAGAGGCCTGCACCTGCACTGTTGGTGACCGTGCCGGAGATGCTGTAGCTGCCCGGCGGCGGCGTGTCGCCACCGAAGAGCGAATACAGCAGCTTGTTCGGCGAACCCGAACCCGCGTCCGTCACCTTGCCCGAGGTCGCGTTGTTGACGATCGCGTTGCGGACCTGGGTCGGGGTGGCGTTCGGGTTGTTGGCGAGGTACAGCGCGGCCACGCCGGCGACGTGCGGCGACGCCATCGAGGTGCCGCTGATGGTGTTGGTCGCGGTGGTGCTGGTGTACCAGGACGAGAGGATGTTCGAACCCGGGCCGTAGATGTCGAGGCACGAACCGTAGTTCGAGAACGACGACCGCGCGTCGGTGTTCGTCGTCGAACCCACGGTGATCGCGTTCGCGGCGCGGGCCGGCGAGTAGTTGCAGGCACTGGCGTTGTTGTTGCCCGCAGCGACGACCACGGTGACGCCGGCGTTGTGCAGGCGGTTCACGGCATCGTCGACCGACTGCGTGGCGCCGCCGCCGAGACTCATGTTGGCCACGGCCGGCTTGGTGTGGTTGCTGGCGACCCAGTCCATGCCGTCGATGATGCCGGAGAACGAACCGGAGCCATCGCAGCCGAGCACGCGGACCGGGTGGATGGTCACGCCCTTGGCGACGCCGTAGGTGCTGCCGCCCAGCGTACCGGCGACGTGCGTGCCGTGGCCGTTGCAATCCGTGGTGCCGCGACCATCGCTGATGGCGCCATAGCCGTTGCCCACACGGTTGGTGAACTGGCTGTGGGTGCCGAGCAGGCCGGTGTCGATCACATAGGCATGCACGCCCGAGGCGGTGGTGTCGTAGTTGTAGGTCTGGTTCAGCGGCAGGTCGCGCTGATCGACACGGTCGATGCCCCACGTCGCATTGGTCTGCGTCGCGCTGATCGACATGATGCCGTCTTCTTCGACGTAGGCGACGCGCGGATCGGCGAGCAGCCGCGCGAGCGACTTGTCATCGGCACGGACCACGAAGCCACGCAGCACGTTGTTGTAGCTGCGCACCAGCTTGGCGCGGTGCTTGGTGGCGATGTCGCGGGAGACGACCGACACGCGGGACAGGCTGCTGCGCTCGCTGGCGAGGCTGGCGGCGTTGTCCTTCAGGACGACGATGTACTGGCCCTTGATCGGGGTCTGTGCAGCCCGGAAATCCGCAGAAAAGGCCGGAAGCGAGGCACAGGCGAAGGTGGCGGCAACGGCCACCGAAAGAACGGAGTTACGGTAGTTCACAATCGCTCCTCAAATACGTAAATGAGTCGAATCACGCCGGAAATTGTCCATGGATGGACCGGCGCGCTAGTGAGCGGATTGCAAGGCAGAAACGCTGTTGTTGTTTTTATCCGTGATGGACTTGCCCGTATTTCTTATGTGGCATTCGTCCAAGCACCCGCAAGGCGAACAGTAGTCACGTGCTCGGTGGCCTTCAATGTGCACTGCAACATCGCGCAGGATGGTTTTCGCGTCATCTGTCACGGAACAACGGAGAAACGCGCATACCCGGTCGTACTGATAACGAATCATCATGGATTCAAGGGGAACCAGTGGCGAAGAGCGCGGACGACTGCAACATCGCTGCTCGTCATTCCGCAGCGACATCGCAAAACGAAAAAGGCCCCGGCTTTCGCCGGGGCCCGGTGTCGCATCGAAGTGCCGCACGAAACGGCACTCAGGTCGTCGACTCCATGAAACGGAGTCGCCGCTCGCCTCAGTTCGGCGAGCGGGTGGCCTTCATGTTGACGCCCGAGAACGCGCTGTATGCACGCACGCCGATGTAGTACGTGGTGCCGGCGGTCGGGTTGTTGATCGTGCAGGTCTCGGTGTTGCCGCTCAGGTACGGACGGCAGCTGTAGCTGGTGGTGGTCGGCGCAGCGCCGGCGCGGACGTAGAGGTCGGCATCGCCGGTACCGCCGGAAATGTTGACGACCAGGCTGGTGGTGCCGGCCGGGACACTGACGGTGTAGAACGACGACCAGGCGCCGGTCGCGACCGACGGCAGGTTGACGTTGTGCACGACCGTGCCGGTGCCGCCACCGCCGCCGTTGACGTACGAGTCGATCCACGCCTTGTAGTAGGTGACGTTGGTGTAGATCACGTCTTCGCCGCAGTAGGTCGCGCTGCGGCCCGAACGGCTGGTCGCACCCACGAGCAGGCTGCCAGCAAGCGCCGGACCGCCGGAATCGCCCTTGCAGGCGGTGGCGGTGGTGGTGCCGCGGAAGCAGAGGTCACCGGCACCGGTGCCCGAGCAGGTGCTCGGCGTCAGCACGGTGGTGTCGAGCATCTTCAGGTAGCGCGAGCCGGAGTCGCCGCCGAACGGCGAGGTCACCTGCCCCCAGCCGAGCAGGCGCACGGTGCTGCCGACGGCCGGCGACGAGGTGCCGCGGGTGACCGGGGTGATGCCCGAGACCGGGGTTTCGAGTTCGAGCAGCGCGATGTCGTTCTGCGTGCTGTACTGCGGATGGTTGATGCGGCGGATGACGCGGATGACCTGGCCGCCCGAGGTGCGGTCGACCGAACCCACGCGGACCGAGGCAGCGCTGCTGCTGCAGTGCGCGGCGGTGACGACCCACTTCGGCGAGATCAGCGAACCGCCGCAGAACTGCGAGCCGCTGCTGCTGAGCAGGGCGGCCGTCCACGGATAGGAGCCGCTCGGGACGAGGCTGCCGCCGACGATGCGCTGCTGGGCGCTGGCGTGCAGCGAGGTGGCGGCCAGGGTGAGACCGATGGCGGCGAACAGGAACTTGCGGGAAGCATTAACCACTGTGAGAACCCTCCGTGATGCTTGTTGTGATTGGTCTGTCGCATGGCGTGTGCGCATGCGTGGTGGTGCCTGACTGGCCCGGCGGTGCACGCGCGTCGTTCTGTCTGCGACGCTGGGTGTTCCGCTGCGATCTGTCGCTCGATCCGTTCCGCGGATCCGTTCCTGATCGCCGACGCCCGGACGCTGCCGGCACGGCGGGCTTGATAACAGTTGTGCAGGCGCAGCATCGGCGAGTCGCTTATGACGAAGCGCGAAATCAAGACGGGATTCACGGTTTCAAACGAAACCAATTCCTGTCCTGCCGGTCGCGACACGCCAAATTCGGCATTTCTTGTGCAATGCAGCATGGCCTGTGCGTTCATCGACTCGCCTGGAATACGAACCCTGTCGCAGTTGCGCATCACGCCCGCCGAGCGTTCTCCCGTGACCGCGATGCGGCCACGGGAGAGGCTGCCGAACGCCGACGGATCCCGCCGCTCAGGGCTGCGGGAACAGGTAGCGCACGGTGTAGCTGCCGCTGCCGGCGTAGGACAGCACCTGCAGCGCGTAGTAGCCGGCGGTGCCGCTGTAGCTGATCGATTCGCTGGAGGTGCTGCCGTCGCTCTTCGCGACCTGCGTCCACGAAGCGCCGTTCCACTTGAACAGATACAGGTCGAAGTCGGCCGTGGACGGGCCGGTCAGGGTGGCCTGGTAGGTCCCGTTCCCGCCCTGCACGTATCCGGGCGAAGCCGGCACGGTGGCACTGCCGCCGCTGGCCAGCGAACCGCTCTGGGTCAGCCAGTCGCCGCCACCGCTGGAGGCGCTGCCGGAGAAGTCCTGGCCAGTGACGTTGGCGCCGTTGACGGTGACGCTGCGGCTGGCCGGGCTGAAGCTGTAGCCGCTCAGCGACGGGGTCAGCGTGTAGGTGGCATTGCCCAGGCCGGTCAGCGTGTACGCGCCGCTGCTGTTGGTCGTGGCCGAGGCGCTGCCGTTGCTGACGGTCACGCCGGAAATGCCGGCACCCGAGCTGTTGGTGATCGTGCCGGAAATGCTGTAGCTGCCGGGCGGCGTGGTGCTGACGTACTGGCTGATCCAGCTCTTGAAGTAGACGACGCTGGTGTAGATCGCATTGGTCGGGCCGCAGGTGCTGTTGTTGCCGCCGGCACGGCTGGTGGCGCCGACCAGCGCGCCGCCGACGATGGCCGGGCCACCGGAGTCGCCGTAGCACGCGGTCGCCGACGAGGTGCCGCGCACGCACAGGTCGCCGGTGCGGTAGTTGGCGCAGTTCGAGGACGCGATGATCTGGGTGTCGAGCTGCTTGAGCTGCTCCGAACCGCGATCGCCGCCGGCCTGCGGCGTGGTCTGGCCCCAGCCGTACAGGCGGACCGCAGTGTTGGCGCCGGGCGCGCTGGCGGCGATGCCGATGGGCGTGATGCCCGACGCCGGGCTTGCGAGCCGCAGCAGGGCGATGTCGTTGCCGCCGTTGATGTTGCTGGTGCTGTAGCTGGGGTGGACGATCTTCTGCGCGATCGAGATGACCTGCCCACCGCTGCTGCGGTACAGCGAACCCACGCGGACCTGGGTGGGATTGGCCTGACCGGTCACGCAGTGCGCGGCGGTCACGACCCACTGCGGGGCGATCAGCGAGCCGCCGCAGCCCTGCTGGCCGTTCTGCAGCAGCGCCGCGACCCAGGGCTGCGGCGTGGTGGTGAGGCTGCCGCCGACGATGCGCTGGGCGGGTGCCGACGGGCGCAGGGACTCGGTGGTGGCCGGGCGCTGCTGGGCGATCGAGGACGTGGCGGCGACCGCCGCGAGCATCGCCAGGGCGAGCCGTGCCTGACGGGTGGTGCGGGACTGCGATTGCATGGAAGACCCTCCTCAGAATGAATGACGCGAATGCGTTCGTTGTTAGGTGCGGGCGGGCGTGACGGGGCGTGATTGGCCGCCCTGCCCTCGCCCCGTGCCCTCGCCCCATGCCGTGGTGACGGCGCGATCCGGGACCCGTCGATCTGACGCGAGCACGGAGGCGGCGGACGATGTGCTGCCGCTCAAATCTTTCTCAAACACGCCCGGAGGTCGGCGACGAAGAAGGACCCGGAGCGTCGAAGAGCCCGGAGTGTCAAAGAGCCCGGGGTGTCGAAGAGCCCGGCATGTCGAAGGACATGCGCCGGCGAAGCGCCTGCGGCGTCGGCCAAAAAAAACGGCCGTGCGCCCGAGGAGCGCACGGCCGGGACAGGAACGCTCGCCCGGACCCGATGGCCTGGGCGATCCGATGAGGCGACGGGCGCGCGGAACGGTCCACCCTTCGCTTCATCGATGATCGATCGAGCTTCCACCAAAGAGGCCACCGTCCACGGGGTCGGACGGCGGAAACGCATGCTGCAGGGCAGCATCGCCGACGGATGTGCTCGCCGACGGACACGATGAAACGGCGGCGCGGCGCCACGGGCTTCTTCGGAACCTTCAAATTTTTCTCAAATCGGCATCGCGTCACCGGCCGGGCGGACGCATCGCGCGAACATGCAGGCCACATGCAGGTCGCCATGCAGGTCCGCGAAGAGCGATATCACCGATCGCGATATCCACAGGTGCGCAGGCTGCGCATCGCGGATGACACTCGCGTTACGCTTGGGCTGCAGACGACCGACGCCACAAGACGCGGTGCCGACGAAGGGGCGTCGACCGCACGCCGCACCAGCCAGAGAGAGAGCGATGCAGCAGTCCCGCACGATGGGCAGTGATGCGACCCGGTCCCGGCGATCCGCCGGGGCGCGGAACCGCGCACGCCTGCGCAGCGGAGGTCGACGATGACGGCACCGTCGCCGGTGCCCGGGGATGGGGCGATCCTGGTCGTCGGCGATGTGCGCATCGACCTGCGCTATCGCCGCGTGATGCGGCCCGAGGGGCAGGCCGAGCTGCCCCAGCGGATGTTCGACCTGCTCCTGGTGTTCCTGGCCGAACCCGGCGTACTGCATACCCGGGACACCCTGTTCGAGCGCGTCTGGCCTGGCGTGGTGGTCGAGGACTCCAATCTCTCGCAGAGCGTCTGGATGCTGCGCAAGGCGCTGGGCGAACCGCGCAAGCACTGGATCCGCACGGTGTCCAAGCGCGGTTACGTGTTCGAGCCGCCGACGCCCGTGCGCGCGGAACCGATTCCCGCGCTGCAGGCGGACACAGACGAACGCCGGCGCGAGCCCGCGACGGCACAGGCGACCGACGAGGTGGCAAATCCGCCCATCTCCGGGAAGGCCGACGACGCGCCGGACATGCCAGTCGGCGATGGGGCGGTCCCCATGCCGGATGCACCGCCACCGGCAAGGCCCCGGCGTCGCGGTGACACGATCCCGGCGATCCTGCCCGTGCTGGCGCTGGTCGCGATGTGGGCGCTGCTGCTGGCCGCCGTATTGCCGTCGACGCCGCCGCGACAGACGGACGCGATCGCACCCGTCCTACCGGCTACCCGCGAGGTAGTCGTGCTGCAAGCCGACACCGGCGAGGCCGACGACGCGACGCGCGCGCCGGTCGCGCTGCTCGACGCCTGGCTGTCCTGGAAGCTCGATCTGCTGCCGGAGGTGGTCCGCCGCGATGCCCTGCCCCGCAGCCAGGGCCCGGGGACGCGCTGGGTGGTCGTGCTCTCGGCCGAACCGATCGCCGGCAGCCCGGACGGCCTGCTGCTGCGCGCGCGGATCGGCCAGGGCGGATCGGGTGATCGTCGCGATCCGCCCGATCTCGAACTGATCGAACGCGGGACGCACGACGGGTTGTCCGCGGCCGTCGATGCGCTGTCGCAGCGGATCGTCGCGCGCCTGCTGCCGCATCGCGCCGACGCGCGCTGGCCTGCGCTGTCGCTGCCCCCGGACATCGCACGGCGACACGCCGCTGCGTTCGAAGCCCGGCGCGAACGCGACTGGGCGCGCGCACGCAGCGAGGCTGAAGCCGTGGCCTCGGCCATGCCGACCTTCGCCCCCGCGCATCTGGCGCTGGCCGAGCTGTCCCTGCGCCACAACCGCACGCGGGACGCGCTGTCGCACATCGGCATGGCCCGGCGCGGTCTCGCGCCGCTGCCCGCCGACGCGCTGCGCATCCTCGACGCACAGGCCGCCCTGGTCGATCCACGGCGGCAGCCCGAAGCGGCACGCGCCCTGGCGGACCTGTCTCGCACGTTTCCTGCCCGCGCCGATTTCGCGCTGGCCCATGCGCGCCTGCTGCTCCGCAGCGGCGATCCGCGCGCCGCACAGGCCCTGCTGCAGGGCACCGCCATCGACTGGACCCTCGAACCGCAGGAACGCCGCATCCGGCGGCAGCTGCTGCTGACCGAGATCGTCGGCACCCTGGGCGATCTCGACACGGCCCGTACCCAGGCGCAGCAGACGCTGGCCCAGCTCGCGCGCCTGGGGCCCGGCTGGGCACTGGAACGCGGCAGCGTCCGCATGCAGCTGGCGCGCGTGCATCACGGCCAGGCCAGCCAGACGCCCTCGCCCGCGTTGTTCGAACTGGCGGCCGGCGAATTCGAGGCCGCCGGCGACACACTGGGCGCCCGCTATGCGCGCTATCTCGCCGACGAGGCCCGGCGCGGCGTGGCGCCGGGCGAGACACCGTCGATGCGCGTGCTGCGCGAGGAAGCCCGCAGCGCCGGCAATGCCGCGATCGAGACCGAAATGCTGCGCCGAGAAGCGTTCAAGCACTACAACGCGGGATCGCACGGCGAATACCGCCGCCTGCTGCGCGATGCGCTGGAAGTCGCCAACGCGTCCGGCGATACCGCGCTGCAGGATGCGCTGGAGTTCGACCTGCTGAACCAGGATGTCCTGGTCGGCAACCATGCCAGCGCGAAGGCGCGCATCGCCCGGCTCTCACGCGGCACGCACACCGACGAACGCGTGTACTGGGCTGCCGAGTTCGACGCGATGCTGCACCTGCGCGGCGGCGATGTCGCCAGTGCGCAGGCCGCGCTCGCGCGCGCCGAACGCCGGCTCACCGCACAGGGTCGGGCGCTGCCCCGCACGATTGCGGTGCGGCTGGCCTGCGTGCGCGGCGACATCGACCTGGTGCGCGGGGACGTCGCGTCGGCACGACGCCGCATCGATGCCTGCCGTCACGCGGAAGAGGGCTATCTACGCCAGTGGTCGCAGATCCTCGCCGCGCAGGCGGACCTGCTGGAAGGCGATCCGGCCCAGGCCCGCGTGCATCTCGCACAGATCGAGCGCGCGATCGACGACATGCCGCGCGGCACCGATCACTGGATCATGGTCGAGACGGTCGCGGCGCTGCTCGCGCGGGTCCGCGAGTACGACCGCGCGGAGCGCCTGTACGGCACCGCGCTGCAGCGCTGCGAGGATGCAGGCTACGAATTGCTGGCGACCGGCATGCGCATCGGACTGGCGGAGATCGCGATGGCGCGCGGCGATCGGGCGCGCAGCCGCGCCATCGCCGACGAAGCGCGCAGGCAGGCACCATCGGATGCGTGGCTGCTGCAGCGACGCCTGGACACGCTCGATCTCATTGACTCGCTGCACGCAGGCGATCCCGCGCAGACACGTGCGCGCTGGTCGCAGCTGCACGAACGCGCGCGTCGCCACGACGACGGCGTGCTGCTGGCCGAACTGGAATCGCTCGCGCGGGAAGCGGGCTTCGACGAAGCCGTCGGCCTGCGCCGCGACGCGGCATCGCGCGCACTGCCGGGCGCGACGCTCGACTGGCTGTCGACAGACCCGTCACGCTGAGGGCGGCAACGCGGCCGCCCTCGGGTCGATCAAAGCATCCCGGTTTCCAGACGGGCCACTTCCGACATCATCTCGCGGTTCCACGGCGGGTCGAACACCAACTCGACATCGGCCTCGACCACGGTCGGGATCATTTCGATCTTGCCGCGCACGTCCTCGACCAGCACCTCGCCCATGCCGCAGGCCGGCGCGGTGAGGGTCATGCGCACCTCGACGATGCGCGCGCCTTCGTCGCTGCGCTTGATCTCGACGCCGTAGACCAGGCCCAGTTCGACGATGTTGATCGGGATCTCGGGGTCGAAGCAGGTGCGCAGCTGCGACCAGACCAGCTTCTCCACTTCCTCGTCGTCGGCGCCCTCGGGCAGCTCGATCGGCGGCGGCGGTTCCTTGCCGATGGCGTCCGCATCCTTGCCGGCGATGCGCATGAGGTTGCCTTCGACGAAGACCGTCCAGCTGCCGCCGAGGGCCTGGGTGATGTAGCCGACGCTGCCGGCCGGCAGGGTCACGGAATCGCCCTGCGGGACGAGGACGGCGTCGCAGTCGCGCTCGAAGCGGACCGGCTCACTGCTGCGGGAGTACACGGTGAAAGTTCCGTGGATTCAGGTGTTTAGCGGGCCGCCATTGTAGCGGAGCCGGGGCGAGCCTGCCCGGCTTATGGCGTGTCATGCGCCTGGGTTATAAAGGACACACTGTTCAGTATGGACGCTGCCGGCTGGGGAGGCCCGCACCGCGTCTTTTCAGACTCCCCGGGAGGAACCCGTCGATGTCCCCAATGCTCCATGCACGCCGGCCGCAACGCCGCGCCGCCCTGTTCACCGCCCTCGCCTGCATCCTGGCCGCCCAGGCCGTCGCCCTGCCCGCCCTGGCCCAGGAAGCGCCGGCTGCGGACAGCGACGAGCTCGACCGGATCGTGGTCACTGCGCAGAAGCGCGAGCAGCAGATCGAGGATGTGCCGATCGCGATCAACGCCTACTCGGGCGAGTTCCTCGAAGCGCAGGGCATCGTCGACTACGGCGACCTCGGCAGCCTGGTGCCGGGCCTGGAAGTGCAGACCCAGAGCGTCAGCAACCCCAGCATCTCGATCCGCGGCATCACCGCCGACCTCGACGACCCGACCCAGGAGCCGCGCATCTCGCTCTACCAGGACGGCGTGTCGATCAGCCGCGCGCGCGGTTCGTCGGTCGAACTGTTCGACCTGCAGCGCATCGAGGTGCTGCGCGGGCCGCAGGGCACCCTGTTCGGCCGCGCCGCCGAGACCGGCGCCGTGCACATCATCCAGAACAAGGCCCGCAAAGGCCGCTCCGGCAGCTTCGAGCTCGGCCTGGGCAGCGACGACCAGCGCCGCTTCACCGGCCATTTCAACACCGACCTGGGCGAGAACGTTCAAGGCCGCATCGCTGCCTTCTACGAGACCCGCGACGGCTACATGGACAACCTCGACGGCGGCACGCTGCAGGGCAAGGACACCCGCGCGATCCGCGGCGCGCTGCACTTCGACATCGGCGAGGCCAGCGGCATCGACGTGATCCTCAACTACCAGAAGGACACGCCGCCGGGCACCGGCTTCCGCAGCCAGGTGATCCCGAACCTGCAGGGCAGCCTCGACCCGTACACCGCCAACTCGCAGCGCGGCAACGACCTCGGCACCGATCGCGACGTCTACGGCGCGACCGTGCTGGGCGATTTCGTGCTCAACGACAACTGGTCGCTGTCGACCATCACCGGCTGGCGCCGTTACGACGGCCTCGACAAGTTCGATGCCGACGGCTCGCAGGCCGACCTGATCGAATTCGACGAACGCGCCGACGGCCGCCAGTTCAGCCAGGAATTCCGCTTCAACTACGACGGCGGCGGCAAGTTCACCGGCTTCCTCGGCACCTCGTTCTTCGACGAGACCGCCGAACGCGAGCTGGACTACCAGGCCGACGAGCGCCAGCTGTACGCGCTGCTGTCGCCGCAGATCAACGGCAACACCGCCGCCCTGCTCGGCCCGGCCCTGGCGAACTATTACTTCCCGGTCCTGCCGCTGCTCAACGCGAACGCGACGCCGAACACCTCGCGCACCTTCACCTGGCTGCCCGTGCCGGGCCTCGTGCCGCCGACGCCGACCAATCCCGCCGGTTTCCTGCAGATCCCGCTCAATCCCGACCATCGCGAAACCTTCGGCAACGATGTCGACATCCGCGCGATCGAACTGTTCGCCGACGGCACCTGGCAGTTCAACGACCAGTGGTCGCTCACCCTCGGCCTGCGCGGCTCGCACGAGAAGGTCGAATACGGCTATTTCTCGGCGCCGGGCAACGGGTCCAGCCTGGGCTTCCTGCTCTCGGCACGCGGCGCCCCGGCCTGCGGCGCACCGCCCTGCACCAACCTGCTGTTCCCGGCCACCGCCGGCCGCCTGAGCGCGAGCGACAGCTTCACTTCGTGGGTGGGACGCGCCGTGCTGGGCTACAAGCTCAGCGACACCATCAACACCTACGCCAGCATCTCGCGCGGCCGTCGCCCGAACATGATCAACGTCAGCGACGCCGGCAGCGACGAGGTGCCGGCCGAGATCGTGTGGAGCTACGAGCTGGGCATGAAGGGCTCGGCCGCCGACGGCCGCTTCGTCTACGACCTGTCGCTGTTCTACTACGACTACACCAACTTCCAGGCCTCGGTGCAGAACGACACCCCGCCGCCGTTCTTCGTCACCACCAACGCCGGCAAGGCGCATGCCGCGGGCTTCGAGGCCTCGCTGTTCGCGCGCTTCAGCGACAACGTCAACGGCTGGTTCAACTACGGCTACATCGACGGCGGCTTCAACGCCTTCGACGACGACGGCACCTACCAGGAACTGGCCGGCAACCGCTTCCGCATGACGCCGAAGCAGAGCGTCTCGCTGGGCCTGGACTGGACGATCCCGCTCTCCAACGGCGACAGCCTGTACGTGCGTCCGAGCTGGAACTGGCGCGGCCAGGTCTATTTCGAGGACGAGAACCAGCCGGGCATCGAACAGGACAGCTACGGCCTGCTCAACCTGCGCCTGGGCTGGCGCTTCAACCAGCGCTGGGACCTCGGCCTGTGGGGCAACAACCTCACGAACGAGGAGTACCTGATCGACGCGGGCAACACCGGCCTGCTGTTCGGCATTCCCACCGTGATCCCCGGGCCGGATCGCAGCTACGGCGTGACCCTGCGCGCGAAGTTCTGATCGATGTCGTCCTGATCGACGGCAAGCATCGCCCTGCGACATGGAGCGCCCGGTCTCGTTCGAGGCCGGGCGCTCGCGCTTCGCAGCCCGCCTCCGCTCCGCTACTCTCTGACCATGTCCACCGCCCCCGCAGCCGTCGCCCCGCCGCGCCACCGCATCGTCGCCCCCGTCGTCCTCGCCCTGTTCGGCGTGGTCGGCATGAGCGCGCTGTGGGCGCTGATCGCTCTCATCCTCGATCGCCAGTGCGCATGGATGGCGGCCGTCGCCGCCATCGACATCGTCCTGCTGCTGCGACTCGGCCGCGCCGCGCCCGGCCTGCCGCGCGCCATCGTCGCGCTGACCGCCACCTTCGCCACCGTCGCGTTCAGCAACTGGGTCATCGCCGCCTCACAGGTAGGCGGACCCATGGGCTTCGGCACCCTCGATGCCCTGCAACGCCTCGGCACCGACCACGCGCAGACCCTGTTCGGCCTCGCCAACCAGCCCGCCGAATGGGCCTGGTACGCGATCGCCGCGATCATCGCGCTCTGGGCGGGACGCTGATCGAGTTCTTTTCCACGCCCAGTCATCCCTTACGACGCCATGCTCGAAGTTTCTCTGCCAGCACTGCGTTGATTGACTGACCGCCGCCGGCAATCCACCGGAAGGCGTGATCATCCAGAAGGGCGAAGGGCATGGCTTCGAGAAGCCCGAGAACAACCTCAGGTTCTACACCGAGATGCTGGCGTTCTTCGAGAGGCACATCGGCAAAGATCCCTCCACGCAGCCTTCCACGCTCCCCGTGGCAGCCCCCACCTCAACAAAGCCCTGAGCGGGATCCAACCGAAAGGGTCTACACGAGTCGGAGCGCCGCATAGGCCAGGGCAATGCAGGCCACCACGGCACAGATTGCGATTCGCCACAGGTTGCCGGCATCGGTTCCGGTCAGCACCACCGCGCGCTGCGGACGTCGCGGGTCGTAGCGCACCTCGACACGCTGTCCCCGGGTAATGCCGGACAGCAGCGCGTAAGCCTCGCGCTCGCCCAGTCCGCGCGAGGGCCGGTAGGTGAAACGGCGGGACCGGTAATGCTGGCCGTTCACCACATAGTCGTAGACCAGATGCGCACTGGTGGAGACGTCGGTGCCGCCGTCGCCATCGGATGTTTCGCGCACATCGAACCAGATGTCGACGACCGTGCCCTCGGTGCGCCGCCAGCGTCGGGACGCTTCACCGAGCCGATACTGCTGCCAGGCCCATGCCGTTGCCACAGCCGCGAACACGAAAATAGCCAGGGCCAGCCAGACGTACGGCGAAATCACGGCGCCATTCATCCACGCACCCGGCTGACGGCGCCGACACGATCGACACGGACGCATGCGCAGCTGCTTCCATTGCGCATCACGGGACAGCCGCAGTCCGCGGCCGGGCTGCAGGAATGCCTGGCAGAACCAGCATGCAGGGGGAGAACAGGGTCCAGGGAGAGGCTCATCCGAACGCTCCATCGATGCCGCATCGTCTCGGCGCGTGCAGAATAGCCGCAGATCCGCCCCGGACACATCCCATGCGCGACCCCCGCTACGACATCCTCTTCAGCCCGATGGCCATCGGCCCGGTGACGGCGAAGAACCGCTTCTTCCAGGTGCCGCACTGCAACGGCATGGGCCATGCGATGCCGCTGGCGCATGCGGCGATGCGCGAGGTGAAGGCCGAGGGTGGCTGGGCGGTGATCGCGACCGAGGAATGCGAGATTCACCCATCCGGCGACGTGTCGCCCTACGTCGAGGCGCGGCTGTGGGACGACCGCGACATCCCCGCGCTCGCGCTGATGTGCGACAAGGTGCATGCGCACGGCGCGCTGGCGGCGGTGGAGCTGACCCACAACGGCCCGACCGCGTCGAACCTGTACTCGCGCGAGGTATTGATCGCGCCCTCGCACCAGCCGTCGAAATACGGCTACCCGGCGCAGGCGCGTGCGATGGACAAGCAGGACATCGCGAACTACCGGCGCTGGCATCGCGAAGCCGCGCTGCGCGGGATGCGCGCAGGCATGGACATCATTTACGTCTACTGCGGCCACGACCTGTCGCTGGCGATGCATTTCCTGCAGCGCCGCCGCAACCACCGCACCGACGAATACGGCGGCTCGCTCGACAACCGCGTGCGCCTTTTGCGTGAAGTGTTGCAGGACACGAAAGAGGCAGTAGGCCATCGCTGCGCGGTGGCGATCCGCTTCGCGACCGAGGAGATGCTCGGGCCCGCCGGCATCGAACGCGCCGAGGCGCAGGACATCGTCGGCATGCTCGCCGAGTTGCCGGACCTGTGGGACGTGAACGTCGCTGCCTGGTACAACGATTCGGTGCCCTCGCGTTTCGCACCGGAAGGCGCGCAGGAACCCTTCATCGACTTCGTGAAGAAAACGACGAGCAAGCCCGTGGTCGGCGTCGGTCGCTTCACCTCGCCGGACACGATGGTGTCGCAGATCCGGCGCGGCGTGCTCGACTTCATCGGCGCCGCACGTCCCTCGATCGCCGACCCGTTCCTGCCGAAGAAGATCGAGGAAGGACGCATCGACGACATCCGCGAATGCATCGGCTGCAACCTCTGCGTGTCGGGCGACAACACCATCACCCCGATCCGCTGCACGCAGAACCCGACCATGGGCGAAGAGTGGCGCAAGGACTGGCATCCGGAGCGCATCGCACCGGCGAAATCGAGCATGAAAGTGCTGGTGGTCGGCGGCGGACCGGCGGGACTGGAAGCGGCGCGCGCGCTCGGCCAGCGAGGCTACGAGGTGCATCTGGCGGAAGGGCGGCGCGAACTCGGCGGCCGCGTCACCCGCGAAGCGCGTCTGCCGGGCCTCGCCGAATGGGCGCGCGTGCGCGACTGGCGACTCGGCCAGATTCGCAGGATGAACAACGTCGCGACCTATCTCGACTCGCTGCTCACCGCGCAGGACGTGTTGGACTTCGGCGCGGAGCACGTGGTGATCGCCACCGGCTGCCACTGGCGGCGCGACGGCTACGGACGCACGCATGGCGAGGCGCTGCGCGACTTCGTCGACAACCCGGCGGTGTTCACGCCCGACGACATCATGGACGGCCGCCTGCCCGACGGCCCGGTCGCGCTGTACGACGACGACTATTTCCACACCGGCAGCGTGATCGCCGAAGCGCTGCGCAAGGCCGGTCGCGAGGTCTTCTACGTCACGCCCGACGACACCATCGCCTCGTGGAGCGCGCATACGCTCGACTATCGCCACATCCAGTGGCGCATGGCCGAACTCGGCGTCGAACAGGTGGTCTCCCACAGCATCACCGGCTTCGCCGACGGCCGGCTGTCGCTCGAACACGCCTGGAGCGGCAAGCCGCGCACGCTCGACTGCGCATCGGTGGTGACGATCACCTCACGCCTGCCCGACGACGCGCTGTACCACGCGATCGCCGCGCGCGAAGCCGACTGGGCCGATGCCGGGATCCGCACGGTGACCCGCATCGGTGACGCGCTGGCGCCGGGGTTGATCGCGCATGCGGTCTACGCCGGGCATCGCTACGCCCGCGAACTCGACGAGCCGGCCATCGACGGCGTGCCGTTCAAGCGGCATTTCCACACCGCGGACGCCAGCGACATTCTCAAGCCCTGACACACTGAGCCTGAGCCCCGCACTTTTTCGTTATATATCTTCGAAATACTGTGCCCACCAAGCCATCTGTCAGCCATCGCTGTTTTTGATCTTGATTTACCGGGGCCCCTGGTTGCGACGGGATTTGCGGATCAGGCCCACAGGGCGCGCGGCAGGACGCCGCGCGTTTTTCGACAAGACATGGACGTCTTGTCGAAAAACCCCGCGAAGCCCGTGGACCCGGCGCATCGCGCCGGGCGCAACCGACGGGGTGTGCTTTCTTTTGGTTACCTTTTCTTTGCACAAGCAAAGAAAAGTAACTCGCTCGCGACAGCGAGCGAAATACAGGATAACTGGAATACCTTTCCGCAAGAGTTTGGAGAAGCAAACAGCAGGTCCTTCGCCTTCGGCTCAGGATGACAGGGGTGAAATCACAGATCCAACTCGATGATCCATCGAGGAATAACGTTGGGATACCTCAACGCCAACCGCATCATCTGCTCACACATGAAAAAAACCGCCCCCGCTAGCGCGGGGACGGCGTGCACGCAACATGGGGGCGATGATGCGAAATCTGCAACCGACCGGCGGAGAGGGGCCGCCGGTGCGGACGATCAGAAGTCGTAGCGCGCGGTCAGCGAGAACTGGCGCGGCGCACCGTAGAAACCGGTGAGCACGCCCAGCGACGAGACCAGGTTGTAGCCGGTGGTCAGGTATTCCTTGTCGGTCAGGTTGGTGCCCTGCAGCGACAGCGTCCACGACGCATTCGGCTTCCAGATCACGCCGGCGTTGAGCAGGCCGTAGCCGTCCTGGGTGATCGGCTGCGCGGTGGCACCGGTGACCGGGTCGCGAACCACTTCGGTCGTCGCCACGACCTCGCTCTGGTAGCTGTAGCCGAGGCGCGCCGAGAGGCTGCCGGCACTGCCGAGCGTGGTGCGGTACTCGACGTTCAGCGCGCCGGAGAACTCCGGTGCGTTGGTGAACTCCTGCTGGTCGGCGATGTTCACGTTCTTGAAGATGTACTCGTCGAACTTCGCGTCCAGCCAGGCGACGTTGCCGGTGATCGCCCAGTGGGTGGTCGGCAGCCACTGGTACTCGACTTCCAGGCCGTTCACCGTGCCCTGGCCGGCGTTGGTGAAGTCGCCGAAGAACGCGTCGTCGATGCCGTCGCCATTGCTGTCGTAGGCGGTAAACACCGACAGCTGCATGTCCTTGTACTTGTTGTGGAAGGCCGACAGGTTCAGGAACAGGCGCTGGTCGAGCAGCGACATCTTGGTGCCGATTTCCAGGCTGTCGACCTGCTCGTCGTCGAAGGGCTCGGCCGAGCGCGGCACGGCCGTGGCCTGGGCGCGGATGTTGTAGCCGCCCGACTTGAAGCCGCGGCTGGCGAGGCCGTAGATCATGATGTCGTCGTTGACCTGGTAATCCAGCGAGATCTTCGGCGAGGTGTTCTTGAAGTTGATGGTCTTGTCGAAGTTCGCGACCACGCTGATCGGACGCGTGAAGGTGGCATCGGAATAGCCCCGGTTCAGCACGCGGGCACGCTTGTCCTCGTCGGTGTAGCGCACGCCGACATCCAGCGCCAGGCGATCGGTCAGGTCGAAGGTCCAGTCGGCGTAGACCGCGAAGCTCTCGGTGTCGACCTTGCCCTGCGTATCGCCGAACAGCAGGTTGAAGAAATTGTTCAACACGCGTCCGCCGGCGGTGCCGTCGAAGCTGTAGAGACCGATCACGCCGCGCGCACGCCCGCCCTTGTCGTAGTTGGCCTGCAATTCCTGCGAAGTCTGCTCGTCGCTGTAGAACGCCTTCACGTCGGCGATCTTGTTCGGGAGCGTGTCGAAGTCGATGTTGGTCTCGGTGTCGGACTCGCGGCGCGCGGCCACGTACTTGAACGCCCAGCCTTCCAGCGCCGTGCCGTCGGCGGGGCGCCAGTTGAAGGTGGCGGACATGCCCTTCATCTCGGTGTCGTTGACGTTCGGCATGCCGTTGCGCACGTCGTAGCGGCTGTCCAGCGGCTGCACGGTCGGCGCGAAGCGGTTCGGCGCGAGCATGCGCGCGGCGCGCACGCCGGACTGGTCGTCCATCCAGTCGAGGGTGAACTGCGCGTCGAAGGTCTCGCCGGCGTAGGCGCCGAGGTTGAAGCGGACGGCATTGATTTCCTTGTCGCTGGCCGGCTGGCCGGTGTTGACGTTCTCGCCGAAGCCGTCGCGGTTGAGGCTGGCCACGGCGACGCGCGCGCGCAGGCCGCTGTTCTCGCCGAAGATCGGACCACCGATCGCGCCCTTCACGTCGAACTGGCTGTCGGTGCCGACAGTGATCGAGGCGAAGCCGTCGAAGGATTCCGGCAGCGGCTTCGACACGTACTTGATCGCGCCGCCGATGGTGTTCTTGCCGTACAGCGTGCCCTGCGGGCCGCGCAGCACTTCGATGCGGCCGATGTCGAACACGTCGAGCAGCGCGCCCTGCGGACGGGCGATATACACGTCATCGAGGTAGATGCCCACGCCCGGGTCCACGCCCCACAGCGGATCGGACTGGCCGACGCCGCGGATGTAGGCGGTGACCGTGCTGCTGGAGCCGCGTGCGGCGTAG
Source organism: Lysobacter brunescens (assembly GCF_042677005.1). Classification (NCBI taxonomy): domain Bacteria; kingdom Pseudomonadati; phylum Pseudomonadota; class Gammaproteobacteria; order Lysobacterales; family Lysobacteraceae; genus Lysobacter; species Lysobacter brunescens. Next base: position 172,071 of record NZ_JBHTIF010000002.1, on the reverse strand, counting down.
ATCGTCAGGTTGGGCACCTGCGCGTCGAGATCGCTCAGGTCCTCGACGTTGAGCTTGTCCAGGGTGTCCGGCGTGAACGCGGTGACGGCAACCGGCACGTCCTGCAGGGTCTCCTCGCGCTTGCGCGCCGTGACCTTGATCGTATCCAGCGTGCCCGATTCGGAGGTCGGGGCATCGGCAGCCTCCTGGGCGTGGCCCAACGGCGCGAACAGGCCCAGGGCAATGGCCAGGCTCAGGCCGCTGTGGCGGATCGCGGCACGGCGGAGGGCAGCGGGGGACAGCGTTTCGACGGTACGGGTGCGGCGCATGGATCGGTCCTCAACGGAAAGCCGCCGACGCTTGGCGGCCAGGGTGCGGCAAGCCTAGGGCCCGGCAGCCACGGCGGACACTTGTACCTTCGGACAATGGGCCGTGCGGCCCGCCCTGCCGACACTGGCGCGGCCTTCCCTCGCCTGCGCGGCCCCGCCCCATGTCCTTTCTCATCGTCCTGGCCGCCCTCTGCTTCCTGATGTTCGTCGCCTATCGCGGCTACAGCGTGATCCTGTTCGCGCCCATCGCCGCGCTGGGCGCGGTGCTCGCCACCGACCCCTCGCTGGTCGCGCCGATGTTCACCGGCCTGTTCATGGACAAGATGGTCGGCTTCCTGAAGCTGTATTTCCCGGTATTCCTGCTCGGCGCGATCTTCGGCAAGCTCATCGAAGTCTCCGGCTTCTCCAAATCCATCGTCAGCGCCGCGATCAAGCTGTTCGGCGCCGAGCGCGCGATGCTGTCGATCGTCGCGGTCTGCGCGGTGCTGACCTACGGCGGCGTGTCGCTGTTCGTGGTGGTGTTCGCGGTGTATCCGTTCGCGGCCGAACTCTTCCGCCAGAGCGACATCCCCAAGCGGCTGATTCCCGGCACGATCGCGCTGGGCGCGTTCACCTTCACCATGGACGCGCTGCCGGGCACGCCGCAGATCCAGAACATCATCCCGACCTCGTTCTTCGGCACCACCACCTGGGCGGCGCCGTGGCTGGGTTCGATCGGCGCGGTCTTCATCCTCGCCGTCGGCTTCAGCTACCTGGAATGGCGCCGTCGCGTGGCGAAGCGCAACGGCGAAGGCTACGGCGACCCCGCGACACTGTTGAACGAACCCGCGCCCTTCGCCGAATCGCGCCTCGCCCACCCACTGGTCGCGCTGCTGCCGCTGCTGCTGGTCGGCGTGGTCAACAAGCTGCTGACGATCTGGATTCCCGAGGTCTACGGCAGCAGTCATGAATTCGTTCCAGCCGTGATCGGCAAGGCCGCGCCCGTGGTGCAGGAGGTCTCGAAGGTCGCGGCGATCTGGGCCGTGCAGGGCGCGCTGCTGGTCGGCATCCTCAGCGTGCTGGCGCTGGCCTGGAAGCCGGTCGCTGCCAGCTTCTCCGAGGGCGCGAAGACCGCCGTCGGCGGCGCGATGCTCGCGGCGATGAACACCGCGTCGGAGTATGGCTTCGGCGCGGTGATCGCGGCCCTGCCCGGCTTCCTTGTCGTGGCGAACGCGCTGGGCTCGATCCCGAATCCGCTGGTCAACGAAGCGATCACCGTCACCTCGCTGGCCGGCATCACCGGCTCGGCCTCGGGCGGCATGAGCATCGCGCTCGCGGCGATGTCGGAGACCTTCATCGCCAACGCGAACGCCGCCGGCATCCCGATGGACGTACTGCATCGCGTGGCCTCGATGGCCTCCGGCGGCATGGACACGCTGCCGCACAACGGCGCGGTGATCACCCTGCTCGCGGTGACCGGCCTGACCCATCGCCAGGCCTACAAGGACATCTTCGCAATCACCCTGATCAAGACAGCCGCGGTGTTCGTGATCATCGGTGCCTACTACGCGACCGGGCTGGTGTGAGGCGCTCCCCCTTGCCTTCACCCTTGTAGAGCGGAGCTTGCTCCGCTCGCCTTTCCCGGAAGGGCCATGAGCGGAGCAAGCTCCGCTCTACAACGGAAGCCCTCCCCATCGTGGAGAGGGAGAACAACACCGCCATCCCGCATAATTTCCGCCTTCCCCCACTTCCCGGACCCCCGCCATGGCCGACCGTTTCCTCGCCCCGCGCACCGCCCTCGTCACCGGCAGCACCTCCGGCATCGGCCTGGCCATCGCCTGCGGGTTGGGCTCCGCCGGGGCGAAGGTCGCGATCAACGGCCTGGGCATGCCCGAGCAGATCGAGGCCGCGCTGCAGGCCGTGCGCGATGCCGGCGCCGCCGAGGTCCGCCATTTCGGCGCGGACCTGCGCGATCCGGAGCAGATCGAAGCGATGATCATGGCGATCGAGGCCTGGTCGCCGCTCGACATCCTCGTCAACAACGCCGGCATCCAGCATGCGGTGCCGCTGGCCGAGATGCCGACGCAGAAGTGGAACGACATCCTCGCGATCAATCTCAGCGCGGCCTTCCACACCATGCGCGTCGCGATGCCCGGCATGGCTGCGCGCGGCTATGGCCGCGTGGTCAACATCGCCTCGGTGCACGGGCTCGTCGCCTCGGTGAACAAGGCGCCGTATGTCGCCAGCAAGTTCGGCATCGTCGGGCTGAGCAAGGTCGCCGCGCTCGAATACGCTGCCAGCGGCAGCCGAGACAGCGGCGGCATCACCGTCAACTGCATCTGCCCGGGCTGGGTCGAGACCGCGCTGATCGAGCCGCAGATCGAAGCGCGCCGCAATGGCGGCAGTCGCGACGACGGCGTGCGCGCACTGGTCGCCGAGAAGCAGCCCAGCCAGCGCATGTCGCTGCCCGAGGACATCGCCTCGCTCACCCTGTGGCTGTGCCGCCGAGAAGCGCACAACGTCACCGGCGCCTCGTTCCCGATCGACGGCGGCTGGACCGCGCAGTAAGCCGCTGCGGACTTGCACTGCGCCCCCCCCCCCGGCGATGCCGCGCTACCGCCTCGCCATGTTCGATTTCGACGGCACGCTGGCCGATTCCTTCGGCTGGTTCGCCGCGACCCTGCGCGAGATCACGCCGCGCTACCGCCTGACGCCGCTCGACGATGCGCAGTTGCAGGCGCTGCGTGGACTGGAGGCACGCGCGATCATGCAGCGACTCGGCCTTGCGTGGTGGAAGCTGCCGCTGCTCACGCGCGAGATGCGCCGGCGCATGCGCGACGACATCGACGGGATCGTACCGTTCGACGGCGTCGATACCCTGCTGGCATCGCTGAAATCGCAAGGCATGCGCATCGCGATCGTCACCTCGAACAGCCCAGGCAACGTCCGCGCCGTGCTCGGCGAGCGCACGCTGGCGCATGTCGACGCACTGGAAGGCGACGTCTCGATCTTCGGCAAGAAGAAGCGTCTGGCGAAGACGCTGAAACGCCTCGGCTGCGCGCCCCACGACGCGGTCTATGTCGGCGACGAAATCCGCGACGCACAGGCAGCGGCGACGCTCGGCGTCGACTTCATCGGGGTCGGCTGGGGCTATGCCCGGGCCGATGCCCTGCAGGCCTACACGCCGCACAAAATGTGCGCGGATTCACACCAGCTGCTGGCCGCGCTTTCCGCTCGATAGACCGAATCCGCCGATTGTCGCGGGGACATGACGGGATCGTGTTTCCGGTCACGATTTGTGCCCGTTGACCTGCCACGCGGCGACTTGAATCCGGGGTATGGTGCGCGGGTTCCGCCCGGATTCCGGGCGCATCGCCGGAGCCTGCATGTCCCGCCCCACCACCCCCCGCCCTCCCTTCGCCCGGCCCGCTCCCAGGCCCGTCCCCGCAGCCGACCGCAAGGCGATGCTCGACGTGATCGCACGCCGGCACGGCATCCAGGGGCCGATTCGCTTCGACGCACGGCCACCGCGCCTCGAACGCCCCATCGCGGCAGCTGCGGGCAGCAAACCGGCGCCGTCCACGTCGAACGGTTCGCCGGCGGAACTGACCACCCTGCCGCGACCGCCGTTCGCGGTGCGCGTGCTCAACCACCTCACCTTCGGCGCGACCACCGCGTCCATCGCGGAGTTCAACGCGCTCGGCGCGAACGACACCGCGCGGCTGACCGCCTTCCTCAACCAGCAGCTCAATCCTGCGGCGATCGACGACAGCGCCTTCGACACACGCCTGGCCAACGCCGGCTACACCACGCTCGCCAAGCCACTCACCCAGCTGTGGAGCGAGCACGTGCTGAATGACCCGGTCTACGACGTGCGCATGCGCCCGGCCTGGGAAGTGCAGCGCTCGGCGCTGGCCCGTGCCGTGCATTCGAAGCGCCAGCTGCAGGAAGTGGTGGTCGGCTTCTGGCAGAACCACTTCAACGTCACGCTGACCGATTTCTCGGCCGCACCGGTGTACATGCACTACAACCGCGACGTGATCCGCGCCAACGCGCTGGGCAACTTCCGGACCATGCTCGAAGCCGTCGCGCAGAGCACGGCGATGCTCTACTACCTCGACAACGAATCGAACACGCGTTCGGGCCCGAACGAGAACTTCGCGCGCGAACTGCTGGAACTGCACACCTTCGGCGCCGAGAACTACCTGGGCTTCATGGATCCCTTCCAGGTGCCGGCCTGCCCGGAAGATCCGTCGTTCCCGATCGGCTACACCGACGTGGACGTGTACGAGACCGCATCGGCGTTCACCGGCTGGTCGGTGAAGGACGGCCACTGGCAGTATCCCAACGAAAACGACGGCACCTTCGTCTATCGCCAGGCCTGGCACGACGCCGGCCCGAAGTTCGTGCTGGGCAAGTTCCTCAATCCGGAACAGCCGGCGATGAAGGACGGCCGCGACATCCTCGATCGCGTCGCGCAGCATCCCCGCGTGGCGAAGTTCATCTGCCGCAAGCTCATCCGCCGCTTCGTCAGCGATCGCCCGGAGCAGGCGCTCGTCGACAGCGCGGCCGAAGTGTTCCGCGCCAACTGGCAGCAGCCCGACCAGATCGCGCGCACGCTGCGCCACATCCTGCTCTCGAATGCCTTCATCAACAGCTGGGGCATGAAGGATCGCAGACCGTTCGAACTGGTCGCCGCCGCGCTGCGCGCCACCGGTTCGGACTGGACGCCGCGCGTCGGCGACGCCAAGAGCGACGAGATGTTCTGGCGCATCGCACCCACCGGCCATGCGCCTTACGAGTGGCCCGCGCCGAACGGCTATCCGGACGTCAGCCTCGCCTGGTCGGGCGCGAACAGCTACGCGATGTCCTGGAAGCTGCTGAACTGGATCACCGAGACCAGCGACAACAGCGTGCCGATGGCGCCGATCCTCGCCACCACGCGCAGCGGCGTGAGCAACTGGACGGCGAACAACCTCGTGGACTTCTGGTGCCAGCGCATCCTCGGCTACCTGCCGACCGCCGCGCGCCGACAGACGCTGGTGGCCTTCATGGCCCAGAACGGCGATCCCGCGACCTACGTCATCACCGACACCGACACCTGGGCGGCCAGCGACCCAAAGCGCCACTACAACCAGCAGCGCCTGCGCAGCCTGGTATCGCTGATCCTGATGACCCCCGAATTCATGAGCCGCTGACATGACCGATCTCCGCATCGACCGCCGCGAATTCCTCAAGGGTGCCTGCGCCACCGCCGCCGTCGGCGCCGCCGGCCCGAGCATGCTGTTCTCCAGCGAAGCCCAGGCCGCGCTCAACAGCTACGACACCGTCGTCGTCGTGTTCCTGCGCGGTGGCATCGACGGCCTGAACCTGGTGCCGCCGATCGACGGCAACGACCGCGGCTTCTATGAGGAAGCCCGTCCCTCGCTGAACATCGCGGCCACCGGCACCTATGGCGCCCTGCCGCTGACCCTGGCCAACGGCAGCGCCACCGGCTTCGGCCTGCATCCGTCGGCGACCGGCCTCAAGGAACTGTGGGATGGCGGCAAGCTGGCCATCGTGCACAGCTGCGGCATGCCGACCGTGGTCACGCGCAGCCACTTCGACGCCCAGCTCTACCTCGATCTCGGCACGCCCGGCCAGCAGGGCGTCGGCACCGGCTGGCTGACCCGCGCCTGGACCACCCAGCCAGGCATCGGCGCCGCGCCGGTGATGCCGCAGCTCGCCGTCGCCAGCCGCCAGCCCGCGAACCTGCTCGGCGCCACGCAGTCGCTGTCGATGTCCAGCCCCAGCGATTTCTCGCTCAATTCAGGCGCGTACCAGTGGCAGCAGTACCGCAGCGGCCTGCCTGCAGGCACGAAGGGCGTGAACGAAACCCTGGCCAGCCTGTGGGCCGGCCAGACCGGGCTGGAACGCGCAGGCCAGCGTGCCGACGCCGCGCTGCGCGTGATCGGCTCGCAGGCCTACACCTCCACCCTGCCCGCCGGCTGGCCGACCAGTACCTTCGCCCGCCAGTTGTGGACCGTCGCGCAGTCGATCCGCTTCAACCTCGGCCTGCGTTTCGCCACCGTCGACCTCGGCGGCTGGGACACCCACGACGGCCAGGGCACCGCCGGCAGCGGCTACCACTACTACCAGAACAAGATCGCCGAACTGTCGCAGGCGCTGACCGCGTTCTACAACGAGATGAACACCGGCAGCGAAGCGCCGCGCGTGACCGTGATCGTGCAGTCCGAATTCGGCCGCCGCGTGCGCCAGAACGGCAGCGGCGGCACCGACCACGGCTACGGCAATCCGCTGCTGGTGCTCGGCGGCGCAGTCAACGGCCGTCGTTTCTACGGCCAGTGGCTCGGCCTCGACCCGCAGATCCTGTCGCCGTATTTCGGCGACATCCCGGTGACCACCGACTACCGCCGCGTGTTCTCGGAACTGCTGATCCGGCGCATGGGCAACAACCGCCTCGGCGATGTATTCCCCGGCTATACCGGCTATTCGCCGCTCGGCGTGTTCCAGGGCACCGACCTCGCACCGCAGTACACCGCGATGGCGAGCGCTCCGGATGTCGCGCGCCTACCCGCGAACCCGCAGCCGGCCTACGGTGAATCGCTGCGCGAGACCCGCGCCCGCCAGCGTGACGAGGAACACTGGTTCCGCAAGCTGCTCGCGGCGCTGGGGCTGACCTGATCGCTTGAACGGGTCGCGGCCTCCATGCCGCGATCCGTGTCCTGCTTTCGTGGGAGCGACGCAAGTCGCGACATGTGGACGCTCGTCACCAGCGTTCGCGACTTGCGTCGCTCCCACGAAAGCAGGGCATCCGCGAGGTCACCGCCGCCAGCCGATCCCCACTGTCACACTGCGTCCCGCGCCCGGCTCGAAGAAGCGGCCGTTCGCTTCGTTGACGATCACCGAGCCGGCGTGGCGCCGGTCGAACAGGTTGTCGACGCGCAGGAACGCGCGCCAGCCATCGCCGAAGCGGCCACTCAATCGCCAGGCGAACCGCGCATGCCCCGGCGCGGCATCGGTGTTGCGATCATCGACGGCGATGCGACCGACCGCGCGCGCTTCCAGCGCCGTCGACCAGCGCGCATCGGGTGCGTGCCAGGCGAGTTCGGCGAACAGATCCGTGCGCGGAATGCCCGGCATGCGATTGCCTGCGGACACCGTGCGCGTCTCGTTCTGCACCACGAACGCGAAATCGTCCTCGAAACGCGCATCGACCCAGCTCGCGGCCAGTGTCGCGGTCCACCGTTCGCCGAACGGCAACCAGGCGCCGAGCTCGACGCCTTCGCGTCGGGTCGCGCCGGCATTCGCGAAACTCGCGCGTCCGCCGCGATTGAGCGCCGGCACGATCTCGTCCAGGGTGTCGATCCGATACGCCGCGACACTGAATTCGCCGCGTTCGCCGCGCCAGCGCCAGCCCGCCTCGACGCTGCGCGCGCGCGACGCATCGAGATCGCGATTGAGCCCCGCGCTGCCGTCAGCGCGATAGGCCAGTTCGTTGAGCGTCGGCGCCTCGCCCTGTTCACCGACATGCGCGTACAGCGTCCCGGGCACCGAATACGCCCATTCGATGCCCAGCGACCAGGCGAGGCGGTCATCGCTGCGCGCGCCGCTGTCGTCGCCGTTGGCGAGGAAACGGTCGCGGCTGTCGATGCGCTGGCGCGAGGCGCGCACGCCGCCGAGCAGATCGACGCCATGCGCGAGATCGAGCGATCCGACCACGGCGGCATCGAGGCTGTCGACGCGATTGCGCTCGTCGCGACGCAAACGCCCGCGCACACCGACCTGCGTGCCCACGAAGTTCTCGTAGCCGCGCCGCGCTTCGTCCAGGCGCGCGGCTTCGATCGCCAGTTCCAGCCGCCCGCGCGGGCCACGCAGGGCGTAGTGCCATTCGAGGCCATCCGACACGCGCGCCAGATCGATCACGCCACCTGCGCTGCCTGCGGCTGCCTGCGCCGTCGCCGGCAAGGCAAGGGACTGTTCGACGCGTCGGTCGCTGCGATACGCCGACAGGCCCGTCGTGCCGCGCGTTGCTCCATGCGCGGCCAGCGTGCGCATCCAGGTCGCGCCGAACTGCAGGTCGTCGACGGTCTTGCGCGTATCGAAACGCCGCGCGGCCGGATCGGTCCCTTCGGGATCGTCCGCGAACGCGGCGGCGGTGAGACCCAGCGGATCCTCCGACAAGGGCTGGTGCAGGCCGTTGAACACCACGCGCAGACGGTCGCGTTCGCCCCACTGCCATTCGCCCAGCGCGTTGGCGTGATGCCGGCGCGTGGCGCTTTGCGGGCGCAGGCCATCGGTCGCGAAGGTACCGGCCTGCGCACGCCAGCGGAAGCGCAGCTCGCGGCTGCGGCCGTCGACCTGCAGGTTCGCGCGGCGCGCGCCATCGTCGCCGGCCCAGAGATCGAGATCGACGGCGCCCTCGATCGGCGCCTCGCTCGATCCGAGGATCACGCCGCCGGGCGCGCTGCCGTGGCGCAAGGCCAGCGGCCCGCGCAGCACCTCGATGCGATCCAGCGACGACAGCGGAAAGCTCGCCGCCTGGCCCTGCCCGTCCGCACCGCTGGACGGGATGCCATCGACGATCAGCCGGACACCGCGGATGCCGAAGGTCGACCGCGCGCCGAAGCCGCGCGTCTGGATCTGCAGGTCCTGCGCGTAGTTGTTGCGATCCAGCGCGGTGAAGCCCGGCACGCGCTGCAGCGCTTCGGACAGGTTCACCTGGCGCTGCCCCTCGCGCAGGGTCGGCGCATCGATGCGCGCGATCGCGCCCGGCGGCGGCGGCTTGGGACGCGGACTGCCGACGACCTCGATGCGGTCGAGTTCCGTGGCGTCATCGGTGTCCTGGGCGTGCGCCTGCGCGAACGGCAGGCAGCAGGCACAGGCGAGAGACATGGCGAGCGGATGGAACGAAGTCATGCCCGGAATTCTGACACGCCACCACGGGCACGCCGGCCCAGCGGCCACAAAAGGAAAAGCAAGCAAACGCCCGCAGACACACCCAAAGAAAAAGCGGGCTTTCGCCCGCTTTTTCGTTCACGCATCGCTGTGGATCGCGATCACTCGGCCGACAGGCCTTCGCCTTCGTCGACGGCCTTCATCGACAGGCGGATGCGGCCCTGCTTGTCGACTTCGAGCACCTTGACCTTGACCAGGTCGCCTTCCTTGAGCTTGTCGCTGACCTTCTCGACGCGCTCGTTGGAGATCTGCGACACGTGGACCAGACCGTCCTTGCCCGGGAGGATCGTCACGAACGCACCGAAGTCCATGATCTTCGCGACCTTGCCTTCGTAGATGCGGCCCGGCTCGACGTCCGAGGTGATCTGCTCGATGCGCGCCTTCGCGGCCTGGGCAGCGGCGGCATTGACCGAGGCGATGACGATGGTGCCGTCGTCCTGGATGTCGATCTGCGTGCCGGTTTCCTTGGTGATGCCCTGGATCGTGGCGCCGCCCTTGCCGATCACTTCGCGGATCTTGTCCGGATGGATCTTCATGGTGAGCAGGCGCGGCGCGAACTCGGACAGCTCTTCGCGCGGCGCGGTGATGGCATTGGCCATCTCGCCGAGGATGTGCAGACGACCCTGCTTGGCCTGGGCCAGCGCGGTCTTCATGATTTCTTCGGTGATGCCCTGGATCTTGATGTCCATCTGCAGGGCGGAAATGCCCTTGTCGGTGCCGGCGACCTTGAAATCCATGTCGCCGAGGTGGTCTTCGTCACCGAGGATGTCGGACAGCACGACGAAGTCGTTGCCTTCCTTCACCAGGCCCATCGCGATGCCCGCGACCGGCGCCTTGATCGGCACGCCGGCATCCATCAGCGCCAGCGAGCTGCCGCAGACCGAGGCCATCGAGGACGAACCGTTCGACTCGGTGATTTCCGAGACGACGCGGATCGTGTACGGGAAGGCTTCCATCGTCGGCATGACGGCGAGCACGCCGCGCTTGGCAAGACGGCCGTGGCCGATTTCGCGGCGCTTCGGGCCCATCATGCGGCCGGCTTCACCGACCGAGTACGGCGGGAAGTTGTAGTGGAACAGGAAGTGTTCCTTGTACTCGCCGGCGACCGCGTCGATCACCTGGCCGTCGCGAGCGGTGCCCAGCGTGACGGCGACGATCGCCTGGGTTTCGCCGCGGGTGAACAGCGAGGAGCCGTGGACGCGCGGCAGCACCGAGATCTTCGAGGCGATCGGGCGGACGGTGTCCAGCGCGCGGCCGTCGATGCGGACCTTGGTGCTCAGCACCGAGTTGCGCATGGTCTGGTATTCGAGTTCGCCGAATTCCTTCGAGGCTTCGGCGGTGCTCCAGCCGTTGGCTTCGATCTGCGCGGCGAGGCCGGCCAGCACGTCCTTCTTCAGCGCCGAGATGGCGTCGCGACGCTCCAGCTTGTCGCGGATCTGGAAGGCAGCGCCGAGGCGGTCGCCCAGGGCGGCCTTCAGGGCGTCGATGAGGGCGGTGTTCTTGGCAGGCGCCTGCCAGTCCCACTTCGGCTTGCCGGCTTCGGCAACGAGTTCGTTGATCGTGTCGATCGCGATCTGCATCTGCTGGTGGCCGAAGACCACGGCGCCGAGCATCACGTCTTCGGACAGTTCCTTCGCTTCGGATTCCACCATCAGCACCGCCTGCTTGGTGCCGGCGACGACCAGTTCCAGGTCGCTGTCGAGCAGTTCGGTGGTGCTCGGGTTGAGGATGTACTGGCCGTTCTTGTAACCGACCTTCGCGGCGCCGATCGGGCCATCGAAGGGCGCGCCGGTCAGGGCGAGCGCGGCGGACGCACCGATCAGGGCCGGGATGTCGCCGTCGACTTCCGGATTCAGCGACATGACCGTCGCGATGATCTGGACTTCATTGCGGAACTCTTCCGGGAAGAGCGGGCGGATCGGACGGTCGATCAGGCGCGAGGTCAGCGTTTCCTTCTCGGTCGCACGGCCTTCGCGCTTGAAGAAGCCACCCGGGATGCGGCCACCGGCGTAGAACTTCTCCTGGTAATCGACGGTGAGCGGGAAGAAGTCCTGTCCTTCACGGGCGCTCTTGGCGGCGACCGCAGTCACCAGCACCACGGTGCCATCCACCGACACCATCACTGCGCCGCCGGCCTGGCGGGCGATTTCGCCGGTCTCGAGCACCACTTCATGCCGGCCGTACTGGAAACGCTTGGTCACTTTTGCCACGTTGGTCATTCCTCGATCTGAAACGATGAACCGGAAAGGGCCCCTGCCCCTTGCGGGCGGCCGCGACGGCGGCCTGAAAATCCGGCGGGCCAGGCCCGCGACAACCAGACGGCCGCAGCCGTCTCTTCCCCAAAAAAACCGCGGCGCATCTCTGCGCCGCGGTGGGTCTGTAGCTTAGCGGCGCAGACCGAGCTTCTCGATCAGGGCCTTGTAACGCTCCGCATCTTTGCGGTGCAGGTAGTCGAGCAGGCTGCGACGACGGTTGACCATCTTCAGCAGGCCGCGACGGCTGTGGTGGTCCTGCTTATGGGCCTTGAAGTGCTCGGTGAGCTGCACGATGCGCGCGGTGAGCAGGGCGACCTGGACTTCCGGCGAGCCGGTGTCGTTGGCGCTGCGCTTGTGCGCTTCGATGATGGGGCTGGATTCGATGGACATGAGTGATCTCTGGGACGCGGGAACCGCAGGAACGTGGCCGGTGTGGACCGGGCGAGACGCACCGCCGAAGCCGCCTGGATGAATGAAAAAAGGAAACTGCCCGGGCCATTGCGAAAGCGTCCCGGACAGCGGCGGAATTGTAGCCGCCGGGGGCGCCCCGGACAAGCCGGAGCCGCCCGATGGCGTGATCCGTCCGTCGCCGCGTCAGGGTGTCCCGGGCGGTGGCGGCGCGTCCTGGGCAGGCTGGCGGCCTGCTTCGGCCGTGGCCTGCAAGGTTTCGGCCAGGCCCTCGATCTCCCCGGTCAGGGCGAGACGCCAGCCCTGGGGGGTGCGCTGCAGGGTCACGGCCTCGACCTTCGAGACCACGATCTTGTCCATCCGCGCGGTATTGCGGGTCACGACGTGGACCAGGTCCCTGCCCTCGGCGACGTTGCCGAGGATGACCTGTTCATCCAGCGAGGCGCCGGCCAGCGACATCGTCCCGCGCATCAGCCTGGCGAACAGCTCGCGATCGGACAGGGCCCGAACCTCCTCGACCGACTGGGCCGGGGCGAACAGCAGCATCAGCATCATCGCGTCGCGGTTCTCCTGCCCCTTCGCATCCGCCGGCGCGGACGCCGCCACGAACAGCGGCTCCAGCATCGTCCGGAAACGGGCCAAGGCCGCAGGATCGAAGGCTTCGGCGGCGGCGTTCCAGTCGCCGGCGCGCATCCGCGCGTAGGCCTCGCGCAGCACCGCCTCGGGCGGCAGGTCCGGCGAAAGTTCGGCGGCGGGAGACAGGCCGGGTGCGATCGACGCGGCCAGGAAGAGCACGAGGGCGTGAATGCGACGCATATCGGTCAGGTCAGGGTTGGCGCTGGAAAACGCGTTGCGGATGCAGGCAGCCGGTGTCGTCGATCCCGGCCAGTCCGCGCGCGCGGCCGTCGGGGCCAAACACCGCGCACGGCCCCGGGGACTCCTGCGGTGCACCGGGATTGAGGCGGATGCGCTGCCCCTGCAGGAAGCGGGCCACGGCCTCGTCGGTCAGTTCGATGTGGCGATATCCGACCAGGCCGACCTCGATCGGCAGCAGGCAGGCATCGAGGCAGTGCGGATCGCGCTCGGCCATGGCCTGCAGCGAGTCGAGGGTCCACATGCGCGGATCGCGGAAGGGATCGACCCACAGGCGGCGCAGCTCGGCGACATGCGCGCCGCAACCCAGCGCTTCGCCGAGATCGCGCACGAGGCTGCGCACATAGGTGCCGGAGCCGCATTCGACATGCAGGCGCAGCTGCGGCGCATCGCCGTCGAGCAGGTCCTGTTCCGACAGCAGCTCGAAGGCGTGGACGTCGATCGGCCGCGATTCGAGTTCGATGACTTCGCCGCGACGCGCCTTCGCGTAGAGCGGCTCGCCGCCGCGCTTGAGCGCCGAGAAGATCGGCGGCACCTGCTGGATGCGCCCGGTGAGGCCGCGCAGCGCGGCATCGATCGTCGCGATGTCGTAGCGACCGACCGGGCGTTCGCGCAGCGGCTGGCCCTCGGCGTCGTCGGTATCGGTGACGATGCCCAGCCGCGCCACGGTGTCGTAGGCCTTGCGCGAACCGAGCAGGTTGCCGGCGATCTTCGTCGCCTCGCCGAAGCACACCGGCAGCAGGCCGGTGGCGAGCGGATCGAGGCTGCCGGTATGCCCGGCTTTTTCGGCGCGGAACAGGTGCCGCACGCGCTGCAGGGCCTGGTTGGAACTCAGGCCCTGTGGCTTGTCGAGCAGCAGGATGCCGTCGAGCTTGCGGAAGGTTTTCTTCGGGGCCTGGGCCATCGGGGGATTAAAGCACCGAGCCGGGCCGCGCGGAAGCGACAGCCCGGGCGACGGTCAGGCGTCGTCGTTCGAATCGCCGGGCGTGCCGGCGTCCAGGTCGCGCAGCAGCGTGTCGATGCGTTCCCCGCGATCGACCGAATCGTCGTACTGGAAGTGCAGTTCGGGCGTGTGCCGCAGCTTCACCGCGCGCGACAGTGCATGGCGGATTTCCGGCGCGAGTTCCTTCAGGCCCTTCAGCGCTTCCTTCGCGCGTTCGCCCTGCAGGGCTGTGAAGAAGACCTTGGCATGCGCCATGTCGCGGCTGACTTCGACATCGGACACGCTGACCGATGGCAGGCCGTGCTCGCGGACCATGGCATGGACGATCGTGCCCAGCTCCCTGCGGAGCTGGGCGGACACGCGATCGGTACGGTGGAACGATTTCTTCGGCATCAGAGCGTGCGCTGGACTTCGATGCGCTCGAAGCACTCGATCTGGTCGCCCGGCTTGACGTCGTTGTAGGCCTTGACGCCGATGCCGCACTCGGTGCCGTTGCGCACTTCGTCCACGTTCTCCTTGAAGCGGCGCAGCGATTCCAGCTCGCCTTCGAAGACGACCGTGTTGTCGCGCAGCACGCGGATCGGCTTGTTGCGCTTGACCACGCCCTCGATGACCATGCAGCCCGCGACCGCGCCGAACTTGGAGCTGCGGAACACGTCGCGGACCTCGGCGGTGCCGATGATCTCTTCGCGGACTTCCTTGCCGAGCAGACCCGACGCGACCTGCTTCACCTGGTCGATGACGTCGTAGATGATCGAGAAGTAGCGCAGGTCGAGGTTGTTGGACTCGATCACCTTGCGCGCCGACGCATCGGCACGGACATTGAACCCGATGATCGTCGCCTTCGCCGCGAGCGCGGAGTTGGCGTCGGACTCGGTGATGCCGCCCACACCGGACACGATGAGGTTGATGCGGATCTGGTCGTTGGACAGGCTGGTGAGCGCCTGGCGCAGCGCTTCGGCCGAGCCCTGCACGTCCGCCTTGACCACGAGATTGAGGCTGAGCTGGGTGCCGCCCGACCCCATCTGGGCCATGATGTCTTCCATGCGGTTGCCCGCCTGGGCGACCAGGCGCGACTCGCGGCGCTTGGTGTCGCGCTGCTGCGCGACGTCCTTGGCCAGTCGCTCGTCGGCAACCACCACGAAATCGTCGCCGGCATCGGGCACGCCCGACAGACCGAGCACCTGCACCGGGATCGAAGGACCAGCGCTCTGCACCTGCGTGCCGGTTTCGTCGAACAGCGCGCGCACGCGGCCGTACTGCACGCCGCAGACCAGGTAGTCGCCCTTCTGCAGCAGGCCTTCCTGGACCAGCACCGTCGCGACCGGGCCACGGCCCTTGTCGAGCGAGGATTCGATCACGGTGCCGGTGGCGCGGCCGGTGGCCACGGCCTTCAGTTCGAGGACTTCGGACTGCAGCAGCACCGCGTCCAGCAGTTCGTCGATGCCCGTCCCGGCCTTGGCCGAAACGTGGATGCACTGCACGTCGCCACCGAAGTCTTCGGCGACTACGCCGTGCGTCAGCAATTCGTTCTTGACGCGCAGCGGATCGGCGGACGACTTGTCGATCTTGTTGACCGCGACCACCAGCGGCACGTTGGCCGCCTTGGCGTGCTGGATCGCTTCGATCGTCTGAGGCATGACGCCGTCGTCGGCGGCGACCACGAGGATCACGATGTCGGTCAGCTTAGCGCCGCGGGCGCGCATCGCGGTGAACGCGGCGTGGCCCGGGGTGTCGAGGAAGCTGATGACGCCCTTCGGCGTTTCGACGTGGTAGGCGCCGATGTGCTGGGTGATCCCGCCGGCTTCGCCGGAGGCGACTTTGGTGCGGCGGATGTAGTCCAGCAGCGAGGTCTTGCCGTGGTCGACGTGGCCCATGATGGTGACCACCGGCGGACGCTGCGACTTGTCGCCGATGGCCTGGTCTTCCAGGTGGGCCAGCAGTTCGCTTTCGGCGTCGTTGCTGTTGGCGCGCAGCGCCTTGTGGCCGAGTTCCTCGGTCACCAGCACGGCGGTGTCATGATCGATGGTCTGGGTGATGGTGGCCATCACGCCCATCTTGAACAACGCCTTGACCACGTCGCCGCCCTTGAGCGCGAGCTTCTGGGCGAGATCGGACACGGTGATGGCATCGCCAATGGCGATTTCTCGCACGACTTTCTCCGTTGGGCGCATGAATCCATGCTGGCCGCCGCCGCTGCGGCTCTGTTCCGGCTGGCGCCGGGTCTGGCGACCGCCTTTCGGACGCGAGCTGGAACGACGCTCGCGCTCGGATGCGGACAGGTGCAGCTGGCCCGCGAAACGCGCGGTGGCGTCGTCGTCCTCGACATCCGAGACCATCGCGTGCGAGCCGCGGTTGGGCTTGGCCTTGTGCGCATTGCGATCGTCGACGCGGGCCGGCTCCGGGCGTGCCGGCTTCGGATGGCCGTGGCCATGCGTAGCGGCGGGCTTGGGACGCGGCGCAGCGGCTGCTTCGCGCGCGGCGGGCTGGGCCGGCGAGGAGACGGGCGGAGCATCGACCGCTGCTGCAGCTTCCGCCTCGGCGCGCGCACGGGCAGCGACTTCCTCGGCTTCGCGCCTGCGCGCGGCGGCCTCGTCGGCGCGGCGGCGATCTTCGTCCGCCAGGCGCTGCTGCTCTTCGAGGTTGCGCTGGCGCGACTCTTCGAGCTTGCGCAGGATCTCGGCGCGCTCGTCGTCGTCGCCTGCGCCACCGCCGTCCTGCGGCTTGACCAGGGTGACCTTCTTGCGCACGACCACGTCGACCGTGGTCTTGTGCTTGCCGCCGCCGACAGTGATTTCCTGCTTGCGGTTGCGGTTGAGGGTGATCTTCTTCGGTGCGACCGCCTCTTCCGTCGCGACATCGGCCTTGCCGTGCGAACGCTTCAGGAACCCGAGCAGCTTCAGCTTCTCGGCGCTGGTGACGGTCTGGTCGGGACCGCTGAAGGTCATGCCGGCCTCGGCCAGCTGCTCCAGCAGTTTCTCGACCGGCGTGTTCACCAGTTCGGCCAGCTTGCGGATGGTGGTTTGCTGCGACATTCGGTATCCGTATCCTGAGTAGCGGGCCGGAGTTTCGGCCGGTCCCGCTCGGAAAATAGTGCGTGATTTCGTCGGAGTGCCCTGGGCGGGATTCTAATCCCGGCCGGGCTCAGCTTTCGCGTTCCAGTCGGGCGATTTCCTCGGCGCGGGCGGCCAGGATCAGCGCGGCGGCGCGCGCCTCGTCCAGACCCTCGATGCCGAATTCGGCGACCTCGTCAGCAGCCAGCTCGCCCAGGGCCTCCACGGTCTGGATGCCGTTGGCGGCCAGCGCGTAGGCGGTCTCGTTGTCCATGCCGTCCAGGTCCAGCAGGTCGGCGGACGGCTGGTGTTCCTCCAGTTCCTCCTCGACCGCCAGCGCCTCGTTCAGCAGGGCATCGCGGGCGCGGGAGCGGAGTTCCTCGACGATGTCCTCGTCGAAGCCTTCCACCGCCAGCAACTCGCCGACCGGGACGTAGGCGATTTCCTCGACCGTGCTGAAGCCTTCCGAGACCAGGATGCCGGCGATTTCCTCGTCGACTTCCAGCTTGTCCATAAACAGGCGGCGGGCGGCGGCCTGTTCGGCCTCGCTCTTGGCCTGGACCTGGTCGGCGGTCATCACGTTCAGCTGCCAACCGGTCAGGCGGCTGGCGAGACGGACGTTCTGGCCGCCCTTGCCGATCGCCTGCGCCAGGCGCTCTTCGGCGACGGCGAGGTCCATCGAATGCTTGTCTTCGTCGACGATGATCGACTGCACTTCGGCCGGCGCCATCGCGTTGATGACGAACTGGGCCGGGTTGTCGGACCAGAGCACGATGTCGACGCGCTCGCCGTTCAGCTCGTTCGACACCGCCTGGACGCGCGAGCCGCGCATGCCGATGCAGGCGCCGATCGGGTCGGTGCGGTTGTCGTAGGCGACGACGGCGATCTTGGCGCGGTCGCCCGGGTCGCGGGCGCAGGCCTTGATCTCGACCAGACCCTGACCGACTTCCGGCACTTCGAGCTTGAACAGCTCCATCATGAATTCCGGCGCGGCGCGGCTGATGAACAGCTGCGGGCCGCGGGGTTCGCTGCGCACGTCGAACAGGTAGCCGCGGACGCGGTCGCCGGCGCGGACCACGTCGCGCGGGATCGCCTTGTCCTTCGGGATGAAGGCTTCGGCATTGCCGCCGAGGTCGACGTAGACGTTGCCGCGCTCCACGCGCTTGACCACGCCGGTCACCAGTTCGCCGACACGATGCTTCCAGGCATCGACCACCTGGTTGCGCTCGGCCTCGCGCACGCGCTGCACGATGACCTGCTTGGCGGCCTGCGCGGCGATGCGGCCGAATTCGGGATTCTCGATCTGCTCTTCGATGTAGTCGCCGACCTCGACGCCCTCGACTTCGTCGACGGCATCCATCAGGCGGACCTGACGATCCGGCGATTCCATGACGACGTCGTCTGCGACGACTTCCCAGCGACGGAAGGTCTCGTAGCTGCCGTCCTTCGGATTGATCGAGACGCGGGTCAGCACGTCCTGATCGAGGTAACGCTTCTTCGCGGCCGTCGCCAGCGCGGCTTCGAGCGCCTCGATGATGACCGACTCGGGCACGCCCTTTTCGTTGGCGACCGCGTCGACGACAAGCAGGAGTTCCTTACTCATGGTGTTGCGCCTCTGAAACTTTCTGAGTTCTTGTGTGCGTGTGGCCGGCGCGGACGCCGGCCGATGTCATTTGCCGTCCGGCGCCTTGGCCTTGCGGCCACCGCCAGCGGGCTTCTTTCCGGGTTTGACGGGCGCCATGCCCAGCGCGACCCAGTCGGGGACCAGGCGCGCCTTCTCGATGTTGCCGATATCGACCGAGACACGCTGCGGCTCGGGCTTGGCATCGATCTCGAAATCGATGCGGTCGCCCTCCACTGCCGTGATGCGACCCTGGAAGCGGCGACGCCCGTCCAGCGGCAGCTGCAGCACGACCTTGGCTTCTTCGCCGAGGAAGCGCACGAACTGCGCGGCGGTGAACAGGGGGCGATCGACGCCAGGCGAGGACACTTCGAGCGTGTAGTGGCCGCTGATCGGGTCTTCGACGTCGAGCTGGGCGGAGACTTCGCGGCTCACCGTTTCGCAGTCCTCGATGCCGACCATGCGCGGCGCGCCGCCTTCGACGACCTCACTCTGGGAGTCGACCGGAATATCGATGTAGAGGCGCAGCACGGCGCCACCGGGCGATGGCAGGTATTCCACGCCCAGCAGCTCGAGGCCGAGCGACTGGATGGTGGGCGACAGCAGGTTGGCAATGTCGGTGGCTTTGTCGGCCATGAACTTCCCGCGGTGAGCGACGACGGAGACTGCGAAGGGTGAAACGATTGGCGTGCTGCAAATACTGCAAGCGGACTGCGGCCACGAAAAACGGCAACGAAAAAGGGGCCGCAGGGGCCCCTTGTCCGATACCGCTGGATGTCGGCGTCGAAGCGGAAGCAATCGCTTCGACAAAGCCCCGTTTCCTTGATCCGCAAGGTTTCGAAGTTGCCTTCGGACCTTGTGCGCGGATCAGGATGAACGTGGTAGCGGGGGCAGGATTTGAACCTGCGACCTTCGGGTTATGAGCCCGACGAGCTGCCAGACTGCTCCACCCCGCAGCAGAAGCGGAATTATGACGACATGCGTCGAAACTTGCAAGAGCGAATGAGGCGATTTCCGCAAATCAGCCTCATTTCCAAACAATGCATCAGGCGAACGCGTCCTGGCACCACGCCATGATCGGGTTCCAGGCCAGACCCAGCACCAGCAGGGCCAGGGCGTTCACCGCGAACACCAGGCGCAGAGTCGCGTCGTCGCGCTGCGCCATGGGCTCGCGGCCGTCGCTCGACTCGGGCTCATCGAAATACATCGCACGGATCACGCGCAGGTAGTAGAACGCGCCGATCACCGCGAACACGATGCCGACGATGGTGAGCCAGACCAGCTCGCCTTCCCAGGCCGCGCGCAGCACGGCCAGCTTGGCCCAGAAGCCGAGGAACGGCGGCACGCCGGCCAGGGAAGCCATCACGCAGAGCACGAGACCGGCGGTCCACGGGCTGCGGGCGTTCAGGCCCTTGTAGTCGTCGATGCGGTCGGCTTCGAAGCCGCGACGCGACAGCACGACGATCGCGCCGAACGCCGCAGCGGACATGATCGCGTAGCTGATGGCATAGAACATCGAGGCGGCATAGCCGACCGCGCCGCCACCGGCGAGGCCGAGCAGCAGGAAGCCGACATGCGAGACCGTCGAATAGGCCAGCATGCGCTTGAGATTGGTCTGCGCCAGCGCGATGAGATTGCCGAGCACCAGAGACAGCGCGGCGAGGCCCGACACCAGCATGCGCCACTGCTCATCGAGCGGGCCGAGGCCGGCTTCGAGCAGGCGGAAAGCCATGGCGAAAGCGGCGAGCTTGGGCGCGGCGCCGATGAACAGGGTGATCGGCGTCGGCGCACCGTGGTACACGTCCGGCAGCCACATGTGGAACGGCGCGGCGCCGAACTTGAACGCGATGCCTGCGACGATGAAGACCATGCCGGTCAGCAGCAGCGAAGTCGATCCGGCAGCGCCGTTGATCGCGGCCAGATCCAGGCTGCCGGTGGCGCCGTAGACCAGCGACATCCCGTACAGCAGGAGGCCGGACGCCAGCGAGCCCAGCACGAAGTACTTCATCGCGGCTTCGGACGACGTCGGATTGTCGCGGTCGACCGCCACCAGCGCGTAGGAGCACAGCGCCAGCATTTCCAGGCCGAGATAGACCACCAGCAGGTTGCCCGCCGAGATCAGCAGCATCATGCCGGCGACCGCGAACAGCATCAGCACCGAGACTTCGCCCTTGTACAGGCCGCGTTCGCGCAGGAACGGCCAGCTGTAGACCAGGGCGAGCGCGCTGACCACGCACACGACCATCTTCAGCACGTCGGCCATGGTGTCGCGGACGAACATGCCGTTCATCACGGTGCCCTGCCCGCCCACATCGAAGACGAGCATGCCGGCGACACCGATCAGAGTGGCGACGGCGAGCGCGTGCACGACGACACGCTGGCGCTCGGAGATGAACAGGTCGAGCATCAGCAGCGCGAAGGCGGCACCGACCACCACCAGCTCGGGCAGCAGCGGCAACAGGTCGGCAGCGGTGACGTTGGTATCGAGCATGTCGCGGCCTCAGAGCTTGCTGATCGCCAGCTGGCTGGCGAGTTGGGCGATGGAGGGTTCCATCAGGTCGGTGAGCGGCTTCGGGTTGATGCCGAAATAGAGCACGCCGGCCGCGAACGCGGACAGGACGAGCCACTCGCGCGGATTGATGTCCTCGAGCTCGGCGACATGGGCATTGCCGATGTCGCCGAACACGATGCGCTTGACCAGCCACAGGGTGTACGCAGCGCCGACGATCAGGGTGATGGCGGCGGTGAAGGCCAGCAGCGGGTGCGCCTGGAAGCTGGCGAGGATGACCATGAACTCGCCGACGAAGCCGGACGTGCCCGGCAGGCCGGAGTTGGCCATGCCGAACAGGACGAAGAACGCCGCGAACCACGGCATCACATTGGCGACGCCGCCATAGTCCTTGATCATGCGGCTGTGCATGCGGTCGTAGAGCACGCCGACGCAGGAGAACATCGCGCCGGAAATGAAGCCGTGCGAGACCATCTGCACCATCGCGCCCTGCAGACCGAGGCGGGCCGCATCGGTGTTGCCCTGGTCGCGGATCAGCATGAAGGCGATGAACGTGCCCAGGGTGACGAAGCCCATGTGCGAGATCGACGAATACGCGATCAGCTTTTTCATGTCTTCCTGGACCAGCGCGACCAGACCGACATAGACCACGGCGATCAGGCTCAGCGCAATGACCAGCCAGGCGTATTCATGACTCGCGTCAGGCACGACCGGCAGGTTGAAGCGCAGGAAACCGTAGCCACCGATCTTCAGCATGATCGCCGCCAGCACCACGGAGCCACCGGTGGGCGCCTCGACGTGGGCGTCGGGCAGCCAGGTGTGCACCGGGAACATCGGCACCTTGACCGCGAATGCGATAAGGAAGGCGAAGAACAGCCACATCTGCTCCTGCGCGTTCAGACTGGCCGCGTACCAGTCGGGCAGCTGCCAGCTGCCGGTCTTGAGGTACAGGTAGATCAACCCGACCAGCATGAACACCGAGCCGAGGAAGGTGTACAGGAAGAACTTCACCGACGCGTACACGCGACGCGGGCCGCCCCATACGCCGATGATGATGAACATCGGGATGAGCATGCCCTCGAAGAACACGTAGAACAGCATCGCGTCGACGGCGGCGAACACGCCGACCATCAGGCCTTCGAGGAACAGGAAGGCGGCGACGTACTGGTTCACGCGCTTGTCGATCGAACCCCAGGCGCCCAGCAACACCAGCACCGTGGTGAAGGTGGTGAGCACGATCAGCGCGACCGAGATGCCGTCGGCGCCGAGGTGGTACTGGATGTCGTAGGCGGGGATCCACTCGCGGTGTTCGACGAACTGCAGCGCCGAGGTCGCGTAGTCGAAACCGGTGAGCAGCGGGATGCTGAGCGCGAAGGTCGCCAGCGCGACCGTCAGCGCCAGCCAGCGCGCGGTCTGCGCACGCTGGTTGCCGAGCGCGAGCGCCAAGGCGCCGCCGACGATGGGCAGCCAGACCAGGATGCTGAGAAGAGGCCAGTGTTGCATCGCGATTCGGTATCCGTCGGTTGCGTGTCGTTAGCGCCAGAACTTGATCAGGACGGCCAGGAAGGCGATCAGGCCGAGGATCATCGCGAAGGCGTAGTGGTAGAGATAGCCGGACTGGGTCTTGCGCAGCAGGCCCGCGAACAGGTCGACGATGCGCGCGCTGCCGTTGACGATGACGCCATCGATCACGACCTCGTCATGCTTGCGCGCGACCTTGCCGGCGAGCACGCCGCCACCGGCGAAGCCGCCGATCCACAGGTCGTCCATGCCGTACTTGTTGTTGAGGATGCGCGCGGCCAGCTTGAACGGCGGGAACGCGGCGAACTTCGCGGGCAGTTCCGGCTTGAACAGGTACATCAGCGTCGCCAGCGCGAAGCCGCCGAAGGCCAGCCAGAACGCCGGCGCCATGAAACCGTGCAGGGCGAACTTCACCCAGCCGTGCCACAACTCGGCCTTGATCGTCGCCATCACGTCGTTGGCGGCGGACACCTCGATGGCACCGAGGAAGAACGGCAGCTGCGCGTGGTGGCCGGACATGTCGGTGCCGAACAGCATCGGGCCGACGGTGAACAGGCCGACGAAGATCGACGGGATCGCCAGCAGGATCAGCGGCAGGGTCACTACCCAGGGCGACTCGTGCGGCACGTGCGGGCCATGGCCGTGACCGTGGTCGTCGTGCGCATGATCGTCGTGCACGTCGTGACCATGTGCGTCGTGATGCGCATGATCGTCATGCGCATCGTGTCCGTGCGCGTCATGGCCATGCGCATCAGCGTGGCGGAAGCGCTCCTCGCCGAAGAACGTGAGGTACAGCAGGCGGAAGCTGTAGAACGAGGTCACGAAGGCGCCGAGCAGCACCGCCCAGTAGCCGTAGGTCGCGACCCAGCCGCCACCTTCCGCGTTGAACTTGGCGGCCTCGATGATGGTGTCCTTCGAGTAGAAGCCGCTGAGGAACGGCGTGCCGACCAGGGCCAGCGTGCCGATCAGGCTGGTCCAGAAGGTGATCGGCATGTACTTGCGCAGGCCGCCCATCTTGCGCATGTCCTGCTCGTGATGCATGCCGATGATGACCGAGCCGGCGGCGAGGAACAGCAGCGCCTTGAAGAAGGCGTGGGTCATCAGGTGGTAGACGGCGGCCGAGTAAGCCGACACGCCCAGCGCGACGGTCATGTAGCCGAGCTGCGACAGCGTCGAATAGGCGACGACGCGCTTGATGTCGTTCTGGACGATGCCGATCAGGCCGGTGAAGAAGGCCGTGGTCGCACCGATGAACAGCACGAACTGCAGCGCGGTCTCCGACAGCTCGAACAGCGGGGACATGCGCGCGACCATGAAGATGCCGGCGGTCACCATCGTCGCGGCGTGGATCAGCGCCGAGATCGGCGTCGGGCCTTCCATCGAGTCCGGCAGCCAGACGTGCAGCGGCACCTGCGCGGACTTGCCCATCGCACCGATGAACAGGCAGATGCAGATCACGGTGGCGACATCCCACTCGCGGCCGGCGAAGATCTCGATGCCCACGCCCGGCAGGGTGCTGGAGGCGTTGGCGAACACCGTGGCGTAGTCCAGGGTGTCGAAGTACATCAGCACGCCGGCGATGCCGAGCAGGAAGCCGAAGTCGCCGACGCGGTTGACCAGGAAAGCCTTGAGGTTGGCGAAGATCGCGCTCGGGCGCTTGAACCAGAAGCCGATCAGCAGGTAGGACACCAGGCCCACCGCTTCCCAGCCGAAGAACAGCTGCAGGAAGTTGTTGCTCATCACCAGCATCAGCATCGAGAAGGTGAAGAGGCTGATGTAGCTGAAGAACCGCTGGTAGCCCGGGTCCTCGTGCATGTAGCCGATGGTGTAGATGTGCACCAGCAGCGACACGAAGGTGACGACCACCATCATCATCGCGGTCAGCTTGTCGACCATGAAGCCGACGTGGGCCTCGTAGCCGCCGACCTGGAAGAAGGTGTAGAGGTTTTCGTTGAACGGCGCGGCACCCTGCCCGACCAGCTGCCACAGCGTGTACACGGACAGCGCGCAGCTGATCGCCACGCCGAGGATGGTGGCGGTATGCGCGCCGGCACGACCGATGCGGCGGCCGAACAGGCCGGCGAGGATCGCGCCGAACAGCGGCGCAAGCACGACCGCGACCAGGACGGACTTGGAAAGTGCGACTTCCACAGCAGAATGTTCCATGCCGATGCCCGTCAGCCCTTGAGTGTGTCGATTTCGGCGACGTTGATCGTGCGCCGGTTGCGGAACAGCGTGACCAGGATGGCCAGGCCGATGGCGGCCTCGGCCGCAGCCACGGTCAGGATGAAGAACACGAAGATCTGGCCGCCGGCATCGCCGAGATGGCGCGAGAAGGCGACGAAGTTGATGTTGACGCTGAGCAGCATCAGCTCGATCGACATCAGCAGGATGATGACGTTCTTCCGGTTGAGGAAGATGCCGGCCAGGCTGATGCAGAACAGCGCGGCGCCGAACGCCAGGAAATGCCCGAGGGCAAGCGGACCCATCACGACTTCACCTCCTCGGTGGCTTCGCCGGCGCCGGCGGGCTTCTCGGCAGGCATGCTGACCAGGCGGATGCGATCCTGGGCGCGCACGCGGGCCTGTTCGCCAGGGTTCTGCGTCTTCACGCCGGTGCGGCGACGCAGGGTCAGCATCACGGCCGCGATGACCGCGACGGTCAGGATCACGGCCGCGAACTCGAACGGCAGCAGGTATTCGGTGAACAGCGCCTGGGCGAGCCACTTGGTGTTCGACAGGCCCGCCGCTGCGGCAGGATCCTCGCCGAAGGCATTGGCGAGCTCGGACTTCGCGCCGATCAGCGTCAGCATCTCGACCAGCATGACCACGGCAACGACGAGTCCGACCGGCAGGTAGCGGACGAAGCCTTCGCGCGTGGCCGTGGTGTCGATGTCGAGCATCATCACCACGAACAGGAACAGCACCATCACCGCGCCCACGTAGACGAGGATCAGGGCGACGCCGAGGAATTCGGCACCGGCGAGGATCCAGGTGCAGGCGACGGTGAAGAAGGTCAGGACCAAGCACAGCGCGGCGTGGACCGGATTGCGGACGGTGATCACCGCGCCGGCGGAGACGACGGCGATGGCGGCGAAGACCAGGAAAGCGAGAGTGGCGAATTCCACGGCGGTCCTCAACGGTAGGGGGCGTCGGCGGCGCGACGTTCGGCGATTTCCTTCTCGAGGCGGTCGCCGATCGCCAGCAGCTTGGGCTTGGTCACGATGTTCTCGCCGCGCTGCTCGAAGTGGTATTCGTGGATGTGGGTTTCCACGATCGAATCGACCGGACACGACTCTTCGCAGAAGCCGCAGAAGATGCACTTGAACAGGTCGATGTCGTAGCGCGTGGTACGGCGGGTGCCGTCGGCGCGCTGCTCGGAATCGATGGTGATCGCCAGCGCCGGGCACACGGCCTCGCACAGCTTGCAGGCGATGCAGCGCTCTTCACCGTTCGGATAGCGGCGCAGCGCATGCAGGCCTCGGAAGCGCGGCGACTGCGGCGTCTTTTCCATCGGGTACATCAGCGTGTACTTCGGACGGAACAGATACTTGAACGTCAGCGCCATGCCCTGGAACAGCTCCAGCAGCAGCAGGCTCTTGAAGTAGGAAACGACTCGGGACATCACTGGCCTGCCTCGAAGACTTTGTAGAACACCAGCAGCGACGTGACGGCGATCCAGGCGATCGTCAGCGGAATGAACACCTTCCAGCCGAGGCGCATGATCTGGTCGTAGCGATAGCGCGGGAACGAGGCGCGGAACCAGATGAAGAGGCTGGCGAAGACGAACACCTTCAGCAGCAGCCACGGCCAGCCGCCCTTCCAGATCCAGTCGACCCACGGCGAGACGTCGGCGGTGATCCAGCCCTGCAGCGGGCTGAGCCAACCGCCGAGGAAGAAGATCGCGGTCAGGAAACTGACCAGGATCATGTTCGCGTACTCGGCGAGGAAGAACAGCGAGAACTGCGAGCCGGAGTATTCGACCATGTGGCCGGCGACGATTTCAGATTCGCCTTCGACCACGTCGAACGGCGCGCGGTTGGTCTCGGCCACGCCGGAGATGAAGTAGACGCCGAACAGCGGGAGCAGCGGCAGCCAGAACCACTCGAAGAACCCGGCGTTGCCGGACTGCGCGACGACGATGTCGGTGAGGTTGAGGCTGCCGGCGGCCATCAGCACGCCGACCAGGGCGAAGCCCATCGCGATTTCGTAGGACACCACCTGCGCGGCGGAACGCATCGCGCCGAGGAAGGCGTACTTCGAATTCGAGGCCCAGCCGGCGAGGATCACTCCGTACACGCCAAGCGAGGTCATCGCCAGCAGGTAGAGCAGGCCGGCATTGGCGTTCGAGAGCACGAGCTTCGCATCGAACGGCACCACCGCCCACGCAGCGAAGGCCGGAACGAGCGCGATCAGCGGCGCGAGGATGAACAGCGGCTTGTTGGCGTTGGCCGGCTGCAGCACTTCCTTGAACAGCAGCTTGAACACGTCCGCGAAGGCCTGGAGGATGCCCCAGCCGACGTACATCGGCCCGTGGCGCACATGCATCCAGCCGATCAGCTTGCGCTCCCACACGACGTAGAAGGCGACGCTGGTGATCACCGGCACGGCGATCGCGAGGATCTTCAGGATGATCCAGGCCAGCGCGCCTGCGGTGCCGTAGGCCAGCAGCCAGTCGCGGAACCCGTCGAGCAACATCTCCATCAGTTCACCCCCGTCACGCGGACGCGGCCGGCACCGAGCGCGGCGGTCGCGCCGTAGCCGGATTCGACCCAGGCGGCGCCGGCCGCCACGCGCGCATCGATCACGACCTGCAGGGTCGCGGTGCCCAGACCGTTGTCGACCTTGGCCATCGCGCCTTCGGCCAGCGAAGCCGCAGCGGCATCGGCCGGGTTCAGCACGATGCGCGGACCGGCTTCGAGCGGATGCGACTGCAGCGCGGCGGCACGGCGCACGGTGGCGTCGACGCGGTAGATCGCCTGCGAGACCGCAAGCTCCAGGCCTTCGCCGGCGGTCTTCTGCGCGGCGGACGCGGCGACCTTGACCTCGCGCGCTGCGAGCTTCGCACCGGCAAGATCGGTGAAGTCGAAACCGTTCGCACCGAGCACGCCGCCGAGGGCGCGCAGCACGCGCCAGCCCGGACGGGCCTCGCCCGGCAGCTTGCCGCCGGCAACGGCGCGCTGGGTGCGGCCTTCGAGATTGGTCAGGGTGGCATCGATCTCGGGCAGGGCGCCGATCGGCAGGATCACGTCGGCAACCGCGCGGGTCGAACGGCAGGCGTAGTGGCTGAACGCCACGACCTTCGCCGCGCCCAGCGCCTTGAGCGCACGCGCCTGGTCGGCGAAATCGAGGCCGGGTTCGATGCCGTAGATCACGTAGGCGCCCCGGGCGTCGGCAAGCATCGCCTGCGCATCGCGAGCGGTCGGCAGCACGCCGGCGCGCGACAGGCCGAGGGCGTTCGCGCCCTGCGGGATGCGGCACACCGCAGCGTTGTTCGCGCCGGCGAAATCGGCGACCGCCTTGCGGATCGCGCTCGCCTGCGACGACAGTTCGGCAACCGCGCCGACGATCACGACCGCGCGGGTCGCACCCTCGATCTTGAACCCGGCCACGGCCGAGGCCAGCTGCGACGGCGCCACGATCGTCTTCGAGGCCGCCTTGAAGGTGAAATCGAAATCGACCGGATTGACCACGTGGATCTTCGCGCCGCGCTTCGCTGCCTTGTGCAGGCGCTGGTGCAGCAGCGGGACTTCGTGGCGCAGGTTCGAACCGACGACGATGATAGCGTCGGCGGCTTCGATGTCGGCGACCGGCATCGCGAAGGCTTCGGCCACGGCGCCGTCGGCGAGATCGTGCTGGGCGATGCGGTGGTCGACGTTGCCGGTGCCGAGCGCGTCGGCGAGGCGGGCGATGAGCGCGCCCTCCTCGTTCGAGGTTGACGGATGCACGAGCACGCCGAGGTCGTCGCCGTGCGCTGCACGCAGGATCTCGGCCGCCTTCGCGATCGCTTCGTCCCACGAGGCTTCGCGGAACGCGGTGGCATCGCTGCCCTCGCCCGTACGGATCATCGGCTTGCTGGCGCGATCGTCGGCGTACAGGCCCTGGTGCGAATAGCGGTCGCGGTCCGACAGCCAGCACTCGTTGACCGCTTCGTTGTCGCGCGGCACGGTGCGCAGCACTTCGCCGCGACGGACGTGCAGGAACAGGTTGCTGCCCAGCGCGTCATGCCAGCCGAGCGATTCGCGTGCGGTCAGTTCCCACGGACGCGCCTTGAAGCGGAACACCTTGTTGGTGAGCGCGCCGACCGGGCAGACGTCGATGACGTTGCCGGAGAGTTCGGTGGTCAGCGGCTTGCCGTCGTAGGTGCCGATCTGCAGGTTCTCGCCGCGCTGCATGCCGCCGAGTTCGTAGGTGCCGGCGACGTCCGCAGTGAAGCGCACGCAGCGCGTGCACTGGATGCAGCGGGTCATCTCGGTGGCGACCAGCGGTCCCATGTCCTCGTCGGCGACGACGCGCTTGCGCTCGACGAAACGGCTGACCGAACGGCCATAGCCCATCGAGAGGTCCTGCAGTTCGCACTCGCCGCCCTGGTCGCAGATCGGGCAGTCCAGCGGATGGTTGACCAGCAGGAACTCCATCACGTTGCGCTGCGCCTTCAGCGCCTTCTCGTTGCGCGTGAAGATCTTCATGCCGTCGGCCACGGGCGTGGCGCAGGCCGGCTGCGGCTTCGGGAACGGACGACCGCCCATTTCCGCATCGACCAGGCACATGCGGCAGTTGGCCGCGATCGGCAACTTCTCGTGATAGCAGAAGCGCGGAATAGGGATGCCGGCCTTGTCGGCGGCATGGATGATCATCGAGCCCTTCGGTGCGAACACCGACTGACCGTCGATCTCCATGGCGACGTGGCCCTCGGGGACCACCGGTGCGGCGGGCGTGGTGTCGGTCGGGGTGCTCATGCGGCCACCTTCTCGGCGACGGTACCGGCGCGCTGGTCGTCGACCAGGAAACGCTTGTTCACGATCGCGTACTCGAATTCGTTCCAGAAATGACGCAGGAAACCCTGCACCGGCCAAGCCGCGGCTTCGCCGAAGGCGCAGATGGTGTGACCTTCGATCTGGCCAGCAGCGGCCTTCAGCATGTGCAGGTCGTCGAGCGTGGCCTGCTTCTCGACGATGCGGGTCAGCATGCGGTACATCCAGCCGGTGCCTTCGCGGCACGGCGTGCACTGGCCGCAGCTTTCCTTGAAGTAGAAGCGCGCGATGCGCTGGCAGGCGCGGACCATGCAGGCAGTCTCGTCCATCACGATGACCGCGCCCGAGCCGAGGCCGGAACCGGCCTTCTGGATCGAGTCGTAGTCCATCGTGCAGGCCATCATCGTCTCGGCCGGCAGCACCGGCATCGACGAACCACCCGGAATCACCGCCTTGAGCTTGTGGCCGTTGCGCACACCGCCGGCCATTTCCAGCAGCTCTGCGAAAGAAGTGCCGAGGCGGATCTCGAAGTTGCCCGGGTTGTTGACGTGACCGGAGACCGAGAAGATCTTCGGGCCGCCGTTATTGGGCTTGCCGAGGTTGAGGAACCACTCGGCGCCGTTGCGGATGATCGCCGGCACCGAGGCGTAGGTCTCGGTGTTGTTGATCGTCGTCGGCTTGCCGTACAGGCCGAAGTTCGCCGGGAACGGCGGCTTGAAGCGCGGCTGGCCCTTCTTGCCTTCCAGCGATTCCATCAGCGCGGTCTCTTCGCCGCAGATGTAGGCGCCGGCGCCGAGGGCCGCGTAGATGTCGATGTCGATGCCGCTGCCGAGCACGTTCTTGCCCAGCCAGCCGTGCTTGTAAGCCTCGGCCAGGGCTTCCTCGAAATGCTCGAAGGGCTCGTGGTGGAACTCGCCGCGCAGGTAGTTGTAGGCGACGGTCGAGCCGGTCGCGTAGCAGGCGATCGCCATGCCTTCGACCACCGAATGCGGGTTGAAGCGCAGGATATCGCGATCCTTGCAGGTGCCCGGCTCGGATTCGTCCGAATTGCAGAGGATGTACTTCTGCATGCCGGTGCCCTTCGGCATGAAACTCCACTTCAGGCCGGTCGGGAAGCCCGCGCCGCCGCGACCGCGCAGCCCGGAGCCCTTCACCATCTCGATGACCTGCTCCGGCGGGATCTTCTCTTCGAGGATCCGGCGCAGTGCGCTGTAACCACCGGTCTTGAGGTAGTTCTCGTAGGACCAGGGCTTGTCGAAATGCAGCGTGGTGTAGACGACCTGGTGCTCCTTCGGCGCGGGGCCGACGGGACCGGTGACGTGATGCGAGTCGTGGTGTGCCATCTCGTCGCCCTGCCTCACTTCAGACCGTCGAGCAGCTCGTCGACCTTCTCGGGCGTGAGCTTCTCGTGGTAATGACCGTTGATGACCACCATCGGCGCGCCGCAGCACGCGGCGAGGCACTCTTCCTCGCGCTTGAGGAAGATGCGGCCATCGGCGGTGGATTCGCCGAGCCTGCAGCCCAGCTTCTTCTCGGCGTGCGCGACCAGATCCTCGGCACCGTTGAGCCAGCAGCTGATGTTGGTGCAGAACGCGACGTTGTTGCGACCGACTTTCTCGGTCTCGAACATCGAGTAGAAGGTCGCGACCTCGTAGGCCCAGACCGGCGGCAGGTCAAGGTACTTGGCGACTGCGGCGATCAATTCGTCGCTGAGCCAACCTTCGTTCTGTTCCTGCGCCGCGTGCAGGCCCTGCAGTACCGCGGAACGCTTGCGGTCGGCCGGAAACTTGGCCAGCCAGTGGTCGATGTGCGCCCGCGTCTTGTCGCTCAACGCGACCATCGGGTCGACGTTGCGGCAGGCTTCGAAATTACCAGTCGCTTTCATTCTTCTGTGACCTCAGCGATCGATTTCGCCGAACACGATGTCGTAGGTGCCGATCATCGCGACCACGTCGGCCAGCATGTGGCCCTTGACGATCGTGTCCATCGACGACAAATGGGCGAAGCCCGGCGCGCGCATGTGCAGGCGGAACGGCTTGTTCGCGCCGTCCGAGACCAGGTAGCAGCCGAATTCGCCCTTCGGGGCTTCGACGGCGCTGTAGGTCTCGCCGGCCGGCACGCAGTAGCCTTCGCTGAACAGCTTGAAGTGGTGGATGAGCGCTTCCATGTCGTCCTTCATGGATTCGCGCTTCGGCGGTGCGACCTTGTAGTTGTCGACGATCACCGGACCCGGGTTCGCCTTCAGCCACTTCACGCACTGCTGGATGATGCGGTTGGACTGGCGCATCTCGGCGATGCGGACCAGGTAGCGGTCGTAGCAGTCGCCGTTCACGCCGACCGGGATGTCGAAATCGACTTCCGCATACTTGGCGTAGGGCTGCTTCTTGCGCAGGTCCCAGGCGATGCCGGAACCACGGATCATCGGACCGGTCATGCCCCAGGCCAATGCCTGTTCCGGCGGAATCACGCCGATACCGACCGTGCGCTGCTTCCAGATGCGGTTGTCGGTCAGCAGGATCTCGTATTCGTCGACGCGCGTCGGGAAGTCGTTCGTGAACGCATCCAGGTAGTCGAGCATCGAGCCTTCGCGCCATTCGTTGAAGCGCTTGAGCTTGCCGCCCTTGCGCCACGGCGATTCGCGGTACTGCGGCATCTTCTCCGGCAGGTCGCGATAGACGCCGCCGGGACGGTAGTAGGCGGCGTGCATGCGCGCGCCGGACACCGCCTCGTAGACGTCCATCAGCTCTTCGCGTTCGCGGAACGCGTAGAGGAAGACCGCCATCGCGCCGAGGTCGAGCGCATTGGAACCGACCCACATCAGGTGGTTCAGGATGCGGGTGATCTCGTCGAACATCGTGCGGATGTACTGCGCACGCTCCGGCGCCTCGATCCCCATCAGGGTCTCGATCGCGCGAACGTAGGCGTGCTCGTTGCACATCATCGACACATAGTCGAGTCGATCCATGTAACCGATCGACTGGTTGAACGGCTTGGATTCGGCCAGTTTCTCGGTGCCGCGATGGAGCAGGCCGATGTGCGGGTCGGCACGCTGGACGGTTTCGCCGTCCATTTCCAGGATCAGGCGCAGCACACCGTGGGCCGCAGGATGCTGCGGGCCGAAGTTCAGCGTGTAGTTGCGGATTTCCTGCTTGCTTTCGGCGGCGTTGCTGGCGAAGGCTTCGCTGGCTTGTTGCACGGTGGTCATCTCAGTTCCCCGCCTTCCTGGCCGTCTGTTCGCCGGTGGCGGTGGCGTAACGGGCGTCGTCGCGGATCACGCGCGGCACGCCGACGCGAGGCTCGACCGAGGTCACGGGTTCGTAGACGACGCGCTTCTTCTCTTCGTCGTAGCGGACTTCGACGTTGCCGATCAAGGGGAAGTCCTTGCGGAACGGATGTCCGACGAAGCCGTAGTCGGTGAGGATACGGCGCAGGTCCGGATGTCCTTCGAAGAGGATGCCGAAGAGGTCGAAGGCTTCACGCTCGAACCAGTTGGCGACCGGCCAGATGTCGGTCAGCGAGGCCACGACCGGCAAGCCGTCGTCCTGCGCGAAGGCCTTCACGCGAAGGCGGCGGTTGTGCTGTACCGACAGCAGTTGCGCGACGGCGGCGAAACGGCGCTGCGCGACCGGCGCAATGGCCTGGCCTTCGAAGGTGTCGGCTTCACGCGTGGTGGTTTCACCGTAGCCGAAACGGCCGACGTTGCGGCCTTCGACGCCACGGCTGAAACCTTCGGAAGACACGTCGGTATCCCACTCGTCGCTGCCGTGGCCGAGGTAATCGACGCCGCAGAGATCGACGAGGGACTCGAAGCCGAATTCGTCGCGGAGCACGAGGCAGCCGCCGTGCCAGTCGCCGTTCGGGAATTCGATGCCGACTTCACCGCGCGGCGCGCACACGGTCACGGTGGCGGCCGGGAAACGGGCGCGCAGGCGGTCGGCGAAAGCGTGTGCGGTCTCGCTCATGTCAGAACACACCCTGCGGGTTGTCGCCGAAGTTGGTGCCGCGACGAATCTTCTTCTGCAACTGCAGGATGCCGTAGACCAGCGCCTCGGCAGTCGGCGGGCATCCCGGGACGTAGACGTCGACCGGGACCACGCGATCGCAGCCGCGCACGACGGAATAGGAGTAGTGGTAGTAGCCGCCACCGTTGGCGCAGCTGCCCATCGAGATCACCCACTTGGGGTTGGGCATCTGGTCGTAGACCTTGCGCAGGGCCGGGGCCATCTTGTTGACCAGGGTGCCGGCCACGATCATCACGTCGGACTGGCGCGGCGACGGGCGGAACACCACGCCGTAGCGGTCCAGGTCCAGGCGAGCAGCACCGGCATGCATCATTTCCACCGCGCAGCAGGCCAGGCCGAAGGTCATCGGCCACATCGAGCCGGTACGCGCCCAGTTCCACAGGACGTCCATGCTCGTGGTGACGAAGCCGTTTTCCAGCAGCGGATTGCCCTCGGTGGAGAGCAGGCTTTCCGGACGCAGGATGTCGTCGACCCGACCCTCGGGAATCGGGTTGCTCGCGAAATCCGCGACTTTCTGGATGGTATTGATGACGCCCATATCGAACAGGACTCCGGTGGATTGCGACGGCTGGAGACGGCGAACCGTTACTCCCACTCCAGGGCGCCGCGTTTCCAGACGTAGATGAACCCCAGGAACAGCATGCCGACGAACAGACCCATGGTGACAAGGCTGCGCGGACCGATCTCGGTGAAGACGAGGGTCCAGGGCACGATGAAGATGATTTCCAGATCGAAGATGATGAACTGGATCGCGATCAGGTAGTAGCGCACGTCGAAGCGCATGCGAGCGTCCTCGAATGCGTTGAAACCGCATTCGTAGGGCGAGAGCTTCTCGGCGTCGAATCGCTTGGGGCCAAGGACATTGCCGATCGCGATGAGGGCGATGCCTATGCCGGCGGCAACGATCAGAAACAGCAGGGTCGGCAGGTATTCGGCCAGCACTCGTGTGTTCTCTCGGCGTTGTGGTGTGTCGTCGGGTTCCGTGTCGCTGGATCGCGTCGCCGCGACCCGCCCGGAACCCGCCACGAGTGCGCCGCTCCGGGCTGCCAGCCCTTCGCCGAACCGCGCGTGGCGCGGGTTCTCGCGGAGAACGTGGATGGATGCCATCGCTGGCACCCCGCCTCCTGCTCCAGCACCCATGCATCCATGCATGAGTCAAATATGTGGTGCCCAAAGGGGGACTCGAACCCCCACGACTTACGTCGCTACCACCTCAAGGTAGTGCGTCTACCAATTCCGCCATCTGGGCAATTTTCTGCTGCCTCACGGAGTGCATCCGCGAAGCCTGCGTATTGTACGGGATGTCACGAGAAAGTCGCACTCCCGGATGCGATTCGGAACGAATATTTTCGCTCCAGTCGCCAATTCCCGCTTTCGCGGGGATCAGCCCCCCTGCTTGGCGGGCTGGGCAGGCGCGGGCGCCTGCTGCGTAGCCGGCGCGGGCGCAGCCGGGACCGGGGCTGCCTGCGCCGGTGCAGTCGGGACGGGCGCCGAATTCGCCGGCGCGGCCGGAGCCGGGGCCACCGGCTTCGAAGGCTCGGCCTTGGGCACGGCGACCTGCGACATCACGCCCAGATCCTGCTCGACCGCAGCCTTCGGCTTCGCGCTGTGCGTGGCGTACCACGCCATGAACAGGGTGATGCCGAAGAAGACGATCGCCAGCCACTTGGTGGCCTTGGTCAGGAAGTTCGAGGCGCCACGGGCGCCGAACACGGTAGCCGACGCGCCGCCGCCGAAGCCGGAGCCCGCCTGCGCACCGGCGCCGCGCTGCATCAGGATCAGGGCGATCATCGCGATCGCGACCAGGACGAAGACCACGTTGAGAAGCAGCATCATGGTGGTTTACCCGCGGAAATCCGCTCGAATATCGCTCGTGGAACTGGTTGTCGGGGCGCCTGCGACGCGACGGGTCAACCCCGTGCGGCCGCGACGATGGCCAGGAAGTCGGACGCCACGAGAGAGGCGCCGCCGATCAGACCACCATCGACATCGGGCTGGGAGAAGAGTTCCGCCGCGTTGTCCGGCTTGCAGCTGCCCCCGTACAGGATGGACAGCGAGCCGGCGATTGTAGCATCGCGGGCGGCGACTTCGCCACGAATGAAGGCGTGCACGGCCTGAGCCTGGTCCGGCGTCGCGGTGCGGCCGGTGCCGATCGCCCAGACCGGCTCGTAGGCGATGATCGCGCCGGCAAAGGCCTGGGGACCGCAA
This sequence comes from Lysobacter brunescens, assembly GCF_042677005.1. NCBI lineage: Bacteria > Pseudomonadati > Pseudomonadota > Gammaproteobacteria > Lysobacterales > Lysobacteraceae > Lysobacter > Lysobacter brunescens. The sequence continues at coordinate 136,440 of NZ_JBHTIF010000002.1, read as the reverse complement.
TGATCGAAGATCGCGGCCAGCTGGGTCTCGATCCGGTACTCGGTCTGGCCGGCCTCGCGCTCGTGCAGGGACTCGCCCACGCAGAGGATCGGCACCAGGCCCGCACGCTTGGCGGTCTCGAACTTGCGGGCGATGAGGGCGTCGGATTCACCGTGGTACTGGCGGCGCTCGGAGTGGCCGACCAAGCCGTAGCGCGCGCCGATGTCGACCAGCATGCCGGCGGACACCTCGCCGGTGAAGGCGCCCTTCTCGTTCGCGCTGACATCCTGGGCGCCGAAGCGCAGCGGCGTGGCCTCGAAATCCTCGATCAGCTCGCCCAGGTAGGGCAGCGGCGGCAGGATCACGACTTCGGCGCCGTCGCCGGCGGGCAGGCCGGTCGCGATGGCACCGACCAGATCGAGCGCGAAGGCACGGCTGCCGTGCAGTTTCCAGTTACCGGCGACGAGTTTGCGGCGCATGACCAACTCCAGAACAGAATCGCGACAGGATAGCCGATGACCGGCCCGGGCCGAACCGCCGGGTATGCTGGGCACCGGTCATCGGTCGGAGTGCGGCGAATGCGGGCATCGGGACAGCAGGGCGGCAACGGGCGCGGATATGCGCTGGTGACGGGGGCGTCGAGCGGCATCGGCGCAGCGATCGCGCGCGAGTACGCGCGCCGGGGCGTGCCGCTGATCCTCACCGCGCGCCGGACCGACCGGCTCGATGCGCTGGCGGCGGAACTGCGCGGCCGGGTCGATGTGCTGACTCTGGCGGCCGACCTGGCCGATCCGGCGGCGCCGGCCGCGCTGCAGGCGGAGATCGCGTCGCGCGGCCTGCACGTCGCCCATCTGGTCAACAACGCCGGCTACGGCGTGCCCGGCCGCTACCTGTCCTCGGACTGGAAGACCCATGCCGACTCGCTGCAGGTGATGCTCAACGGCGTCTGCGAGCTGACCCATCGCTTCCTGCCGGCCATGGAAGCTGCGGGACACGGACGGATCATCAACGTCGCGTCGCTGGCCGGGCTGGTGCCGGCGTCGGCGGGACACACGCTGTACGGCGCGACCAAGGCCTTCCTGATCCGCTTCTCGGAATGCCTGGCGATGGAGATGGAAACCAGGGGCGTGCACGTCTGCGCGCTGTGCCCGGGCTTCACCTACACCGAATTCCACGACGTGAACGGCATGCGCGACCGGGTATCGAAGCTGCCGAAGTGGCTCTGGCTGGACGCCGACGCGGTCGCGAAACTGGGGCTGGACGCCGTCGAACGCGGCCAGCGGCGCTGCGTCACCGGCGGCGCGAACAAGCTGATCGCCGCGATCTCCAAATACCTGCCGGACGGACTGGCGCACGCACTGGTCGCGAGCCGGAGCAAGGAGTTCCGCGACGCGGACTGAGCCCGCGCGTCGGCGATCAGGATTTCGCGGCCGGCAGCAGCACCGACAGTCCCCACCCGGCCAGCGCGCCGAGCAGCGCGGGAACGGCGCCGACCACCACCGCGATCGCCAGCTCGAACGGCCAGAGGTTGTGCGAAGTGGGGTCGCCGGCCACATCCCAGGCCAGCTTGCAGAGCACGGCCAGCGGTACGCCGGCACCCGCAGCCAGCGCGGCCGGCAGCAGGCCCAGGCCCAATCGCCAGCGTGCGAGCAGCGCAGCGAAGGCCACGACCCACAGGCCGAAACCGTAGAGGGCATCGGGAAGTTGCTCGCCTGCGTCCAGCCGGACGGAATAAGGCAACAGGACCGCGACCGCACAGACCAGCGCGATGGGCAGTGAAATGGCACGCACCGGGGCCCCGTTGCGGCTCCGGTAGACAGGCTTGGACATGAGTGAGGGCTCGACGGGAGCCCTCACTGTGTCATGCATCGCGTGTCCGGGCGACCGGACCGCTGTCGGCCCGACGGACGGTCCGACGAACCGCAGGGCGTGCGGACGCCGGCCTTCCCCGACTCACTTCAGCTTGATCTCGCGGAGCCGCTCTTCGAGATAGCCCTGCGCGGTGATCGATTCGGGATAGCGGCTCGGGTTGTCGGCGCTGACGCAGTTCGGCAGCACGTCGATCACGAAGTCCGGGTTCGGATGCAGGAAGAACGGCGTCGAATAGCGCGGCTTGCGCGCCTGTTCGCCCGGCGGATTCACCACGCGATGCGTGGTCGAGGGATACACGTGGTTGGTCAGGCGCTGCAGCATGTCGCCGATGTTGACGACGATGGTGTCGGCGTCCGAGGTGAACGGCACCCACTCGCCCTTCTTCGACTTCACTTCCAGGCCGGCGGCGCTGGCGCCGACCAGCAGAGTGATGAGGTTGATGTCCTCGTGCGCGCCGGCGCGGACGTTCGGGATGTCGTCGGCGGTGATCGGCGGATAGTGGATCGGTCGCAGGATCGAATTGCCGTTGTCGGTCTTGTCGGCGAAATAGTGCTCCGGCAGATCGATGTGCAGCGCCAGCGCGGACAGCACGCGCGAGCCCAGGTCGTCCAGCGCGTTGTAGAGCGCGAGCGCCTTTTCGCGGAAATCGGCGACTTCGGCCGGCCATACGTTCGCGGGCATCACGTCGGCGTACTTCTCGTCGCGCACCTCGCGGCCGACATGCCAGAACTCCTTGAGATCGAAATGCTTGGAGTCCTTGGCGGTCTCGACGCCGAACGGCGTGTAGCCGCGCGCGCCGCCACCGCCGGGGACGTGGTAGCGCTTCTTCACGTCTTCGGGCAGGGCAAAGAAGGCGACGAAGGCGTCGTAGGCGCCGTCGATCAGGGCCTGCGGGATTCCGTGGTTGCGAATGCCGGCGAAGCCCCATTCGCGGTAGGCGGCGCCGAGTTCGGCGACGAAGGCGTCGCGATCTGTATCGAATCGGCGGATGTCGAGGGTCGGAATGTAAGGCTGGTCGCTCATGTCGTCCTGGTCTTGGGCTGTGTCGTGTTCGGTCTGCGGCGGGAAGAGTACATCCGGCGCGGTATGGCGTCGCCCGGCATTGTCGCCGGGACGACGGATGGCGCGGCTTGCGCCCGATCAAACCGGCTTCATCAAATCGGCTTCATCAAACCAGCTTGATCAAACCGGGCCCGATCAAAATCCGGGGTCGGTCAAACGGCGGCGCGGACGGCCTCGGCGAGGCGATCCAGGGTCGTCTGCATCAGGGTGGCCTCGTCGGCCTCGACCGTGACCCGGACCACCGGCTCGGTACCGGACGGGCGGAGGAAGGCGCGTCCCCTGCCCTGCACCGCCGCCTGCGCCTCGGCCAGCGCGGCCTTGACGCTCTCGGCCTCGGCCGGACGGCTGCCGGCGGCGACCTTCACGTTCACGGTCTTCTGCGGGACCTTTCTGAAGCCGACCAGGGCGTGCTGCAGGCTCACGCCGCGACGGCGCAGCACTTCGAGCACCTGCAGCGCACTGATGATGCCGTCTCCGGAGCTGACCCGGTCCAGGCACAGCAGGTGGCCGGAGGTCTCGCCGCCGAGGATGCCGTCGTGCTCCAGCAGGCCCTGGTGGACGTAGCGGTCGCCGACCTTGGTACGCAGAAAGCGGATGCCGCGCTCGTCGAGGGCCTTCTCCAGACCGAAGTTGGTCATCAGCGTGCCGACCACCGGGCCGCGCAGACGGCCATTGGCCTGCCAGTCCGCGGCGAGCACGTAGAGCAGGTCGTCGCCGTCGCGGACCGTGCCGTCGCTGTCGACGAACATCACGCGGTCGCCATCGCCGTCGAAGGCGATGCCGAGATCGGCGCCGGTCTCGCGGACACGGGCGACCAACGCTTCGGGATGGGTCGAACCCACGCCGTCGTTGATGTTCACGCCGTTGGGCTCGATGCCGATCGCGTCGACGCGCGCGCCGAGTTCACGCAGCACCAGCGGGCCCACCTGGTAGGTCGCACCATGCGCGCAGTCGACGACGATGCGCATGCCGCCGAGGTCGAAGCGGCGCGGCACCGAGCCCTTGCAGGCTTCGACGTAGCGGCCGATGGCGTCGCGGGTGCGCACCGCCTTGCCGAGCTGGTCGGACGGCACGGTAGTGAACGGCTTGTCGAGCGCGGCTTCGATCGCCAGCTCGGTGGCGTCGTCGAGCTTCTCGCCTTCGGCCGAGAAGAACTTGATGCCGTTGTCGTAGTGCGGGTTGTGCGAGGAGCTGATGACGATGCCGCCGTCGGCGCCGAGCGAACGCGTGAGGTGCGAGACCGCCGGGGTCGGCATCGGCCCCATCAGCTGCACGTCCACGCCCGCGGCGACCAGACCGGCCTCCAGTGCGGCCTCGAACATGTAGTTCGAGATGCGCGTGTCCTTGCCGATCAGGACCAGCGGCTTGCGCCATTGCCCGCCCGCCCGCGCGTCCGGATGCACGCCCGCCTCGCGCAGCGCGTGGCCGTAGGCATTGCCCAGGCGCAGGACGAAGTCCGCCGAGATCGGGCCCTCGCCCACGCGCCCGCGGATGCCGTCGGTGCCGAAGTATTTTCTTGCCATCGGATCAGTCTTTACTCTTCGAGTGGAGTGCGACGCGAGCGGCGCAGCCGGAGGGCCGTCGCCAGACTCACGTCAGGGTGTTTGCGCCAGTTGTGGCGTGGAGCAGCAGCGACGGCGCTTTCGACCGCTTCGGGATCGGCAGGCTGCATGCCCGAAAGGCCGGCCAAACGCTGGTTGACCGCCTTCCGATGGGACTGATTGACCCATTGCTTGCGTTTGGCGATCGCCATGCGTGCGCCCCACTGGCTCTCTGCGACCACGTTGCGGCGGTCGAGCTGAAGGCTCAGTGCCTTCTTTTCCTGCGGGGTGCGCCTGCGTTTCATGCCGTTGCGTCCGGGAGGTGCTGCGACGATACGGATGATACGTCGAGGGAACGCATCATCCGGCCACGCGGAAAGCTCAGCCTTCCGCGACAGACTCGTCTTCCGGTTCCGGCAGCTTCATCAGCAGCGCGACCAGATGCGCGATGCGTTCGCGCATTTCGCGGCGGTCGCAGATCTGGTCGATGGCGCCATGGTCGAGCAGGAACTCGGAGCGCTGGAAGCCTTCGGGCAGGGTCTCGCGCACGGTCTGCTCGATCACGCGCGGGCCGGCGAAGCCGATCAGCGCGCCGGGTTCGGCCATGTTGATGTCGCCGAGCATCGCGAACGAGGCCGAGACGCCGCCGGTGGTGGGATGGGTCATCACCGAGATGTAGGGCAGGCCCTTGGCGCGGAGGCGGCCGAGGGCGGCCGAGGTCTTGGCCATTTGCATCAGCGAGAACAGGCTCTCGTGCATGCGCGCGCCGCCGCTGGCGGCGAAGCAGACGAAGGGCGAGCCGATGTCGCAGGCGCGCTCGACGCCGCGCGAGAAGCGCTCGCCGACCACCGAGCCCATCGAGCCGCCCATGAACGGGAAGTCGAAGGCAGCGGCGACGATCGGGCGGTTGCGCAGGGTGCCTTCGAGGGCGATCAGCGCGTCACGCTCGCCGGTGGCCTTCTGCGCCGCCTTGATGCGGTCGGCGTACTTCTTCTGGTCCTTGAACTTCAGGACGTCGGTCGGGCCGAGTTCCGCGCCGATCTCGATGCCGGTACCGGCATCGAGGAAGGCCTTCAGCCGGGCGCGGGCGCGGATCGGCATGTGGAAGGCGCATTTCGGACAGACTTCGAGGTGTTCCTCCAGCTCCTGCCGGTACAGCACCGCTCCGCAGCCGTCGCACTTTTCCCACAGCCCCTCGGGAACACTGCGTTTGCGGGCCGCACGCGATTCGGTGCGGATCCGGGCGGGCATCAGTTTCTTCAACCAGGACATGCGTCTCGTGTGTCTCGTAGACGACCGGATCGGTCGAGCCTTGCAGTCTACCAAGACTGTGTTGCCGCATCCGTTCGCCCCCGCATGGTCGAGGGCCGGTGGCTCCGCCCTCAGCCGGCGTCCAGCGCGGCGCGCAGCGGCGCCAGGAAGGCCGTGGCACGGGCCACGGCGTCATCGGTGCCGGTCGACTCGGCCAGGGCCGAGACCAGTGCGCTGCCGACCACCACGCCCTCGGCGGACCGGGCCATCGCGGCGGCGCTGGCGGCGTCCTTGATGCCGAAACCGGCGACCACCGGCGCACCGGCGCGAGCGCGGATCAGGTCCAGTCGGTCGCCGGCCTCGCCGGTGTCCAGGCGGTCGGCGCCGGTCACCCCGGCGTAGCTGACGTAATAGAGGTAGCCCTGCGCGTCGCGGCAGAGCAGATCGATGCGCGCGTCCGGGGTGGTCGGCGAGGCCAGCAGGATCAGCGCCAGGCCATGCTGGCCGAGCGCGTCGCGCAGGTCGCCGGCTTCTTCCGGCGGCAGGTCGACCACCAGCAGGCCGTCCACGCCCGCTGCGGCGGCATCGGCGGCGAAGCGCGCATAGCCGCGGATCTCGACCGGGTTGAGGTAGCCCATCAGCACGACCGGGGTGTCGGCGTCGGTACCGCGGAATTCGCGCACCGCGTCGAGCACGAAGGACAGGCCCGCGCCGCGCGCCAGCGCACGCTCGGAGCTGCGCTGGATCGTCGGACCGTCGGCCATCGGATCGGAGAACGGCACGCCGAGCTCGATCACGTCGGCGCCCGCCGCGACCAGCGCATGCATCACCGGCACGGTGGCTTCCTTCGACGGATCGCCGGCGGTGATGAAGGGCACCAGCGCCTTGCGGCCGGCGGACTTGAGGTGGGCGAACTTGCGGTCGATTCGGTTCATGGAAGGCAGCGGTGTGCTTCTGTGGGAGCGGCGCAAGCCGCGACAAGATGAAGAAAGGCCGTGACGGCGGCATGCAGTCGCGACTTGCGTCGCTCCCACATCTGGCGGTGGATCAAAACACGATGCCTTCGCGCGCGGCGACGGTATGTACGTCCTTGTCGCCGCGACCGGAGAGGTTGCACAGCACGAGGCCGTCCTTCGGCAGGTCTCGGGCGAGCTTCATCGCCTGGGCGACGGCGTGGCTCGATTCCAGCGCGGGCAGGATGCCCTCGGTGCGCGCGAGCAGGTGGAAGGCTTCCATCGCTTCGGCATCGGTGACGCCGAGGTAGTCGGCACGGCCGCGATCCTTGAGGAAGGCGTGCTCGGGACCGACGCCCGGGTAGTCGAGGCCGGCGGAGATCGAATGCGTCTCGATGATCTGGCCGTCGTCGTCGCACAGGACGTAGGTGCGGTTGCCGTGCAGCACGCCCGGGCGGCCTGCGGCCAGCGAGGCGGCGTGATGGCCGGTGGAGATGCCCTCGCCCGCCGCCTCGGCGCCGACCAGGCGCACGCCGGCATCGTTGAGGAAGGCGTGGAAGATGCCGATCGCGTTGCTGCCGCCGCCGACGCAGGCGGTGATCACGTCCGGCAGGCGGCCGTACTCGGCGAGCATCTGCGCACGCGCCTCGCGGCCGACCACGGCATTGAAGTCGCGGACCATGCGCGGATACGGGTCGGGACCGGCGACGGTGCCGATGATGTAGAAGGTGTCGTGGACGTTCGTCACCCAGTCGCGCATCGCTTCGTTCAGCGCGTCCTTCAGCGTGGCCGAACCGCTGGTGACCGGCACGACCTTCGCGCCGAGCAGCTTCATGCGGTAGACGTTGATCTTCTGGCGCTCGATGTCGGTCGCGCCCATGTAAACCACGCACTCCAGGCCGAGGCGCGCGGCGACAGTGGCGCTGGCGACGCCGTGCTGGCCGGCGCCGGTCTCGGCGATGATGCGCGGCTTGCCCATGCGGCTGGCGAGCAGGGCCTGGCCGATGGTGTTGTTGATCTTGTGCGCGCCGGTGTGGTTCAGGTCCTCGCGCTTGAGCAGGATGCGCGCGCCGCCGACGTGCCGGGTCAGGCGTTCGGCGAAGTAGATCGGGCTCGGCCGGCCGACGTAGTGCTTGAGATCCTTGTCGAAGGCGGCGATGAACTCGGGATCGACCCGGGCCGTGTCGTAGGCGGCGGCCAGTTCCTGCAGCGGGCCGATCAGGGTCTCGGCGACGAAACGGCCGCCGAAGCGGTCGAAATGGCCCTCCGCATTCGGGAAGGCGTTGAAATCGGTGGGGGTCGAGTCGGTTTTGTCGAGCATGGGGTGTCCGCCGTGCGCAGAGGATCTGGCTGATTCCTTACTTTAGCGCACGAATTAAAAGCGTATAAGCTATAAAATCAGCGCCACCTGTCAGGAAATCTCACGCATGCGTCACGACCTGCCGCCACTGAATGCCCTGCGCGCCTTCGAGGCCGTGGCCCGGCTCGACGGCGTGAGCCGGGCTGCCGAGGAGCTGCACGTCACCCATGGCGCGGTCAGCCGGCAGCTGCGGCAACTGGAGGAGGCCCTGGGCGCGGCGCTGTTCGTCCGCGAAGGACGCGGACTGGCGCTGACCCCGCTCGGCCGCCGGCTGCATGCCGCCGCCAGCGACGCCTTCGACCCGCTGCGCGCGACCTGGGCGGAACTGCGGCGCGGGCCACAGCAGGCGCCGCTGGTGCTCGGCTGCCCGGGCAGCATCCTCGCGCGCTGGATGATCCCCCGCCTCGACCGCCTCGCGCGCGAGCGCCCCGACCTGCAGCTCCACCTATCCGCGAACGAGACCCGGCCGGACGCGCAGCTCGCCGGGCTGGACGCGGCGCTGATGATCGCCACCCCGCCCTTTCCCATGGACTGGCAGGTGCATGCGCTGGCGACGGAACGGATCGGCCCGGTCCTCAGTCCGCGCTGGCCGGGCGCCGAGACTCTCGTCGGCGCCCGACCCCGCGCGCTCGCCGACCACGCGCTGCTGCAGACCGCGTCGCGCCCGCAGGCCTGGCGCGAATGGGCGACGCGCATCGACCTCGACCCGGACACGCTGCGCATGGGCACGCGCTTCGATCGCCTGTATTACCTGCTGGAAGCCGCCGCCGCCGGCCTCGGCATCGCGATCGCTCCGGAACCCTTGGTCGCCGAGGACATCGCCAGCGGCCGCCTCATCGCGCCCTGGGGTTTCGTCGACACCGACGCGCAGTGGGTGCTCTGCGCCTCGAAGCGCAGTGCGAACCCGAGGATCGGGCAACTGGCGGAGTGGTTGCGGCAGGCGCTTGTGTAGAAAACGTTCTTGCCACGGATTGGCGCGGACGAACGCGGATCGAGCAATGACATCGATCGCTTTTCAATCCGCGCATTCCGCGTAGATCCGTGGCAAAAAAATCACGCGGGATTCGCGATCGCGTCGGCGCGTCGCACGTCTTCGACAAACCGCCGCATCTTCATCGCGTCCTTCTCTCCCGGCACGGATTCGATGCCGCTGGAGACGTCCACGCCCCAGCACTGCGTGGCGCGGATCGCGTCGAAGACGTTGCCCGGATGCAGGCCGCCGGCGAGCAGCCAGGGACGCGGGCAGTCGCAGGGGATACGCGACCAGTCGAAGGCGTGGCCGCTGCCGCCGGCCTGACCGGCGGCGTGGCTGTCGAACAGGAAGCCGGTCGCGTGCGGGTAGCGCTCGCCGAGATCGTCGGCACGGGCGCCCTCGCCGCCCATCGCCACGGCCTTGAGATACGGCAGGCCGAACGCGGCGCAGAAGGCGTCGTCCTCGTCGCCGTGGAACTGCAGGAGCGTCGGACGCACGGTGTCGATCACGTCGCGCACCGTTGCAGCATCGTTGTCCATGAACAGCGCGACGCTGGCGACGAAGGGATCGAGTGCCTCGCGCAGCAGCGCGGCCTGGGCCGGCGAGACGCGGCGCTTGCTGCGTTCGGCGAACACGAAACCGACGGCGTCGACACCGAGCGCGCAGGCGACGGCCACGTCTTCGAGGCGGGTCAGGCCGCAGAACTTGATGCGCGTGCGGCGCGGCAATGGCATGACGTCAGGCATCGAACAGCACCTCCTCGGGCAAGGGCCATTCGCGCGGATAGCGCGGGCCGACGAACACGAGGCCCTGCGCCGGCGCGGTCGGCCCGGCCTGGGTGCGGTCGCGGCTTTCGAGCACGTCGGCGATCCAGGTTTCCGGGCGCAGTCCCGCACCGACTTCGAGCAGCGAACCCACCATGTTGCGCACCTGGTGGTGGAGGAAGGCGTTGGCCTGCACGGTGAAGGTCACGATGTCGCCATCGCGCGAAACATCCAGCCGCTGCAGCTCGCGGCGCGCGTGCGCGGCCTGGCAGTGCACGGTGCGGAAGGCTTCGAAATCGCGCTCGCCGAGCAGTTGCTGCGCGGCGCGATGCATCGCGTCGACATCCAGCGGGCGGCGCTCCCAGGCCAGCAGTTGCCGGCCCAGCGCCGGCCGCACCTGGTGGTTGAGCAGGCGGTAGCGGTAGCGGCGGGCGCGCGCCGAGAACCGGGCGCTGAAATCGCCGGGCACCGGGACGCACCAGCGGATGCGCATCGACGGCGGCAGGCGTGAAGTCGTGCCGAGTACCCAGCCACGCGGGTCGCGCTGCACGTCGGTGTCGAAATGCACGACCTGGCATTCGGCATGCACGCCCGCATCGGTACGGCCGGCGCAGATGGTTTCGATCGGCGATGCGGCGACGCTCGACAGCGCGGCTTCGAGGGTGGCCTGCAGGGTCGGCGGCGGCTCGCGACCGGGCGGCGGCGTCTCGCCGTGCGCGGTCAGGCGCTGCCAGCCGTGGAACTCGCTGCCGTCGTATTCGACGCCGAGGGCATAACGCATCCGGGCATCACCCATCACGGCATCGCTGCGGCCGGGCCGTCAGCCCAGTTCCTGCAGCAGGCGCTCGGCCTCGCGGCGCAGTTCGACCGTGGCACCCCGGGTGGCGACTTCCTGGAGCAGTTCGCGCGCGGCGTCGCGGTCGCCCATGTCGATGTAGGCGAGCGCGAGGTCGAGGCGCCCCTGGCCCGGTGCCGGCGTCGCCGGCGAGAAACCGGAGGGATCATGGCCGACCGGCAATTCGGTCTGGGCCGGCGGCTGCGCAGCGGCAGGCGTGGGCGGCGTGCGCGCGGCAGCGGTGAGTGGGGCGACATCGACCGCACCGGCATGCCAGGTCGGCTTGCCCAGCGCCGCAGGCTTGGGCTTGGGCGCTTCGGGCTCAGCCGGCTTGGCCATGCGGCTCCAGGCCGGTTCGGCTGGCAGCGGCGCAGCGGGGTCGGCAGCCGATTCGGTCGCGGCGGCGGGATCGGAGACCGCCGACGGCGCCGGACTGGCGGCCTTCGGGATCGCTGCGGCCAGACGCTCGGTGTCGCGACGACGCGCGGGCGGCGCAGGCGCCGGTGCGACGACCGGCACGCGACGACGCAGGAACCACCAGGCACCGAGGGCGATCAGCACCAGTCCGCCGCCGACCCCGGCCCACAGGCCGATACCGCCCGTGGACGCATCGCCCTGCGCGGCGGCCATGCGCTGCTGCGCGGCGGCCAGCTCGCTGTCCTTCATCGCGATGAGTTCGTTCTGTTTCTTCTGCAGCTGTTCGAGTTCCGAAACCCGGGTCTTGAGCTCCTGGACCTCGGCATCGCGCGCGGCCAGGGTTTCCCGGGTCTGCTGAAGTTCCTGCTGTCGCAACATGTCGCCCTCACCACCGGCGCTTACGCCGGATCGCGATCCCGCCTTCCTCGCGTCGTTCGCGGAAGGCGGCGTGATTTCCAGTCGCGCACCGGCCGAAGCACGGGCGCTGCGTATGCCCGATGCCGCTGGCGCCGCCGAGGCATCGCCGGCGGGCGCACCGGCCACGGCCGGCGGCTGCGGCAGCGCACGCCCCGCACCGCGCCATTGCGCGGACTGCTCGCGGACGACGAGCGCCGCTTCTTCCGGCGTGTAGCGCGCGATGCCGGCATCGTCGGGGATGCGCAGCACCGCGCCAGCCTTGAGGCGGTTGGCGTTGCCGCCGATGAAGGCGTCGGGATTGGCGCGCAGCAGCGCGACGATGGTCTGATCGAGCCCGTAGCTGCGTCGCAGGCCGCCGGCGATGCCGGCCAGGGTCTCGCCCGGACGCACGGTGTGGGTCTGGCCACTGGCCGACGGCAGGGGCAGCGGCACCGCCGGGGCGACCGAGGACGACGCGGTGGCCGCAGGCTGCGGATCGAGCGGGATGGCGGTGGGCGTCTCGGCAAAACCGGGACGGGTCGGCTGCGGCGCAGGCGGCTGCGCGGGCAGCGGCTCCGGCGGCAACGGTTCGGGCGCGCGGACGATGGTGCCGCTGGTCGGGGTCTCGACGGTGCCGATCTCGGCGACCGCCTCCTCGATCGGCGGCTGCACCGGCGCGGCGGCGGTCTGCGGGGTGTCGACCAGCGCGGAGTATTCGCGGACGAGGCGCCCCTGCCCCCAGTTCACTTCCAGAAGGAAGGTCAGCAGCGACTGCTGCACCGGCGCGGCGCTGGTGACGCGGATGACCGGGCGTCCGTCCGCGCTGAGGGCCACGGCGAACTGCAGGTCGGACACGATGCCCTGCGGCGGCGCTAGGCCGATGCGGGCGAAGGTTTCCGGCGAGGCCAGCCGGGCCTGCAGCGTCTCCAGCTCCGTCGGATCGCTGGAAATGATCGGGATCTCGGCGAGCAGGGGCTGGTCGCGCTGCGAGATGACCTGGATCTGGCCCAGGCCGAGCGCCCACGCCGACAGCGGCGACGCGAACATCGCCACTGCCAGTACAGCACTCAATTTGATCCGCAAGTCTTTGATCACGCTTGTCCCCCGCGACACAGCGGAGACTGTAGCCGGCCGCCAAGGGCTCCGCAACGGCCAGCCACGCGCGTCGACCGGCTCAGCCTTCGGCCGCGACCAGTTCCGCGACCTGCACCGCGTTCAGCGCGGCGCCCTTGCGGATGTTGTCGGCCACGATCCACAGGTTCACGCCGCGCGGATGCGAGATGTCGTCGCGGATGCGGCCGACGAACACCGGGTCGCGGCCCGAGGCGTGCGACACCGGGGTCGGATAACCGCCCGGCTTGCGCTCGTCGACCACTTCGACGCCGGGGGCGGTCTGCAGCAGCGCGCGCACCTCGTCGGCGGTGATCTTCTCGCGGGTTTCGACGTTCACGGCCTCGGAATGGCCGTAAAACACCGGCACGCGCACGGCGGTCGGGTTCACCTGGATGCTGTCGTCGCCGAGGATCTTGCGGGTCTCCCAGACCAGCTTCATTTCCTCCTTGGTGAAGCCGTTGTCGAGGAAATCGTCGATGTGCGGGATCAGGTTGAAGGCGATCTGCGCCTGGAAGCGCTCCGGCTGGATCTCCTGGAAGTTCAGCAGCGCGGCGGTCTGCTTGCCCAGCTCCTCCAGGCCCGAACGACCCGCACCCGACACCGACTGGTAGGTGGCGACGTTGATGCGCTCGATCCCGACCTTGCGGTGGATCGGGCCCAGCGCGACCAGCATCTGCATGGTCGAGCAGTTCGGGTTGGCGATGATGCCGCGCGGGCGGTTCTTCACCTGCTCCGGGTTCACTTCGCTGACCACCAGCGGCACGTCGTCGTCGTAGCGGAAGGCCGAGGAGTTGTCGATCACCACCGCACCGGCGGCGGCGTACTTCGGCGCGTATTCCTTCGAGATCGAACCGCCGGCCGAGAACAGCGCGATGTCGACGCCGGCCGGATCGAAGGTGGCGAGGTCGCGCACCATGATCTCGTCGTTGCCGAACTGGACGTAGCCACCGGCCGAGCGCTCGCTCGCCAGGGCGACCACTTCGCTCGCCGGGAACTTCCGCTCGGCGAGGATCGCCAGCATCGTTTCGCCCACGGCGCCCGTCGCGCCGACCACTGCCACCTTGAATTGCTTGCTCATGGGTATTCCTGATGTGGACCTGTGGGAGCGACGCAAGTCGCGATCGGATGCCAGCGGCATCCCGACGGTTCGCGACTTGCGTCGCTCCCACAAAAAATGAAAAGAATGGGTGTGTGCGTTGCGGTGCCGCTGCGGCGCGTCGCTGCCCGTGGGGGCCAACCGGCGGCGCGCCGCTATCGTTTGGCGTCGGTGGTGATGATCGCGGTGGCCGGAATTCGCGGCGAAACCTCGCCCACGTCGCCGCACTGCGCGCGGTGGCGCAGGGCCTGGTCCATCAACACGAGGGCCATCATCGCTTCGCAGATGGGGGTCGCGCGGATGCCGACGCAGGGGTCGTGGCGGCCGGTGGTGACCACCTCGACCTCCTCGCCCAGCACGTTCATGCCGCGCCCGGGCAGGCGCAGGCTGGAGGTGGGCTTGAAGGCGACCGAACACACGACCTGCTGGCCGCTGCTGATGCCGCCGAGGATGCCGCCGGCATGGTTCGACAGGAAACCGTCGCGGGTCATCTCGTCGCGATGGAATGAACCCTTCTGCGCGACCGAGGCGAAGCCGTCGCCGATCTCGACGCCCTTCACGGCGTTGATCGACATCATCGCCGCGGCGAGGTCGCCGTCCAGCTTGCCGTAGATCGGTTCGCCCCAGCCCGGCGGCACGCCGTCGGCAACCACTGTGACGCGCGCGCCGACCGAATCGCCGGACTTGCGCAGGGCATCCATGTAGGCCTCAAGCGCGGGGACCTGCGCATCGATCGGCCAGAAGAAGGGATTGGTCTCGACCACGTCCCAGTCGAACGCGCCGAGCGATGCGTCCGGCAGCACTTCGCCGAGCTGCGACAGATGGCCGCGCACGGTCACGCCATGGCGCTCGGCCAGCCACTTCTTCGCGATCACGCCGGCGGCGACGCGCATCGTGGTCTCGCGCGCGCTGCTGCGCCCGCCACCGCGAGGATCACGATGGCCGTACTTCTGCCAGTAGGTGTAGTCGGCGTGCGCAGGACGGAACTGCGCGGCGATGTTGTTGTAGTCCTTGCTGCGCGCGTCGGTGTTGCGGATCAGCAGGGCGATCGGCGTGCCGGTGGTCAGGCCTTCATGCACGCCGCTGAGGATCTCGATGGCGTCGGTCTCGCGGCGCTGCGAGGTGTGGCGGCTGCGCCCGGTGGCGCGGCGCTCGATGTCGCGGGCGAATTCCTCTTCCGAGATCGCCAGCCCGGGCGGACAGCCGTCGATGACACAGCCGATGGCCGGGCCGTGGGATTCGCCGAACGTGGTGACACGCAACAATCGTCCGAAACTGTTGCTCACGCCGGTCGCTCCTCAGAACAGCCCGGCGGGCGCGGACGGCGCGGCAGCGCGCAGTGCGGGATCGCGGGCGTCGGCCAGTTCGCGGATGCGCGCGTGGTAGGTCACCAGGTCGCGGCATTCGACGACGAACACACCCATCTGCCCGACCTTGAACTCGATCCAGGCCAGCGGCAGCTCCGGCAGCAGGCGGGTCAGCGCACGCTCGGATTCGCCGACCTCGCAGATCAGCAGGCCGTCCTCGGTGAGGTGCAGCGGCGCATCGCGGAGGATGCGCAGCGCCAGGTCCAGGCCATCGTCGCCCGCGCGCAGACCCAGCTCCGGCTCGTAGGAGTATTCCTTCGGCAGGGCGTCGGTCTCGTCGTTGGTGACGTACGGCGGATTGGTGACGATCAGGTCGTAGTGCTCGCCCTGCAGGCCGGCGAACAGGTCCGACTTCAGGAAGCGGACGTTCTCGGCGTGCAGGCGGGCCTTGTTCTCGGCGGACAGCGCCAGCGCGTCGTCGCTGATGTCGACGCCGTCGACCTGCCAGTCCGGGTTGTGATGCCCCATCGCGATGGCGATGCAGCCCGAACCGGTGCACAGGTCCAGGGCGCGGCGGACTTCGCGACCGCCCAGCCAGGGCTCGAAGCCGGCTTCGATCAGCTCGGCGATCGGCGAACGCGGCACCAGGGCGCGGGCATCGGTCTTGAAGCTCAGCCCGGCGAACCAGGCCTCGCCGGTCAGGTAGGCGGCCGGGATGCGTTCCTCGATGCGGCGCAGGAACAGCTTCAGCACGTCTTCCTTCTCGGCCAGGGTCACCCGCGACTGGCCGTAGACCGGCGGCAGGTCGTGCGGCAGGTGCAGGGCATGGAGGACCAGCTGGGTGGCCTCGTCGAGGGCGTTGTCGTAGCTGTGGCCGAAGGTGAGCCCGGCCGCGTTGAAGCGGCTGGCGCCATACCGGATCAGGTCGATGATCGTCTGCAACTCGTCGGTCATGGCTCGGGAAGGGCTCGGGCGCTGCGCGGAAAGACCGGCAAGTATAGCGGCAGCAGGGCCGTTCGCGACGGTATCATGGCGGCTTCCGACGACATGTCATAAGAACCGGCCGCGATGTTCAACCGCACCACTCTCCTCATCCTGCTGGTCGCCGTGGCGACCGGCGTCGGCCTGATGGCGGCCGAGCACGTCTTCGACCGCGAGCGCGCGCCGGCCTCGGCGCCGCCCATGCAGACCGTGCGCCTGATGCCGCAACCGCGCGTCCTGCCCGACTTCGCCCTGCAGCAGTCCGACCGCACCCAGCTGCTCCCCGGCGAGCTGCGCGGCCACTGGACCCTGGTGTTCATCGGCTTCACCTTCTGCCCGGACGTCTGCCCGACCACCCTCGCCGAGCTGGCGCAGGCCCAGAACCACTGGAGCGCCCTGCCCGAGAGCACCCGGCCGCGCGTGCTGTTCGTCTCGGTGGACCCCGAGCGCGACACGATCGAGAAGATCGGCGAATACGCCCACGCCTTCCACAAGGACACCCTGGCCGCGACCGCCGACCTGCCCACGCTGGAAGCCTTCACCAAGTCGCTGTCGATGGTCTTCGCCAAGGTGCCGCTCGGAGACGACGCCCCGGCCGACCAGTACACCATCGACCATTCGGCCATGCTCGTGCTGCTCGACCCGCAGGGACGCATGGCCGGCATCATCCGGCCGCCGCTCCAGCCCAAGGCCATCGCCGAGGACCTCGCGGCGCTGACCGCCCATTCGCAGGGAACCCGCTGATGGGCCTCGTGACCACGCTGACCTACGTCCTGCCGCACCGTGCGCTGTCCTCGCTGGCGCGCCGCCTCGCCTACTCGCGCAACCGCGCGGTGAAGCAGTGGCTGATCGACACCGTGACCCGGAAGTTCGGCGTCGACCTCAACGAGGCCGCCGAACCCGATCCCACCGCCTATCCGACCTTCAACGCCTTCTTCACCCGCGCGCTGAAGCCCGGCGCGCGCGTGGCCGACGCCGATTCGCGCAGCCTGCTGATGCCGGCCGACGGCCACATCAGCCAGTGCGGGCCCATCGAACCGCTTGGCAATGGGGATGGCCGCATCTTCCAGGCCAAGGGCCAGTCCTTCACCGCCGCCGAGCTGCTCGGCGACATCGAGGCCGCGAAACCGTTCGCCGACGGCCTTTTCGCCACCGTGTACCTGTCGCCGCGCGACTACCACCGGGTGCACATGCCCTGGGCCGGCACCCTGCGCGAGACCGTGCACGTGCCGGGCCGGCTGTTCAGCGTCGGCACCGACGCCGTGGCCTCGGTGCCGCGCCTGTTCGCGCGCAACGAGCGCCTGGTCTGCCATTTCGACACCGACTTCGGCCCGATGTGTCTGGTGATGGTCGGCGCGCTGCTGGTCTCCGGCGTCGAGACCGTGTGGAGCGGCGTGGAGATCCCGGCCTACGGCGACCGCATCACCCGCAAGGACTGGCGCGGCAAGGGCATCGCCCTCGACCGCTTCGCCGAGATGGCGCGCTTCAACTACGGCTCTACAGTGATCGTGCTGCTGCCGCGCGGCGTGGCGGCGCTGTCGCCGTCGCTGCGGCCCGAGGGCCCGGTCAGGCTGGGGCAGTGCCTCGCGACGCGCGCGTGAACCGCGTATTGATCCCCTTCACCGCGATTCGCGCAAGCCTGTCAGTTCTGATAGGTCCAGAGTGATTGATCTGGTCTCTCGGCTTCCGTAAGTTGATCCGCAACGGCCACGATGGCCGGACACGGGGACGCGGAGCAGTCAGCCGCCTGACACGAGGGATTGACGCATGCGCAGATCAGGCACCATTGCAGCCATCGACAACGAACAGGGCGCCGCCGCCATCGCGACGCCGGGACGTGGCTACACCATCATCGAGCTCGACCCGGGCTGGGAAGTCCAGGTCGGCGACAGGATCGAGTGGGACAACGAAGACGGGCTCGGATTCGAGACCTACGAAAACGTGACCCGCGGCACGCGCGGCGACGTCTTCGTGCAGAACCACGACATCGACGACACGACGCTCAAGCTGCAGTTCGGCTGAAGGCTTCGGCGCGGCCGATGCCGCGCCCTGCGATACGCTTCCGGATCGATTGCTACACTCCGGCCGTCCCCCACGGCCGGAGACCGGCATGCATCGCATCACGAAACTCCTGCTGGCCGCCGCGCTGGCCGCTTTCGGCGCCTGGGTCTGGTTCGCGCCGCATCTCACCGTGCATGCCATGCGCCAGGCCGCCGAGCGCGGCGACGCCGAGGCGCTCGCATCCCACGTGGACTTCCCGGCACTGCGCGACAGCGTGCGCGCCCAGCTCGCGGCGCGCGTGTCCGATCGTCTCGGCGGCGACAGCGCCTGGAGCCGGCTCGGCGCGGACTTTGCGACGACGCTCGCCGCGCCCGCCATCGACGCGATGGTCTCGCCCGAAGCGCTGGCAATGCTGTTCGCGGGGCGCGACATGCACGACCGCTACGCCGGGTCGCCGGAGGCGCCATCACCGGCGACGGACGCCGACGGATCGCGCGGCGGCATCGACACCGGACAGTGGCGGCTGTCGATGGGCTACGACGACCTGTCGACCTTCTCGGTGAAGGTCGCGAACGATGGCATGGGACCTGCGCCGTCGCGGCTGGTGTTCAAGCGCCACAATCTGCTGTGGTGGAAGTTGTCGGGCATCGAGTTGCCGTCGGTGGATGGTGAAGCCGGCGCGCGCTGATGCTGGAGTTCCTGTTCGAGGTCGTGGGCGAATTCCTGCTGCAGGCCGTGATCGAAGTGCTGGTCGAACTGGGCGTGCATTCGCTCGCCGAACCCTTCCGTCGGCGTCCATCGCCGTGGCTGGCGGCAGTCGGCTACTCCATTTTCGGCGCGATGGCCGGCGGACTCAGCCTGCTGGTGTTTCCGCAGCACCTCACGCACGAGGACTGGCGCATCGCGCACCTGATCGCCACGCCGGTCGCGGTCGGCATCGGAATGATGCTGCTCGGCCGCTGGCGCGCGCGTCGCGGCGACGACGTGCTGCGCATCGACCGTTTCGCCTGCGGTTATCTCTTCGCGCTGGCGCTGGCGCTGGTGAGGTTCGTGTTCGCGGGGTGAACCCGAAGCCCAGGGAATCGCGACAGCGCCCCCGGACTCAGTCCCCGCACCCCTGCAGTTTCAACTGCTGGCCCAGCCGCACCGCGTAGCGCGGCGCCTTGAGCTTGTTGGCCTTCGCCAGTTCGGCGAGTTCGCAGTCGTAGCGGCGCGCGATCGACATCAGCGTTTCGCCGCGGGCGACGCGGTGCTGGCGGGGCGCGCGGGGCTGCTTCTTCGGTTCGGGGCGCGATGCCTGCGCGGCCTGAGTGCTGCCCTCGACCGGTGCGGTGCCGTCTTCGCCGGTCGCGGTGCCGGTGGCGGGTTCGATCGGGCCGATGCGGACGATCGCCGAGCGCGGGTCGCTGGACACGAGCTGGCGCGCGAGCTCGGCGCGCGCACCATCGATGCAGTAGCGGCTGTAGAGACCGGCGATCTTCACCGTGCCGTTCATGACCGTGCCGGCCGGGATCCACTGGTCGGCTTCGTAGCGCGGATTCAGATTGCGCAGCGCGCGCATGAACCCGTCGCGGGTGCCACCGTTGCCGATGCAGATCGTCAGCTCGTAGATCGAGGCCGCCCTGGCCAGGCGGAAAGTCGCCGGCTTGGCATCGATCTTCGGAAAGCTCAGGCCGTATTCCTTCGGATGCAGGTACAGCCAGGCCGCGGCGATGACCATCGGCACGTAGTCCTTGGTCTCGGCCGGAAACTGGGCATAGACATCCTCGTCCCAGAAGCTGCGCCCGCCGGTGCTGCGGTACACGCGCAGCGCTCGGCCTTCGCCACCGTTGTAGGCGGCCAGC
The DNA here is from genome assembly GCF_042677005.1 of Lysobacter brunescens. Taxonomy (NCBI): domain Bacteria; kingdom Pseudomonadati; phylum Pseudomonadota; class Gammaproteobacteria; order Lysobacterales; family Lysobacteraceae; genus Lysobacter; species Lysobacter brunescens. The sequence goes on along the minus strand of NZ_JBHTIF010000002.1, from coordinate 116,695 downwards.
CACAGCTCGATGTTGTTGCCGAACTCGGCGAAGCGCTCGTTGAGATAGGACGCGGCGGCATCGGCCGACATGCGCGGGTCGTAGCGGGTGTCGAAGCCGGTGCCGTCCGGGCCCAGGCCGAAGCGGCGGCCGGTGGCGGGCATGAACTGCAGCGGTCCAACCGCGCCGGCGCGCGAGCCGACATGCACGCGACCGGTGGATTCCTTCGCCATGATCCCGAACAGCAGCGCTTCGGGCAGGCCGCTGCGCTGGAAGGCCGGCGACATCAGGTGGCGCATGTACTGGTAGTTCTCGTGGCTCTGCACCAGCGACACGCGCATGTCGGTGAGCCAGCGGCGGATGCCGGCCTGCACCGCCGGGTTCATCTTGACCATGTTGACGAAGCGCTGGCCGTCGGCGCTGAGCAGGGCCGCCGCCTCGGCGCTGCGCGGCACGTTGCCGGTGGGCAGCTCGCTCTCGACGAAGGCGTCGGCGCCGTCCTCGGCGATATCGCCCGTGGCCCGGGCGTCGACATCGGCCTTGAGCAGGCGCTTGTAGCTGGCGAGCAGGGTCGAGACCGGGCAGCCCTTGATCTTCAGGCAGTCGGCGATGACGTCCTCCATGTCCTCCAGCGCGAGGTTGCTCTCGTCGACGCCGGCCGGGTCGTTGTTGCCGACCTTGACCAGGGCCTCACGATAGCGGCCCTCGGCCGTGGCCATGCGGGTCTTGATCGCCTCCAGGTCACGTTCGCGCTTGGACTGGGCCTGCGCGGGCGCCGCGAGGGCGGCGGAGAACACGAGGACGGACACGCAGAGGGCGCGCAGCGCCCCGGACACCACGGAAAATGAAGGCATGAACAGCACGGGCGACAGCAGGGGCCTGCAGGTTAGCCCCGGGGGGCGCCACGGGCAACCGGCGGAGGTCATGCAGCAGATGTCGAGCCACGACCGGCACATGGTGATGGGTCATGACCGCCGCATGCCCGCAGGCGGCTGATCCCGAATAGAATCCGCCGATCCCCATCGAGGACCGTTCATGGATCCCATCCTGGTCGGCAAGGCCGTCACGACCGACACCAGCGGCAACGTCCACCTGCTGCCGCGTTTCGGCAACCGCCATGGCCTCATCGCGGGCGCCACCGGCACCGGCAAGACCGTGACCCTGATGACCCTGGCCGAGAACTTCTCGCGGATCGGCGTGCCGGTGTTCCTGGCCGACGTGAAGGGCGACGTGGCCGGCCTGGCCATGCCCGGCGCGATGAACGAGCGCATCCAGCAGCGCCTCGCCGCGATGGGCAACCCCGAGTACCGCAACGAAGCGAGCCCGGTGGTGTTCTGGGACCTGTACGGCAAGCTCGGCCACCCGGTGCGCACTACGGTCAGCGAGATGGGCCCGACCCTGCTCGGCCGGATCCTCGAACTGAACGACACCCAGTCCGGCGTGCTCGACATCGTGTTCAAGCTGGCCGATGACCGCGGCCTGCTGCTGCTCGACCTCGAAGACCTGCGCGCCCTGCTCGGCCTGGTCGCCGAGGAGCGCAAGGACATCTCGACCAGCTACGGCCTGGTCAGTGCGCAGTCGATCGGCGCCATCCAGCGCGCGCTGCTGCGCCTGGAGCAGGAAGGCGCGGACCTGTTCTTCGGCGAGCCGGCGCTGGAACTGCACGACCTGATGCGCACGACGACCGACGGTCGCGGCGTGGTCAACATCCTCGCCGCCGATCAGCTGATCCTGAAACCCAAGCTCTATTCCAGCTTCCTGCTGTGGCTGCTGTCGGAACTCTTCGAGACCCTGCCGGAAGTGGGCGACCTCGACAAACCCAAGCTGGTCTTCGTCTTCGACGAGGCGCACCTGCTGTTCGACGACGCCCCGCCGGCACTGCAGCAGCGCATCGAGCAGGTCGTGCGCATCATCCGTTCCAAGGGCGTGGGCGTGTATTTCTGCTCGCAGTTCCCCGACGACGTGCCGGACGAGATCCTCGGCCAGCTCGGCAACCGCTTCCAGCATGCGCTGCGTGCGTTCACGCCACGCGACCAGAAGGCGGTGAAGACCGCCGCGCAGACCTTCGTCGCGAATCCGGCGCTCGATGTCGCCAAGGCGATCGGCGAACTCGGCACCGGCGAAGCGCTGGTCTCGACGCTGCAGGACAAGGGGGTGCCGATGCCGGTAGAAAAGACCCTGATCGCGCCGCCGCGCTGCCGCATGGGCGCGATCACCGAAGCCGAACGCGCCCAGGTCCGCGCCGGCAGTCCGGTCGGCACACGCTACGACACCCGCATCGACCGCGAATCCGCCGCCGAAGTGCTCGCGAAGAAGGCCGAGGCTGTCGCCGAGCAGGCCAAGGCCCCGCCCGCCCGCACCCGCGCGCAGGACGACGCCGAGGAAGGCGGTTTCGGCCAGGCCATCAAGGACGCCGTGTTCGGCACCAAGCGTCGCCAGGGCATGGTCGAAACCGCGGCCAAGCAGACCGCGCGCACCGTCGGCAACCAGATCGGCCGGCAGATCGTGCGCGGCATCCTGGGCAGCCTTTTCGGCGGTCGTCGCTGACCGCCGCCACCCGACGGCCCTCGCGGCCGTTTTCGTCATCCCCCCGCACCACCCATCCATCCGAGAGACACGCCAAGATGAATCCGAGGAAGTCCGTTTCGCTGCTGTGGTTGCCCCTGTCCCTGTCCATCGCCCTGGTCGCCACCGGCTGCCAGAAGGACGCGCCCGCCGAGACCGAAGCGCCCGCCGACACCGCTGCCGAGAGCACCGAAGTCGCGCCGGTCGAAGCGCCGAAGGCCGCCGAGCCGGCACCCGCGCCGGAGCCGGCCCCGGGCACCGATGCCGTGGTCGTCGAGGACCGCTCGACGCCGGCCGACGCCGCCGCCGGCTTCGACATCAAGGCCTTCGAGGGCAAGTACACCGCCGGCGCCACCACGCTGGAAGTGACCCTGGAAGGTACGTTCACCCTGAACGACAACGGCGCCACCGTCACCGGCACCTGGAGCGCCCAGCCCGGCGGCAAGAGCGTGCTGCTCGATCCCGACAGCAAGGGCGAGGCCGACCGCACCGTCGAGATCGTCTCGGCCGACAGCGTGAAGCTCAACGGCGCCACGCTGCAGCGCCAGAAGAGCTGATCCCGCGCGGGCCCACCCAGGATGTCGCGCTGGCGCCCGCCCGCCGAGAAGAGCACGGCCCTCATCACGCGTGAGGGCCATGCCCGGCTGAAGGCGGAAATCGAAGACCTCTGGCGCGTGCGGCGTCCGGAAGTGGTCAGGGCCCTCGCCGCCGCCGCGGCCGAGGGCGATCGCTCGGAAAACGCCGAGTACACGTACCGCAAGAAACAGCTCGGCGAGATCGACCGCCGCGTGCGCTACCTCGGCAAGCGCCTGCGCGTGCTGCAGGTGGTCGAGACCACGCCCAGCGATCCCGAAGCCGTGTACTTCGGCGCGACCATCGAACTGGAGCACGCGGTCACCGGCGAAACCAGCCGCTACCGCATCGTCGGCCCCGACGAAACCGACGCGAAGCTGGGCTGGATCAGCATCGACTCCCCGCTCGCCCGCGCGATGCTGAAGAAGCGCGTCGACGACGACTTCGAAGCGGAGTTGCCCGGCGGGAAGCAACGGTTCTATATCGTGGGTGTGAGTTACGGATGAGGCCCGTAGGGTGGCGGTGAGCGCAGCGAACCCCACTATCGAACGACGGCCATGCGTCCGCAAAGGTGGGATTCGCTGCGCTCACCGCCACCCTACGCAGCCGCTTCGCATCGGCGTACGATCGGCCCACAACCGCCTCCGGAGTGCCGCCATGCGTCGTCTCGCCGCCCTCGTCCTCCTCTCTGCCCTCGCCCTGCCCGCCTTCGCGGCGGATGCGCCCGCCGCCAGGCCGCACCTGCTTGATCGCTTCAAGGCCCTCGCCGGGGACTGGAGCGGCGAAGGCCTGGACGGCAATTCCGCCCCGGGCGTGAAGGTCAGCTACACCGTCACCGCCAACGGCAGCGCGGTGGAGGAACTGCTGTTCGCGGGGACGCCGCACGAGATGCGCACCCTCTACGTCAAGGACGGCGACGACGTGGTGCTGGTCCACTTCTGCGCCAGCGGCAACCACCCGAAGATGCGCGCCCGCGAGGAACGCGACGGCCGGATCGCCTTCGCCTTCGACGGCGCGGTGAATTTCGACCCTGCCACCGCCGGCCACATGCACGACGCCGACTTCACCTTCGTCGCCGCCGACGAGATCCGCACGCAATGGCGCTTCTGGGAAGGCGGCAAACCCGCAGCGCACATCGCCGACCTGCATGTGAAGCGGGTGGCGTCCGCAAACGCAGCGGCAGCCAAGTAAACCGAACGCCATCAGGCGCCGGAAGACATCCGCGCCTTGCGCCAGTAGCGCTTCTCGATGCGGCGCACGTTCGTCGCATCGGCCAGCGTCGGCAGATATTCGACAAGACCGTGCAGTTCGGTATCGGCAGGGTCGCCCTCGAAGGGCTTCACGCGCACCAGGTTGCCGTAATGCCGCTCCAGCTTCTTCGGCGTGTCGTCGACGATCAGCACGCGTTCCAGCGCATAGCCGCGCCGTTTCACCTTGTCGAGGCTCTTCGCCCATTCGAAGTCATGGGTGTCCGGATCGAACCGCCGCGTGCAGCGCTCCCGCGACCAGACGAAACTAGGGGTGATGCCGGCGGGAAACAGTTCGGCCACCACAGGCTCGGCGTACAGCCGCGTCGACGAGGTCCACACCGCCAGCTCGAAATGCGCGTGCATCTCGCGGATGAATCGCTCGACGCCGGGCCGGCGATACACCACTTACGGCCCGACCTCGAAATCGTGCGTGCGGTCGAGCGGCGCATCGGTCGCATGCACCAGGGTTTCGTCGATGTCGAGGATCAACAGCGTGCGGGCGGTCATGCCGCCATCGTCGCGCGCCAGCCACGCATGGCGCAACCCGATTGCGCCTACTGATCCCAATCCAGCGTCTTCGCCGGCGACGGCGCGTCCTCCATCCACACCGGCGCCTTGGACACCTGCTTCTTCTGCTCGGGCTGGTCGGTGTAGCCGTCCTTGCCGACCACGCTGCGCTTCACGATCTGCACGCCGGCCAGGCGGTTGGTGCTGATCGAGGTCGAATCGTGCGCGTTGGTGCGGCTGTACAGGCTGACGTCGTCGCCGATCAGGCGCATCCGGTTTTCCTTCGGGTCGAAGCGGAAGCGGTACAGCGACTGGATCGCGGTAGTGCCACCATCCAGGTCCTCGACGATCAGCACGCCCTTCTTCACGCTCAGCGAGGCATCACCCAGCGGGGAATCGCCCATGCGCATCTCACCGACCGGGGCATAGCCCATGTCGAACTCGTCCGCATAGGCGACCATCACCTTCAGCACGCGGGTCTCGTCGTTGCGCGCCACGAACACCAGGTCGCGCAGGCCATCGCCGGTGACGTCCTGGTCCAGGCGGATCTCGATCACGCCACCGTCGGGCATGTAGGACACGAGATCCTCGGCCTCCATCCGCGCGGGCTGGATGCGATCGGCAGCGATGCAGGGCGCTGCCGACATCACGCAGCAGACGACGAAGAGCAGATGCGGAAAGCGATGCAGTGACATGGCGGCTCCGGACGATGGCGGACGCAGTGAGGGAAGTGGCTTCCGTCAACAACGTCGAGCCTGTCGCATGCAGGCCAGTCAGGCAATCCCGCGCGATCGGAGGGTAGACTCATGCGGGTGACCGTCACGACCCGAGGACGAACGCCATGCCAGGCCACCGCATCTTCGCCACCACTTTCGCCAGGGTGTATCCGATGTACGTCCAGAAGGCGGAGCGCAAGCAGCGCACGAAGGACGATGTCGACCGCATCCTCTGCTGGCTGACCGGCTACGACGCGGCCGGCCTGCAGCAGCAGATCGATGCCTCCGTCGACTTCGAGACCTTCTTCGCACAGGCGCCGGCGATGCATCCCAAGCGTTTCGAGATCAAGGGCGTGGTCTGCGGCGTCCGGGTCGAAGCGGTGGAAGACCCGCTGATGCGCGAGATCCGCCATCTCGACAAGCTGATCGACGAGTTGGCGAAGGGGAAGCCGATGGAGAAGATCCTGCGTTCATGACATGGGCGAAGATCGAATGAGTGGATGGAGGACTTCGAAGTGAAAACAGGCAACCCGAAGTCGCGATTCGAAGCAAAGCTCCTCCGCCCCGCGAAACCGGATGGCGATGCTTGCTGGGCCTTCGTGATCCTCCCGGGCGCGGCGAGCGACACCTTGCCCAGACGCGGCAGAACGAGCATCGACGGCACGATCAACGGCGCGCCTTTCCGCGCGATGCTGGAACCGGACGGCAACCTCGGACACTGGCTGCGGATCGACGCCGCGATGATGGCTGCTGCGGGTGCGGAATTCGGCGACGTGGCTGTGTTCGAGGTCGCTCCCGTCGACGAGGAACCCGAGCCCGAGGTGCCGGACGATCTGCGCGATGCCCTGGCCGCATCGCACGAGGCCCGGGTCGTATGGGAGGACACCACCACGCTCGCGCGTGTGGACTGGATCCACTGGATCGTCTCCGCGAAACAGGCCGCCACGCGCAGGAAACGGGTCGACGAGGCCTGCGACAAGCTGGCATCGGGCCAGCGGCGCGTGTGCTGCTTCGACCCGTCGGGCCACTACAGCAAGGCCTTCAAACCGCCCAAGGCCGCGGGCTGAATCCGCCCACGGGGCTTCGCCCGACCACACGCCCCCGCATGCTGCGCAACACCCCGACACGCCAGATCCGCGCCTTGTCATCCGCTCGCTTCGCGTCCAAAGTTCGAGTCCGGTTTTCCATGGGGAGTCGCGAATGCGCTCGATGACGATATTGCTGGCCGGCGCGTTGTTGTCGCTGGTCGGCGTGGTCCATGCCCAGTCGGGCATGACACTGGATCAGGTCGCCAAGCTGCGGGCGGTGTCGCAGGCCGAGATCAGCCCGGACGGGCGGCAGGTCGCCTACACGCTGTCGGTGCAGCGCCAGCCCGGCGTCGACGACGACGGGTCGGCCTGGACCGAACTGCATGTCGCCGACCGCAACGGCGCCAGTCGCGGCTTCATCACCGGCAAGGTGAACGTCGGCTCGGTCACGTGGATGCCGGATTCCAGCGGCATCGCCTACCTCGCCAAGCGCGAGGGCGACGAGTTCCGGGCGCTGTACCGCATCCCGCTGGGCGGCGGTGAATCCCGGGTGATCGCCAAGCTCAAGTCCGACATCCGCGCCTTCAGCTTGTCGCCCGATGGCCGTCGCGCCGCGCTGCTGGCAAGCGAGCCGGAGAGCGATGAACTCAAGGGTCTGAAGAAGAAGGGCTTCACCCAGAAGGTCTACGAAGAGGACTGGACGCCGGTTGGCCTGTGGATCGTCGATCTCGACAGCGACAAGGCCGAGCCGCGCAAGGTGCCGGTCGAGGGCAGCATCCAGTCGCTGGCCTGGAGCCCCGCCGGTGATCGCATCGCCCTGCTGGTCGCGCCGCGCCAGCTCACCGACGACACCCTGGTGTTCACCCGCGTGCGCATCGTCGCGCCCGACGGCAAGGTGCTGGGCAAGGTCGAGAATCCCGGCAAGATCGGCGGCCTGGCGTGGAGCACCGACGGTGCGCAGCTCGCCTTCATTTCCGCCGAGGACAGGCACGATGCCCAGCAGGGCCGGCTGATGGTCACCGGCAAGAATGGCGGCGACTTCCGCGACATGCTGCCGGGCCTGCAGGGTCACGTCACCGACGCGAAGTGGCGCGACGGCAAGCGTCTGGTGTTCATCGCCCACGAAGGCGTCCAGGCCCGCGTGGGCGAAGTCGGCGGCGACGGCAGCAATCCGCGCACGCTGCTCGCGCTGGGCGGCCCGATCTGGAACGGCTTCAGTCTGTCGAACCAGGGCGATCTCGCCCTCACCGGCAGCACGCCGCAGCACCCGAGCGAAGCCTTCCTGCAGGCCGCTGCCGGCGGCGAAGCGCGCAGGCTGACCACCAGCAACGCCTGGCTGACCGGCGTGCGCATGGCTGACCGGCGTGCGCATGGCGAAGCAGGAAGTGATTCGCTACAAGACCCGCGACGGCCTCGACATCGAAGGCCTGCTGGTGCATCCGCTGGACCGCAAGGGCAACGAGCGCGTGCCGCTGGTCACCATCGTGCATGGCGGCCCCGAAGCGCATTTCTCCAACGGCTGGATCAACGGCTATTCACAGCCGGTGCACGTGCTGGCCGCGCAGGGCTTCGCCTCGTTCCTGCCGAACTACCGCAGCAGCACCGGGCGCGGCGTCGCGTTCTCGAAGCTCGGCTTCGGCAAGCCCGGCATGGGCGAATTCGACGACATCGTCGACGGCGTCGATCACCTCATCGCGACCGGCCTCGTCGACAAGGTGAAGGTCGGCATCACCGGCGGCTCCTACGGCGGCTACGCCAGCGCCTGGGGCGCCACCTACTACAGCGAGCGCTTCGCCGCCGCGGTGACCTTCGTCGGCATCTCCGACCAGGCCAGCCTCGTCACCACCGGCGACATCCCGTGGGAGCAGTACCTCGTCCACATGGGCAAGTGGCCGTGGGAAGACCCGGAGATGTTCCGCCAGCAGAGCCCGATCACCCACGCGCAGAAATCGCGCACACCCACGCTGATCCTGCACGGCGAAGCCGACCCCCGCGTGCCGCCGATGCAGTCGTACATGCTGTATCGCTACCTCAAGCTCGCCGGCAAGGCCCCGGTCCGTCTCGTCCTCTACCCCGGCGAAGGCCACGGCAACCAGCGCGCCGCCTCTCGGTACGACTACTCGCTGCGCCTGATGCAATGGATGAAGCACTACCTCACCGGACCCGGCGGCGAACCACCCGCCTACCAGGTGGACTACGCGCTGCCGAAGAAGTGATGGATGAAAAGGGCTGCCGGAGGGTGGCCCTTTTCACGCGTGAAGTAGGGTGGGCATTCTGCCCACCATCGCAAGCGACAGCTTGCCGTACAGACGCCCATAGAACCGCGGCAGGCAGAATGCCCACACTACAGCGCTGAACCCAACAGTTCCTCAACAACTCACCAAGAACCCAATCAAGCGAGGTAAGCATGGGCTTGCAGTTTCCGGGAAGCTGGCGATTTTCACCACCTCCGGATGGTCACTTCATCAATACTTCCATACCGAATGAAGCCATTTGGGAATTCAACTCGATCATCGACAAGATGACCGGCCAAGGCGACCGATGGAGCCTACTTGAGCATTTTAAAAGTGCATTCGGCACATCTACGCGCAGCTCTAGCGAAAGCTGGGCGGAATCGGATCTGGCACGCGCCATGGAACATGCGGCCGGCAATGCCCCCTTATTTATCGAGGCATTCGTCAACGCATGCGACGCCATTCGGAACGATGGAAGAGGCTGGTTTGCCCCAGACTCGGCCTTCATCAATTCAGTGCTTTTCAAGCATCGTATCGGCTACGAAATTCAACCGCCAAAGCTGATCGCACGCGAAGCTGGCAGCACTCCGATACCAGTAGCAGTGGCAACACCAACGCTCTCTGAAACCGCAAGGATGACTATCGAAAATTCTCTTAACCGATCAGAGAATCTCTTGGTGGAAGGACGCGCCCGCGAGGCTGTACAAGAAATTATCTGGCTACTCGAAACAGTGGCCACAGCTTTCCGTAACCTAGAAAGTGCCTCTGGGCGAATTGAGGGCAAGTATTTCAATCAAATAGTGCGCGACTTACGAAACAAGAGTGCCGACACCACCTTAGAACGTATCTTAGATTGGATCACATCCATGCATGGTTATTTATCATCCCCAAAAGGCGGCGGAGTAAGGCATGGAATTGATCTGGCAGAAGGCGTACCTCTAGATCTAAACGAAGCTCGACTGTTCTGTAACTTAACGCGCAGCTATATTCATTTCCTTCTAGAAGAACACAAAAATCTAAAGCAACATCATCGCACCGAACCCGTGTCGCCGTTTGATTCATAGTGATATAACTTCGCAACCCGCACAAAGCTGCAAACTGGAGCGCGCCCTATGACTTGAATAGCGTGCACCCCGGCGCACGTTTCGTGGCAGCGAAAATTCCAGCACCGCAGGGCAGAACCCGCGCAGTGAATTGCTCCATTGGATTGATTACAACGTTCACGGCGGAATCGCCTCCGGCGGTTCCGCCCTACAATCTGATTGAAAGTCTGAAAGATCCACATGACCACCCCCACCCTCCCCCACCTGCGCCGTTACGCGATCTCGCGCAGCCTGTTCGCACCGACAACGCTGTCGCGGGCCATCGCGAAGCTGGGGTTCGTGCAGGCGGATCCGATCCGCGCGCCGGCGCGGGCGCAGGACCTGACCCTGCGCCACCGGGTGAAGGACTACCGCGCGGGCGATCTGGAGGCGCGTTACCCGCGCCTGGCGATCGAGGAGGATTTCTTCGTCAACTACGGCTTCCTGCCGCGTGCGACGCAGGCATTGATGCACCCGCGCACGGAACGCACCGCGTGGCCACGCGCGCGGTGGGCACAGGCGCGGGCCGTGCTCGAATTCGTGCAGGAACGCGGCGTGGCCCATCCGCGCGAGGTGGATGCGGCGTTCCAGCACGGCACCAGCCGGAACTGGTTCGGCGGCAACTCCAAGGCCAGCACGCAGTTGCTCGACGGCATGCACTATCGCGGCCTGCTGCGCGTGGCCCGTCGCGAGGGCGGCATCCGCCTGTACGCACCGCAGCTCGCCCATGAACGCGACGCGCCGGCCGATCCCGACGCCGCACTGGACGCATTGATCGACGTGACGGTCGCCAAGTATGCGCCGCTGCCCGCCGCCACGCTGAGCCGCTTCGTGATGTGGCTGGGCATGGCCGCAGCTCCGCAGTGGCGCGATCGTCGTCGCGTCGCGCTCGCACGGGCGAAGGCGCGACTGCCGCAGGCCACCGTCGACAGCGTGCGCTGGTTCTGGCCCGAGGGCGAGAACCCGGGCAGCCGTCGTTTCGCCAGCGACACCCTCCTTGACGACGAGGTGCGCCTGCTCGCCCCCTTCGACCCGATCGTCTGGGATCGCGACCGCTTCGAGCATTTCTGGGGCTGGGCCTACCGCTTCGAAGCCTACACACCCGCACCGAAACGCGTGCGCGGCTACTACGCCCTGCCGATGCTGTGGCGCGGCCAGGTCATCGGCTGGGCCAACGCCGCCGTCCGCGATGGCCGGCTCGACGTGCAGCCGGGCTACGTCAGTGGTCGGGTGCCGCGTGACCCTGCCTTCACGCGTGCGCTCCAGGAAGAAGTCGCACGGCTGGACACATTCCTCGGGGCGTGAACCATCCGAGTCGGGGGTGATGCATGTCGGGGCCGGGTGGTGGCGTCGACATGCCGGACGGATGTAGCGTGACAGCCCTGTAACCATGTCGCACCGATCGACCCAACGGAGGATCAGCCCATGTCAGACGTCGTTTCCCCACGCCAGGTTGCGGCCGGCCTGGACGAATACTGGTCCCCTCGCGTGGTGGCCGAACTTGATGATTCGTTCGTCAAGGTCGCGAAGGTACAGGGCACGCTAGCGTGGCACAGCCACGAATACGAAGACGAACTCTTCTACATCCTCAAGGGCTCGCTCACGATTGAGATGGAGGACCGGAAAGTCGTCCTGAATGAGGGCGATGCTTTCGTTGTCCCCAAGGGCGCGCGCCACAACCCCATCGCCAACGACGAATGCCACATCATGCTGATCGAGCGGAAGTCGACGCTGCACACCGGCAACGAAATCACGGAGAAGACGCGTAGTCTTGCCGAGCAGTTGCGCCCGATCGGACAGTAGTGCCGGAAAACCGATGAGACAACACAGCGACCGACCGCAATCAATCACGCGCATGCATCACGATCCGCAATCTGCGGTCGTCGAAGCTGTCGGCATCATGGCGCCCCGGACGCATCCCCATCCGTCAAGATGTTTCGCATCGATGCCATATGCAGCCTTGCTGCTCCTCTTCTTCGTGACGGGCTGCACCACACTGCCGGAAGATGCCGTCCACGTCGGGAACGTCCAGAAGATCTCGGACGACCATCTGGAGATAGAACAGGGCGCCAGCTTCTCCTCCATCGGATTCATCGCCGATAGCGACGTGGTCCGGCAACTTGAAACGATCAAGCAGGGCGACGAGGTACGTGCAGTCTTCGGAGACGCGCCAGGAAATGCAAAGACGCGAACGAATAGGCTTCTTTCCATCCGCCGTTGTGCAGCAGGGGATGCGGAATGCCGTGCGGACCGCAGGAAGCGAGAGGAACGAGATGCTGCATTGCAGATGCAAATTTCGGAACTTTCAGCTTCGTACGAGCGTTGCCAGCTGGCCATGAACGCCAGTCTTCCCGAAAAATTCCGCGACGCACTGGAAGACAGCAAGGGTGAGACTCGATCCATTCCAGACCGGAACGCACTGTCTGCGGAGGAGCGAATGTGCTCGAAGAGCTTCATCGAGGAGTATCGGAAGGCATTCTTCGATGCGTGCAATCTCAATCGCTGCGGCGAGAATATCGGAGGCGGATGCTCGCATCTGGCAGGTTACTCGACAACGAACGACGTGATCGACGCATCGATCAGGTCATGCCGCGCCCGGACAGATTGAGCCGATTTCGCCGGCATTGCGGAACGATCCCTTCATGCCAGAGGATGCGCAGACACAGACAACGGACACCAAGCACAATTCGGCCACGGTTCCGCACTCACTCACCACCCAACGGCACCGGATACACCCGCCCCGCCCGCACCGGCTGGAAGCATTCCGCCGTCTCGTAGAACCTCGCATCCTGCCCCGGATACCAGCCAGGAATCCCGGCCAGCGGCAGCGGACGCAGTTCGAGCGGGTCGTTGCAGGCGCTGCCTTCACGGATCGCGTCCGCGACGAGATCGACGCAGGCCGCGTCATCGTGCTCGCCCTGCACGACCAAGCATTTGCCGACCATGAACAGCGCGGGTTCGAGGGCGATTTCGAGCAGGGCATGGCCGACGACGGCGGCGATGGCGATGTCGCCGCTGCGCCAGGCATCGGCGTGATCGAGGAAGAGCGCGCGCCAGTCGTGGCGATCCCACAGCAGCAGCAAGGCGGCATCACGCAGACGGACGATGACGCCGGCTTCGTCGAACTGGGTGAGCGCGTACTGGGCGCGATTGCGGTCGCGGGGGCCCATGATCGCGATGTGCGCGCATTGCCGTGCGTTGAACGCCAGTTTCAGTGCGGGATGACGACACCAGACCGCCGCGTTGAACAGGTCGTGCCAGTTCCCGGCGCGGGTGGCGATGCGCCCGGCGGCGATGCGGGTTTCGTAGTGCAGTCCGTCGTCGAGCAGGCGGTCATCCTGTTCGACGAAGCGGTGATCGGGCAGCGGCATGCCCGCATTGAGCTTGTCGACAGCAGGCCAGTCGGGCGCGGTGAACCACTCGCGATACGCACGATAGCCGCCGAACACCGGATGATCGAACAGATCGGGCGCGATGGCATCACGCGGCGGGGCGATGAAGCGGCGTTTGGTCATGGTGCGCCCCGATGGTTCGCCCCCTCCCCAACCCTCCCCCGCCTCGCGGGGGAGGGCGATTTCCGCGCAGCGGAAATGGGTGGGGGCACGCTCACGGCATGCGAACTCAATCCTCGAACGAGACTTCGCCGTACAGGTCGTGTTCGTCGCTGCCCATGATCTCGACATCGACGAATTCGCCCGGCTTCAGGCCGGCCTCGAAGCCGTTCTGGATCTGCACCAGGCCGTCGATCTCGGGCGCATCGGCCATCGAGCGCGCGATAGCGAGGTCGCCGTCGATCGCGTCGACCAGGCAACGCTGCACGGTGCCGACCTTGTCGGCGAGCTTGGCTTCGGAAATCGCGGCCTGGCGCTCCATGAAGCGGGCGAGGCGCTCCTGCTTGACCTCTTCCGGCACCGGATCGGGCAGCGCATTCGCGGCGGCGCCTTCGACCGGCGAATAGGCGAAGGCGCCGACGCGGTCGAGCTGGGCTTCGTCGAGGAAGTCCAGCAGTTCCTCGAATTCCTGGTCGGTCTCGCCGGGGAAACCGACGATGAAGGTGCTGCGGATCGTGATGTCCGGCGCGATCTCGCGCCAGCGCTGGATGCGTTCCAGGGTCTTGTCGACCGCGCCCGGACGCTTCATCAGCTTGAGGATGCGCGGGCTGGCGTGCTGGAACGGGATGTCGAGGTAGGGCAGCAATTTGCCGTCCGCCATGAGCGGAATGATGTCGTCGACATGCGGATACGGGTAGACGTAGTGCAGGCGCGTCCAGACGCCGAGTTCGGACAGGCCTTCGCACATGGCCTTCATGCGCGTCTGGTACGACTTGTCGCGCCAGGTGCGCTCGGCGTACTTCAGGTCGACGCCGTAGGCGCTGGTGTCCTGCGAGATCACCAGCAGCTCCTTCACGCCGCCCATCACCAGCTTCTCGGCTTCGCGCAGCACCTGGTCGACCGGGCGCGACACGAGGTCGCCGCGCATCGAGGGGATGATGCAGAAGCTGCAGCGATGGTTGCAGCCTTCGGAAATCTTCAGGTAGGCGTAGTGTTTCGGGGTGAGCTTGATACCGACATCGTCTTCGGCGATGCGGCGCGGCACCAGGTCGACGAAGGGGTTGTGGCTCGGCGGCGCGGCGTCGTACACGGCGCGCATCACGCTCTGGTAGTCCTGCGGGCCGGTGATCGCCAGCACGTCCGGATGCGCCTCGCGGATCTGCTCGGGACGCTTGCCCAGGCAGCCGGTGACGATGACCTTGCCGTTCTCGGCCATGGCCTCGCCGATGGCGTCCAGCGATTCCGTCACCGCCGAATCGATGAAGCCGCAGGTGTTCACCACCACCACGTCGGCATCGTCGTAGGTCTGGACGATGTCGTAGCCCTCGACCTTGAGCTGGGTGAGGATGCGCTCGGAGTCGACCAGGGCTTTGGGGCAGCCGAGACTGACGAAGCCGATCTTGCGGCCGTTGGAGGGTTCGATGGCGGACATGGCGTGTGCAGGCCGCTGGCGGGCCCGACTTGGCTGCGGAAGACCGGGGATTATAGCGGCCCCGCCACCCTGCCCGTCCGCTGGCGGCAGGCGTACCATGCGGTTTTCGGACGGCTGGAGACCCGACCATGGGCGAGTGGATCCCCCTGACGACCCCCGAGGGCCCGGTCCGGGCCTGGATGGCCCGCCCCGACACCGCCCCGCGCGGCGCCGTGGTGGTGATCCAGGAGATCTTCGGCGTGAACCCGCATATCCGGGCGGTCACCGACCGGTTCGCGCAGGCTGGCTTCACCGCGATGGCCCCGGCCCTGTTCGACCTGGTGCGCCCGGACACGGAGCTGCGCTACGACGAAGCCGGCGTGTCCCACGGCCGCGACTACGTGGCGCAGCTGGGCTTCGAGCGGGCGCTGAAGGTGGTCGGCGCCGCCGCACGCTGGATGCGCGAGTCCGGGCACAGCGTCGCCGCCGTCGGCTTCTGCTGGGGAGGGACGCTGGCGATGCTGGCCAACACGCGCCTGCACCTGCCTTCGGTGACCTACTACGGCGGGCGCAGCGTGCCCTTCCTCGGCGAACCGGCGCAGGCGCCGATGCTGTTCCATTTCGGCGAACGCGACAGCATCATCCCGCCGGAAGACGTGCAGAAGCATCGCGTCCACCATCCCGATGCCGAGATCCACGTCTACCCGGCCGGGCATGGCTTCAACTGCGACGAACGCGACGACTACGACGCCGATAGCGCGGCCCTGGCCTGGGACCGCAGCATCGCTTTCCTGACGGAGCACCTGCGATGAACCGCCACGCCCACGCCAGCCCGCCGGGCTGGCACCTGCATCCGCAATTGGCCGAAGACACGCACCCGCTGGCGCACTGGCCGCTGTGCGATGTGCAGCTGATGGACGATGCCCATCATCCCTGGCTGATCCTGGTGCCGCGCGTGCAGGATGCCGTCGAGGTCATCGACCTGGACGCGCAGCAGCAGGCAATGCTGATGCAGGAAATCGACCGCGCCAGCCGCGCGCTGCGCGCTACGATGACGCCGGACAAGCTCAACATCGCCGCGCTGGGCAACATGGTGCCGCAGCTGCATGTCCACGTGATCGCGCGCTATCGCGACGACATCGCCTGGCCGCGTCCGGTGTGGGGCATGGCCACCGCGCAACCCTATTCGCCCGAGCAGCTGATCGAACGCGTCGAGACCCTGCGCGCCGCGCTGTCGGCATGACGGCGACGCGCCGGGAACGTCTGGCCGACGATGCGTTGCTGCTGCACCTCGGCGCGGAGACGCCACCGATCGATGACGCGACCAATGCGCGCGTCCATCGCCTCGCCGCGCGCATCCGTGCCGCCGCACCCGCGTGGCTGCGCGACCTCGTGCCCGCGTACGCGAGTCTGGCGGTGTTCTTCGATCCCGATGCCATCGACGCGTCCGATGTCGAACGCTGGCTCGATGCACAGCTCGCAGACGGCGACAGCGCCACCGTTGCCACGGGGTCGCGCTGCATCGAGATCCCGGTGGTCTACGGCGGCGATTTCGGCGAAGACCTCGACAGCGCCGCACAGGAACTCGGGATCACGGCAGATGCACTGACCGCACGCCATGCCGCTGGCATCTACACCGTCGCGATGATCGGTTTCGCACCGGGTTTTCCGTATCTGTCCGGCCTCGATCCCGCACTCGCCCTGCCCCGCCTGGCCACGCCGCGTACCCGCGTGCCGGCCGGCAGCGTCGCGATCGGCGGCGCGCAGACCGGGCTGTATCCGCGCGAAAGCCCCGGCGGCTGGCGCCTGATCGGTCGCACGCCGCTGCGGCTGTTCGATCCGACGCGCGCATCGCCTTCGCTGCTGGCACCCGGCGACCGCGTGCGCTTCGTCAGCATCGATGCGGATGCCTTTGCGCGCATGGACGCCGAGACATGACCGTCATGCGCGTGCTCGCGCCCGGCGCCGCGACCACCGTGCAGGCCACGCCGCGCGATGGCTGGCGACATGTCGGCGTCGCGCGCGGCGGGGCGCTGGATCCGGCGCAGGCCATGCTCGCGAACCATCTCGTTGGCAATGCGCACGACGCGGCCGTGCTGGAAATCACGCTGGGCGGACCGACACTCGCCTTCGACGCGCCGATCCGCATCGCAGTGTGCGGCGCAGCGATCGATGTCGCGTTCGACAACGGCGACGGCGTGCGCCGCATCGTGCCGAATGGCCGACCGGTCGCGCTGCCCGCAGGCACGCTGAAACTGGGCACGATCCGCCACGGCCTGCGCACCTGGCTGGCGGTCGGCGGCGGGATCGACGCTCCCGTTGTCATCGGCAGCCGCAGTACCGACCTGCGCGGCGGTTTCGGCGGCATCGAAGGACGCATGCTGCAGGCCTGCGACGTGCTGCCGCTCGGGCCGCACGCAGCGCCGCCTGCCAACACAACACCCGACGCGCCGCACTGGTGGATCGCGCTCGATACGCCGTCGACGGGTGCTTGCATCGTCCGTTACGTGCCGTCGTCGCATGCGCTGGCGCCCCAGCTGCGCGACGGCGCCTGGCGCATCGATCCGCGCAGCGATCGCCAGGGCCTGCGCCTCGGCAACGACAAGCTGCAGACCACCGCAGAAACCCTGCTCTCCGCGCCCGTGGCCCCGGGCACGATCCAGCTGCCGCCGGACGGCAAACCGATCGTGCTGCTCGCCGACGCGCAGACCGTCGGCGGCTATCCAAGCCTGGGATACGTCATCGCCGCCGACCTGCCGCGCCTCGCGCAGTTGCGTCCCGGCGACGCCCTGCGCTTCGAACCGATCGATGCGCATGAAGCGGAGCGACTGCGCCGCCAACGCCAGGCGGAACTGGCGCGTGCGCTGATCGCGGCGGATGCGCGGCGACCATCCGCATAGGTACGCAGCCCACGGAACACCACCCCGGCGCCGCAGCGTTCCTGCCGGGCCAACCCGTATCATGAGGCCCTGTCCACGCCTCACGGAGCCAGGCTCGTCACCATGGAAAGCGCGCTTCGCAAGACCCGTCACGCCATCGCCTGCTCGCGAGTGGGCCGCCTCGGCCTCATCGCCCTGCTCACGTTCTTCGTCGGCGCCTGCGATGCCACGCCGAACACCGCCGGGACGTCCGCCACGAACGCATCGACAGCCACCGCATCGACCTGTCCTGCGACCGACCTCGCCGGCTTCGTCGCCGCGTTCGCCGAAAGTCCTGCGCTGCAGAAGGCCTTCACCGCGCCGGTCGTCGACACCGCGTTCATCGACTGGAACGCCCAGCCCGAGCCAGCCGAATCGGTCGAAAAGACTTCACGCGACGCTCTGCGTTTCCCGGTCATGCCCAACCGCGCCCGCCAGCAGGCAGAAGGCCTGCGCTATCGCGAAATCGGCACGGAAGGCGACTTCACCACCATCACCCTGGAAGTCCCCGATACCGACACGCAGCTGCGCTACACATTCCGCCGCGACGCCTGCTGGACCCTGGTGAAGATCGTCGATCCCGTGTTCGGGAAGGCATTCGGGGGGGATGTGGCGACACAGCCAGTCGCAACGACAAAATCTCTTCCGTCGCTGTGTGGAACCGATGCATCCGTGTTCACCTGCAGACTGAAAAATGGCAAACATGTTGTCATCTGCGCCTCCGGTAGCGATGTTGTATCTCTGGTATACCGCTATGGCACGCCCGCCCGGATCGAATTGCAATATCCGGAGAAATCAGTTTCATCGCCTGTCCTGCGCAGCAGAATCCCCTATTCCGGCGCGACGTCCGGCACAGCCTATTCCTTTAGCAATGGCGGTTTCGACTATCTGGTCTACTCGATCGTCGATGGTGGACCCGACCGTTTCGAACAGCATGGCATGGCCGTCTATCGTGCGGGCCAAAGCCGACCCAAGCGTCCCATTTCCTCCTCTCTTTGCATCGAAGATTCGGTCGACATGGAAGTTCTGGCCAGTGTCGCCTCCCGGCTCGAAGACGTGCCGTCCGACACTGAACTCGAACGCCGGGGCCTGCCTGATGTCGAGTGATGGCCATCGAACCCCGTGCCTCCAGCCGTTTTGAACCAAAGGATCGTGCCATGTCGACTTCCACGGAAAATGCGGATTACCTGATCAAGCAGGCCATGCAGGCCGGCATCACCAATCCGCGCGAGCTGGCCATCTTCATGGGGCAGATGCAGGTGGAATGTGGCGGATTCCGCAGCATGCACGAGGGGCTCAATTACTCCCCAGAACGCCTGCTGCAGGTATTCGGGCCCTGAACAGACAAGAAGGGCGTCTGGCATGACGGTCGCAACGGACTGACAACGCTTGCCGAAGCCAGACAGATCACTGCAGGCGGCCAGGAGAACATCGCCAACGCCATCTATGGCGGCGAGTGGGGCAAAAAGCCCGGCACGCTAGGGAATACGGAACCTGGCGACGGCTGGCGTTTTCACGGCCGTGGCTATGTCCAGCTCACCGGGCGCGCGAACTACGAAAGCGTAGGACAGGCCCTCGGGCTGGACCTGGTCAACAACCCGGACCTGGCAGCAGACCGCGAGATCGCCGCGCGCATCGCGATCCATTACTGGAAAGACCGCGTCCGCACACAAGGGCATCAGCTCAACGTGCGTGAGGCAACCCAGGACATCAACGGCGGCTACAACCACCTGAAAGAGCGCGGCGAAGCCGCGGACGCCTGGGAGCGCAAATTCGCGCAGGGTTATCTGCAGAAGCTTGGCCTTGGAGAAACCGCTGCGGCAATTGATCCACTGTCCGACAGGAAACTCGAACGCAACGAACGAGGGGAATCCGTCCGCAAACTGCAGCAGGACCTCGTGGCGCTTGGTGTTCAGTTCAAGGATAACGAAGGTCGCCCGATTCCTCCGACTGGCTTCTATGGGCAACAGACCGAACTCGCAGTGCGCGACTTCCAAGCCAACAACAAGCTGCCACAAACGGGCATCGCAGACGAGGCCACGCGGCGTGCGATCGAGGCCGCTGCACGCGAGCGTGCGCCATCGACGCCCACCACTGCACCAGCACCGCAACCATCGACGCCGACACCAACGCCGACAGCCGCGGCGGGCCCGCAATCCTTCGACGACGTGATGCGGATCATGCTGCCGCCGCAGAACGGCACCGCGCCACACATGACCAGCGACTTCGGGCCGCGCACGATCAACGGCCGTGCCGACGATCACGGCGGCGTCGACTTCAACTACGTCGGTGGCCAGAACGGCGTCAACCTGCGCCATCCCACCGTGCACTCGCCGGTCAGCGGCGTGGTCGAGTACGGCGATGGCCAGGGCAGCTACGGCACGGTGAAGATCCGCGACGACCAGGGCAACCTGCACGAGATCCTTCACCTCGATTCGCGCTCGGTGCGCGTCACCGATCCGCCGACGCGCGTGGAGGCCGGCGATCCGATCGGCACGATGGGCGGTCGCGGCCCCGGCGGATCGAGCGACTATGCGCAGCATGTGCATTACCAGATGCGCGATCCGAACGGGCGCATCATCGATCCCGAAGCCTTCTGGAACGACCGCACGCACACACGTACCGAAGCGACACCGGAAGCGAACACAACACCTGCAGCCGAACGCGGCACCGCACCCTCGCCCGTCACCGTCGCGACCACGCCACTGCCCTCCGAAGCGATGGCCGATGGCGTGCTGCGTCGCAACGAACAGGGCCCGGACGTGGGCCGCTACCAGCGTCTGCTCGCCGATCTCGGCCATGTCGGCACCGACGGCAAACCGCTGAAGGTCGACGAGAAGTTCGGCGCCAACACCGAATTCGCCACGCGCCAGTTCCAGCGCGACCATGGCATCGACACGGTCGGCGTGATCGGCCCGAAGACGCGCGCCGCGCTGGACGCCGCCGGTCGCGATCTGGTGACGCACCCCGACCACCCGAATAATCCGCTGTACGAACGCATGCTGGAGCAGGTTCACGCGGCCGAGGCCACGCGCGGCATCCCGCACGGCGAGCACAGCCGCAAGGTCGCCGCTGCACTCACCGTCGAAGCCATCCGGGAAGGCGTCCAGCCCGACCGCGTCGAACTCAGCCGCGATGGCAGCCTGGTCCGCGCGGTGCAGTTCAGCGCCATGGGCGACAGACCGGAGCTCAATCGCGGGACCGACCCGATCGCCACCGGACAGGCCGCGAATCAGCCGATCCGGGAAAGCAGCGAGCAGGCGGCCCAGGTTGCCAACAACGTCGCCGCGCAGCAACGCGACCAGGCATTCACGCAGCAGCAGTCCCAGCAGGACGCGGTGACGCAGGCGGCACGGGCGCGCTGACGCGCGCCACTGCACTGCATCATGCATTTTCAGCGCAGCCCACATACGCTGCACCATCGCCCGACGACCTCCGACATGCACACCATCGACCTCAACTGCGATCTCGGCGAAGGCTGCGGCAACGATGCCGACATCGTGCCGCTGATTTCCACCGCGAACATCTCCTGCGGCGCGCATGCGGGCGACGACGCCACCATCGGCGCGACCCTGCGTCTCTGCGCGGCGCACGGCGTGGTCGTCGGTGCGCATCCGGGCTACGCCGAGCGCGAGCACTTCGGTCGCCGCGAAACCGGGCAGTCGGCGCAGGAGATCGCGGCGCTGGTGCAGGTGCAGGTCGATCATTTCCTCTCGCTCGCCCGTGCGCACGGCGTGCCGGTACGCCACGTGAAGCTGCATGGCGCGCTGTACAACCGGGCGGCGCGTGATGTCGAGGTCGCGGCGGCGGTCGCACGCACGGTGCAGCGGATCGATCCGTCGCTGCGCCTGGTCGGGCTGTCGGGCTCGGAGATGCTGAACATCGCGCGCACCCTCGGCATCGATGTCGCGCACGAAGTGTTTCCGGATCGGGGCTACGACACCGAGGGCCGCCTGCTGCCGCGCGATCGCCCGGGCGCGGTGGTCGACTCGCCGGAGGAGGTGGCCGAACGCGCGTTCATGCTCGCCTCTCTCGGCTTGGCCAAGGACGAGCGCGGACGCCCGCTGATGCTGCGCGCGGACACGCTGTGCATGCACGGCGATCGCGTCGATGCGATCGCCGTCGCACGCGCGGTGCGCGACCGCCTCGCCCGTTTCGATATCCGCGTCGCCGCACTGGACTGATCGCATGACCGAGCCCCTCGTCAACGCGTCCCTCGTCAACTACTGGCCGCTGATCGGCGTCGCCGCCGTCGTGCTCGGCTTCGCCCTGCGCCTGAATCCCGCTTTGGTCGTGGTTGCCGCCGGTTTCATCACCGGGCTGGCGGCGAAGCTCTCGCCCCTGGAGGTGCTGGACATTCTCGGCAAAGCCTTCACCGAGAAACGCTTCCTGCTGCTGTTCCTGGCGACGCTGCCGGTGATCGGCCTGCTGGAGCGCCATGGACTGAAGGAGCACACGCAGGCGTGGATCGCGCGCCTGCGCGGCGCGACGATGACGCGACTGCTGGTGATCTACCTGTTCGTGCGACAACTGCTGTCTGCGCTCGGCCTGACCAGCGTCGGCGGTCATCCGCAGACCGTGCGCCCGCTGGTCGCGCCGATGTCCGAGGCGACCGCCGAAACGAAGCACGGCACGCTGACCGACGACGAGCGCGAACGCGTGCGCGCCATGGCCGCCGGAACAGACAATGTCGGCCTGTTCTTCGGCGAGGACATCTTCATCGCCTTCGGCGCGGTGCTGCTGATCCAGGCCTTCTTCGCCGACAACGGCATCGAACTGGAACCGCTGAAGATCGCACTGTGGGGCATTCCCACCGCGATCTGCGCCTTCGTCATCCACAGCTGGCGCATCCACAGGCTCGAACGCACGATCGCGTTGCGCGCCGCGCGCGACGCTGCGGAACGCGCGTCGAACAAGGGCGAAGCATGATCACGCTGACCCCGCTCTACTGGCTGCTCGGCCTCTACTTCGGCGCACTGGCCTGGCGCGGCCTGCGCGACACCGGCAACCCGCGTCGCCATACCACCGCGCTGTTCTGGGCCGTGCTCGTCCTGCTGCTGTTCGTCGCCGAACACATGCCGGTGCGCGTCGTCGGCGGCTGCGTGGTGCTGCTCGTGCTGATCGCCGGCTTCGGTGGCCTGCGCGGCGGACGCTACGCCGAAAGCACGCCCGAGGCGAAGCGCAGCGATGCCGCGCGTTTCGGTCATCGCCTGTTCCTGCCGGCCCTGCTGATTCCGGCGATCACCGTGATCGGCACGCTGTCCGCCAAGCACCTGCAGATCGACGGCACGCCCCTGTTCGACAGCGCCAACACCGCGACGCTGACCTCGCTGACGGTTGCCTGCGTCATCGCCCTGGTCGTGGCCTGCACGATGACGCGGCAATCGCCGGGCAGCGCCGTCGAGCAGTCGCGTCGCCTCGTCGATGCGATCGGCTGGGCGGCGCTGCTGCCGCTGCTGCTGGCCACGCTGGGCAGCGTGTTCCAGGCGTCCGGCGTCGATGCAGCGGTCTCCGGCGTGGTGCGCGCGATCGTGCCGACCGACAACACGTTCCTGATCGTGCTTGCCTACGGGCTGGGCATGGCACTGTTCACCATCATCATGGGCAATGCCTTCGCGGCCTTCCCGGTGATGACCGGCGGCATCGCCCTGCCCCTGCTGGTGCAGCTGCATGGCGCCGATGCGGCGTCGCTTGCGGCGATCGGCATGCTCTCGGGCTACTGCGGCACGCTGATGACGCCGATGGCGGCCAACTTCAACCTGGTGCCCGCCGCACTGCTCGAACTGAAGGATCCTTACGGCGTGATACGCGCGCAGTGGCGAACCGGCGCGCTGCTGCTCGTGTGCAACATCCTGCTGATGTACTTCATCGCCTTCCGGTGACGCCATGGCGCAACGACAGCCCCACACCGTTCTGCTCACCGGCTTCGACCCGTTCGGCGACGACACGATCAACCCGAGCTGGGAAGCCGTCTCGCAGCTTCACGGCGAGACCATCGCCGGCCGATGCATCGTCTCGGAACAGTTGCCGACGACCTTCGCCGGCGCGCCGAGGGCGCTGCGTGCCGCGCTGCGTCGGCATGCGCCGGAGCTGGTGCTCTGCGTCGGTCAGGCCGGCGGTCGCGCGGCGCTGTCGCTGGAGCGCGTGGCGATCAACGTCAACGATGCGCGCATCCTCGACAACGCCGGCGCACAGCCCGTCGACACCCCGGTCGTCGCGCGCGGGCCGGCCGCATACTTCACGAGCCTGCCGATCAAGGCCATGCACGCCGATCTTCACGCCGCCGGCATTCCCGCCGAGATCTCGCAGACCGCCGGCACCTTCGTCTGCAACCAGGTCTTCTACGTGCTGATGCACGCCCTCGCCGGCACACGCGTGCGCGGCGGCTTCCTGCACATCCCGTACCTGCCGCAGCAGGTGGCAACCATGCCGGGCACGCCATCGCTCGACCTGGACACGGTCGTCGCCGGCCTGCGGATCAGCATCGATACCGCCCTGCGCACGCGCCGGGACCTGCGGATCGGCGCGGGTGCGACGCATTGAGCTGATCGAAACACCTGTCGGCGCTTGACCCTCACGCGGCGTCAGGCCGCAGCATGCACCCCGCATCGACACCCTCGTGACCCGCATGTCCCTCCCGCCACTCACCATCGGACGCGTTGCCGCACTCACCGGACTGACCGTCCGTGCCCTGCACCATTACGACGACATCGGCCTGGTGTCGCCGTCGATGCGCAGCGCAGCCGGGTATCGGCTGTACACGGACGACGACCTGCGCCGGCTGCAGCAGGTGCTGCTGTTCCGCGAACTGGGGCTCACGCTGGAGATCGTGCGCGACCTGATCGACGCTCCGCCGGAACGCCGGCGCGCGGCGCTCGTCGAGCAACGCGCGGCACTGCAGTCGCGACTGCGCCATGGGGAATCGGTCCTGAAGGCGGTCGATGCAACCCTTCAGACACTCGATGGAGACATGATCATGCAGACCGAACACTTGTTCGACGGCTTCGACACCTTCCACAACGGCGAGTACGCCGAAGAGGCGCGGCAGCGCTGGGGCGAAGGCGATGCCTGGAAAATCTCGCAAACCCGCACCCGGGGCTATTCGAAGGACGACTGGGCACGCATCCAGGCCGAAGCGGACGCGATCACGCACACGTTCATCGAAGCGATGCAGCGTGGCGATGCCTCAGACAGCGAGACGGCGATGGCACTGGCCGAATCGCATCGCGAACACATCGAGCGGCACCATTACCCCTGCGATCACGCGATGCATGCGAACGTCGCGGCGATGTACACCGCCGATCCACGCTTCCAGGCGCATTACGACCGCCAGGCGGACGGCCTCGCGGCCTACATCGAGGCTGCCGTGCGTGCGAATGCGGCGCGGCACGGCGCCTAAGCCGCTGTAGAGCGGAGCTTGCTCCGCTGCTCGCTGTCCGTAGCCTGCATCATGTCGACACGGAAGATGCACAGGCTGGCGGGTGCGGTGCAGCGGATCTTCGATCCGCTCTGCAAGCGGGAGGCACGGCATGCTTGTGCCTGCAAGGAATGAGCGGAGCAAGCTCCGCTCTACAATCACCATGCGGCGCAAGCATCAGCCATGCTGCGCAAGTATCGCGGCATGAAAACGAAACGGGCGCCGTGATCGGCGCCCGTTCGTTCATTGCATGGGAATCGGGATCGACAGCGATCAGAAGTTCGCCTTGAACTCCAGGCCCCAGGTACGCGGCTCGTTGAGGAAGCCGGTGAGGTTGTTGAAGTCGATCGCGCCGACGATCGCTTCCTCGTCGGTGATGTTGCGGCCGTAGGCCGCGACTTCGTAACGGCCGTCCTTCCAGTTCACGCCCAGGCGCAGGCCGCCTTCCAGCAGCGGATCGCCGGTGAACTCGGTCGATTCGTACAGGAAGAAATTGACCTTGCTGCGGTACGCCCAGTCCGTGTAGATGAAGAACTCGGCGTTGCCGATCGGAATGCCGTAGCGCGCGGTGAGGTTGTAGACGTGCTTGGGCGCTTGCGGCAGCGGATTGCCGTCGATCAGACGCGTGCCCCCGATCGGACCAACCGGATCGAGGGGCGTGCAGTTCGCGCCACACTGGAACACGCTCAGGGTCCGGTCCTGGATTTCGGTGTCGTTGTAGCTGGCGCCGAACGTGACGAACAGGTGGTCGGTCAGCCATGCCTGCAGGTCGAGTTCCGCGCCCTGGCCGACGCTGCGGTCGGCGTTGACGAGGGTGGCGATGTTGCTGGCGCCACCGACGGCGGTCAGCTGCTGGTCGTCGACGGTATAGCGGTACAGCGCGAAGCCCAGGCGCAGGCGGTTGTCCCACAGCGTCGCCTTCACGCCGGCCTCGTAGGACAGCACGGTCTCGCTGTCGGCCACGGTGACCAACTGGTTCGACGGCAGCGCGGCATTGGCGAACATCAGGCGGCCTTGCACGCTCGGGGCGCGGAAGCCGGTGGCGACGCGGGCGTACAGGTTCACGTTGTCGCTGGCCTCGAACACGCCGCTGAGGTCCCAGCTGAGGTTGGTGTCTTCCGGGCTGACCTTGATCGGTGCGATCGGCGGGCCGAACGGACCGACGACGCGCTCGGCGACGAATTCCTTGCGGTCGTCGGTGTAGCGCAGGCCGCCGCGCAGCGTGAAGCGGTCGCTCACTTCGAAATCGCCCGAAGCGAACACCGCCCACGCCGTGTTGTCCTGGCGCTGCGTGGCGTAACCGTTCTGCACGCTGCCGGACGGCAAGGTGTCGTAGCTGAAGCTGTCGACCTTGATACTTTCATCGAACCAGAACAGACCGGCCTGCCAGTCGAAGCGGCCCCACTCGTTGGATTCGACGCGGAATTCCTGGCTCCACTGGCGATGGCGCGGCAGGCCGTCGGCGGATTCGGCGGGGAACGACGCCTGACCCAACGCGAACGGCGGCGGGAACGGACCTACGTAGCGCGAACCGCCGTCGATGTCGCCACGGCTGAAGGCATCGACGCTCTCGTAGCCGGTGATCGAATGCAGGCTGACCTTGCCGAAATCCCAGCGCATGCGCAGGTTGCCGCCGACCTGGTCGAGCTGCTGCTCGTTCACGCCGTCGATGGAGACCTGATCGCGATCGAAATCGTCGCGCAGTTCATTGGTGCCCGGCTTGATGATGCTGGCGCGGAACAGGCGCGCGGTGCCTTCAAGCTTGCGCGCATGGACATTCGCCAGCGCTTCGAAGGTGTCGCTCGGCTTGAACAGGAACTGCAGGCGCGCGGCGTTCTCTTCATAGCCTTCCAGATCGTCGCCCGGGCCATTGTTGATATTGTCGACCCAATCCGCGCGACTCTGGCGCATGATCGACAGGCGCGCGGACGTGTGTTCGCCGACCGGGCCGGTGATCGCACCCTCCAGGTTCACCTGGCGACGGTCGCCGACACCGATGCGCGCGTAGCCGCCGAACTCGTCCTGCGGACGGGCGGATTCGAACTTGATGATGCCGGCCGGCGAGTTGCGGCCGAACAGCGTGCCCTGCGGGCCGCGCGCCATTTCGATGCCGTCGAGGTCGAACAGCGGGAAGCCCTTGAGGATCGGGTTCTCCTGCACCACGCCGTCGTACACCAGCGACACCGGCTGCGAGGCGTTGAGATCGAAGTCGGTGTTGCCCAGGCCGCGGACGTAGAAACGCGGGAAGGCGCGGCCGAACGAGGATTCGATGT
The DNA here is from genome assembly GCF_042677005.1 of Lysobacter brunescens. Classification (NCBI taxonomy): domain Bacteria; kingdom Pseudomonadati; phylum Pseudomonadota; class Gammaproteobacteria; order Lysobacterales; family Lysobacteraceae; genus Lysobacter; species Lysobacter brunescens. The sequence continues at coordinate 89,191 of NZ_JBHTIF010000002.1, read as the reverse complement.
TCAGGCTCGGCAGACGGCCCGAGAGCAGGCGGATGTCGTCGCCGCTGGCGGTGAGGGCCTCGACCTTCTCGCGATCCATCGTCGTGATCGCCATCGGCACGTCCTGGATGTTCTCGGTCCGGCGCTGCGCGGTGACGGTGATGGTGTCCAGCTCGGGCGCGTCGGGCGACGCGGTCTCCTGGGCCATGACGGGCAGGGCCATGCTCGGGAGGGCCAGCAGCACGGCGGCGGCGAGGCCGCCCAGGCGCAGGGCGCGGTTCGAACGGTGCGGGGTGGTCATGCGGAGTCCTCGGGAGTGTGAACGGGGCGAACGGCCCGACTTGCCGATCATGTCGGAATCAGGGCCCGAACAGGCCGCGAATTGTAAACAAATCGTGATAGAGCACCGGCACCACGGTCCGAAACGCGTACTCGGGCCGGAGAGCCATGCCTTTCGTCATGGGCGGCCTCCGCCCCCATCCGTTACCCTGTCGACCGCCCAATCCGTCCGCCGAGAACCGCCATGACACGTCCCATCGCCTGCGCGCTCGCGCTGGCCATCGCCACCGGCCTCGCTGGCGCTGCCGCGCCGGCCTCCCACGCTGCCGACAAGAAGCCCGCCATGTCCACCCCCGCCACCCAGAACAACCCGCTTTTCGCCGACAGCCCGCTGCCGCTGAAGTACCCTCAGTTCGACAGGATCAAGGACAGCGATTTCGCGCCGGCCTTCGATCGCGGCATGGCCGAACAGCTCAAGGAAGTCGACGCGATCGCGAACAACCCGGAACCGGCGACCTTCGAGAACACCATCGTCGCGATGGAGAAGACCGGCCAGATCCTCGGCCGCAGCCTCGCGGTGTTCTTCAACCTCAGCGGCGCCGATACCAACGACGCCCGCGAGAAGCTGCAGAGCGACTACGCGGCGAAGTTCTCCGCGCACGGCGACGCGATCTCGCTCAACCCGAAGCTGTTCGCGCGCATCAAGTCGCTGTACGACCGCCGCAACGACCTCGGCCTCGACGCCGAAGGCGTGCGCCTGGTCGAACGCTACTACACCGATTTCGTCCGTTCCGGCGCCAGCCTCAGCGAAGCGCAGAAGGCGCGCGTGAAGGCCATCAACGCCGAACTGGCGACCCTGGGCACCAAGTTCAGCCAGAACGTGCTGGCCGAAGTGAACGCCTCGGCGGTCGTCGTCGACACCAAGGCGGAACTCGCCGGCCTCTCCGACGAGCAGATCTCCGCCGCCGCCGAAGCGGCGAAGGCGCGCAAGCTGGAAGGCAAGTACGTCATCGCCCTGCTCAACACCACCGGCCAGCCAGCCCTCGCCCAGCTCGAGAACCGCGCCCTGCGCGAGCGCCTGTACAAGGCGTCCATCGTGCGCGGCAGCCGCGGCAACGAGTTCGACAACACCGGCATCGTCTCGCAGGTGCTGAAGCTGCGTGCCGAGCGCGCGAAGATCATGGGCTATGCGAACCACGCCGCCTACGTGCTGGAAGACGAAACCGCGCGTACCGCCGAAGCCGTCAACGCGATGCTCGGCAAGCTCGCGCCGGCCGCCGTGGCGAACGCCAAGCGCGAAGCCGCCGACATGCAGGCGGTGATCGACGCCGAGCAGAAGGCCAAGGGCGAGCCGACCTTCAAGCTGGAGCCGTGGGACTGGGCGTTCTACGCCGAGAAGGTCCGCCAGGCCCGCTACAACTTCGACGAGTCGCAGCTCAAGCCGTATCTCGAGATGAAGAACGTGCTGGAGAACGGCGTGTTCTTCGCCGCCAACAAGCTGTACGGCCTGACCTTCAAGCAGCGCACCGACCTGCCCGTCTATCATCCCGACGTGCTGGTCTACGACGTATTCGACGCCGACGGCAAGCAGCTGTCGATCTTCCTCGCCGACATGTACGCCCGCCCGTCCAAGCGCGGCGGTGCGTGGATGAACGAGTACGTCTCGCAGTCGAAGCTCACCGGCAACCTGCCGGTCGTCGCCAATCACCTCAACATTCCCAAGCCGCCGGCCGGCCAGCCCACGCTGATGACCTGGGATGAAGTGACCACGACCTTCCACGAGTTCGGCCATGCCCTGCACGGCATGTTCTCGAACGTGACCTACCCGCGCTTCTCCGGCACCAACGTGCCGCGTGACTTCGTGGAATATCCGTCGCAGGTCAACGAGATGTGGGCCGACTGGCCGGAAGTGCTGGCCAACTACGCCAAGCACTACCAGACCGGCGCGCCGATGCCGAAGGAACTGCTCGACAAGGTCCTCGCCGCCTCGAAGTTCAACCAGGGTTTCGCCACCACCGAATACCTCGGCGCCGCGATGCTCGACCAGAGCTTCCACCAGCTGCCGGCCGACAGGATCCCGGAAGCCAAGGACGTGATCGCATTCGAGGAAGCCGCGCTCAAGGCCAACGGCACCGATTTCTACGCCGTGCCGCCGCGTTACCGCACCACCTACTTCAGCCACATCATGGGCGGCTACTCGGCCGGCTACTACGCCTACATCTGGTCGGAAGTACTGGATGCCGAGAGCGTCGAGTGGTTCAAGGAGAACGGCGGCCTGAGCCGCAAGAACGGCGACTGGTTCCGCGCCAAGCTGCTCAGCCGTGGCGGATCGGAAGATGCGATCACCACGTTCAAGCAGTTCCGCGGCCGCGATCCGCAGATCGAGCCGCTGCTGAAGCGTCGTGGCCTGACCACGAAGTAATCGCAACGCACCATCGCAGTACCGACACCGCCCGGCTCGTCCGGGCGGTGTCGTTTCCGGACGACGCGTTCTATCCTTCCTGCATGAGTGCCGATCCAGACATCGCCCGCACCGCAGCGCAGGACATCGCCCATGCCACCGACGCGCTGCGCGAGTGGCTGTCGCGCCGCGACCGCGTCTTCGTGCTCACCGGCGCAGGCATCAGCACCGACTCCGGCATCCCCGACTACCGCGACGCCGACGGCGCCTGGAAGCGTTCGCCGCCGGTGACCTGGCAGGCCTTCACCGGCGACCCGGGCACGTACCGCCGCTACTGGGCGCGCAGCTTCGTCGGCTGGCCGATCTTCTCGGCGGCGGAACCCAATCGCAGCCACCACGCGCTCGCCGCGCTCGAACGCAGCGAACGCCTGTCCTCACTGGTCACCCAGAACGTCGACGGCCTGCACCAGCGCGCCGGCAGCTGCGATGTCATCGACCTGCACGGCCGGCTCGACGGCGTGGTCTGCCTGGGTTGCGGCGACACGCAGTCGCGTGCGCACCTGCAACCCCGGCTGCTCGCAGCGAATCCGGACTGGCGGCCGCACACCGCCACCGCCGCACCCGACGGCGATGCCGACATCGATGCCGAGGCCGTCGCGCGCTTCATCCCGCCGCAATGCACGCACTGCGGCGGCATGCTGAAACCCGACGTGGTCTTCTTCGGCGAGAACGTGCCCCGCGCGCGCTACACGCAGGCGCTCGATGCCCTGCACGCCAGCGACGGCGTGCTTGCCGTGGGCACCTCGCTGATGGTCTATTCCGGCTTCCGCTTCGTGCGTATGGCCCACGAACGCGGCCTGCCGGTCGCCCTGCTCAACCGGGGCCGCACCCGCGCCGACGATCTTGGCGGGCTCAAGCTGGATGCGGATTGCGGGGCGGTACTGGACGCCGTCGCGCGCTGACACCAGCGCGACGGCGCCCCAGTTCGTTCAGGGCGCGCCCGCAGGCTTCGCCGGCGCGGCGGCAGCCTCGGCCGGCATCGGCGCCGGCGCATCCACGAACATCGGCGCGAACTCCGGCGACAGATGCGGGCGGAGCACGGACGTCGGCACCTCGACCATGCGCTCGCCGTCGACGTAGGGACCGACCTGGTACGGCGGGAACACGAACTTCAGGCCGACCAGCTTGCCGCCTTCCGGGGCGAGCACGGGCTCGAACATCGCGAAGGCTTCGGCGCTGGGTTTCGTCCCGGCATCGATCATCTTGCCGCTGGTGCGCATCAGTTCCGCGCGCTCGGCCGGCGGCAATTCGTCGCTGTCGATGCGCTGCGACAGCTCGGCATGCAGTTGTTCGCGCACGTAATCGGAAATCGCGACCCAGCCCTTGGGATCGGGCACCAGCGCGGAAGCGGTGAGCAGACGGTTCTGCGTCGGCAGCCACACGAAACGTGCGACCAGCGGCTCGCCGTGCGCCCCGCCGGTGAAGACGGCGCCGCCGGCCGACACCGCGACCAGTTCGGACGTGTCCGCGAGCAGGGTGAAGGTCAGGGTGAGGTCGTAGGGCCCGACCTGCTTGGCCGGATCGGTCTTCGCCAGGGCCTGATCCAGGGTGGCGCGGGCCTTGTCGCTGTAGGCGCGCATCGCCTCGGCCAGGCCCGGATATTTCGAGATCCCCGGCGGATAGCTGATGCCGACGATGAAGCGCGGGTCCTGTTCGATCACATCCTTCAGTTCGACCGCGACCGGCGCAGGCGGCGGTGTCGTCGCGGCGGGCGGCTGCGGTTGCGCGGGCGCCGGACGTTCCCGGTCACAGGCGGCGATGAACAGGGTGGCGGCCATCACGGCCACGCACAGGCGGGAGGAAGCAGTGGGGATGCGCATCGTGGGGGCTCTTCGCGGGATCCGTTCCCGCTGGACATGGATCACGGGGGGATGGGGGTGCCGGGGCGGTCAACGGGGTGCCCGACCGGCAGGGCGCAAGGATATCGGATCGCCTGCCCCGCATGCAGGGCACCGGGACGCAGCCAAAAGAAAAGCCCCGGACGCGAGCGTCCGGGGCCTTGTGTCGAAGCGTGTCGGCTTAGAGCGCCTGGACTTCGTCGGCCTGCAGGCCCTTCTGGCCCTGCACGACCTTGAAGGTGACCTTCTGGCCTTCCTTCAGGGACTTGAAGCCGGTGCCCTGGATCGAGCGGAAATGGACGAAGAGGTCCTGGCCGCTTTCCGGGGTGATGAAGCCGTAGCCCTTGGCATCGTTGAACCACTTGACGGTGCCGCTCTGACGATCGGACATGGGTGTTACTCCTTACATTCAACAGTTGGGTGGATACACGGAACCTTTCGGGCACCGCGACTGTCTAGCCAGGGGTAACGCGAACGATGAGTGGATCGTCGGGACGGGTGCAGGTCGTACACCGGAACGGAGCTCCCGAGGGAGAGCATCCGCAGCGGGCCTTGCCGGCTTGCCACCTTGGATCTACCGCATCGGGCCACGATGTACCGTGCCCGCTTGGAACAGTATTTGCACCTTACACCACAACGAAACCGTTTTGGGAAGTGGGCCCGGGAACTTTTTTTCGGCCTTGTCCATGCTGCCGGGAGCCCCCGGACATCGCACGTTCATTTTTCTCGTATTTTGCAGGGTTTGGCGCTGTTGGAAGCGTTTCGCGCGCATTGTCGCGGAGGGCGTCATCGCTGGCCCCGCACCGGTGGATAGTGACACCCAAGGGCAGTTCCGGACCCGCGAAAACGCGCGAACTGCGTTGGCACGCTTCCTGCTAAATCCCTTCTCGAAACACCCGTGCAGCGTGACCCCGTATTACCCGGTATCACCCGTTCCCCCACCCCTCTCCAAGGTGGCCCATGCAAACCGATCAACCCATTGCCAGCAACGTCTCCGACGACCTGGTCGTGGCCCGGCTCTTCGACCTGGCACGCCAGGGCGAGACGTCGACGAGGGAGTTCCAGCTCCTCGACTACGTCATCCAGAAGCGCCTGGTCCAGACCTACGGCGGCGATCTGGTCCACAGCGCCCACGCGGCCTGATCGACGGCGACGGATCGGTGGGCACGCCCTGCCGATCCCCTTGCCTCAACGCATCTGATCCATCGTTTCCGTCACACCACGATCCCTCCCCTCCCTTTTGTGTGTGCTTCGTTTCGCGGGACATTGCCCCGTCTCGCGAAACGAAGTTTTCTTTTTGGGGGAAGCGGAAAACGCGGACGCGGGACATCCCACCGGATTTCAGCCGAACGACGGCGACAGCAGGCGCGCCAGGAAATGCCCGGCCAACGCCGGCTCCTGCACCAGGGCGAACGCCATGCCGTAGAGGGCGCCCCACAGATGGGCGCTATGATTGACGTTGTCGCGCCCCCGGCGGTCCATCCAGATGCTGTACCAGACGTACAGGCCGGCGTAGATGAAGGCAGGGACCGGGACCACGAAGAACAGCAGGATCAGGCCCCACGGGTCGAGCAGGATCGACGAGAACAGCACCGCGGAGACCGCGCCCGACGCCCCCAGGCTGGCGTACTGCCTGTCGTGGCGATGGCGCAGGTAGCTGGGCAGGATCGAGACCACCAGCGCCGACAGGTAGAACAGCAGGTAACCCATCGACCCGATGCTGGCGGTGAAGTACCGCTCCATCAGCATGCCGAAGGAGTACAAGGTGATCATGTTGAAGGCCAGGTGCATGCCGTCGGCATGGATCAGGCCGTAGGTCACCAGTCGGTCGTACTCCTTGTTCCGGTCGATCGCCGGCGGCCAGAGGATCAACCTCTCCTGCAGGCGTGGCTTCTCCCACGCCTGCCAGGAAACCAGCACGGTCACCGCGAGGATCAGCCAGGTGACGATGCCGCCGCTCATGCGCGACACTCCGCGCCGAGCCGCATGGCCGGCCTCACCTCATGCCGCGCATCAGGCCGCACGGTAGTAGTCCTGCATCGGATAGCGCTTCGCGTAGAGGGCGAAGATCACCGCCGCGACGAAAGCGAATCCGGCGAAGAAGAACATCAGGAATGCGCTCTCGGTCATGCCAGACGACGCGATCTGCGCCACCATGAACTCGCTCTTCACACCGGCATTGGTCAGCAGCACCCAGACGTTGCCGAAGGTCACCGACAGCAACCAGAAGCTCATGATCACGCCCTTCATCGGCTGCGGTGCCTGGCTGTAGGCAAATTCCAGTCCGGTCGCCGACACCAGCACCTCGCCGAAGGTCAGCAGCGCGTAGGGCAGGATCTGCCAGGCCAGCGACGTCGGGTCGCCGGCGTCGATCTGCAGCTGGATCATGCCGGCGACCACCCACGCCAGGCCCGAGAACGCGATGCCCCAGCCCATGCGCCGCAGCGCCGTGACCTGGAAGCCCATCTTCGACAGCGCCGGGTAGAGCACGAGGTTATTGAAGGGAATGAGCAGCATCACCAGCAGCGGGTTCAGGGCCTGCATCTGGGTGGCATCCTTCACCAACCAGCTCGGCCACCACCACTGGTCATGGGGCAGCATCATTTCCTTGCCCTGCAGCACCCACGTCGAAGCCTTCTGGTCGAACAGCGACCAGAACGGGCTGACGATCGCGAACACGATCAGGATGCGCAGCACCGCGCGGACGCCGTCGACCGCTTCATCCGGATGCAGGCCGCGGGCGCGCTCCAGCTGCAGCGCGGTGCCGATGCCGCCGAACAGCAGCACCGAACCCAGCGCAAGGCAGAACGTGGCCACGAACTTGATCGACTCGGGCCAGAAACCGCCATTGCCCAGTGCGTTCATGGCCCAGCCTGCGAGCATCGCGATGGCCAGGACCACGCCGCCGATCGCGGTGAAGGTGCCCACGCCCTTGTCGCCGTTCGCGCCGCCGCGCAGCGCGGTCATCGTGACCGCCATGAATCCGTTCGGATCGGGCGGCGTCGGCGGCATGTTCACGTACTTGCGGCGCCCCATCCAGAAGATGATGGTGGCGATGAACATCAGGATGCCCGGGATGCCGAACGCGATCGCCGGGCCGTACGCACTGAGGATGCGCGGCATCAGCAGCGAGGCGAAGAACGAGCCGAAATTGATCGTCCAGTAGAAGGCGTCATAGACGACCTTCGCCATGTGCTTGTTCGACTGGTTGAACTGGTCGCCGACGAAGGCCGAGACCAAGGGCTTGATGCCGCCGGAGCCCAGCGCGATCAGGAACAGGCCGGTGTAGAAGCCGGTGCGGTTCTCCTCGAACAGCGCCAGGCAGGCGTGGCCGACGCAGTACAGCAGCGACAGCCAGAGGATGGTGTTGTACTTGCCGAAGAAGCGATCCGACAGCCAGCCGCCGAGCAGCGGGAAGAAATACACGCCGATGACGAAGCTGTGGAAGACCTCCTTCGCCATGCCCTGCCGTTCGGCCTCGGGGAGGTACGACAGCAGCACGCTGCCGACCAGGAACGGCACCAGGATGTTGCGCATCCCGTAGAAGCTGAAGCGCTCGCAGGCTTCGTTGCCGATGATGTAGGGAATCTGCCCGGGCAACCGGGCTTTCTCGCCGGCGGGCGGGGCGTCTTGGGCGGCTTCGCGCATGGGCTGGTCTCGCAGAATGATCGCAGGATGTCTCGCGGAATGAACGGAACGTCCGGCCATGCGGCCGGACGCGAGCCTCCGGAGTGTACCCAAGTTCGCCGTGGAATCCGTACCGGTCCGGTCGGAGATCCCGCGCTGACCTGCAGGTCAGTTTCCGACCCTCAGGCCCATTCCGTCAGGCCTTCGCGCGCGTACAGCGCGGCGAACGACGGTCGCGCCTTCAGCTTCGCCGCCAATGCCGCCAGATTCGGCCACTCGGTAGCGGGCTTCGGCATGCTGCGCGACCATCGCATCAGCATGACCAGGTGGAAATCGGCCACGCTCGCAGCGTCGCCGAGCAGGTACGGGCCATTCGCGGCCAGGTGCGCGTCGATGCGATCCCATTGCGCTTCGATGCGCGGGCGTACGTGCGCCAGCACGGTTTCGGCCTGTGCCTCGCCGGCCGGCTCGTGCGGATACCACCACTGGCGGAACAGCGGCTGCACCATGTTCGCGAGGTTGAACATCCATTGCAGGAAATCCGCCCGGCGCGGATCGCCCGGCAGTGGCGCCAGGCCACGTTCGGGATGGGCTTCCGCAAGATAGGCGATCAGCGCGGCGGCTTCGTACTGCGGCTTGCCGTCGATGACCAGCGTCGGCACGACGCCGTTCGGATTGAGGACCAGGTAATCCGGCCGCTTCTGCGCGCCGGCCTTGGTGTCGACCAGCGCCAGTGCATGCGGCAGGTCCAGTTCCAGCAGCACCCAATGCACGACCAGGCTGGCGGCACCGGGCGAGTAGTACAGCGTGTACGGGGACGGATTCATCGACGCTCCTGCGACGCGGGAAAGGCGCCAATCTTCGCATGACCCATGGCGCATCCGTGCCGACGCATCACAAGGCACAATGCGACGCTGCATTCCGCCCGCCGAGACCACGCCACATGCGCCCTGCCCCGCTGATCGCTTCGCTGCTGCTCGCCCTCTCGCTGCCCGTCGCCGCCGTTGCGGCTCCGCAGGACCTGTCGACCGATGGCGAGCGCAGCGGCTATGCGCGCACCGGCCGCTACGCCGAGGTGATCGCGCTGTGCGATGCGTTCGCGACGCGCCATCCCGACGCCGTGCGCTGCATCGAGTTCGGCACGACGCCGGAAGGCCGGCCGATGAAGGCGCTGGTGGTCACGCGCAGCGGCGCGCGCACGCCGGAGGCCGCACGCGCGGCCGGCATCCCGGTGGTGCTGATCCAGGGCGGCATCCATGCCGGCGAGATCGACGGCAAGGACGCGGGCTTTCTCGCGCTGCGGCAGATGCTCGACGGCCAGGCCGCGCGCGGCGCGCTGGAAAAGACCGTGCTTGTGTTCGTGCCGGTCTTCAACATCGATGGCCACGAGCGTTTCGGCGCCTGGAACCGACCCAACCAGAACGGCCCGACGGAGATGGGCTGGCGCGTCACCGGCCGCAACCACAATCTCAATCGCGACTACGCCAAGGCCGACGCCCCGGAAATGCAGGCCATGCTGGCCCTGGTGAACGCATGGGACCCGGTCGCAACCGTCGACCTGCACGTCACCGATGGCGCGAAGTTCGAACACGACATCTCGATCCAGGTCGAGCCGGTGAACGCTGGCGACGAGGCCCTGCGCGGCGCGGGCCGCCTGCTGCGCGACGGCACGATCGAGCGCCTCGCCAAACAGGGCTCGCTGCCGCTGCCGTTCTATCCGTCCTTCGTCGAAAGCGACAACCCGGCCTCAGGTTTCGTGGACGGCGTATCGCCGCCCCGCTTCTCGACCGGCTATTTCCACCTGCGCAACCGTCTGGCGATGCTGGTCGAAACGCATTCCTGGAAGGACTATCCCACGCGCGTGCGCACCACCCGCAACACGGTCGTTGCTGTCATGGAATTGATGGCGAAACATGGGCACGACTGGCGCGCGCTCGCCGATGCGGCCGATGCGCGCGCCGCGAATCTCGCCGGCGCCACCGTGCCTCTGGCCTGGACCGCCACCGACAAGGCGCGGACCATCGACTTCCGCGGCTACGCTTACACGCGCACGCCGTCCGAGGTCTCCGGCGCGCTGATGACCCGCTACGACGACCGCACGCCGCAGGTCTGGAAGGTGCCGCTGCGCGACGAGATCGCACCGTCGCTGCAGGTCGCGGCGCCGAAGGGCGGCTACCTAGTCTCCCCGGCCTACGCGGAGATCGTCGCCGCGAAGCTGCGCCAGCACGGCATCGTGTTCACGCGCATCGATCGCGCGCTCGACGATGCGAAGGTCGAGAGCTACCGCGACGACACGCCGGTGTTTTCCGCAGGTTCGAGCGAAGGCCGGCAGCGGCTCACGGTCGATGGCGCATGGTCGAACGAGGTGCAGGACATCGGCGCGGGCGCGCTGTTCGTGCCGATCGCACAGCCGAAGTCGCGGCTGGCGATGGCCCTGCTCGAACCGCAGACGCCGGACTCGATGCTCGCCTGGGGCTGGTTCAACAACGCCTTCGAACGCAAGGAATACATGGAGGATTACGTCGCGGAAGAGGTCGCGCGCGACATGCTCGCCCGCGATCCTGCGCTGCGTGCCGCATTCGACAAGAAGCTGAAGGACGACCCGAAGTTCGCGGCCAGCGCCGACGCGCGCCTCGAGTTCTTCTATCGCCGCCACACTGCCTGGGACGAGCGCTACGGACTGTATCCGGTGTTCCGGACCGACACAGCGCCTTGATCCGCCGAAATGCCCGGGCCATTGCCGATGGACGCCATCAGAACGGTCTCGGCAGGTCCAGCATCGGTGCAACGAACCAATAGGCGCCGAACAGCAGCGCGCCGATCCAGAACAGCTTGAACACGAACTTCACGACCTTGATGACGAAGTAAGCCGCGACGATGGCCAGGACCAGGCCGATCCAACCGAACTCAAGCATGGACGGGATTCTCGGGAACAGAGGGGGCAGATGGGGCCGCGACCGGCGCCAAGGAAGGATCGAGCGCCACGCGCCCATCGAACACGAAGCAGGCACCGTCGTAACCCTGGCCGCCCACGGCCTCGAAATAGCCGAGGATGCCGCCGTCGAGCTGCACCACGTTGTCCATGCCTTGCGCGCGCATCCACAGCGCGGCCTTCTCGCAGCGGATCCCGCCGGTGCAGAAGCTCACCACGGTCGCGTCGCGCCAGGCGTCGCATCGCGCCAGCACGGCGTCGGGCAGCTCGGTGAAGTTGTCGATGGGCAGGGTTTCCGCGCCGGCGAAGGTGCCGTGGGCGAACTCCTCGCGGTTGCGGGTGTCCAGCAGCACCAGTCGGCGCCCTGCGTCGTCTGCGCCCTGCGCCAGCCAGCGCGACAGGTCCTGCGGCAAGACCGCGGGTGCGCGCCCCTCGATCGGCGCGGCGTCGGGCATGCGGAAGCTGATGATCTCCGGCTTGACCTTGGCCTTGAGCCGGCCGAACGGCTGCTCGGCGGAATCGCTGGCCTTGACGATGATCTCGGCGAAACGCGGGTCCGCGCGCAGTCCGGCGACGAAGGCATCGATATCGGCCGGGGCCCCGGCCAGGAACAGGTTGATGCCCTCGCCCGCCACCAGGATCGTGCCGCGCAGCGACAGGGACTCGGCGTGCGAGAACAACTGGTCGCGCAGGACCTGCGGGGCCTCGACCGGAACGAAGTGATAGGCGGCGATATTGCGGATCATCCGGGCATTCTACCGACCGGCCGGCGACCGGGCGCGACCGGAGCGGTTCAGCGCCCGGCGAGCGCTGCGGCCAGATTGACCCGCGCCCGGGCTTCGAGTCGCCCGTGGAAATGGTCGCTCAGGTAGATCCGTTCCGACGCCAGCAGGCGCCTGAAGAACTGTCGGCGCTTGATCCGGTACAGCCAGCGGGGCACGGCGCGGTACTCCTCGGCGATCTCCCGGTCGTAGGCGGCGAAGCGATCCGGGTCGGCGGCAAGGATGGCCATGTCGCAATCGAGGAAACGCCGCGCATCCTCGGCGTCGGGACCGTCGCCGAGCGCATCCCGGTCGATGGCGCCGTGGCGCGCGGTCAGCAGGATCAGCTCGGACACGCGGTTCGCGTCGATGGCGGTCGCCGGAGGCCATCGCGAGAGGTGTTCGACGGCCAGCTGGGCGGAGGCCGCCTCGTTGTCGCTGCGCCCGGGCACGTAGACGGCATCGTGATAGAGCACCGCGAAGAGCACTTCGCCCGGCCGGTGCCAGCCCGGACCATCGGCTACCGCGCGGTAATGGCCCAGCACTTCCCGCACATGACCGAAGTGGTGGTAGGCGCGCGGTGGATCGGCATAGGCCGCACGCAGGGCGTCAAGTTGATCTGCAGGCAGCTGACCGAGCAGTCCGTCTGCGCCGATATCGGCGACAGCCGAGTCCGGAGCCGGCGGCACCGCAGTCAGCGGTTGACCACCGACAGGCTCGGCGAACGGCGGGCGGAGCGATGGTCGGCAGCCGCTTCCGTGGTGTACGCGCAGACGCGGTTGCGGCCTTCGTTCTTGGCGCGATAGAGCATCTGGTCGGCGTGCGACAGCAGGCGCGACAGGTCGTAACCCGACTGCGCAGTCGAACTGACCCCGAAACTGCCGGTGACCACGAAGGAGTAACCGCAGTCGCGGGTATCGATCTGCGCCAGCTGGGCGCGGCAATCCTCGGCCAGTCGCGAAGCCCCCGCGAGATCGATGCCGCGCAGCAGCACCGCGAATTCCTCGCCGCCGATGCGGCCGATGTAGTCGACCTTGCGGCAATGCGCCGAACAGGTCTTGCCAACCTGCTTCAGCACCCAGTCGCCAGCACCATGGCCATAGGTGTCGTTGATCGCCTTGAAGTGGTCGAGATCGAACATGACCAGCGACGCCGGCTCGCCGGCGCGCGCCGCATCGACCAAGGCACGCTCGGACTTCTGCGTGAAGTAGTGCCGGTTGCCCAGCCCGGTCAGCGAATCGGTCTGCGCCAGCTTCTTCAGCTGCTGCTGATGGCGCTTGATCTGGAACGCCCAGAACACGATGCCCGCCAGCAGGATCGCCAGGAACAGCGTCGTCAGCTGCGCCTTCTGCGTATTCTCCCGCTCCAGCCGCTGCTGCGCCTGGAGGAGTTCGATTTCCTTGTTTTTCTGCTGCGTCTCGTGACGCACGATCTCGTACGCCAGCTCACGCGCCTTGACGTCGCTCTGGTGCGCCATCTGCGACTCGGCGTAGCGCTTGTAGAGTTCGAGGGCGACCGTGCCCTTTTCCTTGTTGGCCTGAATGCGATACAGGGTTCGATAGGCAGTAACCAGCGCAGCGGATGAGGCCACCTGCTTGCCGTATGAAACCGCCTCGTTGGCATGGGCCTCGGCAGCGGCAAAGTCCCCCGCATCGAATTTCAGTTCGGACAAAACGGCCCTGAAATCAGCGATGAGCCACGGGTACTTGGTACTTTCGACCTCTTGAAGCGCCCCATCCATGAGGGCAAGTGCATCCTGCAACTTCTGCTCTTTCGCCAACTTCTTCGCCAGAATGATCCTGACGAGATTCGCGCCGATCGGCTCCTTCGCTTCCGCACATTGCTGGATGATTCGACTGATTCCTTCGTTGCTGTCGGAAACCCTGGACAGCGCGAACTCCGACGACAACCGAGCGTGACTCACACCGCAACGGATGCGTGCCGACGGGCTGTCCTTGAGTATTTCCTTTGCGTAGCGGAGCGCAATCTCATGCTGCCCCATCTGATTGTAGATGACGGCAGCAGCACCCAGGCCTTCATGCCTGACCACCTTGCTCCGAACCGAATTGCGAATCTCAAGCGAGCGCTCGAGATAGCGCAAACCGGTCGTGAAGTCGCGATTGAGGGCTGCAGCGTTCGCAACCAGCGAGCCAGCCCTGAATTTCAAGGTAGGTTCGGCGTCGCCTTCGAAAAGGCGACGCGCGGTTTCAATTCCCGCCTTGATTTCATCCTTGTAAACGACTGCCTCGTAAGCACGCAGGTAGTCGTATCTCTGGAGCTGGGCAGCACTTGCCTCCTTTTTCCTCGACTCCATCTCCGCGAGCAATGCGGTGAATCGCGAAGAGTCGGAGCTGCGGTACTTTTCCGCGCTGTTCAAGAGCGCATCGAAGGATGCACCACCGCCCCCCTGCGCCATGGCAGACAGGGACGTTGCGAACAACAGTGCGCTTACAAACATCGCGCGGACAAAATCCATTTCTCACTCCAGAGTCATTTGGAACCGCCAATTACTCCTGCACGGGCGAATCTTCATCCGGCGCAGGAACATCAGCACCATCATCTTCGCGCGAGGGAGCCTGTTCATCCTGGTCGGGGGCGAATACAAAGCACAGCATCTGCGCCCGGCCATCCAGAACGTCACCGATATACTTCGAATCACGAGAACGAAGCGCGACACGCTCCTGTTCCTTGATTTCGAGCAACGAATCGATGGTCGACTCATACTCCGCGACCGACATCCGGGCCATCAGCGCATTGCTGCCCATCGACTCAAGAAACTGAATGACATTCGACACGTTGAGCCCCCATTTTCCAATAGATGTTTTACGAAGTTCGGACCGTTTGTCGGCCAAGCTGCCTGATGCAGGTGCAGTGGCGGGTAGGACATCGCACTCGATGCCAGACCCACGCAAACCGCATCATCCCCCAAGGCGACGCTCCGAGGCTAAGCCATGAATCCGGAAAGATCAACCGGGTCAATGACATACAGCACTGAACGAATGATCACTCTGATGTTTTCGTGACAACCCCAGACGCCCGGAACGGCAGGCTCATCCAGCGTTACGCCCCAGGATCCAGGGAGGATTCCAAGCGGGCAAGTTTCTCCAGCATGGCCTCGTTTCGGGCCATGGGGCGTGCCGGCGGCACCACCAAGGTGCTCTGGATGCGCAGATCCGCGTCGACCAGAGCCGAGAGCGGCACCCGCTCCATCCGGGGTTCGGCGATGGGCAGGGTGGCCGCTTCGTAGACGATGACTTCGTGATCGAGCGGATATCCTTCATCGACCAGCAGCTCGATCAGGAGCCGGCGGTGGGCCGGCCCGGTTCCGAAGCGGGACACGCTGCGGTCGCCGGCCACGCCGATCTGCCAGAGGATGAGGTAGGCGCTGGGATCCAGCCTGCGGTGGTAGAACATGAGCTGGCTCGCTTCGTAATGCTGGCATCCGTAGGTGCCAGGATCGATGGCCATGTCTGCATAGAGACAGTCCTCGGCCGAAATGCCGGCATGCATCTCGGCATTGAACCCTTCGCTGCGTGCCTGCGCGATGGCATGGTGGGGCACCTGGGCGAACACACCGGGATGCCCGTAGAACACACCACAGACGCGATGCCCGGCGCGCACCTCCGCCAGCATCGCCTCGATCATTTCGCGATAACTCTGGGTCCGCCGCTTGCCTTCTGCGTAGAACGGCTGGAGGCTGCGGACATCCGCGCGCATCTCCTGCACCCAACACTCGACGATCGCATCGGAGACCAAGGCAAACACGATATCGGCATGCTCGATCTCGCTGCGTGCGCGAGCTGTGATGTGGGCGCCCAGCATCATGCCGAGGCCGACGGCGACGAAACTCCCGGACGAAGACTCAGCGCCATGATGGGACATCAAAAACCTCAGGAAGATAACGGCGCCAGGGCCAAAGATGAAATTTTTCGACGCCATTGCTGTGAAGTCAGCATGCACATCTCGGTTCTCGAATCTTCACCCACCGATGACGAGAAGCCAAGGCAGGAGAACAACTCACGCGCG
Source organism: Lysobacter brunescens (assembly GCF_042677005.1). Lineage (NCBI taxonomy): Bacteria > Pseudomonadati > Pseudomonadota > Gammaproteobacteria > Lysobacterales > Lysobacteraceae > Lysobacter > Lysobacter brunescens. Next base: position 73,288 of record NZ_JBHTIF010000002.1, on the reverse strand, counting down.
GCCGCATTCTGGCTCAGATGCCTGGCCGTCACCACATCGACACCGAAGCCCGCTTCATCGAAAATCGCATCGATCAAAGGGGTCAACAGCAACCTGCCCAATCCGCCGCGCTGCCTGTGCCGCAACAGCATGATGCCGATTTCGACTTGGCTGCGGCCCGGCCAGCTCAGTGCTGCGGACATGATGCCCAGCGGCGAAACGCCCGCACTCTCCACCGTATATGCCGCCCAATATCGGATCCTGCCGGCGTCCTCCAGATTCAAGGCAAGCGCTTTCCTGAACTGGGCTTCCGCCTCCTCCCTCCCCATCACAGGCCCGACATACCGCATCACCTCCGGATCTGTGTACAGCGCGAGGTAGAGGTCGAGGTCGTCTTCGCAGAGCAGGCGTGCCTTGACGCGTGGCGTTTCGAAAGCGAGGTCGGACGGGGTCACAGGAAGCTCGCGTAGGCGTCCAGGGGCAGGCGCTGGATCGCGGGGACGCGGCAGCCGGGGGCGGGATGGCCGACGACGAGCAGCAGGTAGGCCATTTCGTTCTTGGGCCGGCCGAGCAGGTCGTTGAGGAAGCCCATGGGGCTCGGGGTATGGGTGAGGGTGGCGAGGCCGGCGCGATGCAGGGCGGCGATCAGCATGCCGGTGGCGATGCCGACCGATTCGTGCGGGTAGTAGCGCTTGACCTTGTTGCCCTCGGCGTCGTGACCGAAGCGTTCGTAGAACACGCCGATCAGCCAGGGTGCGGTTTCGAGGAAGGGCTTCTCGGCGTCGGTCCCCAGCGGCGCCAGCGCATCGAGCCATTCCTCGGGTGCGCGGTGGGCGTAGAACTCCCGCTCCTCGGCTTCCGCGCCTTCGCGGATGAGGCGTTTCAGTTCGGGGTCGGCGACGGCGACGAAGCGCCAGGGCTGCTGGTTGGCGCCGCTGGGCGCGGTGCCAGCGGCTCGCAGGCAGTGTTCGATGACCTCGCGCGGCACCGGGGTGTCCGCGTAATCGCGGACGGTGCGTCGGCGGGACAGCTCGTCGGCGAAGTCGCGTGCGATGCCGACGCGCGCCTCGTCCGACAACGCGGGCATGGGCGGCAGGGCGATGGTCGAATGGTCGTGCATGACAGGGCCTGTCCTGTGGCGTGCCGGCACCATAGCAGGCAAGCGCGACACCGCAAGCCTTGGCGCCTCCGGTGACGCCACCTACACTCGCGGCCACGCCCACTCCCGGACCGCCCAATGCCCTTCGTCCTGCTCTCGCTGATCCTGCAGATCGCCTGCGCCGTGCACGTGGTGCGGACCGGCCGACCGATGTACTGGATCTTCCTGTTGCTGATCGGTTCGTACGTGGCGGTTGCGATCTATGTTTTCGCGGAGATCCTGCCCGGCCTGAAGGACAACCGCGCCGCGCGACGCGCGCTGCAGGGCGCGCGCGACCGCATCGACCCCGAGCGACACAAGCGCGCAGCGTCGCGCCAGCTGGAAGTCGCCGATACCCTGGAAAACCGTCAGCGCCTGGCCGACGAGAGCTACGACAGCGGCGATTATCAGCAGGCGGCGGAACTCTACCGCTCGGGCCTGCGCGGCCTGTACGCGACCGATCCGAACCTGATGCTGGGCCTGGCGAAATCGCAGTTCGCGCTGGAACTGGCGGGCGAGGCGCGCCAGACCCTGGACGCGCTGATTGCGGCGAATCCCGCCTTCCGCTCCAGCGAAGGCCACCTGCTGTACGCGCGTTGCCTGGAGGCGCTGGGCGACGTGCCCGGCGCCCTGCACGAATACGAGGCGCTGGTGGCGGGCTTTCCCGGCGAGGAGGCGCGCGTGCGCCACGGCCTGCTGCTCAAGCGCGAAGGACGTGCCGCCGAGGCCGATGCCGCGTTCGACGAGACCCTGCGCCGCTCGCGCGTGGCGCCGGGCTACTACCAGCGCGAACAGCGCGAGTGGATCGACCTGGCGTCGCGCGAGCGCAGCCCTCAGCGGTGACGGAGAGACAGCGACAGCCTGCGTTCCCGACGGCTGCCGCAAAGCCACCGCACAAGCCTTCGGCTAGCATGGCGGCATGCCTCACCGCACGACGCCCTCCCCCGCGCCGAATTCACGGACGACCCTGCGGACGATCCCGCAGACGGTGGCGTCCCCGGTGCTGGTCGCGTGGAGCGGCGGTCTGGATTCGACCGTGCTGCTGCACCTGCTCGCGCAGGATGCCGACGTACGCGGACGCGGCCTGCGTGCGGTGCATGTCCACCATGGGCTGCACCCGGAGGCGGATGCCTGGGCGGCGCATTGCGAGACACTTGCGCAGGCGTGGTCGGTGCCGCTGACCGTGGTCCGCGTCGACGTGGCGCGCGACAGCGGGCTGGGGCCGGAAGCGGCGGCGCGGCAGGTACGGCGCGCGGCCTTCGCCGCCGAGCTGCGCGAGGGGGAGTGTATGGCGCTGGCACAGCATCGCGACGACCAGGCGGAAACCTTCCTGCTGCGGGCACTGCGGGCCTCCGGGCCCGATGGCCTGGCCGCGATGCGCCCGTGGCGGAATTTCGCGAACGGCTGGATGTGGCGTCCGCTGCTCGACACGCCGCGTGCGGTGCTGCGCGCGCATGCAGACCAGCACGGCCTGCACTGGATCGAGGACCCGAGCAACGCCGACCCCGGATTCGACCGCAATTTCCTGCGCCTGAAGGTGATGCCCCTGCTGCGCGAACGCTGGCCGCATGCCGATGCCGCGCTGTCGCGCGCCGCGCAGCTGTCGGCGGAAGCCAGCGACATCCTCGGCGAACGCGATGGCGCGATCCTGGCCTCGGTGCGCGAGGAATTCGGCGCGGGGCTGTCGATCGCGGCATTGCGACTGCTCTCGCCTGCCCGGCGCGCGCGGCTGTTCCGCCACTGGGTGTCGACCCTCGGCTGGCCGCCACTGCCGGCCGAAGGCGTCGCGCGCATCGAGGCCGATCTGCTCGCACCCAGAGACGAGGTCCACGACCGCCTGCCCGGCTTCGCCTGGCACGGCGTGGAGATCCGCCGCTGGCGCGATGCGCTGCATGCCGTCGACGGGAACCACGACCTGCCGAAGGACTGGTCCTGCGCATGGGACGGCAGCGCGCCACTGGCCCTGCCCAACGGCGACACGCTGCGACTGGAGGGCGTCGCGCGCTTCCCCACGCCGTTGCGCGTGCATGCGCGCCAGGGCGGCGAGCGCATCCTGCTGCCCGGACGCGGACCGCAGCATCACAGCCTCAAGCACGTGCTGCAGGACATGGACATCGCCCCGTGGCACCGCTCGCGGATGCCGCTGCTGAGGACCGACGACGGCACCTTGCTCGCAGCCGGCGACCGCATCCGTTCGGCAGGTTTCGACCTCTGGATGCAGGCACACGATGCGTCGCTGGTCTGGACGCTGCGACGCGACCACGAAACCGCCGGGACGTGACGCGTCCCCCTGTCGGCAGTCGCCCTCACCCCTTACACTCCACCGCCATGGCCCGAAAAACCGCATCCGACGCCACCTCCGAGACCGCAGCGGACCGCTCGCCGGTGGCAGACTTCGAACAGTCGCTCGACGCGCTGGAACAGCTGGTCGAGAAGATGGAACAGGGGCAGATGAGCCTGGAGGAGTCGCTCGGCGCTTACGAGCGCGGCGTCGGCCTCTACCGCCGCTGCCAGCAGGCCCTCGAACACGCCGAACTGCGCGTGCGCCTGCTCACCGACCCGGAACAGCCCGACGGCGCCGAGCCCTTCGCCGATGCGTGAGCCGCCTCCGGCGGACATCGCGACCGCCCTCGCCCACTGGCGCCAGCGCGCCGACGATGTGCTGGAACAGGCATTGCGCGCGCATGCCCTCGGCGACACCCGCCTGCAGGCCGCGATGCGCCATGCCGCCCTGCTCGGCGGCAAGCGCATGCGCCCGCTGCTGGTCTATGCGACCGGACGCATGCTCGGCGCCAGCGATGCCGCGCTCGACGCACCGGCGAGCGCGGTCGAACTGATCCACGCCTATTCATTGGTCCACGACGACCTGCCGGCGATGGACGACGACGCCCTGCGTCGCGGCCAGCCGACGGTGCACGTGGCCTTCGACGAAGCGACCGCGATCCTCGCCGGCGATGCGCTGCAGACCCTGGCCTTCCGCCAACTGGCCGACGCCCCGGCGCCGGCCGAGGTGCGGATCGCGATGGTGCGCGAACTGGCCACCGCCAGCGGTGCGCTGGGGATGTGCGGCGGGCAGGCCTTCGATATCGATGCCACCGGGCGCGGCGGCGACATCGGCCTGGCGGAACTCGAACGCCTGCATGCGATGAAGACCGGCGCCCTGCTGCGCTGCGCGGTGCGCCTGGGCGCACTGGCCGGCGGCGCGGACATCACGACGCAGGCCGCGCTCGATCGCTATGCCGAAGCCCTGGGCCTTGCCTTCCAGATCCGCGACGACCTGCTCGACATCGAGGCGGACAGCGCCACCCTCGGCAAGACCGCCGGCAAGGACGTGGCGCAGAACAAGGCGACCTTCCCGGCCCTGCTCGGCGTGGACGGCTCGCGCGCACGACTGGCCGATCTGCGCGGGGTCATGGCGGACGCGATCGCGCCCTTCGGCGACGACGCGGCGGCGCTGGCCGAGCTGGCGCGCATGGTCGTCGAACGCAGCCACTGAGCGACATCCGGAAACGAAAAGGCCGGCACCGCATCGCGGCACCGGCCCCGGGTCTTTCGTCAGCGGGCGCCGCGCGCCTCAGAACAGGCGGAACGTCAGCGGATAGCGGTAGTCCTCGCCATTGAACGCCTTGACCGTGGCGATGATGCTGCACAGCAGCCACATCACCGCGATCACGCCCGCCGCCGCCAGCAGCGCGAGGCCGGCCGGGACGGTGACGATCGCGCCGATCCCGAGGGTGAAGATCGTCGCGCCGACCAGCACCACGGCGAGCGCGCAGGCCGCCAGCGCGTACAGCAGCATGCTGAGGTTGAAATTCAGCGCTTCCTTCGCATGCGCGGCCGCGAACGGATGACGATCGCGGACGATCAGCCAGACCACGAACGCCGCCACCGCGCCGGCGATGCCGGCCGACCAGCTGGTCAGGAACGCCGCGCCCATCGCGGCGAGGTGCGCGCCTGCGGCCCAGTTGCGGGCGCTGGCGTCGGATTCGCCGGACATGCCGGCATGGGCTTCCAGTACGTCGTTCATCGTGCATTCCTCCCGGGGATCGCCCCCGGACTGCGCGCCGGAACACCCGGCGCAGGATCAGGATGCGCCCGAATCGCGCCGGGACCATGCACCGGAAGGCACCCAACGAAGGTCATGGGTGGCATGCCCACCACCATCACGCCCGGATGGAACACCTCAGACCAGGCCGTCGAACGGCCGCACGCTGCGGCTGTCCGGGAAGACATGCGACTCGACCGCCGATTCGCGCAGGCCCAGGTGCCCGAGCAGGACGCCCTTGAAGACCGCACGCAGGTCGGTGGTCGCGCGCAGGTCGCGACCGTCCTGCAGGTCGGCCGTGGCCAGGCCGGGCCAGTTACCGGCGATGCGGCTGCCACGCACCGCGCCGCCAGCCAGCAGCGCCATGCCGCCGACGCCGTGATCGGTGCCGCTGCTGCCGTTCGCGGCCACGGTACGACCGAACTCGGTGACGACCAGGACGACAGTGCTGCGCCAGTCCTCGCCCAGGCCGTCGTGCAGCGCGCGCAGCCCGGCATCGAGTTCACCGAACTTGCGCGCCAGCGCGGCTTCCTGGCCGCGATGCGTGTCCCAGCCGGTGTCCTCGACGAAGGCGATGCGCGCGCCGTCCGTGCCCTGCAGCCTGCGTGCGGCGGCCGACATCGCATCCGGGAGGCGGAACGCACCCGCCGTGCCCGTACCCATGGCCATGTCCTGCGCCTGCATCGCATCGGCGAAGGCCGGCGCCAGACGCGCGTCCTCGGCGTACAGCGCCTGCAACTGTTGCATGAGCATCGCCGAGGGATCGCGCGGCAGCGGCGGCGACCAGATGTCGGCGCGCGTGGAACCGCGCATCGCCAGCGGCATCACCTGCGCGATGGCAACGCCTTCGGCGCCGGTCATCGCCTCGACGCAGCGACCGATCCAGCCATCGCGACGCCCGCCGGGCGCAGCAGTGCCGTTCTCCAGGCAATCCTGCGCATCGAAATGCGAACGCTGGCGATACGGCGGCGCGACCGCGACCAGCGGCAGCAGTTGCCGGCGCGCGAACAGGTCGTGTGCGAACGGCAGCGCCGGATGCAAACCGAAGCTGCCGTCCAGCGGTTTCGCGCCCTGCACCGCCAGCGCGCCGCGCGCACGGAGGTAATGCGGATCATCGCGTGGCGGCATCAGGTGCAGGCCATCCATCGCACCGCGCAGCAGCACCACGACCATGCGCGGCGCGGACATCGGCGCGGCCCAGGCCCCATGCGACCACACTGCGAGCGACGCGGTCGCACCGCCGAGGGCTGCGAGGAAACGGCGACGCGACATCACGAGGCGCGTCTTCTGCTCATGCTCGTCGGGAGCATGCTCGTTGAGATCATGCGCGTGGTGCATCACACCCTCCACTGGAACGCGGGACTGGAGAACAGCAGCGCGATGGCCTCGCGCGGCGAGCCGGCACGGCGCAGGCTGTCGCCGAGCAGGCCTGCCACGGCATCGGCGCCGAGCGCATCGAGGGCGATGGCCTGCGGCGCACGCGCATCGGATACGTGATCGGCGAGCAGGCCGGCGGCCTGCACGCGCTTGCGCAGGCTGTCGCCGCTGGCCCAGTCGTCGGCGGTGTCGGGGAACCCGGCCGGCGAGCGCGGCATGAAGGCCGGCTGGCCCAGCCCCTGCAGCAGCCGCACGAGGGCCTGCGGGCGTCGTTCGAGCGCGACGCCGCCTGCGCGCAGCGCCGACACAAGGAAATCCTGCGGCGTCTTGAACTTGCGCGCTTCGCCGGACCAGGCCGCGTCGTCGTCGATCATCGCCGCGTACAGCGCGCCGAGTTCGCCGCCGCTGCGCAGGTAGGCGGCGGCCATGCGCTCGACCAGCGCAGGCGGCGGCGCATCCGCGACCATGTGCCACGCGAGCTTGAACGCGAGATGCCGCGCGGTCGCCGGATGCAGGGCGAGATCACGCAGGATCGCGCGTCCCTGCGCCTCGCCGTCCTCGGCATAGCGACGACCGAGGACGGTGCGCGCGCCGGGCTCGTGCGCACCGGGACGGAACACATAGGCGGACGTGGCGCTGTCCCACTCGCGCGGCAACGGCGTGCCCCAGCCGGTGATGGCGCGCGCCAGTTCGACCACGTCCTGCTGCGCGTAGCCGCCGTCGACGCCCAGCGTGTGCAGTTCGAGGATCTCGCGCGCGAGGTTCTCGTTGAGGCCGAGCCGGCGCGGCGTTCCGTCGGTATCGCCACGGCGTGCGGCGCGGCGCTGCTGGCGCCGGACCAGCATCGACTCTTCGCCGACCGACGCGGCGTTGTCGAGATACAGCAGCATGCCCGGATGCGTCTCAACGGCCAGCAGCAGGTCGCGGAAATTGCCCAGCACGTGCGGGCGGATCGCCTCGCGCTCCATCGGCGCCGCGAGCAGCCGCGCGCTGTTCTTGTCGATCGAGATCGCGAAATGGTTCGACCAGAAATGCACCAGCCGCTCGACGAACGGGCGGTCGGTGATGGCGGCATGGCGATAACGCGCGGCGATGTCGTCCATCGCATCGCGGCGCAGCGCCTGCTGCATCGCGCCCGGGGGGGTGTCGTCGCCAGCATCGTTGCTGGCCGGGCTGTCGTCGTTGCGCTCGGCGCGGCGCGCGAGCCGGTAGGCCGTCTGCCGGCGCAGCAGCGCAACGCTGCCGGGCAGCCCGTCGAACATCCTGGGTGGCGGCACGGGCCGCAGCTGTGCACGCAGCCAGTCGCGCGCATCGAGCACGCGGTCGCGGTCGCCAGGCATCGCCCCTAGGCCGAAGCGGTTCAGTGCGGCGGTCTGCAGGGTCGCGTGCGTCGCCATGTCGGGCCCTCGTTCGGAGACCCTTCCGGAAACGCGTCGATGCCGGCCGAGTTGACCCGGGCCCGCACCGGTGATCCCCAAAACGAAAGACCCCCGGCAGGCCGGGGGTCTCCATGGTGCGGGATGCAGGAGGCGATCAGCTGATCAGGCGCAACGCGAACGGGTAGCGATACGCCTCGCCGTTGTTGGCCTTGATGCCGGCCATCACGGTGAGCACCAGCCAGGCGATGCCGACGATCGGGGCCAGGATCAGGCCGATCAGGACGAAGGTCAGCAGGAAGCAGATGATGCCGGCGATGACCATCGTGATGTTGAAGTTCAGCGCTTCCTTGGCCTGGTCGGCCGCGAAGGGCATGGTGTCCTTCTTGATCTGCCAGATCACCAGCGGCGCGATGATGTTGCCGAACGGGATGATGATGCCGCTCAAGACGCTCAGGTGGGCGATCATGCCCATCTGGCGCTCTTCGGCACCGGGCGACCCGGACGGCGCGCCCGGTGCGGAAGTGTATTGATCGAAATCGGACATGTCTGGGGCTCCCCGGTCGGTGGATGGATGAATGTCGCTGGCGTCGTGCCTGGCGCGCCATGCCAAGCGCGCCCGACGATGATAAACGTCAAACGCCGCCTGCGACGGTCATCCGGCCAACAAGGATGGATCCCACCGACATGTAGGAGCGGGGGTCGATGTCGCTGCCGATCGCTTCGATCGCCATGTACATGTCGCGCAGGTTGCCGGCGATGGTGATGCCGTCGACCGGATAAGCGATCTCGCCGTTCTCGACCAGGAAACCGGCCGCACCGCGCGAGTAGTCGCCTGTGATCGCGTTCACGCCCTGCCCCATCAGCTCGGTGACCAGCAGGCCGTTGCCCATCCCCCGCATCAGGTCGCGCAGATCGCCGGCATTCGCGTCGACCTCCAGGTTGAACACGCCGCCGGCATTGCCGGTGCTCTGGAGGCCCAGCTTGCGCGCCGAGTAGCTGTCCAGCAGGTAGCGACGCAGGATGCCGTCGCTGACCAGGTCGGATTCGCACGTGGCCACGCCTTCGGCATCGAACGAGGACGAGCGCAGGCCGCGCATCAGGAAGGGCCGTTCGCGCAGGCGGCACCAGCCGGGCAGCACCTGCGTGTCGATGCTGTCGAGCAGGAAGCTGGCGCGACGGTAGAGGGCGCCGCCGGACACGGCGTTGAGCAGCTGGCCGATCAGCGAGCGCGCCACCTCGGCCTGGAACAGCACCGGCATGTCGCCGGTGGCGAGCGTCCGCGGTTCGAGGCGCTCGACCGTGCGCTCGGCGGCTCGGCGACCGATGGCCTCGGGCGATTCCAGGTCTTCTCGGGCCAGCGCGGTGCTGTACCAGTAGTCGCGCTGCATGCCGTCGCCCTCGCCGGCGATGAGGCTGCAGAAGATGCTGTGCACCGTATCGCGCTCGCGGCCGAGGAAACCGTGGGAATTGGCATAGACGCCCACGGAGTCCTTGGTCGAGACACTGGCACCGTCCGAAAGGGAAATGCGCGCGTCGGCCTCGCGGCCGGCGGCTTCGCAGGCCAGTGCCAAGTCGATCGCGCCATCGGCATCCAGCGCCCAGGGGTGCCAGCTGTCGAATTCGCGCAGGTCGGTGGCCATGCGGTCGGCGTCGGCCAGACCGGAGGCCGGGTCGTCCTCGGTATGGCGCGCGATCGCGCAGGCCTGGGCGACCGTGGCCTCCAGGCTCTCCGGCCGCAGGTCGGCGGTGCTCGCGCTGCCCCTGCGCTGACCGAAGTAGACCGTGACGCCGATACTGCGGTCATGGGTGGATTCCACGCTGTCGACCGCGCCCATGCGCACGTTGACGTCGAGGCCGCGCCCCTCGTCGCACCTGACTTCGGCCTGGCTGGCGCCGTGCTGGCGCGCGCGCGCCAGCAGGTCCCGGGCCAGCTCGGACAAGCGATCCAGGCGGGCCTGGCCGTCGCCGCCGACGGCGGCCTGCGTGGGAAGAGGAGAATCGATGGCGTTCAATGCTTTATCCTGTGTCCACTATGCGTGGAAAAGATCCCGAAACCGGTGAGTTCCTGTCCCCCAGCCGCAGCCAGCAGCGGCGGGAGGCCCTTGAAGTGCTCGATCTGGCGCGGCAGCTGTCCGAAATGACGGCGCAGCAGGTGTCGAAACTGCCCGTGCCCGAGCGCCTCGTTCCCCACATCGACGAAACCCGTCGGATCACGTCGCACGGGGCGCACAAGCGCCAGCTGCAGTTCCTGGCCAAGCAGATGCGTCGCGAGGACGACGAGACGCTGGAGGCGATCCGCGATGCGCTCGACGTCAACGGCAATGCGGCGCGCGTGGAAGCGGCGATGCTGCATCGCGCCGAAGCCTGGCGCGAGCGCCTGATGGCCGACGGCGACGCGGCGCTGACCGAGCTGCTCGACGCCTACCCGACCGCCGACCGCCAGCACCTGCGCCAGCTCGCGCGCAACGCGCACGAGGAGCGTCTGAAGAACAAGCCGCCGCATGCGTTCCGCGAACTGTTCCGCGAGCTGCGCGAACTCTTCGCGGAGTCGCACGACGCGGATGGCGAGGGCGACGCGGAAGACGACGCCGACTGATGCCGTCGGCGTTGACGCGGACCGCCTCACGCCTTCGTCCCGCCCACCGTCAGCTGATCGATCAGCAGCGACGGCTGGCCCACGCCGACCGGCACGCTCTGCCCGTCCTTGCCGCAGGTGCCGACGCCATCGTCCAGGGCGAGGTCGTGGCCGATCATCGTCACTCGCTGCATCGTCTCCGGGCCGTTGCCGATCAGGGTCGCGCCCTTCACCGGCGCGGTGATCCTGCCATCTTCGATCAGATAGGCCTCGGTCGCGGAGAAGACATACTTGCCGCTGGTGATGTCGACCTGGCCGCCGCCGAAATTCACCGCGTACAGGCCCTTCTTCACCGAGCGGATCATGTCCTCGGGATCGTCCTGGCCGGCGAGCATGTAGGTGTTGGTCATGCGCGGCATGACCAGGTGCGCGAACGACTCGCGCCGGCCGTTGCCGGTCGGCGCCACGCCCATCAACCGGGCGTTGTGGGTGTCCTGCATGTAGCCGGCGAGGATGCCGTCCTCGATCAGCGTGGTGCAGCGCGTCGGCGTACCCTCGTCGTCGACGTTGAGCGAACCGCGGCGGCCCGGCAGGGTGCCATCGTCGACGATGGTCACGCCCGGCGAGGCCACGCGCTGGCCGATGCGGCCGGCGTAGGTCGAGGTGCCCTTGCGGTTGAAGTCGCCTTCCAGGCCGTGGCCGACGGCTTCGTGCAGCAGCACGCCCGGCCAGCCGCTGCCCAGCACCACCGGCATCACCCCGGCCGGGGCATCGACGGCCTCCAGGTTCACGAGCGCCTGGCGCAGGGCTTCGCGCGCGCAGCGCTCGGGACGGCCATCGGCGAGCAGCTCGGCGTAGCCGTGGCGTCCGCCGAAGCCTGACGACGCGGACTCGCGGCGACCGTTCTGTTCGACGATCACCTGCACGTTGAAGCGCACGAGCGGCCGGATGTCGCCGGCGACCACGCCGTCGCTGCGCGCGACCATCATGGTGTCGACGCCGCCGACCAGCGACACCACCACCTGCTTGACGCGAGGATCGGCGGCGCGCAGCACGCGGTCGACATGGCGCATGGCGTCGAGCTTGGCGGCGGTGTCGACGCTGTCGACCGGGTCCACGGGCGCGTACAGCTGAGTCGGTGTGCCGACGCGCACCGGCATGGCGTGCGGCCGGGCATCGCCGTCGCGCGAGATCGCGCGGGCCGATCGCGCGGCGACCAGCAACGCATCGGCGTTGATCTCGTCCGAATAGGCGAAACCGGTCTGTTCGCCGGAGATCGCGCGCACACCGACGCCCTGGTCGATCGAATGCGCGCCGTCCTTGACGATGCCGTCCTCCATCGTCCAGCTCTCGCGGCGGGCGTGCTGGAAGTAGAGGTCGCCGAAATCGATGCCCGGGCCCATCAGCTGGCCGAAGACGCGGTCGAGGCCGGCGTCGTCCAGCCCGGCGGGCGTGAGCAGGCGCGATTCGGAGAGCTGCAGCATCGAGGACATGTCGGGTTCCGGAGGACGTGAGGGGCGGGACTGCAGGAATGAGATGGCGACGCGGGTCGCCTGGATCAACCGGTCGCGATCAACCGGCCGCGATCAGCCGGAGTTCGGTGCGGGTCGCGCGGGGGTGCGCTCGATCACCTCGACCTTGGGATCCTTCCAGGGCCCGGTGACGCGGTAGTTCTTGGCCGTGGCCTGGCCCAATGGCTTCTGCAGCACGGCATTGGCGACCGCGCCGACCGCCGCCCCCACAGGGCCGCCGGCGATCGCACCGACCGCAGTAAGCAGGTTGCCGGCCTTGGGCAGTACTTCGATGGTCTGGTCGAAGGTCTGCGCGCGCAGGTTCGCCGCACCGCGGATGTTGATCGTGGCGGCGGGACCGTCGATGGCGAGATCGTCGCTGCGCGCGCTGCCGCCGGCGAACTGCACGATGCCCTCGAAGCGGTTGAAGGCGAAGCCCTTCGAGAAGAAATCGCGGAAATCCAGGGTCAGGCGGCGCGGCAGCTGGGCCACGCTTAGCAGGCCGAGCACGCGGCCGGTGCCGCCCGGCTCGATCTCGACCAGTCGACCATCCTTCACCGCGACCTTGAGGCTGCCTTCCAGCGACCCGAGCTGGAAGGCCATCGGCGTGCCGGGCCAGGCCGCATCGAAGCGCATCTCGCCCTTGCCGCCGGCGATGCGCCCGCCCAGGCCGGCGTCGGTCAGCAGCGCACCGAAATCCTCGCTGCCGAGCGTCGCTGAAAGACGCGTGCGTGCAGCGGCGCCGCGACCGGCCCACTCCCCGGTGACGTCGAGTCGACGCTTCGGCGCACGGGTCTGGAACTGCACGATCTCCATGCCGCTGGCGGTGGGACGCGAACGGAACTGCGCTTCGCCCAGCGCCGCCGCGCCCAGGCGCAGGTCGTCGACGCGCAGCTGGATCGCCGGCACGCTGGCGGGGTTGAAGTCGCCGGTGGCCGGCGCGGACGAGACGGCGGCCACGGCCGGCGCGGCCCGCCAGTGCAGGCGCTGCAGGCGGCCGGCGATCGTGCCGCCCTCGCCTTCGGGCAATTGCAGCGTGCCAGCCAGCGCCGGGCCGTCGAGCTGCGCGTTGAGCAGCGGACCTGCAGGCGACAGTTGCAGGCGGGTGTCGGGGAACTGCGCGCCGAGCAGGAGGAGGCGGTCGGCGACGACATCGACGCGACGCAGGGCCAGACCGCTGCCGCTGCCGCTGCTGCCGCCGCGCATCAGCACGACCCAGCCCAGCGCATCCAGCGTCGAGGCCCGGCCACCCAGCGCCAGTCCCGACGCCGGCGGCGCCTCGTCGACGCGATCCGTGCCGAACGCGGCGCGAATGCCCAGTTGCCCCTGCACGTGGCGGGCCCGCAGGGCCATGCGCTGGCCCAGGGCGATGCCGATGTCGCCCTTCTCGACCGGCAGGGCCAGATCGATGGTGCTCGGCAGCGCGACACCGGCGGCCTTGTCCAGCGGCGCCGGCAGGGCGAGCGTGGTCCCCACGAGGTCGGAACGCAGCTGCAGGCGGGACACGCCCGCCAGCGGCGAACGCGCGGCGGCACCGGCCGGCGTCGATGCCCCGGAGAGCGCCGACGACGGAATCGAGATCGCCGCCGTCCAGCGCGAGCGTCCGCCGACATGCGGCTTCAGCCAGGCCAGATCGGCGCTGCGCTCGAGCAGGTCGTCGGTGGTCATCGAGACATCGAGTTCGGCCTCGAAGCCCTGCCTGCGATCGCGGACGTGACCCGGTCCCGCGCGCAGCGACAGGCGCCCGTCCTGGCGGTCGTACTGGGCGCGCAGGCCTTCTGCGTCGAACCCATCCTGGTCGTAGCGTCCGGTGCCCTGCACGCCGGTGAAGGCGAGCTTCCATTCGCTTTCCGCCAGGCGCACGCCACGCAGGTCGATCTGGCCGTCGATGCGGCCTCGCGCGCCCTGCTGCTTCAGCGGCATGCGCAGCGAGAACCGCGTCGACGCCGGCCCGCTGGCGGACAGCTTGGCGAAGGTCGCGCCGTGCTCACGCTGCAGCGGACTGCGCTTGAGCAGATCAAGGAACTGCGCGGCATCGGCATCGGCGCGCGCATCGATGCCGAGCAGCGCGTCGCCGTAGTCGGCGATGCCCGCGCTGAACTCGCGTATGCCGACCTCGGCCAGCGCCGCCTTGCCGCCCACGGTGAAACCGTTGCCGATGAACGCCACGTCGGCATCCATGCGCGTCGCCTCCGGCCAGTCGGGCTGGAAGTGGATCACCGCGCCGCGAAGCGTGGCGCGCGCGTCGAACACGCCGGGCGCGGGCTTGCCGTCGTGCGGCTTGAACGGCCAGTGGTCGAGATCGCCGCTGACCACGGCGCGACCACCGGCCACCGTGCCATCGATGAGCGCGGTGTCCAGCCAGCGCACGACCTGCGGCGACATCACGTGTTTCGGCCAGAAGCGTTTCGCGACCGGCACGTGCGCATCGTGGATGTCGGCGGCGAGATCGATCACCGGACGCGTACCGTCGCCCTGGAACCACAGGCCGCCGCGGACATCGGCGCCGTAACCGACGCCGTCGATGCGCAGCGCGGGCGTGGCCACGCGCCAGCCGACGGTTTCGTCGCGCCACAGTGCCGCATCGCCGCCCAGGCGCACCACGTGCGGCGCACCGAATCCGGTCGGCCACAGGAAGCGCATCGGGGTCTTCGGATCGAAATGCAGCGTGTAGCCGTTGGCGTCGCCCAGCAGGCGGGCGCCGAAATCGTCCAGGCCCGGCGTGTGGCCGACACTGTCGAAGTGCAGGTCGCGGATCGTCGCCTCGGCACGCATGGCACCACCGCGCACGCCGCCGACGCGCACGCCTTCGAGCACGGCACCGGGCTTCGCCGCGAGCATCCAGCGACGCAGACCCGGATCGAGCCGGTCGCTCAGCGCGACCACCGCGAACAGCGGGCCCGCGTCGATGCGTTCCGCACGCAAGCCGTACTGGGCGCCGCCCGCCAGGACCAGGCCGTCGAGCACCTGCGGTCGATCGTCCTGCCCGGCATGCACCTGCAGTTCCGAGGCTTCGAGCCGCCAACCGTCAGGACGCATGCGCCAGTGCGCCAGCGCCTGCAGCCGCGCGAACGCAGCCACCGGCGCAGCGCGTCCATCGCCCGATGCGCTGCCGCGCAGACGCACGTCGCGCAGGTCGCCTTCGACGGCGATCGCAGTCACCTGGCGACGCTGCACGGTGGCCCAGGCTTCGGCCGACCCACGACCGGCATCGATGGTCACGCCACCGACGCGCAGCAGCGACGACCAGACCGACAGGTCGGTGCGCTTGGCCGCCGCGTAGAGACGGCCATCGCCGCGTTCGCGATCGAAATCCAGCACCGCGTCCAGCGGCGCGACGCCGGGCTTGCGCCACGCGCGGAGGCCGGCGCGCACGCGCTCGCCGCTCACCTGCAGGCGCACGTCCACTTCGGGCAGGGTGGTTTCGATGCCCAGCGACGGCGCGGAGATGCCCAGTCGCGCATCGATGACCTGCAGCTCGCCCAGGCCTTCCAGCGCGCTCAGCGGATCCTCGGTCTGCGCCTGCCCGGGCAGGCCGCGCACCTGCCAGCGCCCGTCATCGGCACGCTCCAGGGTCAGCGCGAGATTGCGCACGCGCAGTTCGGTGAACGAGCGACCGGGCAGCAGCCCGGCGTACTGCGAGACGAGGATCTCGGCCGCGCCGATCGACACCGCGTCCTTGCCCGCGCCCACGCGCAGGCCATCCAGGCGCAGCAGCGGACCGCGCCGCGTCCAGGCCGTTTCCACGGTATCGAACGTCACCGGCCGGCCGGCGCGCGCGCTCAGCCAGGCGGCGATCCTGTCGGGATGACGCTCGGCCATCGGCAGCACCTGGCTGACGATGCCCGCGACCAGCGCGAGCAGCACCAGAGACACTGCGGTGACGTACCACAGGCCACGACGCGCCAGGCGCAGGCGACGGCGCCAGGATGTCGGCATCAGCCGCGAGCTCCCGCGTCCGCCCACCGATCCCGGCAGCGGACGACGTCATGCTCAGAGCAGCACGACATCGAACTGCTCCTGGGTGTACTGCTCGTCCGCCTGGAAGCGGATGGTCTTGCCCAGGAATTCCTCCAGTTCGGCGACGGCGGCGGACTCCTCGTCGGTGATGCGCGCGACCACTTTCGGCGAGGCGATCACCAGCAGGCGTGCGGCCTCGAACTGGCGCACCGCGCGGGTGATCTCGCGGAAGATCTCGTAGGTCACGGTCTCGGCGGTCTTGAGCGTGCCGCGGCCACCGCACTCGTGGCAGGGTTCGCTGAGCTGGCGCTGCAGGCTCTCGATGGTGCGCTTGCGCGTCATCTCGACCAGGCCCAGCGGCGAGAAGTCGTAGACCGTGGTCTTGGCGTGGTCGCGCGCCAGCGACTTCTCCAGCGTGCGCAGCACCTGGCGGCGATGCTCGGGATCGACCATGTCGATGAAGTCGATGATGATGATCCCGCCGAGGTTGCGCAGGCGCAGTTGCCGCGCGACGGCCTGCGCCGCTTCCAGGTTGGTGCGGTAGACGGTCTCTTCGAGGTTGCGCTGGCCGAGGAACGAACCGGTGTTCACGTCGACCGTGGTCATCGCCTCGGTCTGGTCGATGACCAGGTAGCCGCCGGACTTCAGCGGCACCTCCTTGTCGAGCGCGCGCTGGATCTCGTCCTCCACGCCGTACAGGTCGAACACCGGGCGCGCGCCGCTGTAGTGCTCGATCTTCTCGGCCAGACCCGGCATGTACTGCGCAGCGAAGGTGCGCAGGCGGTCGCAGGTCTCGCGCGAATCGACCTTCACCTTCTCCACGTCGCGGCGGATCAGGTCGCGCACCGCGCGCATCGGCAGGGTCAGGTCTTCGTACACGCAGTGGCCGACGCGGGCCGTGCGTACGTTGTTCTCGATCAGCGCAAGCGCACGGCCGAGATAGGCGATGTCCTCGGCGATGGCTTCGGCAGGCTGGCCTTCGGCATTGGTGCGCACGATGTAGCCGTGCTGCGGCTGTCCGGCGGAGGCATCGGCGCTGGCCTGCGCGGACACCAGCGACTTCAGGCGCTGGCGCTCGGCCTCGTCCTCGATGCGCGAGGACACGCCGATCACCTTCGACTGCGGGAGCAGCACGAGGTAGCGCGACGGAATGCTGATCTGCGTGGTGAGCCGCGCACCCTTGCTGCCGATCGGATCCTTGACCACCTGGACCACGATTTCCTGGCCTTCGCGCAGCAGTTCGGTGATCGGCGGCACCGGCGCATGCCCGTTGCCATTGCCGTTGCCGTTCGCCTGCGGCACCACGGCAGGCGGCGCGGTCGCGGCGCCGTCCTGCTCCAGCGGCGGCTCGGTGGCCGCCAGCGCGGTATCGATGACCGGCGCGATGGCGGAACGGAAGATGTCGTTGGCGTGCAGGAATGCGGCGCGATCCAGGCCGATCTCGACGAAGGCCGCCTGCATGCCGGGCATCACCCGCTGCACCTTGCCCTTGTAGATGTTGCCGACCACGCCTCGGCGCCAGCCGCGCTCGATGTGCAGTTCCTGCAGCATGCCGTTCTCGACCACCGCAACGCGGGTCTCGCGCGGGGTGACGTTGACCAGGATCTCCTCGGTCATGGCGCGGCCTCCATGCGGCGGGACGCGCCCGAAGGCGGGAACAGGCCGAATTCGCGCAGCAGGCGCGCGGTCTCGAACAGCGGCAGTCCCATCACCCCGGACTGGCTGCCGGACAGATGCGCGACGAAGGCCTGGGCCATGCCCTGGATGGCGTAGGCGCCCGCCTTGCCATCCCATTCGCCGGTCGCGAGGTAGGCGGCGATGTCGGCATCGGACAGTTCGGCGAAGCGCACTTCCGACTCGGACACCGCATGCAGCTCGCGTCCGGCCGAGACCAGCGACAGCGCCGAGATCACCCGATGCGTGCGCCCGGACAGGCTGCGCAGCATGTCGGCGGCATCGGCGGCATCGGCGGGCTTGCCGTAGATGCGGTCGCCGAGGATCACCTCTGTATCCGCGCCCAGGACCAAGGCGTCAGGCTGACCGACGACCTTCAGCAGGCCGGCGCCGGCCTTTTCGCGCGCGACCCGGCGGACGTAGTCCTCCGGCGGTTCGCCAGCGGCGGGGTGTTCGGGAATGTCGAGGTCGAGGATGCCGAAGTCGAGTCCGAGCATCCTTAACAATTCGCGACGGCGGGGTGATTTCGAGGCGAGATGCAGCATGCGGGTAGGATACCCTGCGCAGCGTCACCACCCGTACGGGAACATGGACAACCCCGACCGGGCTCACAGGACGTTCACTCCCCGGCCCACCCACAAGGAGACCCAAGATGGTACGACGCTCCGCCTTCCCCCTCGCCCTGCCCCGCGTCCTCGCCTTCGCGCTCGCCGCCGCTTTCACCGGACTTCTCGCCACGGGCCCCGCCATGACCGCTTCCGCACAGACCCCCAGCGTCGCCACCGACGGCACCCTGCTCCAGATCAGCGCCGACGCCAGCGCCAGCCGCGTGCCCGACATCGCCACGCTGTCCACCGGCGTGGTCACCCAGTCCGCCGATGCCAACTCCGCGCTGAAGGCCAACGCCGAGCAGATGAACAAGGTCATGGCCGCAGTGAAGGCCGCCGGGATCGCCGAGCGCGACATCCAGACCAGCGGCATCAGCATCCAGCCGCAGTACCGCTACGCCGAGAACCAGCCGCCGACGATCACCGGCTACCAGGCCAGCAACACCGTGAACCTCAAGGTTCGCGACATCGGCAAGCTCGGCAAGGTGCTCGACGCCCTGGTCGCCAGCGGCGCCAACCAGGTCAACGGCCCGAACTTCGAGATCGACCAGCCCGAATCGGCCTACGACGAAGCCCGCCGCAACGCGCTGAAGAAGGCGCAGGATCGCGCCGAGATGTACGCCAAGGCGCTCGGCCTGCGCGTGCGCCGCATCGTCAGCATCAGCGAAGGCGGCGACTTCCAGCCGCCGCGCCCGATGCCGATGATGAAGATGGCGATGGCCGAGGCGCAGGACACGCCGGTGTCGCCGGGCGAAACCTCGCTGTCGGCCACTGTCAACGTGGTGTTCGAACTCGGCAAGTAATTCGACCCATCGCATGCAACACCCACGACACCCGCCGCAAGGCGGGTGTCGTCGTTTGCGGCCTCGCCATTCGATACGGAAAACGGACATCGATCGAGAGGGAAAATTTTTCATCGGACGCAACCCCGCGCATCGCGCGGGCACGTTTGCATCGCTGTCCCAACCGACGGAGGTGCCCCATGGTCCTGACCCAACGCCACCCCAGTGCACATGGACTGCACGACGCCATCGCCCGCATCCAGCCCGCGCGCGTGCTGGGCATCGCCGGCGCGATCACCCTCAACGCTGCCGCGCTGATGTTGCTGCTGGTGCCGGTGTCGGCACCGATGGGCACGATTGCAGAAGATGTCATCGATGACATCTTCGTCATCCCGGATCGTCCCACGCCACCACCTCCGACACCTCCCGAAGTCCCGGTACAGAAGACGATCCCCACCACCACACCGACGCAGCCGGTCCGCACGCAACCGCAGACGCAGGTGCAGACCCAGTCCGAAGCGCCCGTGGTCGATGGCGGCACCGATTACGTGCCGCCGGCCGATCCGGTGATCGACACCGACCCGATCAGCCCGCCGAATCCCGGCCCGCAGCCGAGCACGCGCCTGGAATACGCCTCGGCACCGGCACCGGCCTATCCGCCGGAGGCACTGGGCCGCGAGCTGGAAGGCACGGTGATGCTGAAGGTGCTGGTGGACGTGGACGGCTCGCCGCTGTCGGTGGAGATCGAGCGCAGCAGCGGCCATCGCAGGCTCGACGACGCGGCGCGGCGCCAGGTACTGCGCAAGTGGAAGTTCAAGCCGGCGATCAAGGACGGCCAGGCGATCCAGGTCTACGGCATCGTCCCGGTGAGTTTCACCCTGACCCGCGGCTGACGCCGCCGCGCGACGTCCGCAAGCCAGCCCCTCTGTTTGTGTGTGATCGGTGCGCGATCTGTGTGTGCGATGAAGTGAGAGCCCCTCGGCGCATTCGCCGCCGGTCGCAGGACCGGCGGCGTTTTTTATCCGGCGCGGCGCGGATATCCGTTCCATGGACGCATCGAATCAGGCATGGATGCGCGGATCGTTGCCTGAGACACTCATGATCATCCCTCCCACGGACCCTTCCGATGACCGCACTGTTCACGCCGCTCCAGGCAGGCGACCTGCATCTGCCGAACCGCATCCTGATGGCGCCTCTGACCCGCTGCCGCGCCGAGGATGACCATGTCCCGGGCGCGCTGATCGCCGAGTACTACGCCCAGCGCGCCAGCGCCGGCCTGATCATCGCCGAAGCGACGATGGCGATGCCGAACAACTCCGCGTTCTGGCGCGAGCCCGGCATCCACAGCGAGGCGCAGGTCGCCGGCTGGAAGCGGGTGACCGACGCCGTGCACGCCGCAGGCGGCCGGATCGTCCTGCAGATCTGGCACGGCGGTCGCGCCTGCCATCCAGACCTCAACGACGGCGCGCAGCCGGTCGCGCCCAGCGCGCTGCGCATCGAGAACGACCAGGTGTACACGCCGAAGGGCAAGGTCGATTACGTGGTGCCGCGCGTGCTTGACGATGCGGAACTGCCCGGCATCGTCGAAGGATTCGCCCATGCCGCGCGCAATGCCAAGGCGGCGGGTTTCGATGGCGTGGAAGTGCATGGCGCGAACGGCTACCTGCTCGACGAATTCCTCCGCGACGGCACCAACCTGCGCAGCGGCCCGTATGGCGGCGAGATCGCGAACCGCGCACGCCTGCTGCTGGAGGTGCTGGAAGCGGTCTGCGGCGTGTGGGGCAGCCATCGCGTGGGCCTGCGCGTCTCGCCGCTCAACAGCTACAACGACATGCGCGACAGCGATCCGGCAGGCCTGGTGCGCTGGCTCGGCAAGCGCCTGAACGACTTCGACCTGGCCTATTGGCACGTGATGCGCGGCGATTTCTTCGGCCAGCAGAGCGGCGACGTGATGACGCCGGCGCGCGAGGCCTTCGGTGGCGTGCTGATCGGCAACATGGGCTACGACGCGGACGAAGCCGAGGCAGCGATCGCGGCGGGCAAGCTCGACGCCGTCGCCTTCGGCAAGCCCTTCATCTCCAATCCGGACCTGCCCGAGCGGATCCGCGACGGCCTGCCGCTCGCCGAACCCGACCAGGCCACGTTCTACACCTGGGACGCGAAGGGCTACACGGACTACCCGCGGTACGCCGCGCCCTGACGGGCGCGACGCCGGTGGTTCGGCCGGCGATTCGATTGGCGGTTGAATCGCTGGATCAATCAGTGATCCAGCGCACGTCCGACAGGCACCACGACAGGCTGCCGCTGGTCTTGTAGGTCCAGTTGTAGCGGCGCCACGGCGAGTTGCGGTACGCGCTCAGCCCGCTGGCCGGGCCGGCCGGGCGCGTCCACTCGTTGGTTTCGTAGTCGTAGGTGCGATAGAGCTCGTTCGCGGCCTCGGCGAGCGTGGCGTCGGGCTGCCCCGTCAGGCGGCTGAAGTAATACGCCCAGGCCATCGCGCCGCCGACCGACAGCGCATGCTCCGGGCCTGCGCCATCGGCAGCGTAGGTCGAACCGTCGACGAGGGTCACGTAGTCGACCAGGCGCAGGTTCTCGGGCACGTTCGTGTAGACATCGCGCTGCGCAGGCGAGTAGGACTTCGCGCCGTATTTCAGCGCGTTGCCGGTGCGACGGATGAAGTGCGCGATCTCGGCGTTGTCGGTGAGCACGTAGGCGCGCACCATCGGATCGATCACGAAGGGCGTCTGCCAGAAGCTGACCAGCAGGCTGGCGCTGGGGCCGTTGCCCTCCTGGCTGCCGTACTTCCACAGGCCTCCGTCGACGCGGTTCGCCGGCAGCGCGCCACCGGCGCCGTTCTGGTGCCAGATCAGGTTGGTGGTGAGTGTGACGACGCGCTCGCGATACGTCTGCGCAGCGCCGGCCTTGTAGGGCACGTCGCCGAACAGCTCGTAGCCGACGACCATGCCCGACAGCTTGATGCCGACGTGACGCTCGGTATAGCTGCTGCCGGTCGACCAGCGGTCGGGTTCGTCGTTGGCGTCCTGCTGCGCCTTCGCGGCGAGCCGCGCGCCGTCCTTCGACAGATCGTCGCCGGTGGTCCAGTGCGAATACGCCAGGCCTTCCGGATAGCTGTACATCGCGCCGTTCGCGCCGATGTAGCCGGACGGATTGGGATTTTTCAGACGGAAGGTGCCGACCGCGCTGTTCGGCGTGGTGCCCTCGGGATAGAGGTTCACGCGGTAGTACTCGCCGGCGCGCACCGATTCGCGCAGCGCCTTGAAGGTGCCGCTGCGGAAATACAGGCCATGGAACGCTGACACGCGGTCGTACAGCCACGGCTCGCCCTCGGCGGCCTTGTACGGCGTCTGGTTGGCGGTGGTGACGCGCGGATCGTCCTCGTTGATGTGCGCGTAGAAGAAGTTCTTCGAAGCGAACATCTGCTCGCGGTATTCCGGATAGTGCTCGGTCGCATCCATCACGGCGGGATCGTCGCGTGTCGCGGCGATGTCCTGGTGGAACGGACGCATCGGACCGAGGCGCAGCAGCCCCTTGCTCAGCACCGAAGAAGGCAGCACCGCGTAGACGCGCGGCTCGGACACGCCGTCGCCGGCGATGAAGCTGCCCGTGGTCACCGCCTGCCAGCCGTTGCGCGGGTTCTCCAGCGAGGGACGCGACTGGGTGCGGTCGCTGAAGCCCCATTCGACGCGGATGGTCTCGGCATTCGGATGGACCACGCCGAGCGCGCGGCGGATCTGGATGCGCGCCACGCGCACCGAGGTGTTGTCGAGCGCGGCGTTGTTGATGTGACGCCAGGGCGTGAGCTGTTCGACGAAGGCCGGGATCTCCTGGCCGCGCGCATCGAGCACGCGCACTTTCGACAGCCCGGCCTGGGTGATCGAACCGCGCGGGAACGGCACGCCGAAGGTGATGAGCTGTTCGCTGCCGGCGGCCACGCCTTCGACCGGATGCAGGCGGACCTCGACGACCCCATGCAGTTCGGCGGCCGGCATCAGCGGCTTGATCACGCGCGGGCCGAGCGCGGCGGCCAGCACCTGCTGGTCGGCCTGCAGGCTGGGAGCAGCGGCGACGGGACGCCCCGCCCAGGGCTGCGGACGCGGACGCACGGGGTCGGTCGACTCGGCCGGCGAGGAGGTCGCGGCAGGGGCTGCGGCGGCGGCCTGGCGCGAGGCGGAATCGGCGGTACAGGCACTCAGGGTCGAGGCGCCTGCGATCAGGCCGATCAGGGCCGGGCGGAACAGGCGCGCGGGCAATACGGCCGACAGCGGGGACATCGGGAACAGTGGCATGGCATCTCACCTCTCGCCCGGGTCGCGCGTCGTCGCGCGCCTGGATCTCGCTCTGAACGGGGGACGTCGCAGGGCCGCGGGGGCGATCCGGCGACGGTGGTCTGGCTGCTGCGGCAGCGCAGCAATGGGCGCATGAAGCCAGCGAACGAAGATGAAAACCGTGACTGCCGTCGCCATGGATCGGGCCAATCGTCGATCGACCTCATCCACCCGAGCCGGATCACGGTGAAGAGGCGACGATCATCACGCTTTCAGGCCGTTTTCGCCACCGGATGCGCCTGCAGCGCCGGGCGATGCCTCGATGCCAGGCGCACCGTCAGGCGCGGTGGTAGGGATGGTTGGCCAGCAGCGCGGCGGCGCGATAGACCTGCTCGGCCAGCACCAGCCGTACCAGCATGTGCGGCAAGGTCAGCGGACCGAGCGACCACAGCTCGTCGGCGCGGGCGATGACCTCGGGCGCGTGGCCTTCGGGGCCGCCGATCAGGAAGGCCAGGTCGCGTCCGCCGTTGCGCCAGTGTTCCAGCCGCTGCGCCAGTTGTTCGGAGCTGTGCATGCGGCCACGACCGTCGAGGGCGATCACATGCGCCGACTTCGGCAGCGCCGCGAGCACCCGCGCGCCCTCGTCGGCGGTGGCGCGGGCGGCATCGCGGCCCTTGCCACGGAGGCCGGGCTCGATCTCGACCAGGTCCAGCGGCAGCCAGTGCGACAGGCGCTTGCGGTATTCGGCGAATCCTTCGGCGACCCAGGCGGGGGCGCGTTCGCCGACGGCGATGAGGCGTGCTTTCATGCCGTCATGGTAGCGGCCGGCCGTGCCCGTCGCGCCTGTACCATGCGCGGATCGCCGCACAGGGACGCCGCTCTGCCATGACCGCCGCCGCACCGGACACGCCGCCCGCTCCCGCCGAAGCGCCCGCAGAGACGTCCGGCATTGGCCCGCTGGGCACGAAGATCGGCGCCCTGCTCGGTCCCGCGCTGGCCGTGCTGATGCTGCTGATCGGGCCACCCGAAGGCCTGCCGGGCCCGGGCTGGCACACGCTCGCGGTGCTGGCGTGGATGGTCGTGTGGTGGGTCACCGAACCGGTGCCGATCGCGGCGACATCCCTGCTGCCGATGGTGTGGCTTCCGCTGTTCGGGATCGTGCCGATGGGCGACGCCACCGGCGCCTACGCCGACCCGATCGTGTTCCTGTTCATCGGCGGCTTCATCATCGCGGTGGCGATCGAACACTGGCGGCTGCACGAGCGCATCGCGCTGGCGATGATCGCGGCGGTCGGCACGCGCCCGGTGGCGCTGGTCGGCAGCTTCGCGCTGGCCGCCTGCCTGCTGTCGATGTGGATCTCGAACACCGCGACCACGATGATGCTGGTGCCGATGGCGCTGGGCGTGGCGCAGGCGATCGCGCACTCCAGCGGCCACGACCGCGAGCAGGCGGCGCCGCTGACCGCAGCGCTGGTGCTGATGGTCGCCTACGGCGCCTCGATCGGCGGCATCGGCACGCCGGTGGGGTCGCCGACCAACCTGGTCGCGATGGGCTACCTGCGCAAGGAAGGCCTGGACCTCGGTTTCGCGCAGTGGATGATCATCGCGCTGCCGCTGATGGTGGTGATGCTGCTGGCCTGCTGGTGGCTGCTCTCGCGCCCGTTGCGCGGTCACGCCGCCAATCCGGACGTGGCGCGCATGCTCGACGCCCGACGGCGTGCGCTCGGGCCGATGTCGACGCCCGAGCGCCGCGTGCTCATCGTCTTCGCGCTGGTCGCGCTGGCGTGGATGTTCGCGCCTCTGCTGAAGAAGATCGACGGACTGTCGGGGCTCAACGACACGGTGATCGCGATCGCCGGCGCACTGCTGCTGTTCGCGATCCCGTCCGGCGACGCCGCGAATCCGTCGCGCCGGCTGCTGGACTGGAAGACCGCCGAACGCATTCCCTGGGGCGTGGCGCTGCTGTTCGGCGGCGGCCTGAGCGTGGCCGCGGCGATGGAAGCGCATGGCGTCAGCGGCTGGCTGGGCGACGCGTTGTCGGGCATGCGCACGCTGCCGCCGATCCTGGTGCTGTTGCTGCTGGCGACGCTGACCGTGTTCGCCTCGGAATTCATGTCGAACGTGGCGACGCTGGCCGCGTTCCTGCCGGTGGTCGGCGCGGTCTCGGTCGCGACCGGGCTGCCGCCGCTGGTGCTGGTGTTCTGCGCCTCGATGTCGGCCAGCCTCGCGTTCATGATGCCCGCCGGCACCGCGCCGAACGCCATCGCCTACGGCACCGGCGCGGTGAAGATGCGGCAGATGATCCGCGTGGGCCTGTGGCTGAACCTGTTCGGCATCGTCGCGATCACGCTCGCCGGCGAATGGCTGGCGCCGGTGGTGCTCGGCTGACGCGGCACGGCGTCGATCGTGATCGATGACGATCGATGACATCGGCTGTCACCTCGCCGTCACGGTGCGGTGACACGCGTCGCCTAGCGTGCGGGGCTCCCCCGCTTTCCGCCAGGACAGACGATGACCACGATCGAGAAGGACGCAATCGATGATCTCCGCCGCAACCTCG
The DNA here is from genome assembly GCF_042677005.1 of Lysobacter brunescens. Lineage (NCBI taxonomy): Bacteria > Pseudomonadati > Pseudomonadota > Gammaproteobacteria > Lysobacterales > Lysobacteraceae > Lysobacter > Lysobacter brunescens. The sequence continues at coordinate 47,414 of NZ_JBHTIF010000002.1, read as the reverse complement.
TGAAGGGCTCCGCAGCCGCGATGGCGCTGGGCGCCACCGGTGCGCTCGGCGCACTGCATTCGCGCCAGGCCGAAGCCCGCACGCTGGGCGACCCCACGCGGCTCGCGCCGATCCCCAATCCCTACGGCGCGCTGGCGCCGGTGAAGGACGACAGCACCGGCCTGCCGCTGCTGCGCCTGCCGCCTGGCTTCCGCTACGCCAGCTACGGCTGGAGCGGCGACCGCATGAGCGACGGCCAGCCCACGCCCGACCGTCACGACGGCATGGCTGCGATGCGCGGCCAGGGCCGCTTCGGCTTCCAGTTCGACCATCCGGGCATCTGCAAGGGCCGTGGTCCGGCGCTGGTGCTGGTGCGCAACCATGAGCGCGGTGCCGGCACGCAGATCCAGGCGCCCGCGATCTACGACAGCGGCGACATCGGCGGCGGCAACGGCGCGCTGTCCGGCGGCGGCACCACCAACCTGTGGTATCGCGACGGCGAATGGCTGGGCGCGGAAGCCAGCCTCGGCGGCACGCTGGTCAACTGCGCCGGCGGCCCGACGCCGTGGGGCACCTGGCTGACCTGCGAGGAGATCAAGACCAACGCCGTGTCATCCACGGGTCGGAAGCACGGCTACGTGTTCGAGGTGAACCCGCGCGCCGAGCTCACCCGCCCGACGCCGATCGTCGACATGGGCCGCTTCAGCCACGAAGCCGTGGCCATCGACCCGGTCACCGGCTTCGTCTATCTCACCGAGGACGACCGCAACAAGTCCGGCCTGTACCGCTACATCCCGAATGACCGCCGCCCGCGCCCGGGCGCGCTCGAGCGGGGTGGTCGCCTGCAGGCCGCGCGCGTGAAGGGCAAGCCCAATGCCGACCTGATCGTCGCCGCGATCGGCGACAGCTACGCACTGGAATGGGTGGACGTGCCCGATCCGGACCTCGACGGCATTGTCGCGCCCGCCGGATTCCCCGACATCTCCGCTAGCGAGACCCTCAGCGGCCCGTTCGCGCAGGCATGGAGCGCCGGCGCGCTGCGCATGAGTCGCGGCGAAGGCATCTGGTACGCGCAAGGCAAGCTGTTCATCGTCGACACCAGCACCGGCGTCGACGAGCGCGGACGTCGCGGTCGCGGCGAAGGCGCGGTGTGGGTGCTGGACCTGGCGCAGATGCGCATGACCGCGCTGTTCGTCAGCGGCAATCAACTGGCCGCGAACAATCCCGACAACGTGACCGTCAGCCCGCGCGGCGGCGTGCTGCTCTGCGAGGACGGCGGCGAAAGCCCGGACGGCAACGGCAACGGCGCGCGCCTGGTCGGCCTGACCCGCGACGGCCAGTGCTTCCATTTCGCGAAGAACGACGTGGAACTCACCGCATCGCAGATCGCCGACGCCGGCAAGACCGTGACCGAAGGCGACTATCGCGACAGCGAATTCTGCGGCGCGTGCTGGGACCCGTTCGGGCGCACGCTGTTCGTGAACCTGCAGTCCCCGGGGATCACGTTCGCGATCACCGGGCCGTGGTGGAAGGGCCCGCTCTGAGTTTCGATGACATGGATGGGTCGCGCAGGGATGCGCGGCCCGTCAGACCGGAAACGCGGATCAGGCCTGCGGCGTCGGCAGTTCGGTGACGCGCACCGCAGTGCCGTAGCACAGCACTTCGGTGACGCCGGCCATCACTTCGGTGGCGTCGTAGCGGACGCCGATGATCGCGTTGGCGCCCATGCGATCCGCTTCGCGGCACATCTGGTCGAACGCATCGCGACGCGCCTGTTCGCAGAGTTCGCGATACAGGCTGATGTCGCCGCCGAAGATCGTCTGGATGCCGGCAAGGAAGTTGCCGACCACCGAGCGCGAACGCACGGTCAGGCCGCGCACCACGCCGTAATTGCGCAGGATCGGCTGTCCGGGCAGTTCCAGCGCGGTGGTGACGTGGGTGCGCTGCATGCGTGGCTCAGGCCTCTTCCGCGTCCGGCGGCTGGTCGCCCACCGTCCACAGCCGCTCCAGCGCGTAGAACTCGCGCACGCGCGGCAACATGACGTGGACCACGACATCGCCGAGGTCGACGAGGACCCATTCGGCCTCGCGCTCGCCTTCGACGCCCAGCGGCAGCACATCGAGGTCCTTGACCTTGCGCACCACTTCGTCGGCGATCGACTTGACGTGGCGGGTGGAGGTGCCCGAGGCGATGACGATCCAGTCGCAGACGCTGGTCTTGCCGCGGACGTCGATCTCGACGACATCCTTGGCCTTCAGGTCCTCGACGCCGGCACGCACCTGGCGGAGCATGGCGTCGACCGAGGGGGCGGGTTTGGGCAGCACGGTCTTGATGACGTGCGCGTTGTTGCTGTTGCTCAAGAGCGATCCTCGCGGAAACTGGCCGGGATTATAGGCGATGACCATGCCGGCCCCTGCCGGGGCGACGGACGGCACGCGTTGCGGGGCGGGCACGGCAGGGCGATCAACGCGGCGGGGCCGGCGGCAGGACGATGGGCGTGGCGCCGTACAGGCCGCGTTCGACGATGCAGCGGGCGACCGCCGGCGGCAGGAGATGGTGCCAGGTCTCCCCGGCGGCGATCCGGCGGCGGATCTGGGTCGCCGACTCCGGATGCAGCGGCTGGCGCAGGCGCAGCACCTTGCCGCCGGGCGTCGTCCGCAGCGCATGGGCGTCCAGGGTCCAGCGACCGGCGACCAGCCGCGCCACGGGCGGCGGCAGGTGTTCGTCGAGCGCGCTGCCCGGGCGCTCGGCCACGACCCAGTGCGCCCCGGCGAGCAGGGCCTCGGGCTCGCGCCAGCCGGCGAAGCCATGCAGGCTGTCGGCGCCGATGACGAAGGCGATCGGCGCGTCCTCGCCGAATTTCGCGCGCAGCTCTCGCAGGGTGTCGACGGTGTAGCTCGGCGCATCGCTGCGCGCGGAGCGCTCCAGCTCGCGCCTGTCCACGCGCAGCCCGGCCTGGCCCTCGATGGCGAGGTCGAGCATCGCGGCGCGGTCCTCGGCCTTCGCACCCGGCGCCTCGCGATGCGGCGGATCGGCGGCGGGCATCAGCCAGACCGTAGTGCCCAGCGCCTCGCGCACAGCGCGGGCGATGGCCAAGTGACCGTTGTGCACGGGGTCGAAGGTGCCGCCGTAGAACACGCGGAGCCGCTTGGGCAACGCGGCGCCGGGCTGCGCTGAACCCGAAAACATCAGCCGCCCGCCCGCTTCGCCAGCAACTGCATGCCGCGCTGCTCGGACATCGCCAGCAGCAGGCGCTCCAGGGCCAGCCAGGCGTCCGCCGGCTCCTCGCCGATGCGCGGGCGGCCCTTGGCGATACGGTCAACCTTCCCCGCCTCGGCGAGCAGGGCCTCCCAGCGCGCGGCATCGTGGCGCTGCAGGGCCCGCCGGTAGACCGCCTGCTTCGAATCCCAGACCCGCTGCGCCTTGAACTCGCTGGCCAGGTTGCCGCCCTTGGCGTTCACACGGGCCAGCGCGGCGATGCGCTGCAGCTCCATCACCAGCATGCCCATCAGCGCGGGCACCGCTTCACCCTCGGCGCGCAGGCCGTGGAGCATGCGCAACGCATGTGCGCCCTGCCCGTTCAACGCCGCGTCGAGCAGGCGGAAGATGTCGAAGCGCGCGGCATCGGCGACGTAGGACTCCATCCGCGCCAGGTCGATCGGCTGGCCGTCGGACAGCAGGGCGAGCTTGTCGATCTCCTGCCCTGCCGCGAGCAGGTTGCCTTCGACACGTTCGACCAGGCGCTCGACGGCGTCGCGGTCGGCGCGCAGGCCGCGCGCGCGCAGGCGACGCTCGACCCATTCGGTGAGTTCATGCGGCTTCAGCGCCCAGGCGATGGCGTGGTGGCCGACGCGGGCGACAGCCTCGCTCCACTTGCCGCCGTGCTGGCGGCTCCAGTCGTCGCCGGTGATCAGCAGGACCACGTCCTGCGGCGCCTGCGCGCAGAACTCGGAAATGACCTCGGCGCCTTCCTTGCCCGGCTTGGCCGAGGGCATGCGCACTTCGATGAGGCGCCGCGAGGCGAACAGGCTCATCGCGCCGAAGCTCTGCACCAGCCGGTTCCAGTCCGCGTCACGGCCGTCGGCGTCGAAGACCTCGCGCTCGTCGATGCCGTCGGCGCGCGCCCTGGCACGCACGGCATCGGCAGCCTCCAGCACGCGCAGCGGCTCGGGACCGGCGATCAGGTAGACGGGACGCAGCGGCTCGTTCGGCAGCTGCGCGATCAGGCGTTCGGGCGTGAGTTCCATCGTGTGGCCGCGCGCCCGCGGCTCAGGGACGGGACCCTGACGCGCCGGAAGCGCCACGCAGCGCGGCATCCACGCGACGCAGGATCGAGGCGCTCATCTCGCGACGCATTTCATTGGCCAGCAGTTCGCGCTCGCTGCCGCTGCCGATGGAATCGCTGGGCGGGGCGATGTAGTCGCGCGACAGCTCGACCGCCTGCTGCGGCACGATCACGGTGTCGTCGGCCTTGCGCAGGCGGAACACCACGGCGTAGCGCATGCTGTATTCCTGGGCGCGGCCCTGGACATCGATCGCGATCGGGATGTCGACCCACTTCTCCGACAGGACCTCCAGCCGGGTCGCCTGGTCGGTCGTGGCCGCGGGCACCGCACCCGCACGCTCCAGCGCGCGCGCCAGCGACGAGGCCAGGGGGCTGTAGGGATCCTGGGCGGTCACCGCGACGGGGCCGAGATCGGTCGGCAGTTCCAGCGCGTTGCGCAGGTGGAAGCCGCAACCGGCGGTGGAGAGGGCGAGCAGGAGGCCGAAGGCGATGCGGAGTCTGGTCATGGGCGGAGTCTGAGGGAGGGGCGCGCGGGGGGCAAGCCGACCGGCGGGCGCGCGGCCCGCCGGGTGCATGCGTCATTCACCCCGCCACGATGTTCACGATCTTGCCGGGTACGACGATGATCTTCTTCACCGCCATGCCTTCCATGAACCGGAGCACGTTCGGCTCGGCCAGGGCCAGGGCCTCGATCTCGTCCTTCGGCGTCTGCACGCCAATCTCTATCGTGCCGCGCAGCTTGCCGTTGACCTGCACCGCCAGGGTCACCGCGTCGCGCACCAGCGCGGCGGAATCGGCCTGCGGGAACGGCACGTCCTCCAGCAGCGTCTCGGCATTGCCCAGCACCTGCCACAGCCGGTGGCAGATGTGCGGCGTCACCGGGTTGAGCAGCAGGACCATGGTCTGCAGGGTCTCATGGCGCACGGCGCGGCCCTGTTCGCTCATGTCGTCGAACTTCGAGACGTGGTTGAGCAGCTCCATCAGCGCCGCGATCGCGGTGTTGAAGCTGTAGCGTCGACCGTAGTCGTCGCCGACCTTCTGGATCGCCTCGTGCAGCTGGCGACGCATGGTCTTCTGCGCGGCGTTCAGCGCGGCGACGTCGACTTCCGGATGATCCGGCTGCGCGGCATGCGTGGTCACCTCGCGCCAGAAGCGGCGCAGGAAGCGCGACATGCCTTCGACGCCGGCCTCGTTCCACTCCAGCGACTGCTCCGGCGGCGCGGCGAACATCGAGAACAGGCGCACGGTGTCGGCGCCGAACCTGTCGACCATGGCCTGCGGGTCGACACCGTTGTTCTTCGACTTCGACATCTTCTCGACCGCACCGATCTTCACCGGGGCGCCGTCGGACTTCGACTTGGCACCGACGATGCGGCCCTTGTCGTCGCGCTCGATCTCGACATCGGCCGGATTGATCCAGTCCTTCGAACCATCCGCGTTGTCGCGATAGAACGTTTCCGCAATCACCATACCTTGGCACAGCAGGTTCACCGCCGGCTCGTCGCTGGCCACCAGGCCTTCGTCACGCAGCAGCTTGTGGTAGAAGCGGAAGTACAGCAGGTGCAGGATCGCGTGCTCGATGCCGCCGATGTACTGGTCGACCGGCGTCCAGTATTTCGCGCGGTCGTCGACCATGTCGGCCGCGCCCGGCGAGGTGTAGCGGGCGTAGTACCAGCTCGACTCCATGAAGGTGTCGAAGGTGTCGGTCTCGCGCTCGGCGGGGCCGCCGCAGTGCGGGCAGGTGGTCTTGCGCCATTCCGGGTCCGCCTTGATCGGCGACAGCACAACGCCGGCGGCGAACGCATCCTGCACGTCCTCCGGCAGCAGCACCGGCAGCTGGTCCTCGGGCACCGGGACCGCGTCGCACTTCGGGCAGTAGATCACCGGAATCGGGCAACCCCAGTAGCGCTGGCGGCTCACGCCCCAGTCGCGCAGGCGGAAGTTGACCTTGCGCGCGCCCTTGCCCTCGGCCTCGAAGCGCGCGGCCAGCGCATCCAAAGCGCCGTCGAAATCCAGGCCGTCGTATTCGCCGGAGTTGATCAGCAGTCCGCGCTCGGTGTGCGCGACACCCTGCTCGATGCGCTCGAAGTATTCGCGGACCACCGCCACGGCGGCGTCGATCTCGACCACGTCGACCGGCGCGTGCGCGCCCAGCGCGACCGCCATCGGGTCGTCGTGATCCTTCAGGTGCGAGGCGATCTCGGCCAGCGCGTCGCGCACTGCGGGCGAGACGATCACCGGCTTCACCGGCAGGCCGTAGGCCTTGGCGAATTCCGCATCGCGCTGGTCGTGCGCCGGCACGGCCATGACCGCGCCGGTGCCATAGCCCATCAGCACGAAGTTGGCGACGTAGATCGGCACGTCTTCGCCGGTGACCGGATGGATCGCCCACAGGCCGGTGGCCATGCCACGCTTTTCCTGGGTCTCCAGCTCCGCCTCGGACACGCCGCCCTGGCGCAGCTCGGCCAGGAACGCGGCCAGCTCGGGATTGGACTCGGCAGCCTTGCGCGCCAGCGGATGCTCGCCGGCGATGCTGATGAAGGTCACGCCCATCAGGGTGTCGGGGCGCGTGGTGTAGACGGTCAGCGGCTCGGCTTCGCCGTCGACGCGGAACTGGATCTCCAGGCCCTCGCTGCGACCGATCCAGTTGCGCTGCATGGTCTTCACCGAATCCGGCCAGCCCGGCAGCGTATCCAGGCCGTCCAGCAGCTCCTGCGCGTAGGCAGTGATCTTCAGGAACCACTGCGGGATCTCGCGCTTCTCGACGATCGCGCCCGAGCGCCAGCCGCGGCCGTCGATGACCTGCTCGTTCGCGAGCACGGTCTGGTCGACCGGATCCCAGTTCACCACCGAGTTGCGGCGGTAGACCAGGCCCTTCTTCATCAGCCGGGTGAACATGCGCTGCTCGTGGACGTAGTAGTCCGGGCGGCAGGTGGCGAACTCGCGCGACCAGTCGATCGCATAGCCCAGCGACTGCAGCTGGCCGCGCATGTGCTCGATGTTGGCGTAGGTCCAGGTCGCAGGCGCGGTCTTGTTCTTGATCGCGGCGTTCTCGGCCGGCAGGCCGAAGGCGTCCCAGCCCATCGGCTGCAGCACGTTGTGGCCGGTCATGCGCTTGTAGCGGCTGATCACGTCGCCGATGGTGTAGTTGCGCACGTGGCCCATGTGCAGCGCGCCCGACGGGTACGGCAGCATCGACAGGCAGAAATACTTGGGCTTGTCCGCAAGCTCCGTCACCTCGAAGGCGCGGGTGTCGCGCCAGAACGACTGGGCGGCGGCTTCGATGGACTGGGGCGAATACTGAGCGGACTCAGCGGGCTCGGTGGTGGCGGGCTCGGCGGACACGGCGGTTTCTGGGGGCGTGGAAGAACCGTCAAGACTACCCCAGCCGCCCCCTTCCCCGCCAGAAATCCATCGAAAATCAAATGTATACCCACCGCCCCGGTGGCCCGCGAACCACGCCGATCAGCGGATCAGGTCGGCCTGGGTCGAGGCGGTCCCGGTCAGCAGGCCGAAGTGCCCGGTGACGAAGCTCAGGCTGGAGGTCTCGCCGGCGATCTGCGAGCTGTGGACGCCGCCTACGGTGCAGACACCGGTCGCGCAGACCACCTGGTCGCTCCAGGACTTGATCGAATGCATCCGCGCGCCGAAGCGCTTGCCGGACAGCCCGTTCAGCAATGGACTGCCGACCGACAGCCCCCAGTAACCGCAGGTGCTGGTGACGACGTTGAACGGATAGCTGCCGCAGCTCCAGAGCCCCCGGAACGCGCCGGCGATGCCGACGAAGCTGTCGACGTAGCCGCGCGCCGCGATGCGGTCGATCACCCGCGCGGACAGCGTCGCACCCATCGAGTGACCGATGACATCGATCTTTCCGGTGCACGACAGCGCGATCGCGTCGATGATCGCGTTCTCGACCGGCGTCTCCTCGCTGCCGCTGTGGTCGTTGCAGGCCGCGCAGGTCTTGCTGCCCCAGTTCGGCCGGAAGATCTGCGACGACGCATAGCCGCGCCGCTGCAGCTCGGCGACGGTGTTGTCGAAATCGGCGGGTTTCCCGGTATTGCCGTGCACCAGCACCACGCTGTCGACGCAGGCCGCGCGCGCGGCGCCGATCGACAGGAACAGCATGCACACCGCCACCGCGCACATCGCGAAACGCTTCATGGTCCACTCCCTGGCCGGCGCACGTGGCCGGATGACGCGATCCTGCGCCGCCGCCTTGCGCTGCGGAATTGGACGATGGGGCATCGTGCGCCGCAGCATGTCGGACACCTGCGGTCGCGACCTGCAACAGCCGTTTCCGGTTGGTGCCGCCCGCACCCACCCTGTCCGATCAGACAGGTCGATTCTGCTCCGCCAGCCACGAAGCGACTGAAGGCGGAGGAGTAGAGTTGCCGTGGCGATCACCCTGAACCGCAACGCGCACAGGCGACATGTCCAGCCGGCCACGAGATCCCTCCACTTCCGCAGCCGATGGCGCACAGCGCGAGCGTGGCAGTGGCACGGCGCAGATGCTGCGACTGGCAGCCACGATCTGCTCGACGCCCATCGCGCTGATGCTGCGCCAGGACGCTCCCGGCAGGCAGGCACGCGTGTCGGCATACGGTCTCGCCACCGGAGAGTATGGCGCCATGGCCGCACGCTGTCTGGAGGCGCTCGGCCATCGGCCGGCGATCTGGATCGAGGATGCCCGGGCCACCGGCAACGCACCGCCCCTCCTCCCGCATCTGCGCCATCTGGCTGCGGTGCGCCTGCAGGGGCGTGACGGCCGGACACAGGGGGCGCTGTGCGTCGCTTCGCCCGAGCCACGCAGGCGCGACGAAGGCCGCCTGGCGGCGCTGCGGCTGTTGTCCCGACAGGCACTGACCGCCATCGAGCACCAGGAGGCGCTGGCGCGCGCATCGGCGGCGGACGCTGCGGAAACGAGGGCGAACGGCATGGTCGGCGCCCTGCTGGACACCGCCATGGATGCGTTCCTGGTCGTGGACCGGGACGGCGCCATCATGCGCGGCAATACGGCCGCCGAGCGGATGTTCGGCGTTGGCGGCGGCGAGACCAGGGGGACATCGCTCGTCGACCTGCTGCTGCCCGGCCCACAGCGCCTGGAACTGGAGCGCAGGCTTCGCGCGGGGTTGCCGCGCTCGCCGGTGCTGCGGATCGACATGGAAGCCCTGCGCGCGGACGGCAGCGTGTTTCCGGTCGAACTCGCGGCCACGCGCGTCGAGGGGAGCGAGGACGGCAGCATCGTCGTGTGCGTGCGCGACGCCACCGAACAGAAGCGCAGCAGTGCGCGGGCCGAGGCCGACCTGCGCGCGAAGAGCGAATTCCTGTCACGCCTCAGCCACGACATCCGCACGCCGCTGAACGGGATCATCGGCCTGAGCGATCTGACCGCCGAGGCCGGCAACGACGAGGACCGCGACCACTACCTGCGGATGATGCGCGACAGCGCCTACGGCCTGCTGGAAACGGTCAACAGCATCCTGGACTACTCCAAGATCGATTCCGTCGGCATCCAGCCGGTGATGCGCAGCTTCAGCCCGCAGACCGCACTGACCGAAACCCTGAAGATGCTCGCGGCGCGCGCGCGCGACAAGGGACTGGATTTCCGCGTGATCCATCGCGCCCATGCGCTGGGCCGGCTGATCGGCGATCCCGGCTTCCTGCGCCAGATCGCCTACAACCTGGTCGGCAACGCGATCCGCTTCACCGATCGCGGCCACGTGCGGGTGACGGTGAAGACCAGTGCAGCCGACAACGGGCGCGTCGCCTTCGTGATGGACGTGGAGGACAGCGGCATCGGCATCCCTGCAGACGAACACGAGCGGATCTTCGAAGCCTTCACCCAGGCGCACGTCGAGGCGCCGCAGCACCGCATCGGCAGCGGCCTGGGCCTGGCGATCGCGCGCCGCCTGGCGGAAGCGATGAACGGCCGGATCGAACTGGAAAGCACGCAGGGCGTCGGCAGCCGCTTCAGCCTGCACCTGGAGTTCGACCAGGACCAGCACACCAGCGAAGACTCGACCGCGATCGAACACAGCGTCGGCGAGCACGCGCAGCTGCACGTGCTGGTGGTCGACGACAACGACACCAACCGGCTGGTCGCCGGCCGGCTGGTCGCGCGCAACGGCTATCGCGTCACCGAAGCCGCGACCGGGCCAGAAGCGGTCGAGATCGCGGCCAATGACCGGCCCGCACTGGTCCTGATGGACCTGCGGCTGCCTGGCATGAACGGCCTTGAGGCGATGGCCGCGATCCGTGCCCTGCCTGGCTGCGCGCTCGTCCCGGCTATCGCGCTGACCGCGCACGCACTGGTCGGCGATCGCGACCGCTTCCTGATGATGGGCATGGAAGGCTACGTGGCCAAGCCGTTCAGTGGCGAGGCCCTGCTTGCGGAGATGGATCGCGTACTGGGCATGGCGCGGGTGCGCAGGATCCGTCTGCCCGAGGCCCACGTCGTCGGCGGCGGTCGATTCTCGCGGCTGCTCGACAGCCTCGACGGCAATCCTCGCCTGTTCGCGATCATCGCGCGCAAGGCGGCGCAGGAATTCCGCAGCGCGGCGGACGACCTGCCCAGGCACCTCAAACAGCGGGACTGGCCCGCGCTGATCGAGCTGGTGCATCGGCTCAAGGGCAGCTGGCCGCTCTATGCCGCGCCGGGGCATGCCATGCTCGCCGACCGCTGCATGGGCACGGTGTCGCGCAGGCACGCCGCCGCATCGCGCGAGCCGATCGCCGCGCTGTGCACCGCGCTCAGGGAAACCGCACACGCACTGGAACAGTGGCTCGAAGAACACAGGAGGGGGGGACGATGAACATGGACGGGCGCGATGGCGAGGCGCGACGGCGGATCGTGCTGGTCGAGGACGACGACCTGCAGGGCATGCTGCTGGAGGTGTACCTGCGCGAGCATGGACTGGAGGTCCAGCGGGTCGGCCGGGGCGACGAAGCGCCCGCGCTGATCCTCGGCACACAGCCGGACGCCGTGATCCTGGACACGATGCTGCCGGGCAAGGACGGCTTCGAGGTGTGCCGCGAAGTGCGCCCGGGCTATCTCGGTCCGATCCTGATGCTCACCGCGCGCTCGGAAAACCTGGACCAGGTCCTCGGCCTCGAACTGGGCGCGGACAACTACCTGATCAAGCCCGTCGAGCCGCGGGTGATCCTCGCGCATCTGCGCGCCAGCATGCGTCGCCCGCAGACACCGTCGGCCGGCGAGCGCGACGAACTGCGCTACGGCCTGTTCTCGATCAACCGGGCAACACGCAGCGTGCGCCTGGGGGACGAAGAGCTGTCCTTCAGCACGGCGGAATTCGACCTGCTCTGGCTGCTGGCCGAACACGCCGGGGCGATTCTCAGCCGCGACGCGATCAAGCGCGCACTGCACGGCATCGATCACGACGGTCTGGACCGTTCGATCGACATGCGGATCTCGCGGCTGCGGCGCAGGCTCGGCGACGACGCGGAACAGCCGACCCGCATCAAGACGGTGCGCGCGCGCGGCTACCTGTTCAGCCGGACCGACTGGAATTGAGCGCGAGCCGGCGCGCGACGCGGACCGGACGCGGTCGGCTGCGGTATCGCGGGGCTCAAGGCTCCAGCAGCACGCGGATCGTGTCAGTGTAGGTGTCGGCCGGCAGGTCGCGATAGTCGTCGCCGCGCAGGGTAGCGGCCAGCGGCAGCTCGATCGGGACGCGGAACCCGGTGCCGATGCCGGAGAAGGCCTCGGCCGCCAGCGTGTAGGGCAGGAAAGCCTCGCCGGCGCGCATGCGCCGACGCCCGGCGGCCGCGTCGAAGCCCTGTCCAGAATCGACGCTGAGCCGGTAGTCCACGCCACGCGTGCACTGCAGGCGCACCGCGCCCTGGGCCTCGACATCGACCGGTCGCGAGGGATCGAGGTCCCCGAAGCGGATGTCGTCGACCGAAACGATCTTGCATACACCGAGGACCGTCGCGCTGACCCGCACCGTCGCCACGTCCCCGGCCTGCGCACGCGGCGCCGCCAGCCCGAGCACGCAGGCGACGAGGGCGAGGGCGGCAAGCCGGCTCATGGCAGCACCGTCAGCACGACTTCGTCGTGGTAATCGCCTACCCAGGCATCCTGCAGCGGTTCGATGCGCGCGAACACCGGCACCCTCGCCCGCCCGCGCGAGGTCGCGCCGGACACCAGCCCCGCACCGCGATCGGTCCACAGTCGGGTCGCGGAGGCGTCCTGGTAGAGGTTGTAGCGCAGCAGGTCGGGATGGAACGCATGCCGCATCGCCCGGGCGTCCACCGTCCCGGAGGTCGCACTCTGCCCGAGCGACAGTTCGAACTGCAGGTCGCCGCCGTCGCAGCGCACCTCGATCTCGTAGCCCTGGACCATGACCACGGGACTGGACGGGTCGTAGCTGCCCAGCACCAGCGCATCCGCCCACACCGCACAGGCGGCATGAGCCGACCCGCTGGTCAGACAGAGGACGATCGCCAGCAGCGGCGCGCGCAGATCAGGATGCAATTCAGGGCGCACAGGCCAGCACCCCCAGGTCGGTGAAGGCCGGGGCATCGGCCACCACCTGCAGCCGTGCGCGGCAGGTCACGCTGGCGTTGCGCGCCTCCAGCACGAAGTCACCCGGCGCGAGCCCATCGAGATAGAAATCGCCGTCGGGACCGGTGCTCGTCGTGACCTCGCGACCCTCGATCACAGTGCGCAGCACCGCCGATGCGACCAGCGCGCCATCGGCCGCAGCCAGTCGCAGCCGGCCACCCGCACTGACGATGCGCGTGGCACGGAAACGCGCATCCACACCGATCCGCGCACGCGCGGTCACATCCATCGACACGGCATCCAGCTGCACCTCGATCGGGATGTCGCGATCGTCCAGGCGCACCTGGTTGCGGATGTACGGCGCCAGCCCCGGCAGCAGCAGGCGCCCGTCCGCGCCGGTGCGGCCCGCGAGCATGTTGTTGCGATACACCCGCACGTCCGCCAGGCCGGCGGTATCGATCAGCGCGAAGCCCTCGCGGATGGGGCGTGTCGCACGCAGATCACCCGACACCAGCGACAGCGCGCCGCCGAACTGCACGCCGAGCGAGGCCCCGCTGCCGGCGCGCCCCTGGCGCTGGCGCAATTGCATGGACAGCTCCCCTGCCTGGACATCGCGGCGCGCCATCACTTCGATGCGCTGCGTGTCGCGTTCGCGCTCGACCAGCCCGCGCACGCCCCAGCCGCCCTCGGCGGGCATGCCCCGCTCCACCGCGAGGCCGAGCCGGTCGCCCTCCGGTGCGCGGGCCGTCTCGATGCCACCGCTCCAGCCCCGGCCCAGGTCGAACTGGAACCGCAACTGCACCTCGTTCTCGCCGCGTCCGCCCTGCATGCGCCGCGAGACCCGCGCCCCGAGCGCGATCCGATTCCCCACGCGCGCGCTGTAGCGCAGGCCGTACTGCGTCGTCGGGCTGCCATCGGCGCGCGACTCGCGCGCCGCCGTGAGCGACACCGACTGGCGCCCCGGCAGGGCCATCGACACCCCCAGCCCGGTGCGCTGGACCGGCAGCCCATCGATGAGGCGCGGCGCGTCATCGGGCAGCCGGCCGAAACCGGGAGTCCGTCGCCAGTGCGACAGCGACACGCCGAAGCCGCCGGCATTGAAGGCGTAGTCGAAGGACGACATCGCGCCGTCGTCCTCGCGCCCGTCCGCATGCACGGTCGCGCTGCGCGCGTGCTGCGCGTGCAGCGTCCCGGCGCGGCCGAGCACGAATGCGAGGTCGGCCGACCATGCGCGATAGCCGCGCGTCGCTTCGACGCCCGCACCGGCGGTGATCGCGTCGGTCATACCGTAACGATGCATTCCGGTGAACAGCGGATCGACCGCTCCCGCCCGGTCGACGGAAGGGTCGCGCGGCAGGCCCAGGGTGTACTCGAATTCATGCAGCCCGCGACGCAGCGGCTGGTCGCTGAAATAGTGCGGCAGCACGATCTCCCGGCGCGCGCCGAAGGCATCGGACACCACCACGCGCACCTCGTGCAGGCCTGAAAAATAGGACAGTTCGCGCAGGTCGTAGGCGCCCGGGGGAATGCGCACGCTGCGCAGCAGCGCACCGTCAAGGTAGATCTCGGCGGTGGACGGCGAGTCGGCCATGCCGCTCCAGGCGAAGGTGGGCGGCGCCGAGAAGCCCGGGCGCAGGTCGAAACGTCTTGCGACGCGGATGCCGGAGGACGCGCCCAGGCGACCGGACGCGAGACGGGACGGCGTGAGATCGCCCACGCTCAGACGGACCATCGCCTGCGGCCAGTCGCGCTCGGCGAAGGTCCGCCAGCGCTGCGCGGACAGGCCGTTCTCGTCGACGGTCGCCGTGTGCTCGCTGCGCACGGCCCAGCCGGCCATGGCGAGGTTGAAGGCGAGGTCCGCCGAGACGACCTGGCGATCGCGGTCGGCACGCAGGCCGAGGTCGTAATCGAGCCAGGCGTGCGCCGGCAGCGACGTGGCCGGCGCGAGATCTCCGCCGGTGGACAGATCGATCACGCGCCGACCGAGCAGCGATGGATCGAAGGTCAGCGACACGCGCAGCGCATCGGTGTCCAGCGCAATGCCGACCGTTGAGGAGGGCTGCAGGCGGACATAGGCCGCGTCGTCGCGCCGGGCTTCGACCAGAGGACCGGGATCGATGCCGAGCGCGCGGAAATCGGCGGCGGCCAGCCAGAGCGGCCCCGCCGGATCGGGCGTCCCCTCGACATCGATGAGGACCACGATCTCGCCGCGCCGCACACCATTGACCATGAGCTCCAGCATCACGGGTTCTCCGCGCGACACCTCCGCATCCTGCACGGCCGTGGAGGCCGCGCTCGCCTCTCCGGAGGGCGCCGGGTTCAGCGCCAGCGCATCGCTGGCTGGCCAGGCACACGGCCCGAGGCACAGGGCCAGCCATGCGACAGTGGACACGACGCCCATTCGCGGTCCCTGCGCATCGCGGTCAGCGTGCGCATGCGGCATCGAAACCGGTCATCGTCGCGCCGGCATCGAGCTTGAGCGGAACACGACCGCCGGCACAGGCCGGGGCCGCAGCCGGAATGCGCAACTGCTTGCGCACGCCGGGAAAGACGTAGCGTCCGGGAATGTTCTGTGCGAGTTCGACGCCTTCGCCGGACATCACCCGGGAAAGTCGCACGCGCGATGTCCCCGGGTTGCCGACGGTGACATCCAGACCGTCGCCGAAGCGCGCCTGTTCGACCACGAGCTTCGCCTCCGCCCCGTCCGGCGTGAGGAACACCGGCACGCCGATGCTGACCAGCACCGAGAGGCGTGAGCCCCGGTCGCGCGTCGGGTCTTCCGGCGGCGGCAATTCATCGACGAACAAGCGATACGCGCGTTCAGCGTCCTGCCCCACCGCATTGACGCCCAGCCGCACGATCTTCTTGTCGCCCGGCTGCAGGTCGACGCGCTTGGGGAAGAACACCAGGTCATTGGTCTCTTCGTAGACATCGACGCCCTGCGCATCCTGGGTCCAGCGCATCGCCCGCACGCGCAGCGCGATCGGCGCCTTGTCTTCGTTCGTGATCGTGAGCACGCCGCTGCGGCGTTGCTGGGTCAGCTGGAAATCGAGCGGGCTCACGCCGTAATTGCCTGCGAATGCCGCCGGCGACGCCAGCATGCAGGCCAAGGCGGCGAACTGGCAGACGAGCTTCCAACGATTCCGGTTCATGCATGTGCTCCTGGGATGTCGACCAGCACGACAAGGCGGACGGGCGTCGTCGGACGCGTCGCCCGCCTCCATCGTCCCGATTACGGGGTCACCGTGAAACGCAGGGTGTCGGCATAGGCGTCCGCAGGCAGGTCGCGGTAGTCGTTGCCGGCGATGCTCGCCGCCAGGGCCACCGTGATCGGATTGCTGAAGCCCTGGCCGGTACCGGCGAAGCTGTCCTGACCCAGCGCATAGGCCAGGAAGTCGTTGCTGCCGTCGGCCTTCATGCGGCGCTTGCCGCCGTCCTCGTTGCGACCCATGTCGGCGCTGAGCGCGTAATCGACGCCCTTCGTGCACTTCAGCACGACCGCGCCCTGCGCATCGACGTCGGTCGCATTGGCCGGATCGAGGCTGCCGAAGTTGATGTCCTGGGTTTCGATGATCTTGCAGTTGTTGATGACCGCGGCGGTGACCCGCACGTCGGCGCCGTCCGCGGCCATGGCCTGGCCGGCGACGGCGATGGAAACGAACAGAGAAGCGAAAGCGATCTTGCGGATGTTCATGGCATTCCCCCTGTGGAATGGCGTGGGTAGGATCGGTCCGTGGACCGGTGTGATGACTGGTGTGATGACCGGTGTCTGCACCGGTGCGGTCATCGACCGCAGGGATAGATTGCGATCGGGCCAGGGAAATGTCTGTCGCGTCTGTGTCAGGGTTGGGTAACGCTCTGTAACGCCGGCGGACATGCATCACGAAAAGACGGTTGACCGACTCGTGGGGTCTGCGCTTCCCGGCCTTCGCTCAGGGATCGATCACGATGGGCGTGCCGGTCGGCACGAGCGACCAGACTTCTTCCATCTGCTTGTCCATCAGCGCGATGCAGCCGTCGGTCCAGTCGCGCCAGTAGCCGGGCGGCGTGCCGCCATGGATCACGATGTCGCCGCCGGGATCGACGCCGCGCGCACGCGCCTGCGCGCGATCGGCGGCGTTGGGATACGAGATGCGCAGCGACAGGTGGAACGCGCTGTTCGGATTGCGGTAGGTGATCGTGTAGCGGCCTTCCGGCGTGCGCTCGTCGCCCTGCTGGCGCTTGTGGCCGCGCGGCTGGTCGCCGAGGCGGATGCTGTAGCTGCGGATGACCTTGCCGTCGCGCAGCAGGTCCATGCGTCGCTGGTGCTTGACCACATGGATTTCGTCGGCGCGCTGCGAAGCAGGCGCCAGCGGCGGCGGCCATGCGGCCCATGCCGGCATCGTCACCACGCAGGCCATCAGCAGCAGCGGGATGCGCGTGTGCCACGACAGCAAGACGGCTGCCACACGATGAAGGAAAGACCGTCTGGACATCGCAGTCATGGCGCGCTCCGCAGGGGCGTATGCGCGAGCATAAGACGGATGATGCAGATGCTGCACATCGCGTTGCACGGAAGCGATCAATCCGCTCAATGATCGAGCCACGCCAGGAGCATGCCGTTCAAGGAGCATGCCGCTCAACGCACATGCCGCACAACGAAAAGGCCCCGCCGAAGCGGGGCCTGGGTCTTGCGCATCGCCTGGCGTCAGGCGACGGGAGTCACGCCAGCGGCCTGCGCGCCCTTCGGACCGGTCGTCACGTCGTAGCTGACGCGCTGACCTTCCTGCAGGCTGCGGAAGCCCTTGGCGTTGATCGCAGAAAAGTGCACGAACACATCGGCACTGCCATCTTCGGGGGCAATAAAGCCAAATCCCTTGGCGTCGTTGAACCACTTCACTGTTCCGTACGGCATATTTCTTCCTGATGACCTCGAATTGGATGCGGTGGCGTGCGTTCTCGCAACTCCTGCGTGCGCACGGGGGCGTGTATGCCTGAGCGTCCGCGCGGCGCAAGTAGAGCGGCGTCGAACTGCGACCAACGGCGCCATCACCTGCGGGCATATGAATCCACGCCAACGCAGGCGTATGGATCAGCCTGCGGCGAGCAGCGACGACAACAGCGGCCCGAGGCCGGCGCTCGCCGCCTCCACGTTCGCCAGCACATCCTGCAGCGTGATCTGCTCGTCGGGATCCGGTCCGGCGCCGGCCGCCCAGTTCGCGACGATCGCGAGGCACGCGTAATCCAGTCCGAGTTCGCGGGCCAGCCCCGCTTCGGGCATGCCGGTCATGCCGACCAGATCGCAGCCGTCGCGGCGCATCCGGGCGATTTCCGCCCTGGTTTCCAGACGGGGCCCCTGGGTCGCGCCATAGCAGCCACCATCGACGACGGCGACGTTCGCGCGCGCCGCCGCAGCGAGGATTTCCCCGCGAAAACAGGGCGTATACGGATCACCGAAGTCGACGTGCAGCACCTCGGTGCCGGGCTCTTCGCAGAGCGTCGAGATGCGTCCCCAGGTGTAGTCGATGAGCTGGTCCGGGCAGGCGAGCACGCGCGGACCGAAGCTTTCGGTGATGCCGCCGACCGTGTTGAGCGCGAGCACGCGGGTGGCGCCGATCGCCTTCAGCGCGGCGAGGTTCGCGCGGTAATTGACCTTGTGCGGCGGCACCGAATGGCCTTCGCCATGCCGTGCAAGAAATGCAACACGCCTGTTCGCGAATGTACCGATACGCACGGGTCCGGAAGGCACCCCGTAAGACGTGACAGGTTGATGCGTCACCACGTCCTGCAGATCGGCGAGCTTGTACAGGCCCGTGCCGCCGATGATCGCCAATGCGATGTCCTGTTCGTGCGGGGCGGATTCGATCGACATGCTCAATCCTTCAGTGCGTAGATCGCAGGCAGGTTGCGGCCCTGCTCGCGGTAATCCATGCCATATCCGAACACGTAGCGATCCGGCACTTCGACGCCGACGTAATCGGCCTCGATGCCGTCGACGCGGCGATCGTGCAGCTTCACCGCGAGTACCGCGACGCGCACGTCGGCGGCGCCCTGGTCCTCGCACCAGCGCTTCACAGCGAGCAGCGTGTGGCCTTCGTCGAGGATGTCGTCG
Organism: Lysobacter brunescens; assembly: GCF_042677005.1. Taxonomy (NCBI): domain Bacteria; kingdom Pseudomonadati; phylum Pseudomonadota; class Gammaproteobacteria; order Lysobacterales; family Lysobacteraceae; genus Lysobacter; species Lysobacter brunescens. The sequence continues at coordinate 28,531 of NZ_JBHTIF010000002.1, read as the reverse complement.
GCGAGCAGCACGCGCCGACCGCGCATCGGCGTGGCCGGGCGATGCAGCCATGCGAGTCCGGATCCGGAGGTGTTGCCGCGATAGCGCGTGGCATGCAGATAGTCGAATTCGAGATCGAGGCCGCGTTCGCCGAGTGCGAACGCGAGCTGCGCCGCGAACGGCATGCCGCCGTGCATGATGGTGACGAACAGCGGCGCCTGCGCGTCGTTCGCGTAGTCAGGCGCAATGACGTCAGCCATGCGCGCGATCGCCGCGTCGAGGGTCTCGCGATCGTGGATCACGTCGGCGGTTGGCAGCACCTGCGCCAGGGTGGGCGCGGTCACGCCAGCGGCTCCACGTCGGCAGCGAGGTCGGCTTGCGCGCGCGCGTAGCGCGCATCGGCCAGCAGCGGCCCCCAGGCCTGCTCACCGCGCCCCATCAGGCTCGCGCAGATGTCCTGCTGCAGTGCCCGCCCCTTCACCGCGTCGAGCGATTCCTCGACCAGCTCCGGATGGCAGACCAGGACCACGTCGCAGCCGGCATCCAGGTGCGCGTCGATGCGCTGCTTGATGCCGCCGGCGGAGAACGCGGCGGCCATGCCGATGTCGTCGGAGAAGACCACGCCGCGGAAGCCCATCTCCTGGCGCAGGATCGTCTCGATCCAGAACGGCGAATAGCCGGCGGGTTCCGGCGCGACCTGCGGATAGGTCACATGCGCCAGCATCACCGCCTCGGCGTTCGCGGCGATGCCGGCGGCGAACGGCACGAGGTCGGTCGCGCGCAGCTCGTCGAGCGTGCGATGGTCCACCGCCACGTCGAAGTGCGTGTCTTCGCGCACGGTGCCATGGCCGGGGAAATGCTTGATCGTCGCGGCCATGCCGGCGGCGTGCATGCCGCGCACGTAGGCGCGGGTGAATTCGGAGACGATCTCCGGCTCGGTCGAGAACGCACGGTTGCCGATCGCGAGATTGCCGCGACCCAGATCGACTACCGGCGCGAAGCTCAGGTCGACGCCGGTCGCGCGCACTTCGCTGGCCATCAGCCAGGCATGCTCCTCGGCCAGCGCCAGCGCGCGCGCAGCGTCGCGGGCGTACAGGCGACCGAAAGCCTCCAGTGGCGGGAGCGCGCTGTAGCCTTCCTGGAAACGCTGCACGCGACCACCTTCCTGGTCGACGCACAGCAGCTGCGGACGCGCGGCGGCCTCGCGGATGGCGGCGGACAGCTCCGCGACCTGGGTCTTCGAGACGAAATTGCGCTTGAACAGGATCACGCCGGCGCAGGCGTCGTGCTGCAGCCAGTCGCGCTCCTGCGCGGTGAGTTCGGTACCGGCGACGCCGATTACGAGCATGGGGAGGATTCTCTTGGGTGAAGGTCGACCCCGCTCCGTCCGCGGAAGGGGCCACTGCAGCGGGACCGGCCGGCGCCGGCTTGCGCGTCCACCGTCACGGGCCCGCCCCCGTTCCGGCCACGACACCTCCGTGTGCCGCCGATCATCCGGCGCGCACCACCGGCGGCGCCGCCTCGGAGCCCGCGCGCTCGGCATCGCTCCAGCGCGAATACGGACGCGAAGCCAGCGCGAGATTGTAGTAACGCGAGGCGTCGGTGACTTCGGCCCCGAGCCAGTCGGGGCGCTCGAACGCCTCGTCCGCCGAGGACAGCTCGATCTCGGCGACCACCAGGCCGGCGTTGTCGCCGAGGAATTCGTCGACTTCCCACAGGTGGTCGCCGTGTTCGACCAGGTGGCGGCGCTTGTCGATCAACCCGCCGACGCACAGTGCGAGCAGCGCGCGTGCGTCCTCGACCGGGATGACGTAGTCGAATTCCTGGCGGGTATGCCCCAGCTCGCGGGATTTCAGGTTCAACCGGGCTTCGTCGCCCTCCAGTCGCACGCGGACCGAGGCGCGCTGGGCGCCGCTGTCCATCGACGCCTGGTCGTTCAGGTAGCCCTGCGCCATCGGCACCACGCGGTGGGCCTGGGCGCGCCAGCGGTCGTTGACCACCAGGAATTTGCGTTCGATTTCGACGGCCACGCTCGGTTTGCGTCCTGTCCTGCATCCGGGCCGACTATTCTAGAACTTCCGCGCGCCTCTCCTGCACGAAACCGTCGATTTCGACGCCGTTCGCCCCGCTGCGCCGCCGGTCGGGCCACCCGGGCGACACCCGCAGCCCCCATCGCAGCACCTCGCGCTCGCGTGCTAGCATGAAAACGGTTGCCCGGCATTAGCGAATTTTTAACATTCTCGGCCCACCAGGCGATACCGACGAACGCCGATCGTCCACCACAACCAGGACACATGCCATGCGCAGCGAGACCCCCAAGGACCGCGCCGATGCTTCCGTGCCGCACGGCGCGGCGAGCACCCACGACGACCGCGAACGCGGCGATTCCATGGCCATGGACATGCTCGACACGCCGGGCGGAGATGGCTCCAGCGACGGCCTGGGATTCGACAACGGCGGCGACGGCGGCACGATGCTGCTGCCCCACGAGCGCAAGCTGCCGATCGCCGAACAGCGCCGGATCGTCGCCGCGCGCAAGCACCACGACGACGGGATCGACGAAGACGACAGCCTGGCGATGGGCGGGCGACGCGGCCGTGGCCGCCGGCGTCCGCAGGCGGACGGCGAGCGCGGGCATCGGCATGGACACGGTACGCCGCGCGCCGAGCGAGGCCACCCGGGTAGCGATGACGTGCGGGTCAGGACTGACGGCGAGGCCGATACGGGCAAGGCCAGCGGTGGCGGCAATGCGCGCGGTCCGGTCGAAAAGAACGAAGACACAGGCGCATCGGGCTCGGGTGGCGGCGGCGGGACGCGCGTCGAACGCGACGGCGAGGCTCCGGTGGACACGGCGATCGACCGCAAGGCACCTGCTGCGACCACGCGCGACACCGTGCGACTGGACGACCCCGCGCATCCGCACGCCCCGCTCTACGGGGCCGCGCTCAAGGCCGTGACCGAACTGGCGCCCGCGCAGGCCGCGATCGGACCCGCCGAGCAGGCGAATGTCGCCGCCGCGCTGACCGCGCGGATCGCCGCAGAGCCGGCCTTCGCGCAGCACGTCGGGGATCCGTCGCAGCTCTCGTTCGGAGTCGCTCAGAACGGCGAGCGTCTGTTCGCGATCAACCATCCGGTGCCCGAGGCACCGAACGCGGTGCATGTCAGCGTGGACCTGCAACAGGCCCGAGCGTTGTCGATCGAGGCGAGCAGCCACCAGGTCGACATGGCCATCGCGCACCAGAACCCCGTGCAGGCGCAGGCCATGGAGTCGCAGGCCATCGAATCCCAGGTCCGCGAACACGCGCCGCGCCAGGCCTGAGCCGGCGTCGCGCGTCGCCGCTCACTTCGGTTCGAACACCGCGATCGATTCGACGTGTGCGGTGTGCGGGAACATGTCCATCACGCCAGCGGACACGAGCTTCCAGCCGCGTTCGTTGACCAGGTAGCCAGCATCGCGCGCCAGCGAGCCGGGATGGCAGCTGACGTAGACGATCCGCTTCAGGCCCTTCAGCGACAGCTGCTTGAGCACGCCGTCCGCGCCGGAGCGCGGCGGATCCAGCAGCAGGCGGTCGAAGCCGGCTTTCATCCACGCGTGTCCGGACAGGTCCTGGGCGAGATCGGCGGCGTGGAACTGCACGTTGTCGAGCGTATTGTGCGTCGCGTTCTCGCGGGCACGCGCCACCAGGCCGGCCTCGCCTTCCACACCCACGACCTCGCGCGCGACGCGCGCCAGCGGCAGGGTGAAGTTGCCGAGGCCGCAGAACAGATCGAGCACGCGATCCTCGGCCTGCACGTCCAGCAGTTCGAGCGTGCGCGCGATCATCTTCTGGTTCAGGCCGGCGTTGACCTGGATGAAGTCCAGCGGCCGGAAGTTGAGTTCGACGTTCCACTGCGGCAGCGCGAACGACAGCGGCGCCTGCTCAGGCCACAGCGGATGCACCGAGTCGATGCCGCCGGGCTGCAGGAAGATCGCGAAACCGTGTTCTTTCGCGAAGGCGACCAGCGCCTCGCGGTCGCGCTCGCCCAGCGGATGGAGATGACGGAACACCAGCGCCACCGTGGCGTCGCCGGCGATGAATTCGATCTGCGGGATATCGCGGCGCGCGTCCATGCCGTCGACCAGAGCGGAGATCGCGCCGAGCTTCAGGCCGATCTGCGGAATGACCGTATGGCATTCGCCGAGGTCGGCGACGAAGCGCGGATCGGCCTCGCGGAACCCGACCAGGGTCTTGTCCTTCTTCTCGACGCGACGCACCGACAGCCGGCCCTTGCGGCGATAGCCCCAGGCCGCGTCGGTCAGCGGCGGCAACAGCGTGCCCGGCTGGACGTGGCCGATGCGCTGCAGGTTGTCGAGCAGCACTTGCTGCTTGGCGTGGATCTGCTTGTCCTCGGCGAGATGCTGCAGCACGCAGCCGCCGCAGGTGCCGAAATGCGGGCAGCGCGCGTCGACGCGATCCGGCGATGCGCTGAGCACCTCGACCGTGGCGGCCTCGTCGAAATGCCGCGACTTCGCGGTCTGCTTGGCCATCACCCGCTCGCCCGGCAGCGCGCCGGACACGAAGATCGCCTTGCCGGCATGCGGCGAGCCCTCCGGCCAGCGGGCCACGCCCCGGCCGTCGTGGCTCAGGTCGAGGATGTCGATCGGAAACGGGGTCTGGTCGATGCGGTTGCGGGCCACGGGCGGGATCTGTGAGCTGGCGAGCCGGCGATTGTCTCATGTCCGGACGCGACGACGCCCGCCGGAGGGCGGGCGTCGCAGTGACACGGATGCGGACGGAAAGCGCTTATTTCTGCTTCCAAGCCCCGCCGCGCTGGTACCACCAGCCGGACTTCGCGCTGTCGACCCACTGCTTCGCGAACACGCTGCGGATCTGGCCTTCCCACTCCGGATGGCCGTTGGCGACGGCGATCTCGCGGTAGACCGCCTTGCGGTCGCGGTTCTCGTCGGCGACGGCGTTGTTGACCGGCACGCGGTCCTTGAGCTGCAGCGCGGCGGCGTCGCGGACCACGACCAGGCCGTCCTCGGTGAAGCCGAGCGCGCCGGTGTCGAAATGCGGACGCAGGGCGCTGTCGAAGCGCTGCTCCATGCGCGCCTGGATCGCGGTGATCGCCGGCGTCTTGATGTTGAAGTCGGGCTGCGACTGGGCGTGGGCCGGGGCGATGCCGATGAGCATCAGCGGATCGAAGCGCGGCAGTTCCATCGCCATGCCGCCACCGCCGCCTTCGGGCTTGGCCGGCTGCGCGGCCTGGTCGAGCACCTTCTCGACGAATTCCTTGGCGGCCTCGCGGGCTTCGGCCGCGGGGAAATACACGTTGATCGTGACGCACGCGGTCAGCGCGAGCGCGGCGACGGTGGATGCACCCAGCAAACGAAACATCTTGGTTCTCCTGATGATGGCGCTGCGGTCGCAGCGTTGCCCGGACGATGGGCGGCGGGTCATTCCACCACCGGCTTGAGGTCGCCGCTGCCGACCGCCTGCAGGCGTTCGACGAGCGTCGGCCAATCCACCCTGCGATTGAAGCCCACCACGTTCAGGCGCGGAACCCCCGAACCTTCGACGATAGTAAATCCGCCGGTGCCTGAACCGGAACTTCCCGGCGCAGGACGTCCCGTGGTCGGTCCGCTGCCGTCGAGGCCGGACATCTCGCAGACCTGGTTGCGCAGGCGGCAGGCGATGCCGATGCGCCGGTAGCCGAAGTCGTCGAACAGGCCGATCAGCTGGCCCTGCAGGCTGGTCACGAACGAGGCGTCGCCGACGCTGGAGATGTTCTGCACCGCGCGCTGGCTGATCCGCTGCTTCACGCCGCGCCGGGGCTGCGTGCGAAGTTCGGCGTCGAAGGCGGTGGCGGTCCAGTCGACGAGGCGGAGTCCGTCGATGCGACCGTCCAGTCGGCCGCTGATGCTGCCGAAGTCGAAGACCTCGGTGACCGCGAGCAGATCGAGATCGTCGAGGGTGAGGTCTGCCGACAGCGTGGGCGCGACGCCGAACGGGCGTTCCATCGCGAGCGATGCGACCCGCACGCGGCCATCGAACACGTCCGTCTCCAGGCCGCCTTCGAACACCAGCCGGTCGTCGGCATAGCGCGCGTCGGGGATGCGCCCGGCCAGCGTGCCGCGGAACGCGGGCAAGCCGAGGCTTTTCGCCAGCGTGCCGAGATCGAGATCCTCGACATCCAGCGCGAACCCGGCCTGCGTGGGCCGGTCGCCGAGCGGCGGCTGCAGGCGGAAGCGTTCGAAGCGCAGTGCGCCGCCCGCGAAGGGCACGGCGGCCGCCTGCTGCAGCTCGATCACGCCATCGGCGCTGCGCAGCGGCAGGCCGACGGCGCCGAAGTCCAGGCCATAGAGCCGGCCGCCACGCCAGCCGATGAGGCCCTCGACCGGCGCATCGGTCGAAAAGCGCAGGTCGCCTTCGATGCCCTCGAACGCGAAACGGCCGTCGGGTTCGACCACCGCGACATCGTCGAAACGCGCATCGACACCGCGCAGCGCGCCGGCATCGAGCCGGACCCGGGCCTGCAGCGCGCCGCCGAGCCGCAACTTGCCCAGGCCGAAGCTGCCCAGCCACGCAGACAGGTAGCGTTCGGCCACCGGCGACAGGTCGGCGCTGTCCAGTGCCAGATCGAGCGCGCGCAGCAAGCCGTCGGGCGCGACGCCGGCGCTGCCTTCGACCCGCAGGCTGCTGCCGTCGTCCCAGCGCAGCGTCGGCAGGCGCCAGCCGGCGCCATCGCCGACAGCGGACACGCGCAGGCCGACCGGCGTCGACGGCAGCGCGACGTAGGCGCCGGCAGCGAGCAGTTCGCCGCCCTGCAGCGCGCCGTCGAGGTCGATGCGCGTGGTCGTGTCGGCGAAGCGCATTTCCAGCGCGAAACGGCCGCCGAGGTTGTCGGCGGCGATGCTGGCGTCGGCGGTTTCGAGGCCGACGCCGCGCAGGCTCAGCGGCCCGGCGACGCGCACCGGACCGTCGGCCGGCGCGGAGACCACGAGTCGGGCGTCGCCCTGCCCCCGGGTCAGGCGCGCATCGGACCAGGCCTGCGCGAGCAGCGCCTGGGTCCAGGCCAGCGGCACGCGGGTCAGGTCGATGCGGGTGTCGTCGGGCACGGCGGCCTGGCGCCGGACATCGATGCGGGACTCGCCGCGCACCAACCAGGCGTCGGTATGCGCCACGCCCAGGTCGATGCCGAAGCGCAGCGCCGGCCCGCGCCCGGCGCGCAGGTCGCCCTCGCAGCGCCATGCACCATCGCCGGTACGGGTGAGCGGACAGCTCCAGTCGACATCGCGGAAATCGTAGCCCAGCGAAGGCGCGACCAGATGCCCGACGCGCAGCTGCAGACGACCCGAGGCGGCGTCCTTCGGCCAGGCCAGGCGCACCTGCACGCGTTCGAGCGTGGCCAGCCCGGTGCCGATGCGCTGAATCGTGGCGGTCGCGGTGCGCGCCCGGGCGCTCGGCACGATCGACAGCAGGATCCCCAAGAGCAGGCATGCGCCGATCAGCCGGCGCCACGCAGGCGAGGCTCGATCATCGGGCTTGGGTAAGATGCGGCGCGACATGGATGCCAGAGTAATCGAAGCGCAATGAATGCCGATCCCGCCCTGCCCCGCCTCCTGCTGCTGGAAGACGACCCGGTCAGCGCCGCCTTCCTGACCACCGCGCTCGAAGCCCTGCCCGCGCGGGTCGATGTCGCCGGCTCGCTGGCCGAGGCCGAGACGCTGCGCGACACCCGTCATGCGCTGTGGCTGTTCGACGCCAACCTGCCCGATGGCACCGGCGGCGAACTGCTGGCGCGATGGCGCATGCACGGGCTGACGACGCCCGCGCTCGCGCATACCGCCGATGCGCGCCCGGAAGAACGCGACGCGCTGATCGACGCCGGTTTCGCCGATGTGTTGCGCAAGCCGCTGGGCGTGGCGGCGCTGCAGGCGGCGGTGCGGCAGGCGCTGGGTGCCAACAGGAAGAGAGGACCGAAGGACGACTGCCCGCCTCGCGACGACGACGACAAAGACGGGGCAACCTCGCCGATCTGGGACGATGCGGTTGCGCTGCGCGCACTGAACGGCAATGCCGCGCTGGTCGAGACCATGCGCGGCCTGTTCCTCGGCGAACTGCCCGCGGTGCGCATGCGCATCGCCGACGCGCTCGCGCGTGCGGATGCCGATGCAGTGCGCGCGGAACTGCACAAGCTGCAGGCCTCCTGCGGTTTCGTCGGCGCGGCGCGGGTGCTGGTGGCAGTGCTGGCGCTGCGTGATGCGCCGCTGTCGCGCGAAGCCTTCGCGCAGTTCGAGGATGCGGTGGACGGCACGATGCGCGCAGTGGTCGCGTGAAATCCTTGCCCCCACTCCAACCCTCCCCCGCTCGCGGGGGAGGGAGCGAAGCGCGTCGCCTCAACGGGTCACTCAATCGCCCGGCGTCATCCCCTCCACAGCGTCGCGGGAAAGGGTCGGAGTGGGCGCATCCCCGTCCCGGGACGCAGATGCATTCGCATCGCCGCCACGCGGCAAGGCCGCGATCAATTCCCAGGATTTGAGCCCGCGTCCGCCGAGGTGGTGGAGCAGCAGCACGCGCATCACGCGGCGCAGGCCGGGCATGTCCTCGGCGCAGGGCTCGATGTCGGCGCCGAGGTCGAGCAGCGCGCGCCCGGTGGCGGTTTCGCTGCGGCCAGCGCGACCGGCATCGCCGAGCATGCGGCGCGGGCCGTGTTCAGCATCGAGCACGTAGCGCGCGGCCGGATCGATGTCGCGACCGTCGCCGTCGCAGTCCCAGGCGAAGCCGACGCCCAGCGCCTCCAGCAGGTCGCGCTCGAAGCGGCGCAGCGTCCACGCCAGCGACAGGTCGGTCAGCGCCAGGCGCGCGCGGGTCTCGCCGTAGATCGCGTACAGCTCGCCGTGGCCATCGTGGCGCGGCGCGAGGCGGAGCATGAGTTCGTTGAGATAGAAGCCCGCCAGCATCGCCTCGCCCTGCAGGCGCGGTGCTTCGTCGATGGCTTCGGCACTCGACAGCTGCGCCAATTCGCCGCGCTGCACGCCATCGAACCGGATGTGCTGCAACGGCTGCAGCGCCGCACGCAGCACGTGTTTCTTCGGCCCCTGCACGCCACGCGCCACCAGGCCGACGCGGCCGTGCTCGCGGCTCAGCACCTCGACCAGCAGGCTGGTCTCGCGCCAGGCGCGGGCATGGAGGACGAAGGCGGGTTCGGCGGCGTAGCGCATCGAATCAATCGATGCGGAGAGCACAGGCAGCGCTGGCCGGAACGCCGCTCATCTCGACGATGGGCGTTCGACCAAGCGCATGCCGTCGATGTTTCGCTCCCATTCGCCGCGCATGCTCGATGCAGTGGCCATGGAGAACCCGAAACATCTCTTGTCGAGACTTGATACGACGATGACGCCATCGAGTTCGGACAGGTTCTTCAATGCACTGGCACCATGCCCCGCGCTTGCGTCGAAACCGACCTGGCCGGAAATCGGGCGAGAGACACCGATATTCCAATCGGAAGGCACATGTTCGACAGCCACGATCTCACCGCACGCTACGACGAAATTGACATGATCGATCGCGAGATCCTCTGCCGTGGTCACGAACGACGCAGGAAACCGCACTTCGTATCGCTTGCCGGCACCGGCAGCGTTCGCGGAACTGGTGAGCGCCATGACCAGCGCCATGAGAAACATCTGCGAGCCGCACTTCATTGGCTTACTCCGTGTACCCGAACGCCTTCAGCGCCGCTTCGTCGTCGGACCAGCCTTCGCGGACGCGGACCCAGGTTTCGAGGAAGACCTTGCAGCCGAACATGCGTTCCATCTGCTGGCGCGACTTGGTGCCGATCTCGCGCAGGCGGGCGCCGCCCTTGCCGATGACGATGGCCTTCTGGCTTTCGCGTTCGACGAAGATCACCGCGCCGATGCGGTACATCGGTTCCGGCGGCGCGCCCTTGCGCTTGGCCATCTCTTCCTCGAAGCGTTCGATCTCGACCGTGGTCGCGTACGGCAGTTCGGCGCCGAGCTGGCGCATCAGCTGTTCGCGGACCAGCTCGCCGGCGAGGAAGCGCTGGCTCTTGTCGGTGATCTCGTCCTCGCCGTACAGCGCGTCCTGCTCGGGCAGCAGGCCGAGCACGGTCTTCACCAGCGGCTGCAGGCCGCTGCGCTTGAGCGCGGACACCGGATGCAGGCTGGCGAACTCGCGGCCTTCGTTCACCGTCTGCAGGAACGGCAGCAATTCGGTCTTGTCGGGATAGCGGTCGACCTGGTTCACCACCAGCACGACCGGGATGCCCGCGCCCTTCAGCGCGTCATAGGCCAGGGTGTCCTCGTCGCTCCACTGCCCGGCGCGAATGACCAGCAATGCGGCGTCCACGCCTTCCAGCGCGCCGCGCGCGGCGCGGTTCATCATCCGGTGCATGGCCGAGGCCGTGGCCTTGCCCTTGTCGGCATGGATGCCGGGGGTGTCGACCAGCACCAGCTGGCCTTCCGGGAAAGTGGCGATGCCCAGCATGCGGTGCCGGGTGGTCTGCGGCCGGGGGGAGACGATGCTGACCTTGGTGCCGACGAGGGCGTTGATCAGGGTGGACTTGCCGACGTTGGGTCGGCCGAGGACGGCGACGTGGCCGGCGCGGTAAGGGGATTCGCTCATCGGGGGATTGTACCGGCACCGGATGCGCCGGCAGCGACGGATATCGGTCAGGGCGACCCCGGGCGACGTGCGGCGTCGCCATGCCGGGTCGACATCCCGGACGGATCAGGCGCCGAGCGCGTCCAGGACCGCCTCGGCGGCGAGCTGTTCGGCGGCGCGTCGGGACCCCGCCTCGCCCTGCCGGCGCAGGTCGCGATCGACGAGCGTGCATTCGGCAACGAAGACCTTGGCATGCTCCTCGCCGCTCTCGGAGAGCAGCGAGTAGACCGGCAGGGGCCACTGGCGGGCCTGCAGCCATTCCTGCAGCCGGGTCTTCGCGTCCTTGCCGAGCTTGTGCGGCGGCGGCAGGGCGTCGATGGCCTCGGCGAACCAGGGCAGCACCACGGCGCGACAGGTCTCGAAACCGGCGTCGAGGTAGATGGCGGCGACCAGGGCTTCGAAGGCGTCGGCGAGGATGGAGTCGCGGCGGTGGCCGCCGGATTTCATCTCGCCCGGACCGAGCACGATGCGCGTGCCCAGGTCGAGTCGGCGCGCCAGCGCGGCGAGCGAGGACTCGCGGACCAGTTCGGCGCGGGCACGGGTGAGTTCGCCCTCGACCGCGCGCGGCCAGCGGGTGTACAGGGCTTCGGCGACGATGGCGCCGACCAGGGCGTCGCCGAGGAATTCCAGGCGTTCGTTGTGCGCGGGCGCAGCGCTGCGGTGGGTCAGCGCGCGCTGCAGCAGCGCCGGGTCGCGGAAGGCATGGCCGAACGACTGTCCGGTCATGCCCGCAGGGAAACCGCTCGCCACTGCCGCAGGATCAGAGCGCCGGCGCGGACGCGGCACCGCCGGACAGCGACTGCTCGGCATTGAACTTGCCGACCGCATCGAGGTTGTAGAACAGCGGGACGCGCACTTCGTAGTTGACGAGGACCATCTGGCCGCCGCCCTTGTTCTCGACCTTCACGTGCTCGTTCTTCACGTTCGACACGTAGTTGATGCTCATGCGCTTGAACAGCTTTTCCTTGATCTGCGCCGGCTGCTCGTGGGCGATGCCGGCCTCGTTGGCCAGGCCCTTGAGCGCGCTCTTGACCTCGAAGAATTCCTTGTACATCGGGAACAGCTTCATGACGATGAAGAGGAAGAACCCCACCACCGCTGCGGTGACGAGGAAACTGATCAGGGTCATACCGCTCTGGTGACGTCGCATGGTTCGAACTCCCCAATGGCACTGTGACGATGTGGTGGTGGACGCACCCGGCCGGGCGCCGCCCGGTCAGGGAATGTCGTTGCCGATCCGGGACGTGTCGAAACTGTTGCGGCAGAACCAACCGCTGCAGTTCAACCAGACCAGGAAGGCCTTGCCGCGGAGTCTGTCCTCCGGAAGCATGCCCCAGAATCTACCATCTTCGCTGCGATCGCGATTGTCGCCGATCACGAGATAGTGACCCGGCGGCACGACCCATTCGCCCTCGCCCTGATCGACCACCGGCAGGTGGGTGATCTCGAGCACGGCGTGCTCGCGGCCGGGCAGCTTCTCGCGCAGTTCGGTCGCGCCGGTCATCTCCACGCCCGGGCCCTTGCCGACGTACTCGCCGACCGGGGTGTACTCCAGGGTCTTGCCGTTGATGCTGAGCTGGTTGTCGCGATAGCTGACGGTGTCGCCGGGCAGGCCGATCACGCGCTTGATGTAATCCAGGCCGGTGTTCGGATCGCTGGGGCCGCGGCCGGGGTAGCGGAACACGACCACGTCGCCGCGCTCGGGCTGGCCGACCTCGATCACTTTCCGGTTGGTGACCGGCAGGCGCAGGCCATAGGCGTACTTGTTGACCAGGATGAAGTCGCCGATCAGCAGGGTCGGCATCATCGAGCTGGACGGAATGCGGAAGGGCTCGGCCACGAAGCTGCGCAGCATCAGCACCACCGCCAGCACCGGGAAGAACGCGCGGGCGTAATCCACCACGACCGGTTCCGAGGCCTCGTCGAGCAGGCCGTCGGCCCTCGCACGACGCTTGGCGAAGATCAGCTTGTCGAGCAGCCAGATGACGCCGGACAGCAGGGTCAGCGTGACCAGTAGGATTTCGAACCAGACCATGGGACTTCCTTCGGAACGGGATCGGGGATGGGGGTCGCGGGCGTGCTGCGTCGTGGATCCGGGTGGCCGGGGTATCGACCGACCTTACTTGCTGTCCACCTGCAGCACGGCGAGGAAGGCTTCCTGCGGAATCTCCACGCGGCCGACCTGCTTCATGCGCTTCTTGCCTTCCTTCTGCTTCTCCAGCAGCTTGCGCTTGCGGCTGACGTCGCCGCCGTAGCACTTGGCCAGCACGTTCTTGCGCAGCGCCTTGACCGTGCTGCGCGAGATGATCTGCGAACCGATCGCGGCCTGGATGGCGACGTCGAACATCTGGCGCGGAATCAGGTCCTTCATCTTCTCGCACAGCTCGCGGCCGCGGCGGTCGGCGTGGCTGCGATGGACGATGATCGACAGCGCATCGACGCGATCGCCGTTGATCAGCGTGTCCACGCGGACGAACGGGCCGGCGTCGAAGCGCAGGAAGTGGTAGTCCAGCGAGGCGTAACCGCGCGAGACCGACTTGAGCTTGTCGAAGAAGTCCAGCACCACCTCGGCCATCGGCAGCTCGTAGCTGATCTGCACCTGGTTGCCCATGTAGGTGATGCCGATCTGCGAACCGCGCTTCTCCTCGCACAGCGTGATGCAGTTGCCGACGTAGTCCGGCGGCGTGAGGATGTTGGCGCGGATGATCGGTTCGCGGATCTCGTCGACGTGGTTCACCGGCGGCAGCTTGGCCGGGTTGTCGAGCGACATCACGCTGCCGTCGGTCTTCAGCACTTCGTAGACCACGGTCGGCGCGGTGGTGATGAGGTTGAGGTCGTACTCGCGCTCGAGGCGCTCCTGGACGATCTCCATGTGCAGCATGCCGAGGAAGCCGCAGCGGAAGCCGAAGCCCATCGCCTCGGAGCTTTCCGGCTCGAAGCGCAGCGCGGCGTCGTTGAGCTGCAGCTTCTCCAGCGCCTCGCGCAGGTCCGGGTAGTCCTCGGCGTCGACCGGGAACAGGCCGGCGAACACACGCGGCTGCATTTCCTGGAAGCCCGGCAGCGGATGCGGCGCCGGGTCCTGGTTGCGGGTCAGCGTATCGCCGACCGGCGCGCCGTGGACGTCCTTGATGCTGGCGGTGACCCAGCCCACCTCGCCGGCGCCCAGCTTCGGCAGCACCTTGCGCTTGGGCGTGAACACGCCGACGTTCTCGACCTGATGCGCGCGGCCGGTGGACATCACCAGCAGCTTGTCGCCGGGCTTGATCTCGCCCTGCATCACGCGCACCAGCGACACCACGCCGAGGTAGTTGTCGAACCAGGAGTCGATGATCAGCGCCTGCAGCTTGTCGGTGTCGCGCGGCTTCGGCGGCGGGATGCGGTGGACGATGGCTTCGAGCACGTCGACGATGTTCAGGCCGGTCTTGGCGCTGATCGCCACGGCGTCGGTGGCATCGATGCCGATGACCGCCTCGATCTCGCTCTTGGCGCGTTCGATGTCGGCGGTGGGCAGGTCGATCTTGTTGAGGATCGGCACGACTTCCAGGCCCTGCTCCACGGCGGTGTAGCAGTTGGCGACGGACTGCGCCTCGACGCCCTGCGCGGCGTCGACCACCAGCAGCGCGCCTTCGCAGGCGGCCAGCGAGCGGCTGACCTCGTAGCTGAAGTCGACGTGGCCGGGGGTGTCGATGAAGTTGAGGAAGTAGGTCTCGCCGTCCTTCGCCTTGTACGGCAGCGAGACGGACTGCGCCTTGATGGTGATGCCGCGCTCGCGCTCGATCGGGTTGGAGTCGAGCACCTGCGCTTCCATCTCGCGGGCCTCGAGGCCGCCGCAGAGCTGGATGATGCGGTCGGCCAGGGTCGATTTGCCGTGGTCGACGTGGGCGATGATGGAGAAGTTGCGGATGTTCCGCATGGAGTCGGTCATGGTCGTCGGCGGCGGCCGTCGGCGGCCTTGAGGGGAAAACGACGGATTATCGCACACCCCCGGGGATTCACCGCCGGAGGTCGGCCGAACGGCGGCCCGGGAACGCGATCGCCCGGCCGGCGGGGCCGGACCGGGCGATGTGGAAGCATCGGGCGTGGCGCCTGGCCGCTTACTTGCGCTCCTCCAGCGGGCTGACCGCGACGAAGGACGTGGCGCCGCCGCGACGGATCAGCAGCATCACGGTCTGGTCGGCGCGGAACTTCGCCAGTTCGCGGTCCATGGCGGCGACGCTGCCGACCGGGGTGGTGCCGACGCGCAGGACGATGTCGCCCGGGCGCAGGTTGGCGGCGCGCGCGGCCTTGCCCTCGATCCGGGCCAGGCCCACGCCCTCGCCGGGGCGCAGGCTCAGGCTGCGGCGGTCGTCGGCATCCAGGTCCTGGCCGATCAGGCCGAGCTTGTTGCCCGAGGCCGCCTCGGCGGGCTTGCCGCCGTCGCCCGCGACGGTAGGGGTCGGACCGTCGCCTTCGTCGAGGCGGGTCAGGGTGACCTTGCGCTCGATGGGCTTGCCGGCGCGCAGGATCGAGAGCGTGACCGAGGTGCCCGGCGCCCGGCTGCCGATCGCCGGCGGCAGGTCGCTGAAGTCGTTGATCTGCGCGCCGTCGACCGCACGGATGACGTCACCCGGCTCGATGCCGGCCTTCTCCGCCGGGCTGCCCGGGCGTACTTCGGTCACCAGGGCACCCCGGGTGTCGGGCAGATCGAAGCCCTTGGCGGTGTCCGCCGTCACCGTGCCGACCACCGCACCCAACTGGGCGCGCTCGACCTTGCCGCGGGTCTTGATCTGGTCGGTGACGTTCATCGCCACGTCCATGGGAATGGCGAAGCTCACGCCCATGTAGCCGCCGGAATTGCTGAAGATCTGCGAGTTGATGCCGACCACCTCGCCGCGCGTGTTGAGCAGCGGGCCGCCGGAGTTGCCGCGATTGATCGCGACGTCGGTCTGGATGAAAGGCACGTAGCGCTGCTCGCCGCCGGTGCTGCGGCCGATGGCGCTGACGATGCCGGCGGTGACCGAGTGTTCAAGACCGAACGGCGAGCCGATCGCGACCACCCACTGGCCGGGCTTGAGCTTCTTCGAGTCGCCGGTGCGCAGGAACGGCAGGCCGCTGGCGGTGACCTTGAGCACGGCGACATCGGACTGCGCGTCGCTGCCGACCAGCTTGGCCTCGAATTCGCGGCGGTCGGCGAGACGCACGCGGATCTTGTCGGCGCGGTCGACGACGTGATGATTGGTCAGCACGTAGCCGTCGGCCGAGATCAGGAAGCCGCTGCCCTGCGAGGCGCTCTGCGGACCGACCACCTCGTCCTCATCGTCCGGCCCCTGGCCGCGTCCGCCGCCCGGGCCACCGGGGAAAGGCGTATCCGGGCCGAAGAAGCGGCGGAAGAATTCGGGGATCTGGTCTTCGGGAATCTGCTGCGGGCCTTGGCCGCGCATCATCGGGCTGCGCGCCGAGCCGGTGGCGACGATGCTGACCACCGCCGGGCCGACGTGGTCGACGAGCTGGGTGAAGTCCGGCAGGCCGGTGACCAGCTGCGGGGCGGCGGCCGGCTCGGCGGCGACCTGTCCGGCAACGGGCGGCACGACGGGCGAGCGTGCGGTGATCGGCACCACCACCGTGGCGGTTGCGGTGGCGGCAGCGGTGGCCGCGACGAGCGAAAGGGTACGGAGCGACGATTTCATCGGGCGTGAGATCCTCGACAAAGACGGAAAGGAAAATGTAGGGGCGTCATGTGCGTGGGGCGACGGACGACGCTGCGGACGCGCCGTCATGCCGATCGCCTCCTGCCGGTGCCGCGAGGCACCGGGCGGGCGAGCCTCAGTGCCCGCGACCGGCCTGCTCGGCCTGGGAGGCGTCGATCAGGGGCACGAAGTCGGGCTGGAACGGCGAGCGACGCGTGGTTTCGATCGGATAGGTCACCATCACCTCGTCCGACTGCGACGCACCCGGCACCAGCGCGCGGGGCCAGGATTTCGAGCCCTGCGCCGGCGACATCCCCGGCGCTGCGGCGCGCGAGGCATCGACGGCGGCGTAGGTCTGCACCGACGCATCGACGGCGGCAGAAGACGCCGCGCCCTGGCGCGCACGGGACGGGTTCTGCACCGAGGACGGGGCTGCGGAGGCCAGCGCGGCGCGTTCGGAGGTCCGCTCGGACATGGCGCGCGAGGCGGCCATGAGCCTGGGCTTGGTGTCGCGACGCTGCTCGGAAACGGCGGCGGCAGCAACGACGGTCGCGGCAGCCACGGCCCCGACGGTACCCGGCGTCAGGCCAGGCGTGGGTTCGGGCACGGACGGCAGCTGCGGGGCCGGCGCCGGAACCGGCAGCGTGGCGGCAGCGGGCGAAGTCGCCCCGGCGATCTGCAGGTCGCCGGCGGCCGGGGTGTCGAGGCGCGTGCCGAACAGCGCGGCCAGCGCGACCGAGGCGGCCAGCGCGGCGCCACCGCCCCAGTAGAGGAAGGACCGCCCGCCCCGGGCGACGCGGATCGGCGCGACCTCGGCTTCGGCGATGTCGTTGGCGATCGCGCGGCCGACGCGCTGGGCGAAGTCGGCAGGCAAGGCGCGGCCGGCGCCGCCGCGCATGGCGTCGCCATAGAACTGCCAGCGCTGCCAGCAGTCGGCGAGTTCGTCATCGTGTTCCATGCGACGCAGCAGGAAGCGGGATTCGTCCGCAGACAGCGCGTCGTCCATCATCGCGGAGAGGCGCTCGCGGTGGAATTCCCGGCCCTGGGCGTCGTGCTTCGTGTCGATGTCGTGCATTCCGGTCATGGTGGTTCGATGTCGGAGAGGGGGGCTTGCGTCGAGGTGCGGTGTCGAAGTGCGGTGAAGCGTGCGGAACCTGTTGGAGCGGAGCCTGTTGGAATCTGTCGGCGCTTGCCGGGCGCGCGGCGAGCGAAAGTCAGCGGATCGCGCGTTCGCGCTCGCGCGGCGCATCCATGAGCGGGCGCAGGCGTGCGTCGATGGCGTCGCGGGCGCGGAAGATGCGCGAGCGCACCGTGCCGATCGGACATTGCATGCGCTGGGCGATCTCCTCGTAACTCATGCCCTCCACCTCTCTGAGCGTGATCGCGGCGCGAAGTTCCTCGGGCAGCGCGTCGACCGCGCTCATCACGGTCTGCTCCATCTCCTGGCGCATGAGTTCGCGTTCGGGGGTGTCGTTGTCGCGCAGGCGCAGCGCGGACTCGAACTGCTCGGCATCGTCGATGTCGATGTCCTCGCCCGGCGGCCGGCGCTTGTGCGCGACCAGGTGGTTCTTGGCGGTGTTCACCGCGATGCGGTGCAGCCAGGTGGAGAACTGGGCGTCGCCGCGGAAGTTGCCCAGCGCGCGGTAGGCGCGGAGGAAGGTCTCCTGGGCCACGTCCTGGCATTCGCTCCAGTCGTGGATGTAGCGGCCGATCAGGGCCACCACGCGGTTCTGGTACTTGCGCACCAGCAGGTCGAACGCGGCGCTGTCGCCCCGCTGCACCCGCCGGACCAGTTCGAAGTCCACATTTTCCGATGACGTCATCTCGGCCATGAGGCCGTCTCTCCCGTGGTGGTGACCGCGCCGCCCCTGCCCGGATCGCCTTCGGGGCGTGCCGGGCCAGCAGGATGACCGGTCGTTGGGACCATACTCCTCCGGGGAAGTTCCCGGCGAGTGGCGGCGGGGCCGCCGTGGCTGCAACATCGCCTGATCTGAGGCCGTGCCGCCCCTGCCACAAGGCATGGCGGTTGCCGGGGCGTTCAGATCGGCGCATCCGGGCGGGCAGCGTCCCGGCCCAGCCCCGTCATTGACGCGCCGGAAGCCACCCCGGATCATTCATCCATTCTCCAGCGTATGGAATAGAACCCATGACCACAGGACCTTCCCCCCTGCCCGGCCTCGACGGCCTGCGCCTGCGCCACTGGCGGCTGGAACCGCGCCACGACGGCGTGCTGGTGCTGTCCTTCGACCGCGAGGGCGAATCGGTCAACACCTTCAACCAGGACGTGCTGATCGAACTGGGGGCGCTGCTCGAACGCATCGTGCTGGAGCCGCCGAAGGCACTGGTGCTACGCTCGGCCAAGGACAAGGGCTTCATCGCCGGCGCAGACATCAAGGAATTCGAGACCTTCGACCGCAAGGGCACCACCGCCGACGCCATCCGTCGCGGCCAGCAGGTGTTCCAGCGCATCGCCGAGCTGCCCTTCCCCACCGTCGCCGCGATCCACGGCTTCTGCATGGGCGGCGGCACCGAGATCTCGCTGGCCTGCACGTATCGCGTGGCCTCGAACGACCCGTCGACGAAGATCGGCCTGCCCGAGGTGATGCTGGGCATCTTCCCGGGCTGGGGCGGCAGCGCCCGCCTGCCGCAGCTGGTCGGCGCGCCGGCGGCGATGGACATGATGCTGACCGGCCGCGCGCTCTCGGCGTCGGCTGCACGCAACATCGGTCTGGTCGACAAGGTCGTGGACCCGGTCGGGCTGGTCGAAGCCGCCGCGACGCTGGGCCTCAAGGGTACCGAACGCCCGTTCAAGCAGCGCTTCCTCGGCTGGGCGACCAATACCTGGCCGGCGCGCCAGTTCCTCGCGCCGAAGATGGCGCAGATGACCGCACGCAAGGCCCGCAAGGAACATTACCCGGCGCCGTACGCGCTGATCGAGACCTGGCGCCGCAGCGCCGGCCTGGGCATCCAGCAGCGCCTCGACGCCGAGCGCAAGGCGGTGGTGAAGCTGGCCGGCACGCCGACCGCGCGCAACCTGATCCGCGTGTTCTTCCTGCAGGAGCGTCTGAAAGGCCTGGGCGGCAAGACCCACGGCATCGAACACGTCCACGTGGTCGGTGCCGGCGTGATGGGCGGCGACATCGCCGCGTGGGCTGCCTACAAGGGCTTCCACGTCACCCTGCAGGACCGCGAGCAGCGCTTCATCGACGGCGCCCTGCAGCGCGCGCAGACCCTGTTCGAAAAGCGCGTGAAGGACCCGGCGAAGCGTCCCGACGTCGTCGCGCGCTTGGTCGGCGACCTCGACGGCGCGGGCGTGGCCAAGGCCGACCTGCTGATCGAGGCGATCATCGAGAAGCCCGAGGCCAAGCGCGACCTGTACACCTCGGTCGAGCCGCGCATGAAGGCCGAGGCGATGCTGACCACCAACACCTCGTCGATCCCGCTGACCGAGCTGCGCGAGCACATCGCGCGCCCGGCGCAGTTCGCCGGCCTGCACTACTTCAACCCGGTGGCGCAGATGCCGCTGGTGGAGATCATCCACCACAACGGCATGTCGCCCGAGGTCGAGAAGCGCCTCGCCGCGTTCTGCCGCGCGATCGACAAGCTGCCGGTGCCGGTCGCCGGTTCGCCGGGCTTCCTCGTGAACCGCCTGCTGTTCCCGTACATGCTCGAAGCGCTGACCGCCTACAGCGAAGGCATCCCCGGCCCCGTGATCGACAAGGCCGCGACGAAGTTCGGCATGCCGATGGGCCCGGTCGAACTGGTCGACACGGTGGGCCTGGACGTGGCCGCCGGCGTCGGCGCGGAACTCGCGCCCTTCCTCGGCCTGGAGATTCCCGCCGCGCTCGCCGCACCGCCGGAATCCGGCAAGCGCGGCAAGAAGGACGGCCAGGGTCTCTACCGCTGGGAAAACGGCAAGCCGCAGAAGCCGCAGGTGCCGGCCGAGTACAAGGCGCCCGACGACCTCGAAGACCGCCTGATCCTGCCCTTCCTCAACGAAGCCGTCTCCGCGCTGCACGAGGGCGTGGTCGCCGATGCCGAACTGCTCGACGCCGGCGTGATCTTCGGCACCGGCTTCGCCCCATTCCGCGGCGGCCCGATCCAGTACATCCGCGACACCGGCGTCGAGGTGCTGCTGGGCCAGCTCAAGGCCCTGGAAGCGAAGTACGGCCAGCGCTTCGCACCGCGCCCGGGCTGGGACAACCAGGCGCTGAAGAACATCTGACACTCCCGCTGATTCCACGACATCCGGACATCGGCCAAACAGGCGCGCATCTGCTTGCCCCCTTTGCAAAAGGGGGCAGCGGTCGCGCAGCGTCCGCGGGGGATTTGGGGCCTTACCGATCAGGCCTTCGACGCGCCGCCCCGTCCGTCGTGCTCCTGCAAATCCCCCCGCCGCGCTGCGCGCGTCGGCCCCCTTTGCCAAAGGGGGCGATCCTGCCTGTGCCGATCCTGTCCGACCGGGCAGACCGAGACCCGATTCCGCCCGACCGGGACTTCCGGCATACGTCGCAGGCGCTCACCGGTCGCCAAAATCGGGAGTTTGTCCGTTTCGGCCCGGGAGAGGGGTCCGGCGGCGTCCACTTCCCGGGGAACACTACGTGGGCATTCCAGCATCCTTGCGTCCCGTCGTCCTGCATGGACTGATCTTCTCGACCCTGACGATGGTGCTGGGCGCATTCGCGCCCGACGCCGGCGCGCAGGCCCTGCGCCAGACCAAGGCGCCGTTCGAGGACAAGTTCCGCCAGCTCGAAGGCGAGGACTGGCCCACCCCGACCGATTACCGCAACGCCGCCGGTGCGCCGGGCCATCGCTACTGGCAGCAGAAGGTCGACTACGACATCCAGGCCCGGCTCGACGAGGCCGCGCGCACGGTGAGCGGCAAGGCGCGCATCACCTACCGCAACCAGTCGCCCGACGCCCTGCCCTACCTCTGGCTGCTGCTCGACCAGAACCACTACAAGCGCGATTCGCTGGCCGAGCTCAGCCGCACGGTCAGCGGCGACAGCATGAGCCTGGGCGAAGTGCGCCGCGCCAAACGCTACCAGACCTGGGAAGGCGGCTTCGAGATCCGCGCCGTGCGCGACGCGAACGGCCGCGCGCTGCCCTTCACCGTGGTCGACAGCCTGCTGCGCATCGACCTGGGCACACCGGTCGCGGCGAACGGCGGCACCGTCGCGTTCGACATCGAATGGGCGTTCCCGATGGCCGAGAACCGCGTGGTCGGCGGGCGCAGTGGCTACGAGTGCTTCACCGATCCGGGCCAGGACGGCAACTGCATCTTCCAGGGCGCGCAGTGGTTCCCGCGCCTGGCGGTGTATTCCGACTACGAAGGCTGGCACAACAAGGCCTTCCTCGGCTCGGGCGAGTTCACGCTCGAATTCGGCGACTACCGCGTCGCCCTGACCGTGCCGGCCGATCACGTCGTCGCCAGCACCGGCGCGCTGGAGAACGCCGACCGCGTGCTCAGCGCCGCGCAGCGCGAGCGCCTGCAGCGCGCGCGCGACGCGAAGGAACCGGTGTACGTGGTCACGCCCGACGAAGCGCTGGCCGCCGAGCAGGGCAAGGCGAAGGGCGAGAAGACCTGGGTGTTCGAAGCGAAGAACGTGCGCGACTTCGCGTGGTCGTCCTCGCGCAAGTTCGTCTGGGATGCGCTGGGCGTGCGCCAGGACTCCGCCGAACAGCCGGTGGTCATGGCGATGTCGTTCTATCCCAAGGAAGCGCGCCCGCTGTGGGATGCCTATTCGACCAAGGCGATCGCGCACACCCTGAAGGTCTACTCGCACTTCACCTTCCCGTATCCCTACCCGACCGCGCAGTCGGTGAACGGACCGGTCGGCGGCATGGAATACCCGATGATCACCTTCAACGGCCCGCGCCCGGTGAAGGACAAGAAGACCGGCAACCTCACCTACACCGAGCGCGCGAAATACGGCCTGATCGGCGTGGTCATCCACGAGATCGGCCACATCTATTTCCCGATGATCGTCAATTCCGACGAGCGCCAGTGGACCTGGATGGACGAAGGCCTCAACACCTTCCTGCAGTTCCAGGCCGAGAAGCTGTGGGATGCCGACTATCCGTCGCGGCGCGGCGAACCCAAGGACATCGTCGAGTACATGGTCTCCCAGGACCAGGTGCCGCTGATGACCCAGTCCGACTCGCTGCTGCAGTTCGGCGCGAACGGCTACAGCAAGCCGGCGACGGCGCTGGTGGTGTTGCGCGAGACGGTGATGGGCCGCGAACTGTTCGACCGCGCCTTCCGCGAGTATTCGCAGCGCTGGTACATGAAGCACCCGACGCCCTACGACTTCTTCCGCACCATGGAGGAGTCCTCGGGCATCGACCTCGACTGGTTCTGGCGCGGCTGGTTCTACACCACCGACCACGTCGACATCGCGCTGGAAAAGGTTGTGCGCCATCGCCTGGACAGCGGCGACCCCGAGAAGGAAATGCGCCAGCGCCGTGAGCTGCGCGAAGACGAGCCGAAGTCGCTCACCGCGCAGCGCAACACCGCGACGAAGCCGCTGGGCCCGACCGTGGTCGAAAGCGACCCGGCCACCCGCGATTTCTACAACCGCACCGACGAATTCACCGTCACCGCCGAAGCGAAGCGCAAGGCCGCGCGCGCGCGCGAAGCGCTCAAGCCCGAGGAGCGCGAGGCGCAGGCGACCACCGACAACTTCTACCGCTTCACCTTCGCCAACAAGGGCGGCCTGGTGATGCCGGTGATCCTGAAGCTGACCTTCGCCGACGGCAGCGACGGCACCTGGCGCCTGCCCGCCGAAATCTGGCGACGCAACGCGAAACAGGTGACCTGGGAACTGGTGACGGCGAAGACCTTAGCCCGCGCCGAACTCGACCCGCTGTGGGAAACCGCCGACGCCAATCGCGGCAACAACGTCTTCACCGGCGAGATCGAGACGAAGACGCTGCGCATCGCCAGGCCCGAGGAGGCCGAGAACCGCATGAAGGATTCCGACCTCAAGGTCATGCCCGGCTCGCTGGAGACCTTCCCGGCCGCACCGCCGAAGTCCGATGCCAAGGCGTCGGACGCGAAACCGGCAGGCACGCCGTGAGCGGCTTCCGCATCGCCGCGCTCGGCCTGCTGCTGGCCCTGTCCGCCCAGGTATCCGCGCATCGCGGCCAGGACGCCCTGACCGTAGTCGAGATCGACGATGTGCGGGGCGAGGTGGTCGCGACCCACCACTTCGCCGCGCACGACATCGAACCCCTGCTGCCCCGTCTGGCGGCCGACGCCGAGGCCAGCCTCGACGACACCGCCGCGCAGGAGGCACTGACCGCGCACCTCGCCCGGCATTTCACGCTGTCGACCGACGCCGGCGGGATCGTGCTGAGCCTCGATGCGCTGCGCCTGCGCGGCGACGACGTGCGCGTGGCCTATCGTGGTCGCTTCCCGAAGGCCGCGACCTCGCTGGACCTGCATTCCACGCTCGGCGCCGACCTCACCGCCGGCAGCAGCCACCAGGTCAACGTGCGCCGCAACGGCGTGACCCGGACCCTGGTGTTCGAGGGCGCGGACGACACCGGCACCGTCACGTTCGCCCCCCGC
The DNA here is from genome assembly GCF_042677005.1 of Lysobacter brunescens. Lineage (NCBI taxonomy): Bacteria > Pseudomonadati > Pseudomonadota > Gammaproteobacteria > Lysobacterales > Lysobacteraceae > Lysobacter > Lysobacter brunescens. The sequence continues at coordinate 4,649 of NZ_JBHTIF010000002.1, read as the reverse complement.
ACCGGAAAGGCCACCGGCGCCGCCGGCCGCTGATCGGCGCGCATAACGGGTTTTGAACATCGGGTCGATATGATCGACCCGATCCGCGCGCATCGGCGCAGGGTCGCAATCCAACGACATCGGGGGGTCGCATGCGTTCGATCGCGTTCGTCACGTCGCTGGTTTCACGGAGCGTCGCACTGTCCTTCGCGCTGGCCTGCGCGTTCCCGACCGCGCACGCGGCCGAGCCCGTCGCCTCCGTCGAACAGCTCGACATCACCCGCTACGCCGGGGAGTGGCACGAGATCGCGCGGCTGCCGCTGTTCTACCAGCGCAAGTGCAAAAGCGAGATCACCGCGCAGTACACGCTGCGCGACGACGGCCTGATCGGCGTGCGCAACCGCTGCCGCGACGAGGACGGCGAACTGGACGAGGTCGAAGGCATCGCCCGCCAGGTCGCCGACCACCCGGGACGTCTCGAAGTGCGTTTCGCGCCCGACTGGCTGTCCTGGCTGCCACTGACCTGGGCCGACTACTGGGTGATCGCGCTCGACCCGGACTACCAGTGGGCGATGGTCGGCGAACCGGGCCACGAATACCTCTGGATTCTTTCTCGCACGCCGGACATGCCGCGCGCGCGCTTCGAGGAGCTCAAGGCGCGCGCCGTCGCGATGGGCTACGACCTCGACGCCCTGATCGTCAGCGCGCCCTTGCGCTGAGTGGCGGCTGACCCGGCTTCTCCCGGACCCGCCGCGTTGCGCACGCGGCGGCGGTTAGTATTGGCGTTCCACGACACATCACGCCTTTCCTGGAGCACCCCATGCGGCCACGCCGGTTCCCGCACCTTCCCGTCTTCGCCCTGGCCACTGCGGCCCTGCTGCTCGCCGGCTGCGCGAGCGGCCCGATCAAGCGGGTCTCCGAACCCACCGCGAGCATCCAGCAGCTCAGCGTCGGCGCCGACGGGCAATGGACGGTCGACCTGCGCCTGCAGAACTTCAGCAACGTGCCGATGCGCTTCGACCAGGTCGCGCTGACCCTGCGCACCGGCGACGAGGCCGCAGGCGAACTCAAGGCCTCGCCCGCACTGACCATCGGTCCCGAATCGGTCGACACCCTGTCGATCAAGCTCACGCCCAGCGCGCCCGCACGCCTGCTGATCGCGGGCACGCTCGCCGACCGTCGCAGTCTGTCGTACAGACTCGAAGGCACGATCAACGCCGCAGCCGAAGACCGCAAGCCGCGCGAGTACGACATCAAGCGCGAGAGCGCGCTCAGCCCCGTGCCCGGCCTGCCGGGCGTGATGCGTTGACGCACCGCAGCATTTCCGCAAGCGGAGCGTTTGCTCCAATTCCGGCGCCCATCATCGGCGCCAGTCCATCCACACCGGATCCGCAGTCGCCATGAACACCTACAAAGCTCCGCTCGCCGACATCCGTTTCGCGCTGTACGACGTGCTCGACAGCGAGGCCTTGTTCGCACGCCTGGGCTTCGCCGACGCCAGCCGCGAGCTGGTCGACGCGATCCTCGACGAAAGCGCTCGCTTCACCGAAACGGTGATCGCGCCGCTCAACCGCGTCGGCGACGAACATGGCTGCACCCTCGACAAGGCCACCGGCCGCGTGACCACGCCGCCGGGCTTCCGCGAGGCCTACCAGCAGTTCGCCGAGAACGGCTGGGCCGGCCTGGTGTCGCCGACCGAGTACGGCGGCCAGGGCCTGCCGCACACCGCCGGCGTGCCGGTGAAGGAAATGATCGACGCCGCCAACCTGGCCTGGGGCAATTTCCCCCTGCTCTCGCACGGCGCCACCGAGGCCCTGCTGCACCACGGCGAGGACTGGCAGAAGGAAGCTTTCCTCAAGCCGATCATCGAAGGCCGCTGGACCGGCACCATGTGCCTGACCGAACCGCACTGCGGCAGCGACCTCGGCCTGCTCAAGACCCGCGCCGTGCCCAACGGCGACGGCACCTACTCGATCACCGGCACCAAGATCTTCATCACCGCCGGCGACCACGATTTCACCGACAACATCATCCACCTCGTGCTCGCCCGCCTGCCCGACGCACCGGCCGGCAGCAAGGGCATCTCGATGTTCATCGTGCCCAAGGTCAAGGTGAACGCCGACGGCTCGCTGGGCGAACCCAACGCCGTGCAGTGCGGCGCGCTCGAACACAAGATGGGCATCCACGCCTCCGCGACCTGCGTGATGAACTTCGACGGCGCGGTCGGCACGCTGATCGGCCAGCCGCACAAGGGTCTGATGGCGATGTTCACGATGATGAACACCGCCCGCCTCGCCGTCGGCCTGCAGGGCCTGGGCCTGTCCGACCGCGCTTACCAGAACGCACTGCGCTACGCGCGCGACCGCCTGCAGATGCGCGCGCTGTCCGGCGCGAAATTCCCCGACAAGGCCGCCGACCCGATCATCGTCCACCCCGACGTCCGCCGCATGCTGCTGACGCAGAAGGCGCTGATCGAAGGCGGCCGCCTGCTCGGCTACCACGCCGCGTCGCTGATCGACGTGGCCATCCACGACCCGGATGCCGAAGCGCGCAAGCGCGCCGACGACCTCATCGGTTTCCTCACGCCCATCGTGAAGGCCTGCCTCACCGAGTGGTCGATCGAGTGCACCTACCACGCGCAGCAGTGCTTCGGCGGCCACGGCTACATCCAGGAATGGGGCATGGAACAGCTGGCCCGCGACGCGCGCATCACCACGCTGTACGAAGGCACCACCGGCATCCAGGCGCTCGACCTGATGGGCCGCAAGATCATGCAGCAGCAGGGCGCGGGCCTGCGCGTGTTCCTGGGCATGATCGGCGAGTTCTGCACCACTCACGCAGACGACGCTTCGCTGGCCGAATTCATCGGCCCGCTGCGCGAGATCGCCCAGGAATGGCAGGCGCTGACGATGCAGATCGGCCAGCGCGCGATGGGCGATGCCGACGAACTCGGTGCCGCCGCATGGGATTACCTGTTCTATTCCGGCTACGCCGCGCTCGCGTACTGGTGGGCGCGCGCGGTCGCAGCCGCCGATGCCTCGTCGCATCCGCAGTCGCTGAAGAATGCCAAGCGCGAGACCGCGCGCTTCTACTTCACGCGCCTGCTGCCGCGCACGCGCACCCACGCTGCCGCGATCGCCAGCGGCGCGGCGCCACTGATGGCGCTCGACGCCGACGCGTTCGACTGAGTGCTCTGTCGCAGTCTCCGGGGCGGTGGCCTGCTGGCCTCCGCCCTCGCTGCAGCGCATCGACAAATCGTCACGAAAAGGGTATATGCTCGGCTTCCATATGGAGGCCGACACACCCACGTTGCGCCTGCTCCATCAGGGCGCGTCCCAGACCGGGACTCCGCACCGGGTCGATGATCGCAACGATCGTCCCCCGGCCCTCACCGTCGTCGCCGACAACGGTGACGCGCTACCCTCCGCTCCCGCCCAGCATGCACACGGCGCCGTCCCCGCGCGGCTCGACAGCGTTCGACTGCTGTCGCTGGACGCGCACGGTCGCGTGCTCGACTGGATCAGCTGGCAAGACGCCGCTTGCCTCTATGCGCGCGATGCCGTGTCGTGGACGCTCGGCGAGCCCTGCCTCAGCGTGCACGGCGGGATCTGCCGCAGCAGCGGCGAACGCAGCGTGCTCGAACTGCATCCGATCATCGCCTCGCGCGGACAGGCACGCGCGCATGCGCTCGATCCCACGCCCGCGCTGACCAACACCGCACTGTTCGCGCGCGACCAGCACCTGTGCCTCTACTGCGGCAAGCACTACGGCCGCGGCACGCTCACCCGCGACCATGTCGTGCCGATCTCGCGCGGCGGTCGCGACATCTGGGAGAACGTGGTCGCCGCCTGCTTCCACTGCAATTCGCGCAAGGGCGGACGCACGCCGCAGCAGGCCGGCATGCCGCTGCTGGCCGTACCGTACCGGCCGAGCTGGATCGAGCATCTGATCCTCAGCAATCGCAACATCCTTGCCGACCAGATGGCCTTCCTGAAACACCAGTTGCCGAAGAATCCCAGGGGCACGTCGATCGTGACCTGAGCGCTGCCGTCATTCGCCGACCAGCGGCATCTGCTGCGATGCACAACACGTCTTGCCTGCGGGCGCAAAGCGCGGATGGGTTCGCACTTTGCGCAGCGCTGGAAGAGCGCGCCGCAAGAAACTGACGCGGAAGGTAAAAAAACGCCGCAGCGTGCGCGTTGACGTGGCATATCCCCTTGGCGACACTCTGAGGTTTACGGCACACAGGCTGCAAATCATGTCGCTCACACTTGGCCTGACAGGGATGGATCAAGCCACCGAAACCGCGCTCAAGGCGGCCTTCAAGGAAGCCGGTGCGCGCGTCGGCCACTGGTCGATGGTCGCGGAAAACGATGCCGACTACGTGATCGTCGACATGGACAGCATGTACGGGCCGATGAGCTGGCTGCGCCTGCACGCCGCAGGCAAGCAGGTGATCGGCCTGACCTCGGCGCCGCGCACCCAGGCGGACTACCTGCTGGGCCGCCCTTTCGACGCCCACCAGCTCGCCAGCATCCTCACCCAGATCGGAGGCGAGCCGGCATCGCCACCCGCGCCGGCACCGGCACCCGCCCCGGTCGCCCCGCCGCCCGCCCCAGTGCCACCGCCGGCCGCTGCGCCGGCACCGGCCGTCGCGCCGCCCGTGGCGG
>NZ_JBHTIF010000001.1:2347853-2708744 GCF_042677005.1 Lysobacter brunescens | reverse complement strand
CCGAGGCGCCCCCGAGCTGGGTGAAGGAGGAGTTGAACAGCCCGAGACCGGTTCCGGTGAAGACAGCAGCCATGGAGTAACCCTTTGATCCGTATGGTGGGGGCGATATCCGCCCGCTCTGATACCTTCCTTGTCCGGGCTGCCGGGAAATTGTTTAGGGCCAATTGACGATAGGACGCCGCCAGCCAAGATCGTGCTTGGGCAGGCTGCAGGCTTGTGGCATACTGCGCGGCCCTCGATGGACCGCTCCAGCGATCCGTCGAGGGCACATCTCCATGGTGGCCCCGTCGGCCCCTCGCGACGCTAGATCGAAAACCCCGCCAGGGCCGGAAGGCAGCAACGGTATCGGTCGATGCGGGCGCCGAGGTCAGCCGGCGGGGCCATCGCCATTCATGGGCTTCGCTCACGCATTCTCCAAGGCTGCGCTCGTGCTTCCGCACGCCGCCTTGCCTGTGGGGATCCCAATCGATTCGCGTGCGGCAACAGAGGGGCTGCCGGATGCCTAGGACTAATGCGCGTCCTGCGACTGCGGATACAGCCACTGCGCGTCGCCGTCGATGTAGCGCTCGTGCTTCCAGATCGGCACGCGGGATTTCACTTCGTCGATGATCCAGCGGCAAGCGGCGAACGCGGCGTCGCGATGCGCGGCGCTGACGCCGACCCAGACTGCAAGGTCGCCCACCTCAAGATCACCGATACGATGCATGCAGGCGGCGTCGGCAATGGCGAAGCGTGCCAGCGCCTCGTCGAGGATGCGCTCGCCCTCCGCTTCGGCGAGCGCGCGATAGGACTCGTAGCGCAGGCCGGTCGCGGCGCGGCCATCGTTGTGGTTGCGGACCCAGCCCTCGAAGCTGGCGTAGGCGCCGGCTTCGGCGCGCAGCAGGCCCGCGCGCAGGGGCGCGATGTCGAACGCGTCTTCGGCGATCGCGAATCGCGCCATGCCCGAAAGGTCCTCAGGTCAACGCGGCGAGCATCGCCACGACCGGGCGCGCAGACGGGCGGCCGTGCTGCCAATCGCCGCCTTCGACACCGCTACCGCCAATGTCGATGTGCGTGAACGCGAGCGGCTGCGACGCATCGGTGCCGTGGCGATCCAAACCGGAGGCGATGGCGAGGAAAGCCATCGGGAACTGGTGGCCGCGCGGCGTAGCCGAGGACGGCAGGTTGTTGCACGACAGCAGGTCGTCGGCGCGACTGCGCGGCGCGACGAAATCGTAGTCCTCGCGACGCAGGCGCGAGACCTCGAAGGGATCACCCCACTGGTCGCCCTGCTTCGACAGCGATTCGGCGACGCCCGCTGTGCGCGCCGGACCATTATCGAGCGCGATGTTGTAGGGACCGACCGCACGATTGGCGTGGCCGGTCAGCGTGGCGACGCTGAACAGGCGCGGCGCGGTGGCCTGCAGCGCGTCCTCGCGCAGGTGCGAGAGCAGGTCGGCCAGCACAAGGCGGCCTTCGGCATCGGTATTGCCGATGCGCACGCGCACGCCGGCGTGGCTGCGGATGATTTCGTCGGCGACGAAGCTGTCGGGGCCGATGGAATTGCGGACGACGCCGAGCTCGGCGATGACCTTCACCCCCGTCAGGCCGAGGCGCGCGACCGCGAGCACGAAGCCCGCGACCGCCGCAGCGCCGCCCTTGTCGCGGCTCATGCCGGCCATGTGGCCATCGGTCTTGAGATCGGCGCCGCCGGTGTCGTAGGTCAGGCCCTTGCCCGCGAACAGCAGCGTGCGTTCGACCGTACCCTGCGGCGCGTATTCGAGACGGACCACGCAGGGACGGTGACGCTCGACTTCGAGGCTGGCGCGCGCCACGGCGCTGAGCAGCGGGTAATCGCGACGCAGCGCGTCCTGGTCGCTGTTGACCGACACGTTCACCGACGTTTCGCGGAAGGCGTCGACGCAGTACTGCGCGAACTTCGGCGGCGCCATGCGCTCCGGATCGGTACCGGCCAGATCGCGGGCAAGACGCATCCCGGCATCGACCGCTTCGACCCAGGCCGCATCGGCCTCGCCGAACGCGCCATCGAGCACGGAAAAGCCGATCGATGCCACCGGCTCGGCCGACGCGCCCAGGGCTTCGCGCGCTTCCAGCGGTTCCCACAGCCCGCCGATCGCGGCCAGCGCGGCGACGCGCGCGGCATTGCGATGGCGGTCGTCGGCCGGCGGCGGCGCCAGCACGACCAGCGGCGCGCGTGCGCCGGCATCGCGTGCACGGCGGACACCAGCCTGCGCGGCTTCGGTGTAGCGACGCACATCGTCGTGATCGCGAAGCACCGGGCCGGTCGGCGCAAGGATCACGCGCCCGCCGGGGGCATCGGCGCTGGGCACAAGCGAGATCGCATGCGCGGCCTGTGCATCGACGGCGCTCGCGGTCGCGAAAGCACGGGAAATCAGGGGGTGGGCGACGGCAGGCAGGTCATGGGCGACCACGACGAGGGCATCATGGCGCGCCGGGTCGGCGAGCACGGAATCGAGGTCGGTGACGGCGTGCAGACGGGTCATCAGTCGGAGCTCATGCAGCTGAAACGGGACCGCAAGGCTACCCCATCCGCGATGTGGATCACAGAAGGTGCCCTGGAACGCGGCGTTCAGGCCAAATCCTGCTCAGCCACCGGACACGGGCGGAATGAACGCCACTTCGGCGCCGTCGCGAGGACAATCCCGCCAATCGGCGAAGGCGCCATCCATCGCGACCCGGACGCGCTCGATCGGCAATGCGAAGCCGTGACGTTCGCGCAGATGTGAGTACAGGGCCGCCAGGTCGCCCTCGTGATCGACCGCCTCGCTGTCGCGGGCGGCGGCATCGCGCAGGCTGGCGAAATACAGCACGGTCACGCGCGCCATCAGGCAGGCTCCGCGATCGTGCCGACATCGCGCTTGCCGCCGCGCTTGCCGCGCAGCTTCGCCGGCCCCAGCACGATGGCGTGCGACAGCGCCTTGCACATGTCGTAGACGGTGAGCGCGGCAATGGTCGCGCCGGTCAGCGCTTCCATCTCGACGCCCGTCCGATGCACCGTCTTGACCGTGCAGACGATCTCCAGCTCGCGATCGCTGCGCCATGCGATGGCGAAGCGGATGCCGTCGATCGGCAACGGATGGCAGAACGGGATCAATTCGTGAGTGCGCTTGACCGCCAGAGTGCCGGCGATGATGGCCGTGTCGACCACGCCGCCCTTGGCGCTTTTCAGGCCATTGCGGTGCAGTTCGGCGGCGACCGCTGCGGGAAACTTCACCCGGCACTCCGCAGTCGCGGCGCGCGCGGTGGCGACCTTGGACGACACATCGACCATGGCCGGGCGGCCGTCGGCGTCGAGATGGGTGAGTCGTGAATCCGTGCTGCGTGAACGCGTGTTCAAACGGCGATTCTCCATTGCAGGCCATGGCCCGGGTCGGGTGGCGCGAACAGGAAATGCAGGACGCGCCGGCCATTCGGCCGCAACGCGCGGGACGATGCGTGCAGCACCAGTGGCCGCATCAGCCACAGATCGCCTGGTGCCGCGACGCAACTGCGTTCGCGGGCGGATTTCGGGACGTCCGCAATCGCTGCAAACGGCAGGCGACCGGCGCGGTGCGAGCCCGGCACGATCCGCAGCGGCCCATCGTCCTCGCCGCAGATGTCCAGATGCAGACGCACCGCGAGCAGATCGGACAGCAGCGCTTCCGGCGGCTGCACGTAGAGGCCATCGGGCTTCGACGACCATCCCGTGAGTGCCGGATGCTCGACGCGAGCAGCGACCGGCACCGACAGATCCTGGTGGTAAGGCACTTTCCAGTTGCAATCGGCGGTCTTGCGGAAGAGCGTGCACTGGACCGCAACCGACTCTGCAGCCAAGACGCCTGCCGCATGCAAGCGACGCCGGATGGGTGCGACAAGCCGGGCGCACCAGGGTTGCCACAGGAGATCGCGCGCACCGGCCAGACCATCCTCAAGCGCATCGTCGACCGGCAGGGTCGCAAGCAGATCCCAGGAAAGCCCGGACTCCAGGCGAATCGCACCATCAACGTCCAATTGCGCCGCCGTCATGCCTACCCGCCGATCAGGAACATTTCGACGCGTCGCTGCGCGTCGCGGGTTTCGCCGCGCACTTCGCTGTAGCGGTCGGCACGCGCGCGCCAGAGCGAGGCGAGGCGGGAGACGAAGGCCGCGTCGTCGTCGAGATCGGGGCGCAGGTCGGTGCCCTCGGCGGCGAACAGGCAGGTGTAGAGGCGACCGTCGGCGGAGACGCGGGCGCGATGGCAGTCGCCGCAGAACGGTGCGGTGATCGAGCTGACGAAGCCGACCTCACCCGCGCCATCGTCGAATCCGTAGCGGGCCGCGACTTCGCCGCGATAGTGCGGATCGAGCGGATGCAGGGGCCAGCGCGCATGGATGGCGTCGCGCAGCGCCTGCGACGGCACCACCCGTTCCATCGACCATGCGTTGCAGGTCCCGACGTCCATGTATTCGATGAAACGCATCGTGTGCCCGTGCGTGCGCGCGAATTCGACCAGTGGCAGCACCTGGTCGTCGTTGACGCCGCGCTGCACGACGCAGTTGAGTTTGGTCCGGGTGAAACCGGCCTCGCGCGCCGCATCGAGGCCGCGCAGCACGTCGTTCAGGGCACCACGCCCACCGGACAATGCGACGAAACCCGCCGGATCGAGGGTATCGAGGCTGACCGTGAGCCGGTGCAGCCCGGCCTCGCGCAGCGCGCGCGCCTGCGCGGCGAGCAGGCTGCCGTTGGTGGTCAGCGCGATGTCGTCCAGCCCATCGAGCGCGGCGAGTCGGGCGATCAGCTCGGGCAGGCGCTTGCGCAGCAGCGGTTCCCCGCCGGTGATCCGCAGCTTGCGCACGCCGACGCGCACAAAACCGCGCACGAGGCGCTCGATCTGATCGAAGGACAGCCGCGAGGCCGCATCCAGGCCATGGTCCTCAGGCACGCGGTCGGCCGGCATGCAGTACGGACAGCGGAAATTGCAGGCCTCGATCACCGACAGACGCAGGTCTCGCAGCGGCCGACCCAGCGCATCGCGCGGGTGGCTCTCGGCCTGCGGATCGGGATGCGGCACGGCGTTCATGGCTCAGGCGGAAGTCGTCGATGCCGATGAAGAGGCGACAGGCACGGAATCGGGTGCGACCTCTTCGGGCACGAAGGGTTCGGCGCGCGCGGCGGTCGGCTCGGCCAACGCCACGCACTCGCCCGGCGACGCCACGCGATGGCCGCGCGCGCGCAGCGCCTCGCCTTCGGCAGCGCCGACATAGTGATAAAGGATGCAGCGGTCGAGCAGTTCGCCTGGATACTCGCGCTCGAGATCGGCGATGCCGGTGTGCGAGGGATTGCCGCGCATCGCGCAGTCATGGGCAACCTGCTCGCCCTCGCCTGCCATGACGGCCAGGGTTTCGGGAATCGGCCGGGTATCACCAGTCCAGACCACGCTGCCGCGCAGACGCAGGCCGTAGGCGGTGCGCGGCCAGTGGTGGCGGGCCTCGAAGGTCTCCAGGCGCACGCCGTCGTGCCAGAACGCGTCGCCGACCGGGATCACCTGGAACGCGTCCCAGAAGTTCGCTCCGCCTTCGGCCAGCGCATTCGGATAATCGCCGACGCGCTGGTGCAGCAGCGGCACCACCGACGCGGGCACGTAGACACGGACGCGTCCGCAGCGCGACGGGTCGAAATAGCTGTCGACGAACAGCCGCTCGAAGCCGGCGACATGGTCGAGATGGGTGTGGGTGATGAACAGCGCGCGCGGCGCTTCGCCGTAATGGGCGAGATATGCGGTCAGGCCTTCGGCGCCGCAGTCGATGGTCAGCCAGGGCCGGCCATCGCGTTCGATCGTCGCCATCGCCGAGCCCAGTTCGACCGACGAGGCGTTGCCGACGCCGTGGAATCGCAAAGCCCAACTCATCTCGATGACACCCTCTCGCTGCGCGGACGATGGCAGCGCTGCGTCATGTGCCGCGCTGCCAGTGCGCATCGTACGCGCTGCGGAGTCGCGCGTAATCCCTTTCGACTTCGGCGACATCGCGGGCACCGCTCAGTTTCAAGAGCGAACGCTGCAGCCGCGCCAGGTTCCGCTCGCGCCAGGCGGTGGCGGGAATCCGCCACTGGCCACGATCGAGGTCGATGATCCAGCCCCGACCTGCATCGTCGAACAGCAGGTTGTGGGCGTTGAGGTCGGCGTGATCCAACCCGGCACGGTGCATCCGCGCGATCAGCTGGCCGGCGAGGTCCCACGGCGCTTCGCCGCCACGCGCTGTGGCCAGGTCGGCCAGCGAGGCCACGCCGCAGAGGCGTTCGAGCAGGATCCCGGCCCGGTAACGCAGGCCCTCGCGCCAGTAGATCGCGGCGACCGGGCGCGGCACCGGCAGTTTCCGGCGCAGGGCCTCGCGCAGCAGACGGAACTCCGCGAAGCTGCGGGCCCGCTCCGCGCCGTGCCAGAGGAAGCGGTCGCGGCTGAACTTCGCGGCCACGCCGCCGCGCAGGTAGTGACGCAGCACCATCGCCCCGAGCGGCACGCCACCCGATGCTGCATCGATGAACCAGGCGCCGCCGCGTCCGCCGCTGCCGACCACTCGGGCGTGCTCGCCCCACGAGGCAGGATCGAACCATGCCGGGTCGGCAGCCTTGAGCCCGGCTTGCCGCAAGCGCTCCAGGTCGAACAGAATGGCGCCGGTCAGGGCCGCACCCGCCGCAGCCCCGCCTCCGCGCACTGCGCGGAACGGCATCAGGCTTTCGCTGGCATCGAAGGCGACCATCACTCCCGAGTCTAACAATTGCGCGCGACAACTCCCCCCTCGATCTGCCTCCTGCGCCTGTCCGCGCTTGGCGATGTGACCCACGTCCTGCCGCTGATCCACACCCTGCGCCGGGCCTGGCCCGATGCACCGATGACCTGGGTGATCGGCCGGGCCGAGCAGAAGCTGCTCGACGGCCTGCCGGGGGTCGAATTCGTGGTCTACGACAAGAAGACCGGCCTGGCCGGCATGCGCGCCCTGCGCCGCGGCTTCGCCGGCCGGCGCTTCGACGTGCTGCTGCAACTGCAGGTATCCGCGCGGGCGAACCTGCTGTCGGCTTTCATACCGGCCAAGCGCCGCATCGGCTACGACCGCTCGCGTTCGAAAGAGCTGCACGGCCTGTTCATCAACCAGCGCATTCCCGACCGGCCCGGCATCCATGTGCTCGATGCCATCGGCAGCTTCTGCGAGCCGCTGGGGCTGCCGCGCGCCGAGGTGACCTGGGACCTGCCGGTGCCGGACGAGGCGCATGCCTGGGCGCGGGCACAGTGGCCCGACGACGGGCTGCGGACATTGGCGATCTCGCCCTGCTCCAGCCATGCCCTGCGCAATTGGCGGCCCGAGCGCTACGCGGCCGTGGCGGACCACGCCCGCGGTCAGGGCTGGCGGGTGGTCCTGCTGGGTGGCCGCAGCGCGCTCGAGCGCGAGACCACCGACGCCATCCTCGCCGCGATGCGCCCGGTCGCGCCCGGCGACGCCGTGCTCGACCTGGTCGGCAAGGACACCCTCAAGCAGCTGCCCGCCCTGCTGGCGCGCGCCGATCTGCTGATGACCCCCGATTCCGGGCCGATGCACATCGCCAACGCGATGGGTACGAAGGTGCTGGGCCTGCACGCCGCGAGCAATCCGCGCCGCAGCGGGCCGTACTCGGACATCCGCTTCTGTGCGGATCGCTACGACGATGCCGCGCGCAAATATCTGGGCAAACCCGCCAGTGCGCTCAAATGGGGCACCAAGATCGAGCACGAAGGCGTGATGGACCTGGTCACGGTCGACGACGGCATCGCCGCGTTCGAGCGCTGCCGGGCCAACCTGGCCTGAGCCGCCTGCGCGGGACAGAAGCCGCGCTCCGGGCACAAAAAAACCGCCTCGCGGCGGTCGCTTCTTTCGATACTGCTGTCGCGGCGGGGCCTTCCGTGGCTCCCGCACATCGACCCGGGTTCTGCCCATCACTCCATGCGATGGTGGGATTCCTTCCCTGCGAACCGCATCCTGCGTCGAACCCTCCGCGGCGGGCATCCCGCCCTCCGCGTCGCCCCGAGGGGCGAATGCACGCGGCACCTCCTTGTGCCTTCGGCTAACCGGCGAGCCGGTCATTCCGGGATCCCTGTCGCCTTTCGGCGAGAAACGGGATGCCTGACGTGCAGGGCAGACATTACGCATCGATTCAGTCGGAGGGAAGATGCCCCCCGCTCCGATTTCGGCCACTATTGGTAGCGACCACTCGAAAACACCGGAGATTTCTCATTAAATCGTACAACCCGCTACCAATAGTGAACTGGCTTGGGTGAATATCACTATCGGGGTGAGTATTCCTGTCAACCTGAATTCTGTGACGGAATACGTAGTCATTTCCCGCCCCGGCCCACGGTACGGGCATCCGGGCAACGCGGCCCGGCCAGCGACGCTCAGGGGGCCGCGTGGCCCGAGCGGTAGTCCTCGTAGGACTTCTCCTCGACATAGGCCGAGCCCAGCGCGAGGTTGATGTCTTTCTTGATCCGGGCGCGCTCGTCGTTCTCGAAGTACACGCTGCGCGCCAGACGGATGAACTCGTCGTCGAAGGCCTGCGCCTTCTCCTTGAGGCGGATGTCGTCCTCGATCACCCACAGCCGCTCGTTCACGGCCTTGAGGTCGGCACGCAGACGCACGATGTCGTGCCCGGCCGCCGGGTGCGCCATCCAGGTCCGCTCCAGGGCCGACAGCTCGTTGCGCACGTTGGCGAGCTTCGCCGGGTCGGACATGCGCTCGGACTTGATCTGGAGGATGGCGATCTTGTCGAGGAGTTCGCCGAAGGACACGGGGACGGAGATTTCGGACATGGCGGGAAGCGGCAGTGAGGGTTTCGGGGGCGATCAGTGTACGCGTCTTGTGATCCGGGGCCCTGCCTCGTATGATGGCGGCCCCGCGACGAGGCCCGCCTCATCGCTGCCCCTTCGGAGAGGTGGCAGAGCGGTTGAATGTACCTGACTCGAAATCAGGCGTACGTGAATAGCGTACCGAGGGTTCGAATCCCTCCCTCTCCGCCAGAAACGCAAAGCGCCCCGCAAGGGGCGTTTTGCGTTTCTGGCGGAGAGGGAGGACTTGATGAGACCCCTCGGTTCGACACATCGGCAGGATTGCCGATGTGGACGGCGAAGCCGCCCGAAGGGGCGAGACGGGAATTCGCGTGGCACTGCCACGCGCCGTCGAGCGCCCGTGCAAGCGCACGGGCCGGAAAGGCACATGGATGTGCCGAGTCAATCCCTCCCGAACGGCCCCGCAAGGGGCGTTTTGCGTTTCTGGCGGAGAGGGAGGGATTCGGATTCTCCGGTGCGTCCGCTCCGCAGGACTGCCGATCAGCACAACCGCCCGTGGTCACCCGCGCTGAGTGGCATGAACCCGACCAGACCCGCACAGACCATCCCACGCATGGATGATTGCTTTCGCGCGCGGCGTCCGGTTTCATCGCGGGATTGCGTATCTCCCCAACGACTATGGCTGACTCCCTACCCCACGGCCCCCGCATGATCGAATTCGGGCACCTGACCCACGCCGGCTTGCGTCGCGAGCTGAACGAGGACACCTATTACGGTGACAGCGATCTCGGCCTGTGGCTGGTAGCCGATGGCATGGGCGGACATGAGTACGGGGAAGTCGCCAGCGCGCTGGCGAGGGAGACCATCGTCCGCGAGATCCGCCAGGGCACGACCCTGGCGCAGGCGATCCGCACCGCCGACGAGGAAATCATCCGCGCGTCGCGCCAGCGCAGCGATGCGCTGCCGATGGGCACCACCGTCGTCGCGCTGCGCATCCTCGGCAATCGCTTCGAAGTGGCCTGGGTCGGCGACAGCCGCGCGTACCTGTGGCGCGACGGCACCCTCGCCCAGCTCTCGCACGACCACAGCTATGTGCAGGAGCTGATCTCGCAGGGCGCGATCACCGTCGACCAGGCGCGCACGCATCCGCACCGCAACGTGGTCACGCAGGCGCTGGGCGTGACCGATCCGCAGAACCTCAACGTCGAAACCCTGTCGGGCGAGCTGCGCCCGGGCATGCAGTTGCTGCTGTGCAGCGACGGCCTGACCGAGGAAGTGGACGACGCCAGCATCTCGCAGGTGCTGTCGCACACCGAATGCAGCGCGCAGGAATGCGTCGATGGCCTGGTCGATGCCGCGCTGGACGGCGGCGGATCGGACAACATCACCGTGATCCTCGTCCGCCGGATCTGATTCCGGCCACGGTCGGGGCCAGGAGCGACCAAGACCCGACGTCAGAACCTCACGCAGGTCGTGCCGCGCTCGCGCAGCACCGATTCCTGCGCGAAGCGGCGCTTGTATTCCACGATGACTTCCTCGATCGCGCGGCGCGCGGTCGCATCGCCCGTGTGCAGGATCGTCACGACTTCCGAGGGCTCGCGCTCGATGGCGCCATCGCCGCCGCGCCATTGGCCGGTGCCGGACACGATGGTCAGGCCATCGGGAAAACGCGGCGTCAGCACGTCATCGACGAAGGTGCGCCATTGCGCGTCGTCGACGGTGCCGCCATCGGGCCGGTGGCGGCCGAAATACAGGATGTCGCGGGTCATCGCCACATCGCCGGGATCGCAGCCGGCCGTCGCAGCACCCGCGACCGGGACACTGCGGCAGCCGGCCATCGCGAAGGCCATCGCGCACAGCAGCGTGCCGATGGTCGCGGCACACGATCGCCTCATCCCTTGCACCGGGGCAGCGCGCGGCGGATCTCATCGTCGCCGGTGACTTCGCAGGCCCATTCGATCTGGCCGGTCGAGGCGTTCGCGGTCGGGCGCAGCACGATGGCGCCGTCCTTGCCGAAGCGTTCGTCCAGCGCCACGGTCACCACGCCCTGCCCGCCCACCGTGACCGTGCGCACGGCGCCGCCACGCATGTCGGCGGGCGGCGGCAAGCCGGCTTCTTCGGCATCCTGCGGCCATCGCGCGTTGGTCATGTGGTACTCGGTCAGGGCGACACGGAACATCGTCACACGCTGCACCGCGTCGGCGATGAGGGCGCGTCGGTCCATTTCGCTCGCCTGCGCCGCCATCGTCTCGCGCGCGCTGTCGACGCTGCGTTGTACCGATGCCTCCACCTCCGCAGCGACTTCGCGGGCTTCGGCCCGGGCCTTGCCCAGGTCCACCTGCGCTGCGCCGGCGACATCATCGGCTGGGTCTACCTGGCGCGGCTGGACGATGAAACGGTCGTAGGCCAGCAGGGCGAGGAAGCCGCCGATGAGCACGGCGGCGAGCGTGAGCAGGAACTGTTTCATGCAGGAAGATCCCTGGTGAAGCGGAAAATGGGGCAGCGATGATGCGCGCAGTGAGATCGAAGCGAAGCTCCGGCAAGCGGTGAGATCGTCAGCCCGCCGGAGGCGTGGCTGCAGGCGCGACGAAATCGAGGTTCACGCCGAACTCGCACACGATGGCGGGATTCGAGACCATTCGCGGGTCGTCGGACGCGAACTCCGAGTCGCCTGCGGGGTAATCCATCGGATGCGGATCGGGCGGACACAGCACCACCGGGCCACGCGTCTTGCCGTCCGCCGCCAGCGCGCCACCGCGCCAGTCGCTGATCGCACCGCCGTAGTCCCATTCGAAACCGAGGAACTTGAACGGCCGGCCGTTCTTCGCCTGCAGATCGGTGCTGGTCATGCCCAGGCGCACGCCGTCGGCGCGCACCCAGATGCTCTTGGGGCCACGGACGAACAGCGCCTGCGGGCGGCCGGATTCGTTCAACCACACTTCGATGCTGCGCTCGGGATCGTCCGGATACAGGCGCCAGCCCGGCGAGGTCTCGCCCTCGGCACCGTTGAGCTCTTCGGCGATCACCTGCGCGGCGCCGAGGCGCGCCTGCGCAGTCGCCAGCGTGTCCTCGGGACGCAGCAGGGATTCGAGCGCGGGCACCGTCTCGACCGCGGACTGTGGCGCCTCGGGTGTCGCCTTGACTGCAGGGGCCGTCGCAGCCTCGGGTGCGGCGGACGGCGAGGCAGGCGCGGCATCGCCGGATTCGCTGCAGGCGGCCAGCGACAGGCAGACCAGCAGCATCGTGAACAGACGCATGGACATCGTCAGGATCCTCCCTTCGAGATGGCCGACACGATACGACAAGCGCGCCTGTCGCGGCGAACCTCGCGGGCACGGGAACGCCCCGCCGGGCCACGCTGTCCTGCCGGGCATGCGTTCCACGTTGCTGCGTGGGTCGGCGACTTCACCGGATGTCCCGTTCGATCCACACTGCGTTCAATCCCCCGTTCGACCAACTCATGGAGAAAAGCATGCGTCGGATGATGATCCTGGCGACTGGAATCGCCGCACTGGCCCTGGTGGCCTGCAACCGCGAAACACCCGCAGGCAGCGAAACCGCTGCGGCCCCATCCGCCAGCGCAGCCGCACCGGCCGCAACGCCCGGCCCGGACGAGGAGATCGAACAGCTCAAGGCCGTCACGCCGCTCGACGCCTGCGCGACGCTGACCCAGGACAAGCTCAAGGCGGTCTATCCCGATCTCACGTTCACCGTGCAGCAGACCGTCGCACCCCAGATGAGCGGCTACATGTGGGACTCCCGCTGTTCGTATCGCGCCGGCGTCGGCACCATCGAATTCGCCAAGGACGCCCCGACGCATTCGGTCGACATCATGATCGGCACCGTCGTTTCCGAAGCCAAGGCGCAGGCCAACCTCGCCTCGCGCGCAGATCTGGCGAAGTCCACCAGCGGCTACCAGCCGCAGGCCGACCTCGGTGCGAACGCCTACACCATCTCCGACATCGGCATGGCACGGCTGTATTTCGTGAAAGGCCAGAGCGAGATCGAGATCGATGTCGCGGACCTCAAGACGCCGAGCGCGGAGAGGATCGCCAGGGCGGTCGCGCTCGCGAAGTCACTCTGAGCCATCAGCATCGCGGGAGGACGCGCTCGTCCTCCCGCCCGCAGTATCCGCGAAGCCGCCACGACTGCTGCCGCAGCGAACGGGTGATCAGAGCGATGCGTGATCGGCATCGACACCTGCCGGTGCGACGCCACTCCGAGGGGCCGCGCGATAGGCCCGATCCTCCCCCAGAAGACGAAGGAGCGCCTGGGCCAGCCGGCGTTCTTCCGGTGTTGCTGTTTTCACCGTACGCGCATCCTCGGCCGGCAGCGCGACGGGCCATGGATGACGGCGGCGCACGCGCAGCGCCACTGACTGAAGATCAGGATCGACAGCACGGTTGCGATACAGCAGTCGGGATGCGGCGGCTGTGCCGATCCGACGGGCTCAGCGTCTGTCGGGGGGCACGTACTCGAAGCTCGGGCCTGCGGTCATGCCGTCCTTCCACGGCGTGACCATCAATTCCAGCGCCTTGTACTTCAGGTCGTACATCAGCGGCACCGCCTTCATCAGCTCCGGCGGGCTGCCGTTGACCGCGTCGTGGATCGACTGCAGCAGGGTCATGTAGGTGCGGTTGAAGGCGAGCGTCTTCTCCTGCAGTTCCGAACCCGGCGGATAGTTCGCCATCTTCGGGTTCGGCTGCATGTTCCAGGCCGCATTCCAGTCCACCTCGACCGGCGGACCGCTCGGCGGGTCCTTGGCCTTGTCGGTCGACTTGTACCGACGCTGGCACATGATCTCGTTGAAGCGGAAATAGTGCGCGTATTCGACATCCTCGCCGAACAACGTGCTGTCGGAATCGATGATCGTGCCGTTCACGCCCTCGCCCTGCCCGACGATCTCATCGATCGCGAGGATGGCGTCGTGCAGGCAGTGCACCGCGACCAGCTGACCGCCTCCGCCGTAGTAGTGATGCGGCTGCAGCTGCCGCGCCGGGTCGCCGGTGAAGATGCCGCCCGGCGTGGTGCGATCGAGATGGACCAGCGCGATCTTGAGCGACTTGTAGAACTGGCCGATGGTGTCCCAGTGGTCCGGCTGCGGCGGCGACACGCGCTTCGCGGGCTTCTCGATATCGAGGAAGACCTGGATCGCATCCTGGCCGAACTTCTGCAGCGGCACCAGGAAGAGGTCCGCCGAATGCGGCAGATAGGTCGGGTACTCGGGGATGAACTTCGGATGATCGATCGCCGGACGCCCGCCGATGGCATTGAGAATGTTGCACGCCAGCAGCATGTGCAGCATCTCCTCCATCACCACGCCCTGGATGTTCTGCGCAGCGAAGGTGTTGGTGCCGTCCTTGATCGAATACAGCGCGCACAGGTAGGTGGGAATGGTCGCGTGCTCGATCTCGATCGCGGTCTGCAGGTGCTCGCGCAACTTCTCCAGCGACATGAAACGACGCGCGGACTTGAGCGGGGCCTCCGCGCCTTCCGCGACGTTCGCCTCCTCGGCGGCGACGTCGTAGGTGAGCATCTGGCGCCTGCGCCCGCTGCGTGTTTCACGCAGGAGGGGTTTGGCCGACAGCGCGAGATCCTCTGCGTGCGGATGGGTGTCCTGTTCGGCATTCATGGCAGTCAACGCTCCAGATGCTGCAGCACGGCCTCGGCGGTCTTGAACGCGAGGGCGGTCATGGTGAGGGTCGGGTTCGACGTGCCGAGCGTCGGCATGTTGCCGCAGCCAGCGAGATAGAGATTCTCGTGATCCCAGGTGCGGCCGTTGGCGTCGACCACCGAGTCGTCCGGCGAACTGCCCATGCGGTGCGTGCCGACGATGTGTCCCGCGCCACGGAAGGTGTAGCCGCGTCCCTGCCAGGTCACGTAATCGGGCTCGGTCGGGCTGTACTCGGTGCAGTCGTCGATGCCGTTGGCGGCGAAGATCTGGTCGGACACATCCTTGGCCGCCTTGAACGACTTGCGCATGTAATCCGAGGCGTCGTAATGGATCACCGGACGGTAGTTGTCCAACTGATCCTTGTATTTCGGGTCGATCACCACCCGGTTGTCCGGATCGGGCGCCTGCTCGCATTCGAAATGCAGCAGCGCCTGGCGCGTGAGCCGCTCGTTGAGGTGCTCACGCAGGGCCTTGCCGAACATGCCGGCGCCGATCACGGCATTGGCCACGTCCGAACCCGGCGCGAAGGTCGGCCACGACCAGCCCCAGTTATCGATCGGCGAGATCCAGGCCGCGAAATCCTTGCGGAATTCGCCGTCACGGAAGGTCGGAATGTAGGTGGTGCAGCCCGGGCCGCGATACGGCCAGATCTTCTCGCGGAACAGGCCCCAGGTGAGCAGCACGAGATGGTCCATCAGGTTGCGCCCGACCTGGTCGCTGCGGTTCGCCGCACCGGAGGCCAGCAGGATCTTGGCGTTCTCGATCGCGCTGCAGGCCAGGATGTAGATCCTGCCGCGCGCGACCTGCGTGGTGTACTCGGTCGAATCCGGCTGCGCGTAGGTCTTGTAGACCACGCCTTCGATCTGGCGGGTATCCGGACAAATCAGCAGGGTCGATGCGACCGACTGGGTGATGATATCCAGCTGACTGCCATCCGCCTTGTTCAGCGTTTTCAGCGCGTTGTACTTCGCCTGCACCGGACAGATCGGCACGCAGCTGGAATTGCCTTCGCAGCGTTCGCCGGTGTACGGGTTCCACAGCGAACCCACGACCTGGTAGGTGCAGTCGCTGATGGTCAGCTGCAGGCGCTTTTCCTCTGCGTTCCAGACCGTCGTGCCGTAGCGGTAGGAGGGATTGGGAATCGAGTTGCGTCCCTGCGGCATGCTTACGCAGGTCACCGTGTACTGCAGGCCGTCGAGCGTCACCTGCAGGTTCTGGCTCTGCTGCATCCAGACGTGGTCCTGGTAGCTCTGCGGGATCTTGTACATCGGAAACACATAGCCGGGCCCGTAGTTCTGCGGCCCCATGTCCGGCCCGACCTGCGCGGCGACATCGCCGGAGACGCCGATCTCGTTCTCGGCCATCTCGTAGTACGGCACCAGGTCGGCATAGCTGATCGGCCAGTCCACGCCCTGCCCGTACAGCGTCTGCATCCTGAAATCGTTCGGCAGCATGCGCGGCACGTTGCCCAGCCAATGCAGCGTGGTGCCGCCGGGCGCGCGCAGGCAATCGCTGGCGAACGGCAGCGGCCCCATCTGCACGAAGTAGCCGGTGTCGTACGGCGTCTGCGCCTGGATCTGCAGCACGTCCGGCGACTGCGCGTCCTCGACATCGGGATATGGCGTGTTGGTCGCCTTGATCGTCGAGGCGTAGAAGGTCTGCAGGTACTGCTGGTAGTTCTCGTATGCGCGCTCGGGGTCGAGCGAGATGCCGGCTTCCAGACCGGCCTCCATCAGCAACACCCGCTTGCCGGCCTGGGTCAGGACCTTGGTCAGCACGCATCCGGCGATGCCGGAACCGACGACCACCACATCGTATTCGTTGCTCATCGTTACCTTCCAATGGCGCGGGCGTTGGCGACAACGCCGTGGCTGGGGCGCCACATCGGGCGCCGTGGTGGATGCGTCAGGCGCGGATGCGGATCGGAGGTTCGGCCCACGAGCCGTAGCCGGGCTGCTTGGCGCCCGGCGGATGCGCCTCGGCCACGTCCCACATCAGTCCCTGCACGTACGAGGGACCATCGATCTGCGTGGAATTGACGCTCGACGACGCGCCGATGCCGGTGTACCACTCGCCGGTGTACCACATCAGGATGATGACCTTGGCGGTCGCGTCGTACGACGAATCCGGCATCAGTCGCGAGCGGATCGCCGCGTCGATGACCTGGTCGTCCTGCAGCGCGAGGATGGACGCCGCCTCCTCGAAGAACAGATCGAGCACATCCGGCGCCGTACTGTTCGACAGCGTATCGAAATAGGTCTGCGTCATGCCCGTGCCTTCGAGCTCGACGGCCTCGAAGCCGGTCAGGCGTGCGGAAATGGCGAGAAACAAGGCTTGCCGGGTCTGCATGTCCATGGCATGTGTCCTGTCATGGCCCTCTGCGCGAGGGCAACGAATCCGCAATCCGTGCGGTCCGGTGCGTTGCGTGTCCCCGCAGAGTCCACGGGCGACAGGCGGATTGTAGGCACCGGGCAGATCCGGACCAGCATCACCTCGGGATCAGATCGCAGGCGCACCCGGCATGCGACCGCCTCGATGCCGGCGCGGCGTTGCGCATGCGGGCACAGGCACGAAGGCTGGGGAATACCGATGCATTCGATCGATCCAGGCGAATTCGCCGTTCGTCCGAAACCTGTCCGTGACGATCGACTGCCGACGTTGTCAGGCCTGTAGCGTCATCGCCGGTGCGACAGGATCGACGGCAGCGGGATGTTCCTGATCGGCATTCGACGACACCGACGTTGCAGGCTCGATACGCCACGTCCCCGACCTCAAGGAGATCGCACGATGAAGATGTTCGTCGACCTGGAAGCGCTGAACCTGCGCTCGACCCCGGAGATGGATCCGGGCAACCGCATCGCCATCCTCCACCTCGGCCAGGAGGTCGACGCGCTCGGTCCCGCCACGGAACCCGGCTGGACCCGGATCAAGACGACCATCGGCAACGTGCAGAAGACCGGCGTGGTCAAGGCCGAAGTCGAAGGGCAACGGTCGTTGCGCATCCCGGTCTCGGCGCAACGTGAAGCACTGGCCAGGCAGGCCATCATCGAGTGGCTGCGCTTCGAGAAGGGACAGGGGCAGGAACACCATGCACCGTTCTTCGGCTACATCGGCGAAATGTGGCAGGCCATCGGCCTGAACCTGGACGGCAGGGATCGTGACCAGTTCTGGTCCGCTGCCTCCATTTCCTTCATGGTCAGGAACGCATCGAGCACCGTGCCCAAGTACAAGAAGTTCAAGTTCGCCGCCGCGCACGCCAAGTACATGCACGACTCGATCGCCAGACGCAACGCCAACGACACCAAGGCGCCCTTCTGGGGACATCGCTTGCACGAAATCCGCCCTGAAATCGGCGACATCGTCTGCAAGTGGCGCGAAGCGCCGCGCGATTACGACGACGCTGCGGCCAGCGACGCCTTCAAGAGCCACAGCGACATCGTCGTGAGCGTGCAGCCGGACTTCGTGCTGGCCATCGGCGGCAACGTCGGTCAATCGGTCAACATCACCCGCTACAAGAAGACCGGAGCCGGATTCCTCGCGCCACAGGACGCCGTCTTCATGCACATGGTCAATCGCACCTGACGCGCCGCCCGACATCGCCGGCGCAGCCGGTGATCGGGACAGTCAGGATTTCGGCAGCCCTCGCCGTCTCGCTCAGGCAGCCTGCGCGCTGTCGAACCAGCCATCGCGCATCCATGGACTGCGCGGATTGCGCAAGAGCTCGTCCGTGATGCGGACCATGGCGTCGAAACTCGGATCGTCCACGCCACCCCACAGCGCGCGACCGAGCAGATAGCTCGTCGCGAACTGGCGCCACGACGCGAACGAACGCGCCGCGAGGAACGCGGCCATGCGCACGAGCGCCATGGCCTCTTCGCGCTTCAGGTAACCGGCGCCGAACGCGACCCGGGCGACCGTCACCGCACGCCCGAAGTCGTAGGCACGCGTGCCGCGTGCGATGTCCGCGGGCGACACCAGATAACCGAGCGCCTCCAGCCGAGCGATCGCTTCGGGATGATGGGAGATGAATTCCGCGAGTTCGGGGTCCTCGTCGAGCTCCGAAGCGAAGACCTCTTCCAGATGTTCTCGGCTCGCATCCGGGTCGCCCTCCGCCGCAACCGCGATCAGCGTATCGAAGGTGACCGCATGGCCGCCGGTCAGCAGCGCGTGGATGCGTTCTCGCGCCTGCTCGGCATCGCGCGCGTTCCACCACGCCCCCAGCCACTCGCGCATCTCCGCACGCGACTTGTGCGGATCGAGCACATTGATGGGAAAGGCATTGTTCTCGCTGAGCACGGCGCCCACCGCGAACTGACGCCTGAGGACGGGATTGTCGGGAACGTCGGGATACTCCGGAAACCATGTCTCCATGCGTTCCGCAGACCCGCGCCAACGTCGCCGCGACAGGTACGCCGAGAGCGCAGCAAGCGCCACGCCGACCAGCAGACCCGCCACCACCTTCACCACGTCCGTATCCATGCCTTCGTCCGATGCCATCCGCCAGCGATTCTAATCCGCTTCCAGCGCCGAAACGGTAAAGGCGCGACGCCGGGCACGTCAGCGGGACGCGGGGGCGCCCAGCGGCAGGAGGCGGTTGTCTTCGTCGTAGCGCAGGCCGCAGAGGTGGCCTGGGGCTGATGCCGCTGACGTGACAGAGGGCGATGAAAACCGTGTCCGTTTCGTCAACGTCGTTACGTGACAACCAGTGCAGGTGACCGCCTTCGATCCCGATGCCTCGCCGCATTGCGGAGGTTTCTGTTCTGCCTCTCGGAAATTTCTCTGTACAGGAGCGCATCATGGCAAGGCACGATGTCAGTGGAACAGTCGTCTACCAGAACGGTCCCTGGGGTCAGGATGTTCCCGTACCGAGGGCGGAAGTGAAGATCGTCGATAAAGACAGTTTCAATTCGAGCGATGAACTGTTGAAGGTGACTTGCGACGCACAGGGCCGTTTCTCGGGCAGGACATCCGAATGGATCGATGAAGCGTTCGACAGGCCAACGTTCCGATGGGAAGCGCGACAGGGCGCGCAGAGCAGTCCGCCCAGGAACCTCGGCAAGCTTGAGACCGGCATGCGCCTGGAGGTTCCCTGGGGGCCACCTTCGACATCCACGGACATGGCCCTGCTGAATTCCGCCTTGGCATCACTGCGTGCGACACACAATGGTGGACGCTCGGGTCTCTACTTGTCGCGCAACGGCTCAGTGCTGCATGCGAGCAACGAAACGCTGGGGTTCGATCCATCCAGCAGCATCAAGGTCCTTGTCTACGCGCAAGTGCTGCGTGCGATAGAGGCGTCCACGGGTACGCCTTCGCCACTCGATCTGGACACAAACATCTTCCCGGTGATGACCGGGCCTGCCACATGCCCATTTACGGTGCCCGAGGCGAGTCTGGTCTTTCCGATGAAGATCGAGACCGCCATGCAAAAGATGATCCTGGACTCGAGCAATATCGCGACGGAGGTGCTTCGCCAGCTGGCAGGCGCCGGAAGTATCGATCAGTTGATCTCGGCATTGGACATGCGCGACACCATCTATCGTGGCCCACCGGGCTGTGCGCGCAACCAGACGACACTTGCGGACATGGCCAAGCTCTATACCGCAATGGCGGTGACTCCCGGCTTCCTGACAACGATGCGCTCGAAGGTGTTCGAGCTGCATACCTGGGGACCGATGGTCGAAATCGATGCCACGGTCAGGGCACACGCAATGATGCGCGGACTTTCACTCACGGACGTCGAAAATCGATATCGCCGCCGGGTGAATAACATCTACAAACGCGGCAATGGAAGCAGCGGTGCCATCGACGATCTCAACGACATGTCAATCGCAGGCTACATCGGCCTGCCTTCCGTACAACCGGACGGCACGATCGTCATGCGCCACTACTGTTATGGCGTATTCGCAGATATCGCGCAGAGCATCGCCGCCGGAGCCAATTTCCACACGATCGTCGCCTTGTTGCTTGCACCGGAGATCAGGGCATCGGTAGACAGCTTCGCGGATGCCGGAGTGACGATTTGAGCCTGCGACTGACGCCGCTGGCGTGGCAGAGGGCGATGAACTGGGGCGGCACTTCGACAAGGAGGACGTTGGAGACTGGCTGCGCTTGGGACATGGCGGAACCCCGCTTCGCCCGACGCCCGACGTGGGCGTCGTTGGCGATTCAGAGGCGCATCGCGCGCAGGCGCGTCAAGGTTTGGTAGCTTTGGCAAGCGCGAAGCGCGCACCCGGGGATTTCGTCATTCAGCCCGGGCAGGCTTCGCTTACCCGAGCTACGTCACGACGGGTGTAACTCTCGATCGACGCATGTCACTGCGCGCACTGCGAACACAGGTAGATCCCGCCGGGTTGCGCATCGATGCTGGCACTGCACTTTGTGCACCGATTCTGCAAATAACCCGGAATTCCATACCGACGCCAGGCGACATCATCCGAAGGCGTGTAGCTCACAGGCGCGCCGTCCTCTTCCGAGATGCCATCGAAGTCAACCCGCCTGCCATCTGCCGCGACGATCCACTCGATGTAGTCCCACGCATTGGCATCGTTGAATACTGCGATCTGCCAGCCGTTGCTTGCATCGTACAAAACGATCCCGGCATAGACGAACTGCGGTTCGACTCGTGGTGTCAGCACAACGTGTCCGGACTCGATGGCATGAAGAAAAGCCAGGATTTCCTCCTTGCTGATCGTAGATTCCTCGCACATTTCCTCGTGCACTCGGAGCACCCTATCCTGTGGCTCGAAGGGCCGCACAAAGAAGTGCAGCAGTCTTTCCAAGAAAGACATCGATAGGTTTCCAACCAATGGATTGCCGTTCAACCAGGCAGCAGATATTTCGCATCACGCCGCTCAACGGCCTGTAGGCCCTGCCCTCTCGCAATGGGTGCAACATATCAAATCCTGCTCGCGAGCGGGGCCATTGCGCGGGTCAGCGGGACGCCGGGGGGGGGGGGGGGGGGGGGGGCGATACCGCAAGTGTTGCGCAGGGAGATGAACTCGAGGGGGACTTCGAAAGGAGGCCGTTGGAGGCAGGCTGCGCGGGGTACGTGTCCGACTCCATTCTGCCCGGCGTCCGACTCCGACCGCGCTGCATCCGTGATCCGGTCTGATTGCACCGTATGCAAGGATCGATTCATCAAGCGGAATGAATGAATTCGCAGATGTCCGCGAGGTTTCGACGTCGCTTACCGAATCATCGCAGGAGAAGCGGACTCTTCAGTCTCTGCGGATTGCACAACCACTTTGCCGTCGCAGCCGAAACGGTTCCGACTTGGCGAGCGGAATGGGTTCCCCTCGCGAGGAACCCATCCGGCATCGCTACCGGAGCCCGCGTGCTTCAATCATGGGAACGCGATTGGCGACCGGGGCAGCGGGTCTACGACCGTCCACCAAGGCCAATGCACCCTCCAGTGCAGGCTTGATCACCGCTGGATCAATATTCCACTTGTTGAACCAGTGGGCGAGCGCCACCGGCTGGACTTTCGATATATCCACCGCACCGTATTGCATCCGATAGACCACGACGTGCTGGAGTTTCGATTCGAACCCCGAGGACTGCATTGTGTAACGCCAGAACCATACATCGCACCGACACAGGAAATCCTTGTCGGGATAGATGATGTACTGCTTGTGTTCGTTCTCCTCTGCCGAACCCGACCCCAGGACCGTCTGCAATCCGACACTGGCCAGACTTTTGATGAAGGTTCCGACCGCTTTCGATTTTTCGTCCTGATTGAGGGCGAAACCTGCATCGACGATACTTCCGATCGAATCCGCCAGCTGCTTGCTGTCCACCGACGTCATGACGTGCATCTGCTCATCCACGAAATCCTTCGTCACCCCCGGCGCAAGGGATTCGGAATTAGCGGTGTTCCATGAGTCATTCATCTCCAGCTTGAAACCATTGAGTTTCTGCTGGGCGAGCTTGACCAGGATGGCCATCGTTTCCTTGAGGTCCCGTTCCACGTCGTTCTTTGGATCGAGACC
This sequence comes from Lysobacter brunescens, assembly GCF_042677005.1. Classification (NCBI taxonomy): domain Bacteria; kingdom Pseudomonadati; phylum Pseudomonadota; class Gammaproteobacteria; order Lysobacterales; family Lysobacteraceae; genus Lysobacter; species Lysobacter brunescens. Next base: position 2,686,287 of record NZ_JBHTIF010000001.1, on the reverse strand, counting down.
CTTGATAAATGTAGAAATCGCACCCATTTCTTTGTCACTCCATTCTTTGGTCGAGGGATTCACCTGCCGATGCAATTATCGGAGGACACCGAGGAATCGCATCGCCGACTGACTGGAAGATTGCTGACGAGTCCACACCCACGTCTGCGCAGCATCCGACCGGAAAATTTCAAGGATCGATTTTGCGCAGTGGACCCGGACCCAATTACCCTCACAGAAAGCCGCAGGAACGTTACGGCAGCGCCCCGCGTACTGTTTCCGGGCAAGACGGCCGTACGGGACCGGCCATGCATGGAGCGGATCCCGTGAAAAGAGTCTGCCCAGGCGACGCGATGCGGATGGATTCTTCGCCGGTCGCCAGCGGTGTCGCTTTAGGGGCGGTAGCGTCCGAGTAGACACCATTCACGACAAGCCGAAAGGGACGCCCCTCTTTCAGCACATATGGCTCGCGAACGCGCCCCTCTCTTTCAAACCGAGGCGCAGTCAGCACCCGTCATAAGGACGGATAAGGAGAACGGGCGCTGGGGCGTCGAGCGGGAGGAAGCAGCTGTCTTCCTCGTAGCGCACCGCCATGCCGCGCAGGGTGGCCTGCGGACTGACGCTGCAGGCGTTGCAGAGGGCGATGAACTGCGAACGGACTTCGACGAGGAGCACGTTGGTGGCTGGCTGCACTTTGGATTATGATTTCACGGAAAGCGCCGACCAATTGGATGCCTTACATGGGTCGATTCATGTGCGAGTGCGGAAATTCAATCACGGATTCAATTTTCCCGAGTGATGACGCTCATTACATGATGAGTGAAACATGGGCATCCTGTGATTCGACTTTCATTGCCGATGTCTTGAAGATGATTTCGGAGAATGGATCAAATCCATCTCTCGCCAATGAACTTGAAGCAATGTACTTCGAGCACATCAAAGAAAACTCCAAGCTTGTTTATTCCTGCCGTGAATGCGGCAGAATCCACATCGAGATCGACAAAGATTCCTAGAATTTCAGAAGCCACCGCCCCGAATGAGCAAACCCTGATCGACAGCAGCTCCGCACACCGGGCAAGCGCGAAGCGCGCACCCGGGAGCTTGCCGTCATGCAACCCGGGTGTGCTTCGCTTACCCGGGCTATTTTCTAGGTTGACTGAAAGCGCGAACGCAGGCATGAGGCAATCGCATCCCAATGCCACATGCTGCGGCCTACCCCGATGGCGCCCTCAGCGCTGGGCAGCAAAACGATTGCGGTTTCAATGCCTTTCTCCTGCAGCTTTTCACGCACATTCAGCAACAAGCCACGACTCCCTGTAAACCATTGGCGATGATCGGGTGACAGCATCTCCAGCGCGGATTGCAGCGAGCATTCCAGCCGCTGCCGGAGATTGATCACCGCCATCTTGTCGTCACGGGAGAACGTCGGTTCGAGGACGTATTGCATCGCGCCTGCAGCGTCTGCGTCATACTTGTCCTGCAGTAATTCCTGCCATGATTGGCCGCTTCCTACAACTGTGACGGTTCCATCGTTCACATTCACCAGATAGGCACTCACACCGACAAGCAAGCGCTCCCACATGCCCCGGATAACGTAGTCCTCGCTGTTTGCACGAATGACCCAGAAGTCTCCATGGGGCGACAACTCGCAGGACTGGATGGCAAGCTGCAAGCCATCTTCATCACTGCGGGATCTACGAAGGATGATGGATTTCGCGTCTTCGGCTGTGATCACGTCTGCATGGATCGCTTTCGGAACGTTGAAACAGTCTAGCCTGCTCAGTGCACGAACTCTCCGACAAGGCCCGAACCGTCGTTCCGGCGCAGGCCGGAACCCAGCCTTGAAGGCTTTGGAAGCTGGGTCCCGGCCTTCGCCGGGACGACGGCAGGGGGTACGGGAGGATGAGCCCGCAAACGGGCCCATCGCGCGGGTCAGCGGGACGCGGGGGCGTCCAACGGCAGGAGGCGGTTGTCTTCGTCGTAGCGGAGGCCGCAGAGCATGGCGGCCATGCCGCGCAGGGTGGACTGGGGGCTGACGCCGCTGGCGTGGCAGAGGGCGATGAACTGCGGCGGGACTTCGACGAGGAGGACGTTGGAGACTGGCTGCGCTTGAGACATGATGGAACTCCGTTTCGCCCGACGCCCGGAGTGGACGCCGTTGGCGAGTCCAACCCGCATCGCGCGCATGCGCGTCAAGGTTTGGTAGCCCGGGTTCGGCCGAAGGCCGCACCCGGGGATGCGCTTCGGTGATCGCGGACGCGCTTGACGCTGCGGGCTGCCTGAGTAAGGCTCGACGCATGTCAAAGATATCCATTTCTGCAGCGACCGCATGCCAGAACATCGAGGCTATCCAGCTGATCAGAAGCGTGACTGGTCATTCGATCGATTCGATTCGCAAGAAACTGGCTGCAGGCAAGTCTGGATCTGTGTACACGACCGAGCTGTATCGGAATGACCACGTCAAAGTCGACGCTGAAATTCGGACGCTGATTCACGGCCTTCGATCTCTTGGAATTCCGATCTTCGTCGCTGAAATTCCCTACGACGAACAATGGGATCACATCGAGAGTATGGACGACTTTGGAATCAGCGATGAAAGCCTGATCGCACTTCTCGATGAGGCCGTGGGTAAATTCGCATAGGCATTGCCTGCCTGATGACGACACCACCATATCGTCGTTCCGGCGCAGGCCGGAACCCAGCTTTGAAGGCTTTGGAAGCTGGATCCCGGCTTTCGCCGGGACGACGGCAGGGGTTACGGGTGGATGGGCCCGCGAACGGGCCCATCGCGCGGGTCAGCGGGACGCGGGGGCGTCGAGTGGCAGGAGGCGGTTGTCTTCGTCGTAGCGCAGGCCGCAGAGCATGGCGGCGAGGCCGCGCAGGGTGGCTTGGGGGCTGACGCCGCAGGCGTGGCAGAGGGCGATGAACTGGGGCGGGACTTCGACGAGTAGGACGTTGGAGGCAGGCTGCGCTTGGGACATGACGGAACTCCGTTTCGCCCGACGCCCGACGTGGGCGCCGTTGGCGAATCCAACCCGCATCGCGCGCAGGCGCGTCAAGGTTTGCGCAGCAACTCGCCTTGACCTTGACGCGCCGAGCATGGTGCGACACTGGGACGACAACGGGGCACACATCCCACACCCTCTCCGAGGCCAGTTTTGATTTGCGTATGGCGGAACCGCCGAAGGTGATTCCGCCACAAGCCATCCGCGTGACTCAATGGCGGAATCCGCTTCTCGGGTTCCGCCCTACGAATACGCCTTACGGCCTTCTTAGAATGTTCCGGATGACACCACCCTTCGGGCTGCAGGCAGATTTACATAACCGTTATTACCTTCTGCAGCTATGCCTTTCCCACCACTCAACAGCTTTGCGACCTGAACCAGCTCCCTGATTGTTGAAACCGCAATTTTCGCCGCAGGATGTCCCTCGCACAGATCCTTCCAGCTATCCAAGGCAATTTCAGAAAGCCCAAGATTGTTATTAATATCCTCCGGCCGCGCTTGAATTCTTTTCTTCAGCCAACTCATCTCAGAAACAACCTGTGAAATGACAAGAGGCACCTCGCTTTCGCTGCCTCTTTCAAATTCTTCAATGATCGCCCTGCATGAAAGATCAAAGCCTTCTTCAAACGCAGTCATGACCTCATTACTGGAAAGATCATCTTTGATCTTTTTGGCCCAATCTACAACCTCAATCTCTTCCGCATCCTGCAAAGATTTCACACACATATCTATGATTACATTAAAGGCTTCAGGCACTTCCTCCGGGAGAGGAAACGCCATTTCTTCAATCACTGTAGACATGTCTTAATCCTTTAAATAGATTTACTCTTGGTATCGAAAATCCGCGACGCCAATAGAACTTAAAAGTGGCGAACGAGGCCATGTTTCATTGGAGTTAAGATAAATTTGCGTTACTCATCCACGCCCGACAAAGGCGTCTTTGGAAGCTCGGAATTGCATCGCGCGCAGGCGCGTCAAGGTTTTCGCAGCAACTTGCCTTGACCTTGACGCGCCGAGCACGATGCGACACTGGGACGACAACGGGGCACACACACTAGATCCTCTCCGAAGCCGCTTTTGACTTGCGTAGGCGGAACCCGCGAAGCAGATTCCGCCCTGCGAATGCGCGTTACGCCTTTAGCGATTTTCGAGCCTTCAAGATCAATTGATCGACTTGACCTTTTCAAGAATCTCCTTGGACGGTTCGCTTGGAATGTAAATCGTTTTTTTATCTTGAACTAAAGGATGAATTCCAGAACGTAATGGCGCATGAATTCCCGATTGATCGAACCAGATCCTATCTGGATCAATGATGCCGTTCTGACTTGAAATTTGAAGTGTTTCCCAGATATCGGCAGCCTGTTCCGGAGATGCGGATCTCTCGATAATCCCGAGAAGATCTGAATTCTTGACTACGCGACCGTTAAATGGACCTTGCCCTAAAAGAATGACGGCACGCCGATATATAGCGCCGACATACTTGCACTTGGCGTCTCCTTTATTCATCTCTACTGCGTCAATAAGTAATTTGTCGTCGCAGAGTTTCTTTGCTGCACGCCTCTGGGGGGACCACTCACTTAACCCACAATATGCTGTTCCATGCATATCCCCACCGGGATCGCATCGGGCATAGCATGCATCGTGCGCCTTGCAGGCTAAAGTCATTTCGCACCCGGCCACGCTTTCAGGAACCACCGGATCGGTTGGGCCTGATCCACAAAAGCTTACCTCTTCAGAGTGAGCTGGAAAGCAAATAGAAAGCAAAACCACAAGCTTGATTCCAAATACCCGTCTCATCGAACACCTCCGTTTGCTCGTTAATTGAACAGAAATATAACCCGCTTCAAATCGCGGGAGGCGATTCCGCCGCAAGCCATCCGGGCAATTCAATGGCGGAATCCGCTTCGCGGGTTCCGCCCTACCAACACGCTTACGGCCTTTACAGATATCAATTATGGACCTAGTTGCTCGCGCTCCTGATAGGTTTCCGCAACAAAGTCAATAAAAGCAACTGCAGAGGCAACTGCCAATCTTGCATGCCTAGGCTGCAAACCACGATGTTGGCCATCACGACCATGGCCTGTTCCGTATAACCCTCTAAGTTGAGCCAAGTTATGCGTGATGGAAGTAAGGTTCCGAAGGATAAGCTTAATATTATCTGCGCCCTTGGCCTCATCCGGTATATTCTCTGGAACCAACTTCAACTCTTTAACCACCAACTTTGTCAGATCCCCCAAGTCTGCAGATCTACCGTACTCGACGCCGCGCTTTGTTAGAATAGTCTTGCAGCAAGTCTCGACCAATTCTTTAGCAGTTCCGATAGCTAAATCAGGATCAGCATCTACTGCTCGCTCCAATCGCTGTATCTCCTTCGCCATCCAGCCAGCACTCAATGCATCGGCGACTGTTCGCGCCCGAGAAACCGCCCGCGTCCCTTGGTTAGATATCTTTCTGTAGGTAAAACGAGGGCGTCCTCCAATGCGTTCCTCTTCTACCAGCTCCCATCCCGCCGCACGCAATTGATCATTGATCTGAGATACAGCATTGATGACAACATCACGATCCGGCCTTACAACTGGATGCACAACCTCGCAAAGGAAGCGCAAAAAATTCTCAGCAGAGCCACTCATAAGCGAAAACCTGCTGTCTGCGAAGACCCAGTCCGCATCCCAGTCGTCGTTGTTGACCGTGTGCTGCCAAATGTCGCCAGCCGCATCACTAAAACGATAGTCTGTCGATGGAAGTCTTTCCAAATCATACAATCGACTTAAAAATTCAACATCATTCAATTGACCTTGCCACGGAATCCCTTCCAATCTCAGGCCATCGATGATGTTCTTCCGCGTCTCTCTTGGAAGTTCCGAGCCTTCCGCCCTCCAATCTTTTGGCAACGCTCGTGATGGCACGATTGCTACCGAGTACCAGTCCTGCGTTTCTTGCTCAAGGACACTTTTAATCCTTCCCGTAATCTGCTCTTCAATCTGTGTTCGCCTTGAACCCATGCGGGCATAATCATGCGGTGGAACGTCGAAATAGATTGTCCAGAGCTCAGTGCCACCGTTCCAGTTGTCGTACCCAGTTTGCTCAGCTCGCGCAGGAAAAGTACGCACTATTGCAGCAGCCTCTGCCATATCCTCCGATACTAATAGCGCATGCACAGTGCCGAGAACATTTTCCAGATTTTCTTTATCCATATTTCCGCTTCTTAATTTATGGAAGTTGATTGAAGAATATGAGAAACATGAAAAATCTTCTTTGCCATTCAGACCTTAAATATCATTATTTCCATGGCCCTGCTGCGACAGGCGACATCGCCTGCCGCTCCCATCCCATCAATCAAATTCACCTTGCCGCATCCCTGCGTTATCGCCAATCACTCCTCCTCATACCTAGGCTTGTAAGCCTCCACCAACCGCGCCTGCACCTGCCCCGGCACAGGCTCGTAATGACTGAAATCCAGCGAATACCGCCCTCTTCCGGCCGTCACCGACTTCAACTCGGCGGCATACCCCTCCAGCTCCGACAGCGGCACCTGCGCCTTGACGACGATCTCGCCGCCGCGCAGTGAGTCGGTGCCGTTGATGCGGGCGCGTTTGGAGGAGAGGCCGCCGCTGATGTCGCCCATGTGGTGTTCGGGGGCGGCGACTTCGAGGTCGACGATGGGTTCGAGCACCTGCGGGCGGGCTTTGGCGATGGCGTCGAGGAAGGCTTTCTTGCCGGCGGCGATGAAGGCGACTTCCTTGCTGTCGACGGGGTGGTGCTTGCCGTCGTAGACGATGACGCGGACGTCCTGCATGGGGTAGCCGGCGACGGCGCCGCTGGCGAGCACCTGGCGGATGCCCTTCTCCACGGCAGGCATGAACTGGCCGGGGATGGTGCCGCCCTTCACTTCGTCGCGGAATTCGAAACCGGTGCCGCGCGGCAGCGGTTCGATGCGCAGGAAGACTTCGCCGAACTGGCCGGCGCCACCGGTCTGCTTCTTGTGGCGGTGGTGGCCTTCGGCGTTGGCGGAGACGGTTTCGCGGTAGGCGATGCGCGGCGGGCGGGTCTTCACTTCGACGCCGAAGCGGTCCTTCAGGCGCTGCAGGTGGATGCGCAGGTGCAGGTCGGACAGGCCGCGCACCACGGTCTCATTCGTTTCGACCTCGTGCTCGACGTGGAAGCACGGGTCTTCCTCGGCGAGCTTGTGCAGGGCGATGGCGAGCTTCTGTTCCTGGCCCTTGCTGGCGGCGTCGACGGCGAGGCCGAACATGGGCCTGGGGAAATCCAGCGGCGCGAGGTGGATGTGGTCTTCGTCGTGGCTGTCGTGCAGCACGGCGTCGAAATGGAGCTCGTCGATCTTGGCGACGGCGGCGATGTCGCCGGGCACGGCGCGGTCGATCTCGACGTGATCCTTGCCCTTGAGCTTGAACAGGTGGGCGACCTTGAAGGGCTTCTTGCCGTCGTCGACGAAGAGCTGGGTGTCCTTCTTCACCGTGCCCTGGTAGACGCGGAACACGCCGAGCTTGCCGACGAAGGGGTCGTTGACGATGCGGAAGACATCGGCGACGACGTGGGCGTCGGGATCCGGGCGGGTCTCGAAATCGGCGGCGGCCTCGCCCTGCCCTTTCACGAACATGGGCGGATTGGCTTCGCCGGGGTGCGGGAAGAGTTTCTCGGCGATGTCGAGCAGTTCCTTCACGCCGGTGCCGGTGCGCGCGGAGACGAAGCAGACCGGGACGAGGTGGCCTTCGCGCAGGCATTGCTCGAAGGCGTCGTGCAGCTCCTGGCCGCCGAGGCCTTCTTCGCCGACTTCGAGGAAGTGGTCCATGACCTGTTCGTTGATCTCGACCACCTGGTCGATGATGCGCTGGTGCCAGTCGGCGACAGGGCCGAGGTCGCTGTCGCCTGTCGTGTTGCCGAAGCAGTCGATGACGGATTTGCCGCCGTTCGCGGGCAGGTTGAGCGGCAGGACTTCGTTGCCGAAGGTCTCGCGCAGGTCGTCGAGCAATGCGCGGAGGTCGGCGCCGTCGTGGTCGATCTTGTTGATGACGATGGCGCGGCAGAGCCGGCGGCCCTGGGCGTATTCCATCATCCGGCGCGTGCCGTAGCCGATGCCGGTGTCGGCGTCGACCACTACGGCGACGGTTTCGACCACGGCGAGTGCGGCAAGCGTGGGGCCGCGGAAGTCGGGGTAGCCGGCAGTGTCGATGATGTTGACGTGGATGCCTGCGTGATCCGTGCTGGCGATGGCGGCGTCGATGGAGTGGCCGCGTTCCTTCTCGATGGGGTCGAAGTCGGACACCGTGGTGCCGCGTTCGATGCTGCCTGCCGTCTGGACTGCGCCGCCGGCATGCAGCAGGGCTTCGAAGAGCGTTGTTTTGCCGGCGCCGGGGTGGCCTGCCAGGGCCACGTTGCGGATCTGCGATGTGCTGTAGGACATGACCGACTCTCCTTCTTTCCAAAGGTCAGAGCCGTCATGGCTGTCCGCTGCGGGCACTGCCTCCGAGCGGTGCTCGGCGGGCGGTCATGGCGGGGCGTCCGGGGGACGCGGGTCAAGCATCGGCAGTTGCGGGGCGGGGGTCAAGCGGCGGTGCGGCGAGGGTTTGATGGCAGTCAAACGGGGCCATCGACGCCTGCGGCTGAGAGCGGGCTAAACTCGCCGGGCCCGCCCATCGGAAACGCGGGTGTGTTCAGCCTGCCGTTACCGCGCCGGCCCTAGCGTGCGTTCGCGCCATCCCGGCGCCCGGAGTCCGCCATGTCCCGCCTCGCCGCTTCGCTGCTTGCCGCCGCCCTTGCAACCGCCACCGCTGCGGCATCCGCCCAGGACTACCCTGCCGGCTACAACGATCCGCCGGCCTACGGCGACCGCATCGCCCCGCTCTACGAATATGCCGAGGTGGTGCGCGTGGACCCGATCATCGGTCGCGGCGAGCGCTACGCCCGCACCGATGACCGCGACTGCTACCAGGAAGGCGGCTACTACACCGATCGCGATGATGGCCGCCATGACGACCGATACAGTCGTCATGACGATCGCTACGGCGACCGCTATCGCGATGATCCCTGGGGCACTTACGACAATCTCGACCGCAGCCAAAGCCACGGCACGCAGACCGGGCGCAATGTGGCGACCCTGCTCGGCGGCCTCGTGGGCGCGGCCTTGGGCAGCAAGGTCGGCGGCGGTTCGGCGCGCTATGCGACGGCGGCGGTGGGATCGATGGTCGGCAGCATGGCCGGCCGCGAGATCTACGAAGGCACCCAGCGACAGCGCCAGGAAGCCCGCGTGACCGTCTGCGACCCGGTGCGCGACGATGTCCGCGAGGCTGGCTACGGCGATGTGCAGGACGATGTGGTCGGCTACGACGTGACATACCGCTACGGCGGACGCGAATACACCACGCGCACCGACCACCACCCCGGCGACCGCATCCGCGTGCGGGTGGACGTGCGGGCGGAGTGAGCCGCGCGGTTCGACATCGACCGAGCAACGAACGACGGGGCCTGCGGGCCCCGTTTCGTTTGCGGCGCCGGATGGCATGCATGCGGCCTCGGGCACCGCGATAGACTGGCCCGAGCCCCCGCCCCGGAGATCGCATGCCACTCGTCACCGCGCGCGCTGCCCGCATCCTGTCGATCATCGTACTGCTGACGATCGCGCTCGCCTGCCCGTTGGCGGCGCTGGCGCAACTGCCCGGTCTGCTGCCCGTGAAGGACACGGGGACCGATTCGTCGCAGGCGCCGACCACGCAGCCTGCCGCGCCGGCCGCAGTGCCGGTCGGCGAGATCGCGTCGCGGATCTCCGACGACGAACGCTTCGTCGAGGAAGTGCGGCTGCGCACGGCGGGCGCCGACCCGGTGAAGCGCCTCGGCCCGGGGCTGGCGGCGATCGAGCGGTCGGTGGACGGCAAGATGCGCCTGTTCCGCAACGAAGAGCTGATGCAGTTGCCGGTGATGCGGCTGGAAAGCCTGGAGCGGCACTGGAAGTTCGATGCGCGCCAGTTCGCGCTGTGGCGCGAGGAGATGAAGCTGGCGACCACGGCGCCGACGAACGATGCCCAGGAGATCGCACGGCGGCGCGCGGACTGGATCGCGACGCGCGATGCGGCGACGGAGTCGAGGCTGCCGGCGCCCCTGCGCGCGCGGGTGGACGCGATCATCGTGCAGCTGGACGGTGCGGAGGTGGCGCTGTCCGGACCGCTGGTGAAGCAGATCGAACTGGCGCGGCGCGCGAACCGCCTGGAAGCGCGCATCGCGGCCGGACAGGCTTCGGTCGTGGCGGCGATCAAGCACATCGATCGGCGACTCATGCGCATCGATGCGAAGCCGATGTGGGCGATGAACGACGGGAGCGACGACGACCGGGCGCTGGAAGGCCTGCGCACCGGACTGCAGGTCGAGATGGATTTCATGCGCCAGTACGGCGCGGCCGATGCCGGCAACCAGCGCGCGCTGCACGTACTGCAGTTCCTGCTGCTGGCGGCGCTGCTGTGGCTGGCGCGGCGAGCGCGACGCGGCGACCTGGCCACGGCGACGCACCCGAGCTACGGGCGCGTGCTGCGCCGGCCGTTCTCGTCCTGGCTGCTGCTGGCGATGATGGCTGTGCCGCTGTTCGAACCGAACGCGCCGCTGCTGCTGCACCAGTTCGCGATGCTGGTGGCGCTGATTCCCGTCCTGCGGATGCTGCCGCCGGAAGCGCGTGGGGTCTTCGGCGCGTGGCCGATCGCGGCGACCCTCTTCTACCTGCTGCAGCGTCTGGAATTCCTGCTGCTGGCCAACGCGGCGCTGTATCGCGGCTACCTGTTCGGCCTGGCGCTGCTGGCGATGGCGCTGACCCTGTGGCTGCTGTGGCGCGCGCACCGGGCCCGCAGTGCCGCGCCGCCGACGCGCGCGCTGCGCCTGCTGCGGATCGGCGCGTGGATCGGCGTCGGCCTGCTCGCGCTCTCGGCGCTGTCGAACCTCTTCGGTAACGTGTCGCTGGCCGAAACGCTGCTGTCCGCGATCATCGACAGCGGCTACATCGCGCTGGCGCTGTATGCGAGCGTGAACGTGGCCTCGGCGCTGGCGCATGCGGTCCTGCACCTGGCGGCCGGCGCGGGCGTGCGCGTGGTCGGCGATTCGGCCGAGGCGATCGCGAGGATCGTGGCGCGGGCGCTGGGCATCGCGGCGCTGGTGGGCTGGGCGATCTTCACGATGCAGCAGTTCCGCGTCTGGCGGCCCGCCTACGCGCTGGCGCGCGACGTGCTCCAGCATGCCTTCACCTTCGGCGAGATCAGCATCAGCCTGGGCAACGTGCTGGTGTTCGCGATCGCGGTGGTGGTGGCGTTCCTGGCCGCACGCGCGGTGCGCTACCTGCTGCGCCACGAGGTGCTGCCGAAGATGTCGCTGCCGCGCGGCGTGGACAACAGCGTGGCCTCGCTGAGCTATTACGCGATGCTGATGCTGGGCCTGCTGCTGGCGCTGTCGGCGGCGGGCTTCAAGGTGGGCCAGCTGGCGTTCGTGTTCGGCGCGCTGGGCGTGGGCATCGGCCTGGGCCTGCAGGACGTGGTGAAGAATTTCGTGTCGGGCCTGATCCTGATGTTCGAACGGCCGATCCAGCCGGGCGACGTGGTCGATGTCAGCGGCACCAATGGCACCGTGCGGATGATCGGCATGCGGTCCACCACCATTACGACGTTCGAGGGCGCGGACGTGGTGGTGCCCAACGGCATGCTGCTGTCGGAAAAGCTGACCAACTGGACCCTGCTGGACCGGCGCCGCAGGCTGGAGGTGCCGGTGGGGGTGGCCTACGGCAGCGACGTGCCCGCCGTGATGGCGTTGCTGCGCCAGACGGTCGAGCAGACGCGCGGCGTGGCGATGTCGCCCGCGCCCGCCGTGCTGTTCAGCGGGCTGGGCGCGAGCGCGCTGGAGTTCTCGGTGCGCGCGTGGACGCACGAGTACGACGACTGGGTGCTGATCCGCAGCGATCTGGTGTCGCGGATCCATGCGGCGCTGGTCGGCGCGGGCATCGAGATCCCCTTCCCGCAGCAGGACCTGCACCTGCGCAGCGTGCCGGAGGGCTGGCCCATGGCGGAGGCGGCGGGCGAAGGCGAGGACCGGCCCGACGGAGACGGCCCGCCGGGCGCATCGCGCTGATCGCGCTTCACGCGCGATGCATGCGCCGCACGCCGCGCGACGGCGTCAGAACTCCGCGACCTGATCGAGCTTGAGTTCCGGACCGTTGGCGCCCTTGGCGAGCTTGTACTGCATCTGGCGCATGGTGCCGGTGGGCTCGCCCCTGTCGTCATGCAGCGGGAAACGACGCGCGAGCACCTTCTCGACGATCGCGAATTCGTCCTTGCCGCGATAACCGGCGCTGTTCTTGGCGTCGGCGGCGAGATCGGGCATCGAGACTTCGACCATGCGCCGGCCCTGGTCGGAAGCGACCACGATGACCGAAGCGCGATCGCCGGTGTCGGCCGATTGCATGAACACGTAGATCTCGGGCTCGCCGTCGGCGTCCAGATCAGTCATCTCCGCGCTCTTGAACAGGCCCGCGACGGTCTTCTTCAGCGGCTTGTTGGACAGGGTCAGCCCCTTGGACGTGATCGTGACGGTGCTGCTGGCAACACCGGACACGATGTCCACCTGGTACGACTGCCGCTTGTGGGTGAAGGTGTGGGTGTAGACGCCGGCCTGCTTGCCGTCCACCGGCTTGTTGCCGGCGGCCGTGGTCGCGCCATCGCTGCCGGGGGCACCCGGAGCCTCGGCGGCGTCGGACGACTGGGCGATATCGGCACCCGCGGCATCGGGCGATGCGCCCTGGGTGTCGTCGTCGGTCGAGCAGGCCGCGAGCGCGAGGACGATGGTGGCGGCGAGGAGAGCTTGGCGCATGGTCGGGCCCCGGTAAGTGGTTGGGTCAGGCGTCGCGACCCGCCCCCTGACGGTCGCGACGCCTGCAGTCTACCCAAGCCGCCTGCCGATCCCAAACCGGGGCGTTTCCCCACCCGCCCGACTCATGCGTGCTCGATCCGCGACGTTGCCGAAGCCGTGGGATGCGCGGACGGATACGGCGACAGCAGCGCGGCTTCCTGGCGCTGCAGCTCGGCACGCAGGTCCCCGGCGACGGTTTCGAGATGGGCGCGGCGCTTCGGATCGGTGATCGACGCGATCACGGTCGGGAACGCGGCGTCGTTCACCAGCAGGTTGGTGTTTTCGATGGGATCGCTGGCGAGGTCGTACAGCTCCCACTGGTCGGGCACGGGCCGTTCGCTCCAAGGGTCGCAGTAGCGCACCAGCTTCCACTGGCCGGAGCGCAGCGCGCGCACGTGCGCCGGCTGCGGCACCGCGCCGGACGACAGCGCAGGCACGTACGGGCGCGACTCGCCCTCGGCCGGCGGCGTGCGCAGCAGGTCGACGGTGGCGGCGTACACCGCGTACTGCTGCCAGGACTGGACGTTGTGCGGGTCGGCGTCGTGCGGCAGCGGCTCGGTGATCATGTCGTCGGTGACGAACAGCACGCCGCTGCGCGGCTGGCCGTCGGGACCGATGACCGGACCGCTGACGATGCGTTCCTCGCTGCGCAGCAGCGGTTTGAGGTTGGCGCCGGGCAAGGGGCCGGCGGCATGCGTCTTCGACAGTTCGTGGCGCACGCGCTCGATGTGGTCGTCGGTGGCGTGGGCGAGCTTGAGCAGGGTCGGCAGGATGTCGATGTGGCTGGTCTGCGCGGTCACGATGCGCGGCACGTCGCGCACGGTGTTGAAACGCGGCGCGCTGACCAGGAACGGCACGTGCACGGCTTCCTGGTAAGCCCCGTGCCACTTCTCGATCATCATCCCGTGCGCGGCGCCGTATTCGCCGTGGTCGGACGCGAAGACGACGATGGTGTCCTTGCGCAGCCCGCTCTGCTCCAGCGTCTCCAGCACGCGCAGGATGTGGCGGTCGACCATCGAGATCATGTAGGCGTAGTACTGCAGGAAGCCGACCGCAGCGCCGTCGGGATCCTTCTGCAGCTGGAAAGGAATGGCGATGCCCAGGGTCGCCTTGACCGCGTTCTGCAGCACGGTCTGCGGATCGCCGCCCATGCCCTGGCCGATGCTCAGGCCGGTCTTCGCCGCCAGGCCCAGCGCGACCTTGTACGAGGCGTCGAACTGCGCGCGCGGCTTGTTGTTGGCGAGCAGGTCCTCGTCCTGGGTCGGCGAGGCGGTGGCGCAGTCCTGCGGCAGGCCCGTCGGATTCATCGGCACCTGGAAGGTGCCCTCGGTCGGCTTCGTGCTGATCGTGCCCTGCGGCGGGATCGGCACGGAACCGCCCGGTCCGACAGGCGACGGCGGCTGGCGTACCGCGATCGCGGCGCCGTGCTCGGGCGGCCACTGCGGCTGCAGTCCGCGCGGCAGCGTGGGATAGGTGGCGATGTCGTGCGGGTTGGTGAACGAGACCACCGCGAAGAACGGCGGCGTCTGCGGCTTGTTCGTGTCCAGCGGCGCATCCACGCCCTGCTGCGACAGCGCGCGGTTGTACGGCACGCCGAGCGCGCGCCCGCGCAGGAAGCTGCAGGCCAGGTCAGCGAACTGATAGTCGCGGTAGGTGCCGAGGTTGTTGATCGAGGCGCCGTGCGGCTCGGGCCATGACAGCTCCCAGTCGCCGAAGCCGTATTCCTGCAGCGTGTGGTTCGGCGGCTCGCTGACGTGCCACTTGCCGAAATAGTGCGTGGTGTAGCCCAGCGCGCGGAACCAGTCGCCGGCGGTCGGCGTGCCGTCATGGCGCAGCCAGGGGAAGTTCGAAGCGTCGCCGTTCTTGAACAGACCATCGGTCTGGGTGACGCCGGTGCGCGGCCCGTACTGGCCGGTCATGATGCTGGCGCGACTGGGGATGCAGGCCGACTCGGCGATGGTGTGGTCGGCGAACACGGTTGCGTACTCGCGCAGCTTGCAGAAGCCCGGGAAATGCTTCGCATACGGATTGGTCGCCGGGTCGATGTCGCCGACGAAGTCCAGCACCTGCTTGATGCCCTGCGCGAACCCGGCATCGCCGTAGCCGCGCTGCGGGTAGTACAGCTGGTCGACGAGGATCATCAGGATGTTCGGCCGCGCCTCGCGGACCTGCTCGATGCCCGCGACGACATCCTCGGCGGTCCTGGTGCCGTCCGTGCCTTGCCCTTCTCCCGCGCCCTGCCCCATGCCCTGTGCCATGCCCGCCGCTCCGTGGTGGTCGAAACCGACGTTGTACCCGATCCGGAAGGGACGGGCGGATCAGTTCGGCATCATTCCACGCACGAGAATCGACGACGAACCGACGATGCCGGGGCCGTGCTTCGGCGGATCGCCGTGCCGGGACGACGGGTCCGGGGGTGCCGCGCCTCGGCGAAGCCTGCGATAATTCCCGGCCTTGGCCCCGTAGCTCAGCTGGATAGAGCGGTCCCCTCCTAAGGGACAGGTCGCACGTTCGAATCGTGTCGGGGCCGCCATCCTTCGTCTGTCCCTCGAACCGTTCCCCTCGAACCCTTCCCTTCGAACGACGCCGGCCCCTGTCGCGGCGCGCCGGCCAGCCCCAGGAGTTTGCGATGACCCACCCCGTTCTGGCCGCCCTCGGCCTCGGCGCCACCGAATCCGGTACCTACCTCGGCAGCGGCGAATGGTCCACCACGTCCGACGCGGGCGTGCTGGAGCCGATCAATCCGACCACGGGCGAGGTGCTGGGACGCGTGCATGCCTCGTCGCAGGCCGACTACGACGTGATCGTCGAGCGCGCCCAGGCCGCGTTCAAGATCTGGCGCACCACCCCGGCGCCGCGTCGCGGCGAAGCCATCCGCCTCTGCGCCGACGCGCTGCGCACCCACAAGGACGCACTCGGTTCGCTGGTCGCCCTCGAAATGGGCAAGTCCAAGCCGGAAGGCGACGGCGAAGTGCAGGAAATGATCGACATCGGCGAGTTCGCGGTCGGCCTGTCGCGCCAGCTCTACGGCCTGACCATGCACAGCGAGCGCCCCGGCCACCGCATGTACGAGCAGTGGCACCCGATCGGCATCGTCGGCGTGATCTCCGCCTTCAACTTCCCGGTCGCGGTCTGGGCCTGGAACAGCTTCATCGCCGCCATCTGCGGCGACATCACGATCTGGAAGCCGTCGCCGAAGACCCCGCTCTCGGCCATCGCCTCGATGAAGATCTGCAATGAAGCACTGGCGAAGGCCGGCTTCCCGGACATCTTCTTCCTTTTCAACGACGCCGGCAGCGACCTCGCCCAGCAGTTCGTCGACGACAAGCGCGTGCCGCTGATCAGCTTCACCGGTTCGACCAAGGTCGGCCGCATGGTCGGCGAGCGCGTCGCGCGCCGCATGGGCCGTTCGCTGCTGGAACTGGGCGGCAACAACGCGATCATCGTCGACCCGACCGCCGACCTGAAGCTGGCGATCCCGGCGATCGCGTTCGGCGCGGTCGGTACCGCCGGCCAGCGCTGCACCACCACGCGCCGCCTGATCGTGCACGAAAGCATCTACGAGGACGTGCTGGCCAAGCTGATCGCGGCCTACAAGCAGGTCGAGACCAAGATCGGCGACCCGACCGACCCGAAGAACCTGATGGGCCCGCTCAACAGCAAGGACGGCGTGGACGCCTTCCTCGACGCGATCGCCAAGGCGAAGGCCAGCGGCGGCACGATCGAGACCGGCGGCACCGCGATCGACGGCCCGGGCAACTTCGTGCGCCCGGCCATCGTCACCGGCCTGACCAACGACGCCGAGATCGTCCAGCACGAGACCTTCGCGCCGATCCTGTACGTGATGAAGTACAAGACCCTGGACGAAGCCATCGACATGCAGAACGCCGTGCCGCAGGGCCTGTCGTCCTCGATCTTCACCACCAACCTCAAGTCGGCGGAAGCCTTCCTCGCCGCATCCGGCAGCGACTGCGGCATCGCCAACGTCAACATCGGCACCAGCGGCGCCGAGATCGGCGGCGCGTTCGGCGGCGAGAAGGAAACCGGCGGCGGCCGCGAGTCGGGCTCCGACGCGTGGAAGGCCTACATGCGCCGCCAGACCAACACGATCAACTACTCCGACGCGCTGCCGCTGGCCCAGGGCATCAAGTTCGACCTCTGATCGGCCGTTGCATCCCCGGGCAGGCCACCGGCCTGCCCGGGCGCCGTGTCCTCACCCCCCGGGAGACTTCGCGCCATGAACGAACGCAAGACCAGCACCCTCGCCATCATCAGCCTGGTCGCGGGCATCTGCGGCTGGACCGTGCTGCCCCTCCTCGGCACCATCGCTGCGATCATCACCGGCCACATGGCGCGCGGCGAGATCCGTCGCTCCGGCGGCACGCTGGACGGCGACGGCATGGCGATGATCGGGCTGGTGCTCGGCTGGCTGCAGGTCGTGATCACCGTGCTGGGCCTGCTCTTCATCTTCCTGTTCCTGGGCGGACTGGCCTGGTTCGCCAGCGTCGCATCCTGACGCGGGCACGCCGGCCACCATGTACGGACTCGCACGCCCCTTCCTGTTCCACCTCGACGCCGAGCGCGCGCACAACCTCGGCCTGTCGATGCTCGAAAAGGCCTATCGCACCGGCCTGAATCCGCTGCTGGCGCGTTCGCGCCCGGCGTTCCCGGTGAAGGTGCTGGGCCTGACCTTCCCCAACCCGGTCGGCCTGGCCGCCGGGCTGGACAAGAACGGCGCGCATGTCGATGCCCTGTTCGCGCTGGGCTTCGGCTTCGTCGAGGTCGGCACGGTCACGCCTAAGCCGCAGGCCGGCAACCCGAAGCCGCGCATGTTCCGCCTGCCGGAGCACAACGCGATCATCAACCGCCTGGGCTTCAACAACGACGGCGTGGACGCGCTGGTGCGCAATGTCGAGAAGGCGCGGCGCAAGGGCGACGGCATCCTCGGCATCAACATCGGCAAGAACAAGGACACCCCGAACGAGGACGCGGCGTCGGACTACATCCACTGCCTGGAGAAGGTGTATCCGCTCGCGGACTACATCACGATCAACATCTCCTCGCCGAACACCGCCGGCCTGCGCGAGCTGCAGGAGGAACAGGCGCTGCGCCGCCTGCTCGGCGAGCTGCAGGAAACCCGCGAACGCCTGTGGACCCGCCATGGTCGCCGCGTGCCGATGCTGGTGAAGGTGGCGCCGGACCTCGCCGACGAGGACATCGACGTCACCGCGCGCGTGCTGGCCGAGATGCAGGTCGACGGCGTGATCGCGACCAACACCACCGTGTCGCGCATCGCAGTCCACCAGCATCCGCTGTCGAAGGAAGTCGGCGGTCTGTCGGGCGAACCGCTGATGGCCAAATCCACCGCCGTGCTGCGCATGCTGCGCACCCGGCTGCCGGAACAGATCCCCCTGGTCGGCGTGGGCGGCGTGCTCACCGGCGCCGACGCGGTGCAGAAGATGGCCGCCGGGGCCAGCCTGGTGCAGTGCTACACCGGCCTGGTCTATCGCGGCCCGCAGCTGATCGGCGAATGCGTCGACGCCATCCGGCGCCGCAAGGAAGCCCCCAGTCGCGGACACCTGCCGCCCAACATGCCGCGCACATGAGCGTTCGCGAGACCGTATCGGCCCCGTTGCGCAATACCTTCGGCGTCGATGCGCGCGCCGGGCGATTGATCGAAATCGATGATGCGAACGACCTGCCGGCGCTGTTCGCCGGCGCGCTGGCCGGCGCGTCGCCGCTGGTCGTCGGCGGCGGCAGCAACCTGCTGATCGTCGAGAACCCCGCGCTGGCGCTGGCGCTGACCTCGCGCGACATCCGGATCGTTCGTGGACACATCGTTCGTGAACAGGGCGATGGCGCCATCGTCCGCGCCGATGCCGGCGTCGAATGGCATGCCTTCGTGCTGTGGACGCTCGAACACGGCTTCGCCGGGCTGGAGAACCTGTCGCTGATCCCGGGCACGGTCGGCGCCGCGCCCATCCAGAACATCGGCGCCTATGGCGTGGAAGTCGGCGAACGCATCCATGCGGTCGAGGTCTTCGAGCGCGCCACCGGCGCCTTCCACCGCTTCGATACCGCCGCCTGCGCGTTCGCCTACCGCGACAGCGTGTTCAAGCACGACCTCGACCGCTACCTGATCGTCGCCGTCGAATTCGCGCTGCCTCACGCAGCCTCGCTGCCGTCGTCGGCGCTGAAACTCGACTACGCAGGCATCCGCGAGGAACTGACCGCGATGGGCATCGATGCGCCGGATGCGCGCACGGTCGCCGAGGCGGTGATCCGCCTGCGCCGCCGCAAGCTGCCCGACCCGGCCGTGGTCGGCAATGCCGGCAGCTTCTTCAAGAATCCGATCGTGCCGCTGGCGCAGGCCGAGGCGCTGCTCGCGGACCATCCGCGACTGCCCGTCTTTCGCGGTGCCGGCGACGACAGTCGCAAGCTCTCCGCCGCATGGCTGATCGATGCCTGCGACTGGAAAGGCCGGCGCAGCGACACCGGCTCCGGCGATGCCGGCGTGTCGGAGCAGCACGCATTGGTCCTGGTCAACCACGGCCGGGCCAGCGGTGCCGAACTGCTCGACCTGGCCCGGCGCATCGCCGAAGACGTGCAGTCGCGCTTCGGCGTGGCGATCGAACCCGAACCGCGCCTGATCGGCGCCCATTGGTAGCCCTCCCGCCCGCATGTCGACCGTCATCGTCCGCCACCCTGCCGCCAGCCTCGCCACCGCCTGCGAACTGACGTTCATGGCACGCGCGCGGATCGAAGTGGACATCCTGCAGCCCCAGCACGCCGCCTACCGCGCCGCGCTGACCGAGGCCGGGGCCGAGGTCATCGCGCTGGATGCGATGGAGTCACTGCCCGACAGCGTCTTCGTCGAGGACGCCGCCGTCGTGCTGGACGAGATCGCGATCCTCACCCGCCCGGGCACGCCTTCGCGCGAACCGGAACCGGACGCCGTCGTCGCAGCGCTGGCGATGCATCGTCGCGACATCGCACGGATCGTCGCGCCGGGCACGCTGGAGGGCGGCGACGTGCTGCGCGTGGGTCGCACGCTGTACGTCGGCCTGACCACGCGCACCAACCGCACGGGCATCGAACAGCTCGCCGCGCTGGTGCAGCCGCATGGCTACACCGTGGTCGCAGTCGACACGCCCGGCAGCCTGCACTTGAAGACCGCCTGCACCGCGCTGGACGACAAGACCCTGCTGGCCAACCCGGCCTGGGTCGACCTGGCGCCGTTCGCGGGCTTCCGCATCCTCGCCGTCGACCCGGACGAACCCTTCGCCGCGAACGTGCTGCCGGTCGGCGACACGCGGATCGTCAACGCCGCGTTCCCGCGCACGCGCGACCTGGTCGAAACGCACTGCGCGATGGCCGGGCTGCCCACGATCGCGGTCGACATCGGCGAGTTCGGCAAGGCCGAGGCCGGGCTGACCTGCATGAGCCTGGTGTTCAGGAGCGGCAACCGCTCCGGATGAGCACGGACCGCACCCCGCACCTGCGCGCCGCGCTGCTGATGTTCTGCAGCACGGTGTTCTTCGGGCTGATGGTCATCGCGATCCGCCTCGCATCGGAAACGCTTCACACCTTCGAGATCGCGTTCTTCCGCAATTTCTTCGGTCTGATCGCGGCACTGCCCCTGCTGCTGCGCCACGGCCCCGACCTGCTGAAGACCACGCAGCTGCCACGCTACGGCGTGCGCTGCCTGATCGGCGTGGTCTCGATGATGGCCGGCTTCTGGGCGATCGGGCACCTGCCGCTGGCGCAGGCGGTGGCGCTGTCGTACTCCACGCCGATCTTCGTGACCATCGCCGCCGTGCTGTTCCTGCACGAACAGGTGCGCGCGCGGCGCTGGATCGCGGTCGGCCTGGGCTTCGTCGGCGTGCTGATCATCGTCCGACCGGGCAGCGCGAGCTTCAGCGCCGGCACGCTGGTGGCATTGGTCGCGGCGGTGCTCAGCGGCGTGGTCTCGATCCAGATCAAGCAGCTGTCGCAGGTCGACCCGGCCGACCGCATCGTCTTCCTGACCACGCTGATCTGGGTGCCGATGTCGCTGCTGCCGGCGCTGACGGTGTGGGAATGGCCGCAGGGCATCACCTGGCTGTGGGTGATCGCCGCCGGCGCCATGGGCACGGCCGGCCACATGCTGTGGACCCGCGCGCTCAAGCTGGGCGACGTCTCGGCGCTGACCCCGATCAGCTTCACCCAGCTGCCGATCGTGGCGATTGCCGGCTGGCTGCTGTTCCAGGAGCCGGTGGACCGCTGGACCGCCATCGGCGCGCTGGTCATCTTCAGCGCGAACGCCTACATCGCGCACCGCGAAGCCCGGCTCGCGCGCCAGGCTGCGACCCACGCACCCACTCAGGCCGCCAAGCCGGGCGAATGAGTGGTGCCGGCCACACCCTCGCTGCACGCATGGCTGTACGCCGCCGTCGCGCAGCTGGTGTAATGGATCCGGGCTGGCGCGGAACGCCCGCCCGCCATGCAATCTCCCCCAGGACAGTCCACGCCCCATGAAGATCCGCTTCGTCCATGTCGGTCTCGTCATCGCCGCCACGCTGATGATCGCGATCTGGCTGTCGGCCAAGATGCGCGAAGCGCATGTCGCGAAGGTACTGGCCGAGCCGGTCCCGGTGAATGCCACCGCCGCCGGCACGCCTGGCGCCGCCAACCAGCGCAGCCACCAGGCCTTCCAGACGATGGCGCGCAAGTTCCTGCGCGACGCGCCGAACATGAGCCCGGAAATCCGCCTCGAGCGCGCCCGTGCGCTGGCCCGCGAGGTCGAGGCGCGCGAGCGTGCGGGCGAACTGACCGGCGAGGAAGCGGTGCTGATCCGCATCGGCCTGATCCAGGCCGCCGTGGTCGACGACACCGAACGCGTCCGCCAGGCCCAGGCCGTGGTCGACCACTACCGGGAGCAGTCGGCGCAGCGACAGGCCGCCACTGCCGCACGGCAACGGCAGGACGCCCGCCAGCGCGAGTACAAGGCGCGCGAAGCGGAGATCGTGGCCGAAGTGCTGGCCATGTCCAGCTACCCCGGCGGCCTGAGCCGCGACGATTACCTGCGGCTTCGCCTGAGCGAGGCGCATCGGGCCATCTACGGAACAACTCGCCCGCCTGCTGTGCCCTGATCTGGCGGCAACGCTGCGCCCCCACCTTCGGCACATGCCCGGGCGCGGCTTTCGGCTAGGCTCGGCGGTCACCTGCCCTTCCTGGACCTGGACCCGCCGATGAAACACGTTCCGACCACCCTGGGGCTCGCCCTGGCCCTTGCTCTCAGCCTCACCGCGCCAGCGGCCCTGGCCGCCGACGGCAAGCCGCAGCTCGGCAGCTTCGGCGTCGACCTCGCCAACCGCGACACCTCGGTGAAGCCGGGCGACGACTTCGATCGCTACGCCAACGGCGCCTGGTTCGACGGCTACACCCTGAAGGACTACGAGACCCGCTACGGCTCCTTCAACGCCCTCGCCGACCGTGCCGAGGAGCAGACCCGCGCGATCGTCGAGGAACTGCTGGCGCGCAAGGACCTGAAGCCGGGCAGCAACGAGCAGAAGGTGCGCGACTACTACGCCAGCTACATGGACAAGGCCGCGCGCGACGCCGCAGGGATCAAGCCGCTGCTGCCCACTCTTCAGCGCATCGAGCGCATCGACTCGATGGCCAAGCTCACCGCCGCGTTCGGCAACGCCGCCATGGACGGCACGTCCAGCCCGATCGGCGCCGGCATCACCCTCGACCGCAAGGATCCCGATCGCTACCTCGTCTCGATCGGCGTCGGCGGCCTGGGCCTGCCCGACAAGGACTTCTACCTCAACCAGGAGCCGCGCTTCGTCCAGATCCGCGCCGCCTACCTCGACCACGTGCAGAAGATGCTCGGCTTCGCCGGCGTGAAGGACGCCAAGGCGCGGGCCGAAGCGATCATCGCGCTGGAAACCGAACTCGCGAAGCAGATGTGGGATCGCGCCCAGTTGCGCGACCGCGACAAGACCTACAACCTGCGCACCTTCGCGCAGCTGGGCCAGGAGTTCGCCGGCTACGACTGGGCCGCGCACTTCGCCGCGCAGGGCCTCGTGCGTCCGCCGGCCGAGGTCAACATCGGCACGCCCAGCGCGGTCACGCCGATCATCGGCATCATCGGCAAGACCCCGCTGAACGTCTGGCGCGACTACCTGACCTTTCACGCCGTGCGCAACCACGCGCCGGTGCTGAGCACCGAGATCGACGAGGCCGCCTTCGCCTTCACCGGCATGGTGCTGCAGGGCCAGAAAGCGCAGCGCGAACCGTGGAAGCGCGGCATCGCGCAGCTCAACGGCATCGGCGACGCCGTCGGCCAGATCTACGTCGCCCGCCACTTCAAGCCCGAAGCCAAGGCGGCGATGGACACGCTGGTGGAGAACCTGCGCAAGGCGCTGCGCATCAACATCCAGAACCTCGACTGGATGGGCGAAGCGACCAAGGCCGAGGCCTACCGCAAGCTGGAAACCTTCAACCCGAAGATCGGCTACACCAAGAAGTGGCGCGACTATTCCAGCGTCACCATCGTGCCGAACGACCTGATGGCGAACGTGCTGTCCGTGCGCCGCTACGCGATCAACGACCAGCTGCGCCGCCTCGGCACCAAGCCGGACCGCGACGAATGGTTCATGACGCCGCAGACCGTCAACGCGTACTACAACGCCTCGTTCAACGAGATCGTGTTCCCGGCCGGCATCCTGCAGCCGCCGTTCTTCGACCTCAACGCCGATCCGGCGGTGAACTACGGCGCCATCGGCGGCGTGATCGGCCACGAGATGGGTCACGGCTTCGACGACCAGGGCTCGAAGTCGGACTACGCGGGCATCCAGCGCAACTGGTGGACCGACGAGGATCGCGCGCGCTTCGAGGCCCGCACCAAGGCGCTGGTCGCGCAGTACAACACCTACTGCCCGCTGCCGAACCAGTGCGTCAACGGCCAGCTCGCCCTAGGCGAAAACATCGGCGACCTCGGCGGCCTGTCGATGGCCTACACCGCTTATCGCCTCAGCCTCAATGGCAAGGAGGCACCGGTGATCGACGGCCTGACCGGCGACCAGCGCTTCTTCCTCGCCTGGGCGCAGGTGTGGAAATCGAAGTACCGCGACGAGGCGATGCTCAACCAGCTCAAGGTCGGCCCGCATTCGCCGCCGCGCTTCCGCGTCAACGGTCCCCTGCGCAATCTCGACGAGTGGTATCGCGCCTTCGACGTGAAGCCGGGCGACAAGCTCTACCTGCCGCCGGAACAGCGCGTGCGTATCTGGTAAGACGACGGATTCCGTCCGCTGCATGCAGAACGGCCGCCCCTCGGGGCGGCCGTTTTCGTTGCGGGTGTCCATGGGGGGTGTTCATGGCGGGTGCCATGGCCTGCCATTTCGGGCCATGCCAGCCTGCTGCCCGGCCGTCGCACTGGGCGCCTCAGCTCCCCAGCAGGCTGTTCGCCACCATCGCCGCGTGCTGTGCCTTCATGGTTTCGTTCAACTGCTGGTGCGCCAGCGCCTTGTTGTTCCACAGCGCATGCCAGGTCTCGCGGAGGTGGGCGTCATCGCGCTGCAGGGCGAAGCTGGCAAGGGCGCTGTCGTAGTAGGTCAGCGCACCCCGCGCATTGCCCTGCATCAGGCAGTCGTTGCCGTGGAGCAGACGCTCGCGCAGGAAGTCCAGCGCATCGCACCCGCCATTGTGTTCCGGCTGCCCCATTCCCCTACCCCCACGCATTACAAGACGCACATCACAACGAAAATGAGAACACGATCAGGACATCCTACCTGATCGGGATCGTCAGGCCGATCCTCAGGCCGGACAAGAAGCAAAAAGAAAGGGCCCGGCGAACCGGGCCCTTCGGGGTGTTGCGGGTCCTTCCTCTTCGTCGCTTACGGCGTGACGGTGAGATTCAGGGGCATCGCCAGACTCGGCAGGACCGGGTCGTTGGTCGTGATGCAGACGTTGCCGGCATAGCTGCCCGGGGCAAGGCCCGTACCGTAGACCACGGTCATCGCCTGAACACTCGTGCCACGCGCCAGGGTGCCCGATGCCGCGTAGGTGCCGCTGATCCACGGGGCGCCGCAGGGCACGTTGCCGATGATGCGCATCGTCAGGCCGGGCAGCGACGGATTCGCAACCCAATTGCCGGTGCCGTTGGTGGCGACCGTGATCGAAGCGAAGCCGGCATTGCCGCTGGCCGTGTTCGAACCATACCAGGCGAAGCGGTTGACGAAGGTGCCGCGGGTGCTGATCAGCAGCCAGTAGCGACCCGGCGGCAGGTTCACGTTCTGGCCTGCGGCCGCCAGGTTCAGCTGGATGTCGCTGCTGCCCACCGTGGTGACGCCCGGACCGGTCGGCGTGGTGGTGTAGGTCCACACCGCCGCAGCCGGGTTGGTCTGCGGATTACCCGCTGGCACACCGGACGCATCCGGATAGATGCTGAAGGTGAGGTTGGTGGCCGCCGAGGTCAGGACGGTGCCGCTGACGACGAAGCCCTGCGAGTACAGCGTCGTGATCTGCGTGTTCTGGGTGATCACGAAGTCATCGGCAGCGAACTGCGCTTGGCTGCCGGCGGTGGCCGGGTCGGTGTAGGTCGTGCTGCGGAAGCCGCTGGCGATGCCCTGGCTGGTGGCATCGATCAGGCGCTGCGAGCCCGTGCCGCTGTTGGCGAAGGCATACGTCAGGTTGGAACCGCCCGTGTTGCTCACCGGGAAGTACACCGAACCCACCGCATTCGTCGCCAGGGAGAGCGACAGGCTGGTCGGCAGGGTCGCGACCGGCGGCTGCACGGCCACACCCACCGGCATGCGCAGCACCGGCGCGGTACCGATGGCCGGGGTCAGCACCACGTTGCCGAAGGCGGTCGAGCCGTTGGCCGGGAGGGTGGCGCCGTAGATCGTGAACTTCACGCGCAGCGTGCCGTTGGCGGGCACGGTGATGATCGGCGAGACCGCGCCGCTGACGCCCTGCAGCTGCACGCGCCAGCTCGTGGACACCGCGTTCGGGTTGCGGAACGTGCGGTAGAACACGCAGGTCGGGAAGCAGCTGCGGTTGTACAGGTTCGGCTGGTTGAGCGTGGTCGGGTCGCCGCCGGTGGCCGGATTGGCCGCCTGGTAGTTGGCCAGCGTCTCATCCAGCACGAGGCCGGCGTTGATCGCGCGATCCACCTGCACGCGACCGCTGCCGCGCGCGAACGGATTGGCGAGGGTCACCTGGTCTTCCAGATAGACCGTCTGGTTCGCGGTCATCGCCAGCGCCGACTTGATCTCCGGCGGCGTCCAGGTCGGACGGGCCTGACGGACCAGTGCGGCGGCACCGGCCTGGTGCGGCGAGGCCATCGAGGTACCGCTGAGCAGGCCGACGAGGTTTTCGGAACCCGTGAGCGCCGTACCGGAGGTCACCGCAAGCACGTCGACACCCGGCGCCGTGATGTCCGGCTTCATGATGTTGAAGGTGCCGGCCGGGCCACGCGAGCTGAATGCCGCCAGCGCATCGGGCGTGTTCGGCAGCGGGATCGCCGGGAACGTGATCTGCGCG
Organism: Lysobacter brunescens; assembly: GCF_042677005.1. Classification (NCBI taxonomy): domain Bacteria; kingdom Pseudomonadati; phylum Pseudomonadota; class Gammaproteobacteria; order Lysobacterales; family Lysobacteraceae; genus Lysobacter; species Lysobacter brunescens. Next base: position 2,659,882 of record NZ_JBHTIF010000001.1, on the reverse strand, counting down.
GTCGTCGTGGTCGGATTGGCCTGGCCGAAGTTGCGCAGGGCATCGCCCTCGGCCTGGGTCACGCTGAACACCGGGACGGTGGTGGCCGGCACCGACGGCAGGATCACGCCAGCGGCGTTGTTGGCGATGATCACCGCAACCGCACCGGCGGCCGAGGCGTTGTTGACCTTGATCGCGAACGAGCAGGTGCCGCGGCGGATCACCGCGATGCCGCCGGCGAAGGTGTTGGCCGGATAGGCGGCGCAACCGTCGCTGGCGGTGTTGATGCCGGCACTGATGAACAGCGGCGTGGTGCCCGGGATGGTCGCCGAGAAATCGACGCCACCGGAGCCCTGGTTGACGATGATCGGCGCCAGGTTGGCCGGCACCGGGGCCGGACCGGTCACCGACATGGCGATGCCGAAGCCGGCGCGACCATGCTGGGCGGCGGCGGTCGAGCTGACCCACGGCTCGTGGTGACCCATGGTGTTCGGACCCGGGCCGCTGTTGCCGGCCGAGGCCGCGACGAAGATGCCTGCGTCGACGGCGCCGAGGAAGGCCAGCGACGTGGCTTCGGTCCACGGCGAGGAGCCGCCGCTGATCGAATAGTTCAGGACATCGACGATGCCGTCGGCGACGGCCTGGTTGACTGCGGCGGTAGTCGAGGTGTTGCCGCAGAGGCCGCGACCGCTGGAGATCTGCGTGTAGCAGACGTCGTAGGCGATGATGTTGGCGTGCGGGGCGACACCGGAGATGCGCACCGTGTTGCCGGAGAACACCGCGTCGCGCGTGTTGCCGGCGACCGTCGAAGCGACGTGGCTGCCGTGCGAGTTGGTGTCGCCGAAGCCGGGCTCCTCGCGGCTGTCCGCGTTGGTGCAGGCGTTTTCAGGAGCGCCGCAGATGAAGTCGTAGCCGCCGATCAGCTTGTCGTTGCAGCGGCCTTCGTCGGCGCCGCCCGGGGCGCAGGTGCCGAGGTAATTGCCGCTGCCGAGCGGATTGGTGTGGGAATAACCGTCGACCGGGCCGACCGCCGAGAACGACGGGCTGCCGAAGTTGATGCCGGAGTCGATGATGCCGACCACCACGCCTTCGCCCCTGTACGGGCCGGGCGCGCCGGGATTGGTGCCGTTCCACACCGCAGGCGCGCCGATGAGCGCGGGACCGCTGTCGGTGTCGAGTTCGTATTCGCGATAGGGCTCGACCAGGCGAACGTCCGACATCAGGCGCATCGAGCGCGCTTCGGCTTCGCTCAGTTCCACCACCATGCCGTTCAGCGCGTGCTGCATGGTCAGGCGCGGCGTGACGTCGCGGCCGACCATCATCGACATGCGCGTTTCCATCTGCGCCTGGCGGTTTTCGAGGTAATCGACGTAGCGTTCGGAGTTCGTGCCTTCGACGTCGAGGCGCAGCGCGCCCTGCTCATCGCGGACGCGCTCAGGCTGCGGCAGCCCGGGCAGCGTGCCCTTGTAGCTGGCCAGCGCGGGCTCGCGGAACACCACGACGTAGGTGCCGCGCTGCTCCTCCATGACGTTGCCGGCGGAGGCGGATGCCTTGCCGCCGCTGCCCTGGTTGATGGCGCCGACGGTCTCGCCCTGGCCCTTGATCGCCGTCGCGGCGGAACCGCCCGCGTCGTCGGTCGTGAACTGTGCGCCGTTCGGATAGAGATACGCTGCGGTCGCGACCGCGATGAGTGAGAGTGCGCCTGCGGCTGCGCCCCACTTCTTCATACGTGACATGTTCGATGTTCCCCGGATTGAGTGGCGTATGTGGCACGCCCGGGGATACCACACACCGGGCGGGTCCATGAAGCCGGAGCCGCCGCGGATGCGACGACGCCCCCTGTTTCACGCCCGCAACGCGGACGCTTGGCCGATTCTATACGGCGTCAAGGAAAGAATTGTGTATTTCCACGACCCACGCACATTTTTTTCTGCAGCAGGGCCGGATGCTGCGCCGCACAAATAACGATGCGTCATGGATGCGGCAAATATCCGCAACAGGAAGTGCCGGATCGCAGACAGGCAGGCGTCCACGCGAGGTCGGGCGCAACCACGACCGACCTGCTTGCGCATCGCGGACCTTGTCGAATGGTCAGGCGAGACGTCGGCCGTAATTGCGTTCGACGTAATCGTCGATGATGCCGAGGAACTCGCGGGCGATGTATTCGCCGCGCAGGGTCATCGCTTTTTCGCCGTCGATGAAGACCGGCGCGGCCGGCGCCTCGCCGGTCCCGGGGAGGGAGATGCCGATGTTGGCGTGCCGCGATTCGCCCGGGCCGTTGACCACGCAGCCCATGACCGCGAGTGTCAGGTTCTCCGCGCCTGGATGGGTGATCTTCCACTCGGGCATCTTCGCGCGCACATGTTCCTGCACCGACTGCGCGAGTTCCTGGAAGAAGGTGCTGGTGGTGCGCCCGCAGCCCGGGCAGGCGGTGACCATCGGCGTGAACGCGCGCAGGCCCATGGTCTGAAGGAGTTCCTGGGCGACGATGACTTCCTGCGTGCGCGACGCGCCGGGCTCGGGCGTGAGCGAGATGCGGATGGTGTCGCCGATGCCTTCCTGCAGCAGCACGCCGAGCGCGGCGGCCGAAGCGACGATGCCCTTGCTGCCGATGCCCGCTTCGGTGAGACCGAGATGCAGGGCGAAGTCGGAACGACGCGCGAGATCGCGATACACCGCGACCAGTTCCTGCACGCCGCTGACCTTCGCGCTCAGCACGATGCGCTCGCGCGCCAGACCCAGCTCGACCGCACGCTCTGCGGAATCGATCGCCGACAGGATCAGCGCCTCGCGCAGCACGCGCCCGGCATCCCAAGGTTCGACGCGCTGCGCGTTCTCGTCCATCAGCCGTGCGGCCAAGGCCTGGTCGAGCGAGCCCCAGTTGGCACCGATGCGCACCGGCTTGCCATGGCGGCAGGCGAATTCGATCAGCTGCGCGAACTGGGTGTCCTTCTTCTTGCCGAAGCCGACGTTGCCGGGGTTGATGCGGTATTTCGCCAGCGCCTCGGCACAGGCCGGTTCGTCGGCAAGCAGCTGGTGCCCGTTGTAGTGGAAATCGCCGATGATCGGCACCGAGATCCCCATCATCGCCAGCTTGTCGACGATGCGCGGCACCGCCGCCGCCGATTCGGAGTTGTTCACCGTCACCCGGACCAGCTCCGAGCCCGCGCGCCACAGTTCGGCGATCTGCTTCGTGGTCGCGGCAACGTCGGCGGTGTCGGTGTTGGTCATCGACTGCACCACCACGGGAGCCTGGCCGCCGAGGGCGACCTTGCCGACCAGGACCTGGCGGGTGGAACGACGCGGCACGGGGCCGAAGGCGGGGGCCGCGGCGTCGCGGCAGGGCGGGATCTGTTCGGACATGCGCGCATTCTAGCGGCCGTCGCCCGTCTCCCGCAGGAGGCCCCAAGGCTTCAGCACCCGGACGCGGGGCTTCCCGTATCCTGTGCCGATGTTCGATCCCCCCGCTCCGGACGACCGCAAGGCGTTCACGCCGAGCCAGCTGAACGCGCTGGCCCGCAACCTCCTCGAAGATGCCTTTCCCCTGGTCTGGGTGGAGGGCGAACTTGGCAATCTGTCGCGCCCATCGTCGGGACACCTCTATTTCACCCTCAAGGACGACCGCGCCCAGGTCCGCTGCGCGCTGTTCAAGCCCAAGAGCCAGTGGCTGAAATTCACGCCCCGCGAGGGCCTGCGCGTGCTCGCCCGGGGGCGGCTGACACTCTACGAAGCGCGCGGCGACTACCAGCTGATCCTCGACACGATGGAGGAGGCCGGCGAAGGCGCGCTGCGCCGGGCCTTCGAGCAGCTCAAGGCAAAGCTGCAGGCGGAAGGCCTGTTCGACCAAACCCGAAAGCGCGCCCTCCCCGCCCATATCCGCCGCCTCGGCGTCCTGACCTCACCCTCCGGCGCGGCCGTGCGCGACGTGCTGAGCGTGCTGCGCCGCCGCTTCCCGCTGCTGGAGGTCGACATCCTGCCCGTGCCGGTACAGGGTGAAGCCGCCCCGGCGCAGATCGTGCGCATGCTCCAGGCCGCCGGCCGCTGCGGCCGCTACGACGCACTGCTGCTCACTCGCGGCGGCGGCTCGCTGGAAGATCTCTGGGCCTTCAACGACGAGGCGCTGGCGCGCGCGATCGCCGCATCGCCTGTACCCGTGGTGTCGGCAGTCGGCCACGAGGTCGACATCACCCTTGCCGATTTCGCCGCCGACCTGCGCGCGCCGACGCCATCGGTCGCGGCCGAACTGCTGGTGCCTGATCGCAGCGACCTCGCCTCGCGCCTCCGCGCGCAGGCGCGGCGGCTGCAGGCGAACTGGGACCGCCATCAGCGCCACGCCGCGCAACGCGCCGATCGCGCCGCACTGCGTCTACAGGCGCAGCGACCGCTGGCCCGTCTCGACGCCCTGCACCACCGCCAGGAAGCCGCGCTGCGCCGGCTGCAGGCTGCGTGGCAGCGCCAGCAGGCCGCACGCACCGCGCAGCTGCGGCACCACGCCGCCGTGCTGCGCGCCGCGCGTCCGCAGCGGCGACTGGAACAATTGCGCGAACGCCTGCGCTCGCTGTCGGATCGGCCGCGCGCCGCCACGGTGCGGCTGCTGCAGGCGAAGACGATGCAACTTCACGGGCTCGCGCGTTCGCTGGAAGCGGTCAGTCCGCTGGCGACCGTCGCGCGCGGCTACGCGATCCTGCAGCGCGAAGACGGCCGCATCGTGCGCAGCGTGCGCGACGTGCAGCCGGGAGAACGACTCGATGCCCGCGTCGCGGACGGCGTGCTGCGGGTTCGCGCTGAAGACAGCCACGAGCCGGACGCATCGCCCTAGAGAACATGCATCCGTAGAGCGGAGCTTGCTCCGCTCATTCTGCTCGCCATCATGAAGATCGAGCGGAGCAAGCTCCGCTCTACAAGGCACAAGACGCGATGCGCGTCATGTCAAGGGCCGCCCCAGATCTCCTCGTCGACGGTCTTCGCCCGCTTCGCGGGACGCACGCGACCGTGCACGTCGATGGCCACGCCTTCGCGACGCAGTCGCTTCAATTGCTCGTCATGATCCGGCGAACCCGGCGGAAAGGCGCTGCGGCCGTCCGCGCGCAGCACGCGATGCCACGGCAGCGCGGGATCCTCGTTCTGCGAGAGCAGGCGTGCGACCAGGCGGGCACGCCCCGGCAGGCCCGCGCGCTGCGCCACCACGCCATACGCAGCCGTCTCGCCGCGCGGGATCGCGCGGATCGCGGCCAGGATGCGTTCGGCGGCAGACAGGGGGTCCATGGACCGGTAGCATAGTGCACCGCGCTCCCCCGCTCGCCACGTCGAGTTCCCCGTGCCTTCGAGTCACCGCACCATGCAGAATTTCGAACAGATCCGCAGCCACCTCACCTCCGGCGACTTCCGGATCACGATGCAGGAGCCCTACGTGCTGTGCGTCGAGCTGTCCCTCGACCAGGGACGACGCCACCAGGCCATCTTCCTGTCCGAACTCGTGGACGACGATGGTCGCCACTACCTCCGCGTCAGCACCGTGATCGCGCCGACCACCGGCATCGACTGCCGCCGCGCCCTCGCCTTCAACTGGGAAAGCCGGGTCGGCTACCTCGCCATCGGCGAACTCGACCGCGTGCCCTACCTGCAGCTGTGCGAGAACCGTCCGTACGACAGCCTCACCGGCGCCGAAGTGGATCGCCTGATCCTGGAGATCGGCGGGATGGGCGACGAACTGGAACGCGCGCTGTCCGCAGGCGGCGACCTGCTCTGAGCCACGGCGTCTCCGAATGCAGCAAACGAAAAGCCCCGGCAATGCCGGGGCTTTGGCGTGATGCGCGGGACCGATGCCTCAGGCCCAGCCCAGCGCCTCGAACAGCTTGAGCAGGCCGTAGGCCACGCCACCGGCGGCCGGGATCGTCAGCACCCACGCCCACAGGATGCGCTCGATCACGGTGAACTTCAGCTTGCGCGGGTTCTTGCCGAAGCCCACGCCCATGATCGCGGTGGAGATGCTGTGCGTGGTCGACACCGGCATGCCGAAGTGCGCGGCGCCGACGAGGATGGTCGCCGAGGCGGTTTCCGCCGCGAAGCCGTCGATCGGATGCAGCTTCACCATCTTGTGGCCGAGGGTCTTGATGATCCGCCAGCCGCCCATCGCGGTGCCGGCCGCCATCACCACGGCGCAGGTGACGACGATCCAGGTGTCGATCTCGTTCTGGTCGCCGCCCGGATGGAGGAACGCCGCCCACGACGGCAGGTTGTCCAGCGTCCCGGCGCTTTCGGCGGCGAAGATCGTCAGGGCGATGATGCCCATCGTCTTCTGCGCGTCGTTGGTACCGTGGGCGAAGCCCATGTAGCCAGCGGAGACCAGCTGCAGCTTGCCGAAGATCGCATTGACCCAGCGCGGACGCGCCAGCCGGCCCAGCGCGCCACCCAGTTTCGACAGCAGCTTGATGCTGCCGTAGAGAATGCCGAGGATCAGCACCCCGAGGGTGAATCCCGCGATGGGCGAACTGACCATCGGGATGACCACCTTCCACAGCAGGCCCTTGTTGCTGGTCCAGCCTTCCGCGCCCAGCTTCGACCAGATCAATGCGGCGAAGTTGTTGTCGGCGGCGGCCAGGGCGGCACCGCAGAGGCCGCCGATCAGGGCGTGCGAGGAGGAGGACGGCAGGCCGAACCACCAGGTGATCAGGTTCCAGGTGATGCCACCGAGCAGGGCGCAGAGGATCACCTGCGAAGTCACGTTGACCACTTCGGTGTCGATCAGGCCCGAGGCGATGGTCTTGGCGACGGCGGTGCCCCAGAACGCACCCAGCAGGTTCATGAAGGCGGCCAGCATCACCGCCTTGCCGGGGCTGAGCACCTTGGTCGCGACGACGGTGGCGATGGAGTTCGCCGTGTCGTGGAACCCATTGATGAACTCGAAGACGAGCGCGGCCAGGATGACCACGAGGACGAGAGTGAGCATGTCGACTCCGTCAGCTGTTCTTCAGCACGATCTGGTAGGCCACGACGCCCGCTTCGCGGCAGCGGTCGATGGCCTTTTCCAGGATCTCGAAGAATTCCTTGAGCAGGAACATCTGCAGGGGCTCGAGCTTGCCGGAATAGATGTCGCGATAGAGCTCGAGCATCAGGCGGTCCGCCTCGTTCTCCAGCGCGCGCAGCTTCTCGTTCAGCGCGGTCATGCGGTCGATGTTGAGGTGGCGCAGTTCGCTGACCATCTCCACCACCACGCCCGAGGCCTGCTCCAGCATCGCGGCGCGCGGCGCGAAATCGATGCCTTCCAGGTGCTTGATCGCGAGGGAGTAGCGGTCGGCGAACTTCTCGATCTGCTTGGGGATCTTGTACAGCGCCGAGCCCAGGGCCTCGATGTCCTCGCGCTCGATCGGGGTGATGAAGCTGTCGACCAGGGCCTTGCCGATCTTCTCCGAGGCGGCGCGCTCGCGGGTGCGGGCCAGCTTGAACTCGTCGAGCGCCGGCTGGCGGTCGGTGACCTTCATCATGGCGTGCAGCGCCTTGGCGCTGTCGTGCGCGGCCGCGGCGGCCTCGTCGAGCAGGCCGTAGAACTGCTGGCCGGAGCCGAAGATCGTTTGCAGGGAGAACATGGGCGATCGCCTCGATGACAGTGATGTGAATATGGTAAGTCTGAATTGTGACTTTCAAATGACAGCAGACCCTTTGGCGTCACCTGGATGACACCAAATCGTCATTCGGCGGGTTCCGGGCGAAGCTGAACAGGCCACGCCCCGACGCCCCGGGACGGTCATGGGCGCCTGTTATCATCCGCGGACCGTATGGCTCCCCCAGACCCCCTCCCAAGCATGACCCCGCCGGCGCCCCGCACCCGAGGCCGCCAGCGGCCTGTCATCCCCGCACCCCTCTCCCGCCGCCACGCCCTGTCGGCCCAGGCCACCGCCCTCAATAGGGGTGCCGGCCGTGCTTGAGCTGCTCGTCGTCATCGCCCTGATCTTCGTGAACGCCTTCTTCGCCCTGTCGGAGATGGCCCTCATGACCTCGCGCAAGCTCAGGCTCAAGCAGATGGCCGAGACCAGCCGGGGCGCGCGCAAGGCCCTGGCCTTGGCCGAGCATCCGGACAACCTGCTGTCCACGGTGCAGGTGGGCATCACCCTGATCGGCGTACTGACCGGCTTCTTCGGTGGCGAAGCGATCGGGCTGCTGATCGCCGACTGGATCGACGACCTGTTTCCCATGGCGCACGCCTACGCCGACAAGATCGGCATCGGCACCGCCGTGACCCTGATCACCGCCGGCCAGGTGATCTTCGGCGAACTGCTGCCGAAACGACTGGCCCTGACCAATGCCGAAGTCATCGCCAGCCGCGTCGCGATCCCGCTGGACATGCTGGCGCGCGCGGCAACGCCTGTGGTTCGCGCGCTGGGCTGGATCAACCGCGCCGTGCTGCGCCTGCTCGGCATCCGCGACGATGCACGCAACGCGATCACCGAAGAGGAAATCCAGCTGCTGGTGAGCGAAAGCCACGAGCAGGGCGTGATCGACGACGACGAACGCAACATGATGCAGCGGGTCATGCGCCTGGGCGACCGCACGGTCGAAAGCATGATGACCCCCCGCACGCGGATCGTCTGGCTGGACGCCAATGCCGGCTTCGACGAGAACCTGGCGGAGATGCGCGACACGCCCTACTCGCGCTACCCGGTCTACCGGGGCAGCGATGCCGATGTGCTCGGCGTGCTGGAGGTGAAGTCGCTGCTCGATCGCCTGGACGAGCGCAGCCCGGACCTGTTCCGCACCCTGCGCCCGGCCCTGTTCGTGTCCGAATCGACCCACGCCCTGAAGCTGCTGGAGATCTTCCGCGAAGAGCAGCAGTCGCTGGCGCTGGTGGTCGACGAATACGGCGAGATCACCGGCATGGTCACCGTGAACGACATGATGGGTGCGGTGGTCGGACGCCTGCAGTCCAGCGAAACCCCGGATGCGGATGCGCTGGTCATCGAGCGTGCGGACGGATCGCTGCTGGTCGACGGCTCGCTGCCGGTGGACGAGCTGCGCGAGATCATCGGGCAGCGCCTGCCGCAGCAGGACGAGCACGATTACCACACCGCCGCAGGCATGGTGATCGCGCATTTCGGACGCATTCCGAATACCGGCGAATCGTTCGAGTGGGCCGGCTGGCGCATCGAAGTGGTCGACCTGGACGGTCCGCGCATCGACAAGCTGCTGCTGACCCGGCTCATGGACGAGGCCGATGGCGACTGACGGGAACGACACCTCCGGCCAGCGTCCCGTCGGGATGCGCGCCGTACTCGATGGCCTTTGCGATGGCGACCCGGACGATCAGCTGGTCCTGAAGGATCTCGCCGGCGGACTGGGGCGCAGCGCCTTCGGCATGCTGCTGCTGGTCGCGGCCCTGCTGGCCTTCCTGCCGCCGGGCGTCGCCGGAGCGGTGAGCGGCCCGTTGGCCGTGCTCGTCGGCCTGCAGCTGCTGCTGTTGCGCGAACATCCCTGGCTGCCCGCCTTCGTGGCCCGGCGCGGTCCGCAGCGCAAGACCCTGGTGCGTCTCGACCGAGCGGGCGATCGCTGGTTCCGCTGGCTGGAACGCGTGATCCGTCCGCGCCTGACGATCGTGATCGACCACCCGGTGGCGACGGTCTTCACCGGCCTTCTGCTGGTGCTGCTGGGCATCCTGCTGGCGCTGCCGATTCCGTTCACCAACTACATCTTCGCCGGCCTGCTGCTGCTCTACGCGCTGGCCCTGCTCGAACGCGACGGGGTGCTGATGCTGGTCTCCTGGGCCGCCGGGCTGGTCGCGATCTACGTCTTCGGCGCGGTCTCCGGCAATCTCGCCGCGATGCTCTGGGCCTGGGTCGCCGCGCTGGGCTGAGCGCGCGCACATCGATGTCATCCCGAGCGCATGCGAGGGACCTGCCTTGCGCAAGGCATTCGCGTGGCTGGGTGACAATCAGCAGGTCCCTCGCATGCGCTCGGGATGACATGACACGTGCGGACGCACCAGCGCCACCGCATCGGTCGAAACGATCGATCAGTCGATCAGGGCCATGAACTCGTCGAGGCCCAGCGGGTAGCCGAGCCAGTAGCCCTGCGCCAGGTCGCAGTTGCGCGATCGCAGCAGGTCGAACTGGCCTTCCTTCTCCACGCCCTCTGCAATGACGGTCATGCCCAGCGAATGCGCCATGGCGATGATCGCGCTGGTCAGTGCCAGGTCGTCGGGATCGCGCATGACGTCGGCGATGAAGCTGCGGTCGATCTTCACGCCGTCGACCGGGACGCGACGCAGGTGGCTGAGGCCCGAGAAGCCGGTGCCGAAGTCGTCCAGCCACACCTTGATGCCGCTGTCGCGGAGGTGGCCGAGGATCTTCCTCGCCTGCTCCTCGTCGTTGAGCACCGTGGTCTCGGTCAGCTCCATGTGGATCAGCTCGGGCGGCAGGCCGCTTTCGCCGAGCGCGGCGAGCATCTGGTCGCGGAAGTCGCCGCTGCGCAGCTGGCGCGCGGACACATTGATCGACACGAACAGGGCATTGGCCGCGCCGCCGCGCTGGCGCCAGCGCATGGCGTCGCGACAGGCCGCGCGCACCACTTCAGGACCGATGACCTCGATCAGGCCGCTCTGTTCGGCCACGTCGATGAACACCGACGGCGCAACCGGGCCATGCACCGGATGCTGCCAGCGCAGCAGGGCCTCGGCGCCGGCGAGGCGCTTGTCGGCGACGTTGTAGATGGGCTGGTAGACCAGCGAGAGTTCGCCGCGCTCCCATGCGCCGCGCAGGTCCTGCTCCATGCGCACGCGGCGCGAGACCGCCTGCTCCATCGCGCGGCTGTAGAAGCGGTAGCCGTTCTTGCCCGCGACCTTCGCCTGGTACATGGCGATGTCGCCGTTCTTCATCAGCATGGTCGCGCCGGACGCGTCGTCCGGGAACACGGTGACGCCGATCGACGTGCCCAAAAAGACCTGGCGATCCTGCACCACGATCGGACGGCTGAGCTCGGCGACCAGGGTTTCGGCCAGATGCGCGGCGGCGGCGCGGATGTCGCCATGGTCGCCCACCGGATGCAGCAGGATCACGAACTCGTCGCCGCCGAAGCGCGCCAGTTCGCCGGCTTCGCCGCCGATGCGCAGCACGGCTTCGCGGATGCGGTTGGCGAACTGGATCAGCACTTCGTCGCCGACATCGTGGCCCAGGGTGTCGTTGACCCGCTTGAAATCGTCGATGTCGGCGAACAGCAGCGCGAGCTGGCTGCCCACGCCGCGCAGCTGCATCAACCGGTGGTCGAGCGTTTCGCGGAACGCCAGGCGGTTGGGCAGCCCGGTCAGGGAATCCGTGTAGGCCATGCGGCGCATGTCGCGATCGTGGCGAACGATGCTCTCGGCCATGCGCGAGAAGGCGTTGACCAGGGCGCCGACCTCGTCCTTGCGCCGGCTCGCGGGCAAGTCGGTGGCGTAGTTGCCGGCCTCGATCTGCAGCGCGGCGTCCGACAGCCGCCGGATCGGCCGCACCAGCGCGCGCTGCAGGGCGATGCCGACCAGCACGGCCATCGACACCAGCATCATCAGCAGCAGCGCGATCCAGGTCAGGTGGCGGCGGCCGATCTCGTTCAGGCGCGAGGTCGTCTCGCGGTTGATCCGCGCTTCCTCGACCTGGATCTTGTCGAGCGAATAGCCCACGCGCACGCCGCCGAGGCGCTGGTCGCCGATCAGGATCGGCGTGGAAATGTCCATCACCTGCGCGGTATCGAGCACCTGCAGGTCGCGGGCGGCGACGATGCGACTCGCCAGCGGATCGCCCATCTGCTGGCCGAAGGTCGGGATGTCGCCCGAGCCGTCATGGAGGATGTTGCCGCGCGCGTCGTAGACCAGCACGTAGCTCACGTCGGGCTGGCGCAGGATGCTGCGCGTGGTGTTGCCGATGGCGTCGAGGTCGAAGTAGTAGACCGGATTGACCAGCAGGTCGGCGGCCTGCGTCACCTGGGCCTCGCCGCGCTGGCGCAGGCGATCGAACACCAGGCTGCGCGTGCCCTCCTGGCTCAGGCGCAGCACCTCGGCCTGGGTGGTGGTCTGGCGCTGCCAGATCAGGGCCACGACCGCGAGCATCATCACCATCGCGACGGTGATCAGGGTCATGAACTTGGCCTGCAGCCCGGCGAAGAGCTTCATCCGCTGAACCCCCGGCGCATCGGCTCATTCCACATCGGCTTTCACCCTGGCCACGCCGCTGCGCAGCCGTTCCAGCACCTGCGATGCGCCGTCGTCGATCGGCAGGAAGCGCGTGGTGCGGAAGAAATGGCGCATCGCCTGGGCCGCCTTCGGATCGGAGGCGGCCTCGATCAGCACTTCGCGCAGACGCGCCTGCACCTTCGGGTCGAGGTCGGCACGGACCATTTCAAGCGCGCGCGGCACCGGTTCGGTGATGTGGATGACTTCCAGATCCTTGCGGAACGACGGCGGCACGCGTGCCGGGTTGTTCCAGTCCAGGTCGCTCATCGTGCCCGCATCGACGAGGCGCTTGTGGACCCAGGCGCCGATGTTCAGCTCGGACCGCGCGAACACGTAGCCGACGTTGTCGCGGCTTGGCTTGTCCATCGGCGACAGCAGCAGGCTCAGCGACAGGTCCCGGCGCAGCAGCTCGATCGCCGGCACGAAGTAGGCGCTGGTGGAGGCGTTGTTCTGGAAGGCGACGCTGCGTCCGGCGAGATCCTCCAGCCGGACCAGCCCGCTGTCGCGGCGGACGAAGAACACCGTGCGGTAGCGGCTGACGCCGTCGCGCTCGGTCAGCAGCATCGGCCTCACGTTGCCGCGCGACTGCAGCAGCACCGCCGACGCGGCGGTCTCGGTGACCCAGTCGACCTGGCCACGGCGCAGGTAGCTGGTCATCTGCTGGGCATCGCGGGCCATCAGCACCCGGCCCTCGCGGATGCCGACGTCGGCCATGCGCGGCACGACGTAATCGAGCAGCGGCTTGAGCTGTTCGTAGTGGATCTTCGGGTCGTCGCTGATGCGCCCGAGGACAAGAATGTGACGCTCACCGTCACCCGCTGCCGAAATCGGCACGATGGCGAACAGACCGGCCAGCAGCAGGATCGGGGCGAGAAGGCGGGCGAGCAGGCGCGTCGGCATCAGGTCCCCGTCATCGACGTGGCGCCGCCCGGGCGAAGCGGGCGTCGTCGGAACCGGGCACGGACGACCATCGCAGGATCAGTCCGCAGTCTTGCGCGGTGCGGGCAGGCGGCCATGGGCGATGTCCGCCATGCGCTGCGCATCGGCCAGCATTCCCCGCAACAGCCGGACTTCGCGCGCATCCAGCCCGGCGCGCAGGAACAGGCGCCTGAACTTGCGGATCGCGGCAGCCGGGGTCCGGCCTTTGTGGAAATCGATAGCATCCAGGGTGTCCGCCAGTTGCGAGAAGAAGCCCTCAAGTTCGCCGTGCGTGGCCGGAGGCTCGCTGCGGACCTCCGGTCGCTCGTCCTGTCGCCGCACCGCGATGGACGCATCCACCGGGTCCGACGACGCCTGAAGTGACCCAATTCGCAATTCGTATGCCAAGACCTGCACAGCCGCCGCCAGGTTGAGCGAACTGTAGTCGGGATTGGCCGGGATGTGCACGGCGGCATGGCACAGCTGCAGTTCGTCGTTCTCCAGGCCGGTACGCTCGCGGCCGAAAACGACCGCCACGTCCGCGCCACCGTCGGCAGTGTCGAGCGCGCGCGCCGCGCCGACGCGCGGCGACAGCTCCTCGAGGGCGATCCGCCGGCTGCGCGCGGTGCAGCCCAGGACCAGGCGACAATCGGCGACGGCCTCGGCCAGGGTCTCGAAGCGGCTGGCGCTGTCCAGGAGATCCGCCGCCCCGGCGGCCAGGGCCACCGCCTCCGGGTGCGGGAAGCGCTCGGGCGCCACCAGGACCAGCCGGGACAGGCCCATGGTCTTCATCGCACGAGCAGCGGATCCGATGTTTCCGGGGTGCTGGGTCCCCACCAGGACGATGCGGACCCGGTCGAGGGAGGACGGAAAGGTGGACGATTCGGGGGAGGTCGGGTCGGAAGTCATGGCGACAATGTTAAACTCCCGCGCCGGCCCCGAGCCGGACTGTTCTTTTCCCCTGCCCCTTTTCGCTTGCGCCCCTCCGGGCGCGTGGAGTCGTTCGCGATGCATCAGCCCGCTGTCAATGTCATGGTCAAGGCGGCTCGCGCCGGCGGCAACATCCTGCTGCGCCACATGGCCCGCCTCGATGCCATCGAAGTGACCGAAAAGGACCGCATGGACTACGCCAGCGAGATCGACGGTCTGGCCGAGGCCGAGATCATCAAGGAGCTGCGCCGCGCCCAGCCGGATTACGCGGTCCTCGGCGAAGAAGGCGGACACCTGAAGGGCAACCGCGGCCCCAGCCGCTACACCTGGGTCATCGACCCGCTCGACGGCACCAGCAACTACCTGCGCGGCATCCCCCACTGGTGCGTGTCGATCGCCCTGTGCGAAGGCGCAGAACCGCTGCATGCGGTGATCTTCGACCCCCTGCGCAACGAACTGTTCACCGCCAGCCGCGGTGGCGGCGCGCAGGTCAACGGCAAGCGCGTCCGCGTCTCGGAACGCCGCGAACTGCAGGGCGCCCTGCTCGCCACCGGCTTCCCGCCGCGCGAACGCAAGCGCACCGATGCCCAGCTCGACTGCATCAAGAGCCTGCTCGTCCACGCCGAGGACATCCGCCGCGCCGGCTCCGCCGCGCTGGACCTCGCCTATGTCGCCGCCGGTCGCCTCGACGGCTATTTCGAGGCCGGCATCATGGCCTGGGACATCGCCGCCGGCGTGCTGATGGTCCGCGAGGCAGGCGGGAGGGTCTGCGATTTCCGTGGCGCCGCGCTCAGCCCGATGCACATCGATACCGGTCCGCGCCAGATCGTCGCCGCCAACGTGCGCATCATCGAGCCGCTGCAGAAGACGATCGTCAATACCGGCTACGCCAAGGCCTTCGACTGACCGAGGCATCTCCCTTGCAGAGCGGGTCGCAGACCCGCTGCCCTTCTCCGAAGGCGACCAGCGGATCTTCGATCCGCTCTGCAACAGCCAAGGAAGACACAAGGAAAAAGGCCGCGCATCGCTGCGCGGCCTTTCTTTTTGGTGCGATGCCGCCCGGATTACGGGCGACGCGCCAGCTCGGCTTCGTCCTTCGCCTTCGGCAGCAGGTCCTGCTTGCTCACGCCCAGCCACATCAGCAGCGGGCAGGCGACGAAGATCGACGACAGCGTACCGATGATGATGCCGATCATCTGCGACTCGGCCATGCCCTGCAGCGAACCGCCACCGTAGAGGTACAGCGCGAACACCGTGAGGAAGGCCACGAACGAGGTGATCACCGTACGCGACAGGGTCTGGTTGATCGAACGGTTGAGGACCTCGTACGGGTCGGCGCGCATGCCGCGGAAGTTCTCGCGGACGCGGTCGAAGACCACGATGGTGTCGTTGATCGAGAAACCCATCACCGACAGGATGCCGGCCAGCACGGTGAGGTCGAACTCGTGCCCGCTCAGCGCGAACCAGCCGATGACCACGACCACGTCGTGCAGGGTCGTGATGATCGCCGCGACCGCGAACTTCAGCTCGAAGCGCATCGAGATGTACATCAGGAAGCCGACGACCACGAAGACCAGCGCCAGCAGGCCATCCCAGGCCAGTTCCTTGCCGACCTGCGCGCTGATCTCGGAGCTGCGCATCATCCGCGCCGGATTGCCGGGCTCCGACGCCGCCACGCGGACGTTCTCGGCCAGGCTCGACGCATGGTCGCCGGTCGAGTTCTTCTTGGTGGAATCGTCGCGCAGGCGGACCAGCAGTTCCCTGCCGGTGCCGAAGGCCTGCACCTGGGCGTTCTCGAAACCTGCGGTCTCCAGGCGCTCGCGCACGCCATCGACGGCGACCGGCTTGTCGTAGGCCAGCTCGACGCCAACGCCGCCGGTGAAGTCCAGGGCGAAGTTGAAGCCCTTGAAGACCATGCCGCCGATCGCGGCGAACATGATCAGCGCCGCGACGGTCAGCGAGATCATGCGCAGGCGCATGAAATCGATCTTGCTGTCGTAAGGGAACACATTGAACGGTTTCATGATTCTGGCTCCCTCAGATCGCGATGGACTGCAGCTTGCGGCGGCGACCGTAGATCAGCGTCGCGATGGCGCGGGACACGGACACGGCGGTATAGGCCGAGGTCGCGATGCCCAGCATCGTGGTGATACCGAAGCCCTTCAGCGGACCGGTGCCGAACACGAACATCGCCAGACCGGCCAGGAACGCGGTGATGTTGGCATCGAGAATCGTGCCCGAGGCGCGGTCGTAACCCTCGGAAATCGCGGTCAACGGTGGCAATCCCGCGCGCAGCTCCTCTCGTATGCGTTCGTTGATCAGCACGTTGGCGTCCACCGACATGCCTACCGTGAGCGCGATGCCGGCGAGGCCGGGCAAGCTCAGGGTTGCGCCGAACACGGACATCAACGCGAACACCATGAGCAGGTTCAGCAGCAACGCGAGACAGGTCACCAGGCCGAACATGCGGTAGTAGATGAGGAAGAACGCGAGCGCGAACAAGAAGGAGAAGGCCACGGCCTTGAGGCCGCGCTCGACGTTCTGCTTGCCGAGGCTCGGGCCGACGGTGCGCTCTTCGACGATGTCCATCGGTGCCGCCAGCGCGCCGGCACGCAGCAGCTTGGAGAGGCTCTCGGCTTCCTTGCGCTCCAGACCGGTGGTGATGAAGTTCTTGCCGAAGGGCTCGTTGACGTTGGCGATGGAGATGACCTGCTCCTTCACCTGGAAGCTCCTGACTTCCTTGCCGTCGACGATGCGCGAGACCGGCACGCGCTCGATGTAGACCACCGCCATCGGCTTGTTCACGTTCTCGGTGGTGAACTGCAGCATGCGCTGACCGCCGGAGCTGTTGAGCGTGACCTGCACGGCCGGCAGGCCGTTCTGGTCGACCGAACTGCGCGCGTCGACCATGTCCTCGCCGGAGACGATGATGCGCTTGTTCAGCAGCACCGGCGAGGGCTTGCCATCGGGACCGAGGTCGCGGCTTTCGTACAGGCGCGCGCCGGCCGGCACGTTGCCGGTCTCGCGCGCTTCGAGGGCATTGCCTTCGTACACGCCGCGGTATTCCAGGGTCGCGGTCGCGCCGAGGATGCGCTTGGCTTCGACCGGATTCTGCACACCCGGCAGCTGGACGAGGATGCGGTCCGCGCCCTGGCGCTGGATGACCGGCTCGGCGACATTGAGGGCGTTGACGCGGTTGCGCAGCGTGCCGAGGTTCTGTTCGATCGCGTTGAGCGTCATGCCGCGCACGATTTCCTCGGAGACCTCCACCTTGATCAGATTGCCCGAGGCATTCATGTTGAAGGCGTTCGGCGCGACGAAACCACCGGACCCGGTGTCGGTGGCGCTGGCCGTGAGCGAGGTCTGCACCAGGCCCTGCGCCTTCTGCAGGTCGGTGGGGCGATTGAGGGTGATCCAGATGCCGCGTTCGCCATTGCGATCCACCGACTCGTAGCCGACGCCTGCATCGCGCAGCTTCACGCGGATGTCTTCGAGATAGGCATCGAAGCGCTTGTCGATCGCCGCCTTGCGGTCCACTTCCATCAGGAAGTGCACGCCGCCCTGCAGGTCGAGACCGAGGGCCATGGGGCGCGCGCCGATCGCGGTCAGCCAGTCAGGCACGTTCGACGCCAGGGTGAGGGCGACATCGTAGTTGCTGCCGAGCACACCGCGCAGGGCGTCGGCACTCTTGCTCTGGACATCGAGATCCGCTGTGCGGACCAGCAGGTTCTCGCCCTCCAGCTCGATCTCCTTCGGTTTGAGACCGGCCTTGGTCAGCGTCTGCACGACGCGCTGCTTCAGCGCATCGTCGACCTTGGCGCCACGGCTGGCGGAGATCTGCACGGAGGGATCCTGCGGGTAGATGTTGGGCAGCGCGTAGAGCGCGCTGACCAGCACCACGATCAGGGCAATGGCATATTTCCAGCGGGAATATTCGAGCATGACGAGCACCGCGTCCGGTCCTGCGACCGGCCGCATCGGGGTGGACGGAAGGTCAGAGGGACGTCATTACTGCGACGACTTGAGCGTGCCCTTGGGCAGGACGTGGCCGATCGCGCCCTTCTGCACGCGGATCGTCACGCCATCGGCGACTTCGACGGTGATGAAGCTGTCGCCGAGGTCGCGGATCACGCCGGCGATGCCGCCGCTGGTGATCACCTCGTCGCCCTTGGCGAGCTTGTCGAGCATCGCGCGGTGTTCCTTGGCGCGCTTCATCTGCGGGCGGATCATGATGAAGTACATGACGGCGAGCAGCGCGATCGGCAGGAGCAGGCTGCCCATGCCCGGGCCGGCGGGAGCGGCCGCAGCCTGTGCATGCGCGGGGGAGATGATCAGGTCGAGCAGGTTCATTTCGGATCCGTGAACGAAAATTAACGCCGGATTATGCCATGCGGGCGGGCCTTGGCGTGTTCGACCCCTTCCCCCGGCCGGGCCTCGTGGCGCCGGCGACCTCTTGCTGACCGGTCTCCCGGTGAAAAGTTCAACCCGGAGAAGCGCTTGCGCCGGCGCGGGCGGCGTGGAAAGCCTCGCGGAAGGCAGCGAACCGGCCCGCATCGATGGCCGCGCGGATGTCGGCCATCAGCTTCTGGTAGTACCAGAGGTTGTGCAGGGTGCCCAGCATCGGCGCCAGCATTTCGTTGCAGCGGTCGAGGTGGCGCAGGTAGGCGCGGGTGTAGCCGTTGCTGCAGGCGTAGCAGCCGCAGCCCTCCTCGATCGGCCGCACGTCGCGCTCGTACTTCGCGTTGCGGATGCGCACCGTGCCGAAAGATGTGAAGTAGTGCCCATTCCGCGCGTTCCGGGTCGGCATGACGCAGTCGAACATGTCGACCCCGCGCGCCACCGCCTCGACCAGGTCCTCGGGCCGGCCCACGCCCATCAGGTAGCGCGGGCGATCGGTCGGCAGCTGCGGGCAGGTGTGCTCGAGCATGGCGTTGCGCTCGTCCTCGGGCTCGCCGACCGCGAGGCCGCCGATGGCGTAGCCGTCGAAGCCGATCTGCTTCAGCCCATCGGCCGAGCGCGTGCGCAGGTCGTGGTGCACGCCGCCCTGGACGATGCCGAACAGCGCCGCGTCGTTGCCCTCGTGCGCCTTCTTCGAGCGCTCGGCCCAGCGCAGCGACAGCTCCATCGACTTGCGCGCCACGTCCTCGGTCGCGGGATACGGCGTGCACTCGTCGAAGATCATCACGATGTCCGAATCCAGCACCTTCTGGATGCGCATGCTCTCCTCGGGGCCGAGGAAGACCTTGCTGCCGTCGGTGGGCGCGGCGAAGGTGACGCCGGCTTCGGTGATCTTGCGCTTGTGCGCAAGCGAGAAGACCTGGAAGCCGCCCGAGTCGGTGAGGATCGGGCCGTTCCAGCGCGCGAAGCCGTGCAGGCCGCCGTGGTCGGCGATCACGTCCAGGCCCGGGCGCAGATACAGATGGAAGGTGTTGCCGAGGATGATCTCGGCGCCGAGCGCGCGGATCTGCTCGGGGAACACGCCCTTCACCGAGCCGTAGGTGCCCACGGGCATGAACGCGGGGGTTTCGACGGTGCCGCGCGGGAAGGTCAGGCGGCCGCGACGGGCCACGCCGTCGGCGCCGAGGAGTTCGAAGGACAGTCTGGACATCCGGCCATTATGACCGAGCGCGGCGGCCCGGCCGCTGCGTGGGTGCATCGGTCGCGATCACCCACGCGGGAAACGCAGCGGTTCGCCGGCCAGGCGCAGGGAGAGGCGGTCACCGATGCGCGCGGCGGTGGCGGCGTCGAGCGCGATCTCGGCGGTCTCGCCGCTGTCGAACCGCAGCCGGCCGAGATGCTCCGGGCCGATGAAACGCGCGGAGACCAGCTGCGCCGACAGCGGCCCGACCGGGTCGTGGACCAGCTGGCCGGGGCGGACGCGCAGGTCGGCGCCCTCCCCCAGGCCCAGGGTCTCGCTGCGCAGCCAGTCGCCCTGCCCGACGAAGCCGGCGACCCGGCGGTCACGGGGCCGGGCGTACAGGGCTTCGGGCGCGTCCCACTGCAGGATCCGGCCCTCGGCCATCACGCCGATGCGGTCGGCCATGGCGAAGGCTTCGGCCTGGTCGTGGACGACCAGCAGCGCGGTCGCATCGGCGGCCTTGAGCAGGCGGCGGGTGTCCTCGGCCAGGCGGCCGCGGATCTCCACGTCGAGGTTCGAGAAGGGTTCGTCCAGCAGGACCAGCAGCGGCTCCGGGGCCAGCGCGCGGGCCAGCGCGACCCGCTGCTGCTGGCCGCCGGACAGCTCGTGCGGATAGGCCGAGCCGCGGTCGGCGAGGCCGACCAGGGCCAGCAGGTCCCTCGCCCGCGCCGCACGCGCGGCACGGGGCAGCGCGTGCAGGCCGAAGGCGACGTTCGCCGCCGCGTCGAGATGGGGGAACAGCGCGTAGTCCTGGAACATCATGCCGATCCGCCGGGCCTCGGGCGGCAGGCCCGTGCCGGGGCCGGCGACCTCGCGGCCGTCGAGCGCGATCCGCCCGCCGCGCAGCGGTTCGAAGCCGGCGATGGCGCGCAGCACCGTGGTCTTGCCGCAGCCGGAGGCACCGAGCAGGCAGCCGATCTCGCCTCTTGCCAGCTGCAGCGACAAGCCATCGACGGTCGGCCGCGCGCCTACCGCACCGGGATGGACCACGGTCACCGCATCGAGGTCGAGCAGGGGCGCGGTCGCAGTGGGCGGCATGGGATCGGGCATCGGCGGGTTCATGGCGAAAGACGGGGTTCGGAGGCGCTGGCAGGAGGTGTTGCAGGCGCGGGGGCGGGACCTGCGTCGAATCCGCTGCGCGCCAGCAGCACCACGGCGGGCAGCCCCGCCAGCACGATCAGCAGCGCAGCGACCGCGCCCTCCTCGTAGGTGCCGCGCGCGGCTTCGGCATACAGCCAGGTCGCGAGGGTGTCGACGCTGAGCGGGCGCAGCATCAGGGTCGCCGGCAGTTCCTTCATCGCATCGACGAAGACCAGCATCGCCGCAGCGGCCAGCGCCGGGCGCAGCAGCGGCAGGTGGACCCGCCAGAGGCTCGCCGTCGGACCCGCGCCGAGGCCGCGCGCGGCCTGGTCGAGCGAGGGCGGAATGCGCGCCAGTCCCGCCTCGAGGCCGCCGGTGGCGATGGCGAGGAAGCGGATCGTGCAGGCGAGGACCAGCAGGGTCAGGCTGCCCATCAGCAACGGCGTGCCTTCGGACAGCGAGAACAGGACACGATCGACGACGCCCGCCGGGGCCAGCAGGGCGATGGCCAGCACCGTGCCCGGCAGGGCATAGCCGAGGCTGCCGACGCGCAGCGCGAGACCGGCAACGACACCACGGCGACGCGCATTCGCCAGCCGCGCGCCCCACACCAGCACCAGCGCGGCGACCAACGTGGCCATCGTGGCGAACGCAGCGATCCGCAGCGTGTTGCCGGCGCTGGCCCATAGCTGCGGCGAAATGCCCTCGCCGCGCAGGCGTTCGAGGGCCTCGACCGCGAGATGCGCGGCCGGCGCGACGAAGCCGAGCAGCACCGGAATCGCGCAGGCGATCGTCGCCAGCAGCGCAGGCCCGCCGCGCAGGCGCTGCGGCACCAGCGGACGCGCGCGCCCGCCGCCGGCGTAGCGCTGACGTCGACGGCCGAAGCGCTCCAGCGCCAGGGCCAGGATCACCACCGCCAGCATTGCCAGCGCGATCTGCGCCGCACCCGGCAGGTCGCTGCGCGTCACCCAGGTGGTGTAGACAGCGACGGTCAGGGTCTTCACGCCGAGGAACTCGGAGGCGCCGATGTCGTTCAGGGTTTCCAGCAGCACCAGCGCCGTGCCGACCGCGATCGCCGGACGCGCCAGCGGCAGGGCCACGCGCACGAACAGCGCCGCGCCGCCGACGCCCAGCGAACGCGCCGCCTCGACGAGGCTGGCGGCCTGCAGCGCGAACATCGCGCGCACGGTGAGATAGACGTAGGGGTACAGCACCAGGCCGAGCAGGACGATGCAGGCCGGCAGCGATCGCAGGTCCGGCAGGCGGAAGTCGCGCGGGCTGTCGTAACCGAGCAGCGCGCGCAGTCCGGTCTGCAGCGGGCCCAGCGGATGCGAGAGGTCGAGATAGGCGAAGGCGACGATGTAGGTCGGCACCGCCAGCGGCAGCAGCAGCGCCCAGCCGAACAGGCGACGGCCGGGGAAGTCGTAGGCGCTGACCAGCCAGGCGCAGATCGTGCCGACCGGCACCGCCACGGCGGCCACGCCGACCAGCAGCAGCACGGTGTTCCAGGTCGCCTGCGGCAGCACGTGCGCGGCGAGGTGCGACCACAGGCCCGCACTGCCCTGCACCGCCGTCCACAGCAGCGCACCCAGCGGCAACGCGACCAGCGCCGCGACCGCGAACGCGGCCGCGAGCCAGGCCCGTTCGCCCGGAGTCGAACGCATCAGGCGCGCGGCATCACTGGTCGAAACCGACGCGATCGACCAGCACGCTGGCGCGCGCGCGATGCTTGACGATGTCGCCCAGCGGCAGCGGATCGGTCTTGAGCGGGCCGAAGCCGGCGACGATCGGATCGACCGCCACGCCCTTCTTCACCGGCGATTCGTAGTTGGCCTGCGCATACACGCGCTGGGCGTCATCGGAGACGAGGAATTCGAGCAGGCGCACCGCATTCGCGCGGTTCGGCGCATGGCGGGCCACCGAGGCGCCGCTGATGTTGACGTGGGTGCCGCCGCCGGCGAACACCGGGCGCACCACCTGGATGGCATCGCCCCAGCGGCGCTGCTCGCTGCCGGGGGACTCGGACTTCATGCGGCCGGCGTAGTAGGCGTTGGCCAGACCGATGTCGCAGATGCCGGCGAGGATGTCGCGGGCCACGTCGCGGTCGCCGCCGGTGGCCTTGCGCGCGAGGTTCGCCTTGACGCCGCGCAGCCAGGCCTCGGTCTTCGCCTCGCCCTGGTGCGCGATCATCGCCGCGACCAGGCTGATGTTGTAGGGATGCTGGCCGGAACGCACGCAGATGCGGCCCTTCCATTCGGGCTTGGCCAGGTCTTCGTAGCGCAGGCCCGACAGTTTCAGCGAACGCTCGGCGTAGACCACGCGGTCGCGCAGCGACAGGGCGAACCAGTGACCGGTGCGGCCGCGCAGATGCGGCGGGATCGCCGATTCCAGCGGCTTCGACTTCACGCCTTGGGTCACGCCACCGAGCACGAGATCGATCAGCTGGCCGCTGTCGGCGGTCATCAGCAGGTCGGCGGGCGAACGCGCGCCTTCCGCCTTGACACGCTCCAGCAGGCCGTCGCGCAGGAACACGGTGTTGACCTGGATGCCGGTCTCGCGTGTGAAGCGGTCGAGCAGCGGCTGGATCAGCCCGGGCTCGCGGGTGGTGTAGAGATTGAGCGTCTTCGCTACGGGCTGCGCAGGGGCCTGCGCAGCGGCCACGGGCGCGAGGCACGCGAGCGACACGAGCAGCGAAGCGACGACGGCGGAAGCGCGGGACAGCAAACGAGGAGCAGCAGTCAGAGACATGGCAGGCATGGCGCAGGCTGGGGGGAAGCCCGGGAGGAGGATTCTAGTCCGTGCGGCCGCGTCGGCCATCGCCACAGGCGGTCGCAGCGAACGCTGCGGACACAAGTGGCATAGCGCGACCGGGACCGCCATGGTCCGGCGACTATGATGTCAGCGCCGTCCGCCCCACCCTCCCGGCACCCCACGGAGACGAGATGCCATGATCCATGCCCGCCTTGCCGCCCTGCCCGTCCTCTCCGCGTGCCTGGTGTTCCTCGCATGCGCGGCGCCGGCCTTCGCCGATGACGACGGGCCGCACGACGCGGTCTGCCGGCAATGGATGAAGACCCCGATCCCGAAGCAGGACATCGGCAGCGCGCCGGCCGACTGCGATGCCGAAGTCCTCTACTACGGACGCGACGGCAAGGGCACAGGCCGTGACCTCGTCGCCGCGCGGCACTGCGCCTACCGGCAGCGCGGCACGGGCGCGCAGGTGGAATCGCAATCCGAGGTGTTCGGCGGCAGCGGCATCCTGATGATGCTCTACGCCAACGGCGAGGGCGTGAAGCGGAACCTCCCGCTCGCCAAGCGCTTCGCCTGCGAATACGGCGGCGCGCCGGCCGAAGTCGACGGGCGCCTCGAACACATCGACGCCATCGCCGAAGGGACCGACACGCAGGCGATGGACATCTGCGACGACATCACCAGCGGCCTGATGGCGGGCTTCTGTTCGAGGCGCAGCGCGGATGCCGCACGATTCGAACGTAACCAGCGCTGGCAAATGCTGCAAGCCGCATGGACACCCGCACAGCGCGCGGCATGGGCGGATGTGCGCAAGGCCGCCGACGATTATTTCGACCTGGTGTCCCGCGAGGAAACCGACATGAGCGGGACCGCACGCGGCGCGTTCGCGGTGGGCGCGCGCGAGGATCTGGAAATCGCCCTGCTCGACGCCGTGACCCGCTTCGAGAGCGGCAAGCGCCCCACGCAGAAGGCCGGCGATTTCGCCCGCGCCGACAAGGCCTTGAACGCGACCTACAAGGCCACGCTGGCGAAGCTCGTCGCCGGGCTCGGCGACGGGATGTTCGGGGACTACGGCACCATCGGTCCGGACGGCGTGCGCCAGACCCAGCGCGCGTGGCTCCGCTATCGCGACGCCTGGGTGCGCTTCGCGACGCTGCGCTGGCCGGGCACGCCGGCGGATGCGTGGAAGGCCTGGCTCACCGAGGAACGCACCAAGGCGCTGGCCGAGCTGGTGTCCGAAGGTTGACCCGGCTCAGCCCGGACGCTTGAGCGCGAACACATCCCGCGTCGTCGCATAACCGGCGCCGCCGAGACGGCCGATCACGTCGAGCCTGGCCGGGTCGACATGGCGACCGTCGGCCAGCACCGCGTCGTCGATGTGCGCGAACAGCACTTCGGCGAACACGATGTGATGGTTCGGCGCCTCGGCCGGATACGGCAGGATCGAGGCCAGTCGGCATTCGAAGGCCACCGCCGCGCCGGCGACGCGGGCGACATCGACGCGCTCGGCGGGCACGGCCTCGATGCCGCAGTGCGCGAACTCGCTGCTCCCGTGCGGCAGCGCCGCCGAGGTCGCGTTCATCGCGTCCGCCTGCGCCATCGACACCAGCTGGATCACCAGCTCGCCGCGTTCGCGGAGGTTGCGCAGGGTGTCCTTCTCGCCACCGTCGGGGCGGTTGCCGATGCTGATCATCAGCGTCGGCGGCGCGTCGCAGACGACCTGGAAGAAACTGAAGGGCGCGAGGTTGTCGATACCGGCGGCCGAACGCGTGGACACCCAGGCGATCGGTCGCGGCGTGACCGTGGCGATCACCCAGCGATAGGCCTCGGCGGCGCCGAGCGCCTCGAAATCAAGGCGCATGCGCACCGCCAGTGGTGTCGGCGTCGTATCGCTGCGGCCACAGCAGCATCGCATCGCCGTAGCTGAAGAAGCGGTAGCGCTGCTCGACCGCGTGGCGGTAGGCCTCGAAGATGCGGTCGTAGCCGCTGAAGGCGGAGACCATCATCAGCAGCGTGCTTTCCGGCAGGTGGAAGTTGGTGACCAGCGCGTCGACGCTTTCGATGCGGTAGCCCGGGAAGATGAAGATCTGCGTTTCGCCGGCGAATGGGTGCAATTCGCGGCGGCCGTCGTCGTGCGTGCGCATCGCGCTTTCCAGCGCGCGCACCACCGTCGTGCCCACCGCGACCACGCGCCCGCCGCGCTCCCGGGTGCGGCGCACCTGCGCGACCAGCTCCGCGCCGACGTTCAGCCATTCGCTGTGCATGCGGTGGTCGCGCACGTCGTCCGCGCGCATCGGCTGGAAGGTGCCGGCGCCGACGTGCAGGGTGACGTGGCCGAACTCGACGCCGCGATCGCGCAGGGCCTGCAGCAGGCCCTCGTCGAAATGCAGGCCGGCGGTGGGCGCGGCGACCGCGCCGACTTCCTTCGCGAACACCGTCTGGTAGCGCTCCAGGTCGTCGCGGCCCGGTTCGCGCTGGATGTACGGCGGCAGCGGCAGGCGGCCGGCGTGCAGCAGCCAGCTCTCCAGGCTGTCCTCGACATGGAAGCGCAGGTGGTAGAACTCGCCGTCACGGCCCAGCACCTCGGCCTCGCCACCAGCATCCAGCGCGATGCGGCCGCCGGGCTTGGGCGACTTGCTGGCGCCGATCTGCGCCCGCGCCTCGTTGCCCGGCAGCAGGCGCTCGATCAGGATCTCGACCCGCCCGCCGGTGGCCTTCTGGCCGAACAGGCGCGCCGGGATCACCCGGGTGTCGTTGAAGATCAGCAGGTCGCCGGCCTGCAGCAGCGCCGGCAGGTCGCGGATCGCGCGGTCCTCCAGCGCAGCGGGCGCGGGCGGCACCACCAGCAGCCGGCTGGCCGAGCGTTCGGCCAGCGGCGCCTGCGCGATCAGCTCGGGCGGCAGGTCGAAATGGAAATCGGATTTCTTCATGGGGACGGTCAGCGTTCGAATTTGGTCGACAGCACGATCGACGAGGTGGTGCGGGCGACGCCGTCGATGGCGCCGATGCGGTCGGTCAGCACGTCCATGTCGCCCACCGCCGGCACCGCGCCGATCGCGATCAGGTCGAAGCCGCCGCTGACCGAATGCAGCGAGCGCAGCTCGGGCATGCTGCGCAGGGTGTTCACCACCGTGGTCATCTGCTTGGGATGCACGGCGATCATGATGTGGGCGCGCACGTAGCTGCGCTCGTACTCCTCGTCGACGCGGACCGTGTAGCCGCTGATCACCCCCTCGCGCTCCAACCGCTCGATGCGGCTCTGCACCGTGGTCCGCGACAGGCCCAGCCGGCGCGCGATCTGGGCGGTGGACGCCCGGGCGTTCTCGCGGAGCAGGGAAAGCAGTTGCTGGTCGGTGTCGGTGAGCTTCATTTGGCATCCCGGTTTCGTCGATTCGACGAAATATCATCGAAATCCGCACAGACCGCAACTGTCAAACGACCACAGAATGGCAATAATAGCCGGATAGCCGCTTTCAGATGGAGGATCGCCATGGCCCTGCTCGACACCCTTGCCCCGCTGCGCGCCCATGGCGGCCAGCGCCGGACCCCCGGACTGGACGACGCCACCCTGCTGGCCTTCGCCGCCAACCACTCCGACCTGGTGGAGGCCATCGAGGCCGCCGGCGTCGAGTACGCCCGCATCCGCGACGAGTTCCCGGAACTGCTGGACCGCGACGAGGCCGACCAGGCCATCGTGATCCAGGGCGGCTTCGTGAACTTCTACTCGAACGACACCGTGAACCCCTACGTCGCGCTGACCGCGCGCGGCCCGTGGATCGTGACCCTGAAGGGCGCGGTGCTGCACGACTCCGGCGGCTACGGCATGCTCGGCTTCGGCCACGCGCCGCAGGCGGTGATCGATGCGATGTCGAAGCCGCAGGTGATGGCCAACATCATGACCGCGAACCTGTCGCAGCTGCGCTTCGAGCGCGCCATCCGCGCCGAAGTCGGCCACACCCGGGGCGGCTGCCCCTTCGACAGGTTCCTGTGCCTCAACTCGGGTTCGGAATCGGTCTCGCTCGCCGGCCGCATCGCCGACATCAACACCAAGCTCATGACCGACCCGGGCGCACCGCACGCCGGCCGCAAGGTCAAGCGCATCGCGGTCAAGGGCAGCTTCCACGGCCGCACCGAACTGCCGGCGCTGTACTCGGACAGCACCCGCAAGACCTACATGGCCCACCTGGGCAGCTACCAGCACCACGTCGGCCAGCTCATCACCATCGAGCCGTACAGCGTCGAGCAGCTGGAGCAGGCGTTCGCCGACGCCGAGCGCGAAGGCTGGCACATCGAGGCGATGTTCCTGGAGCCGGTGATGGGCGAAGGCGACCCGGGCCGCTCGGTGCCGCGCGCGTTCTACGAGGCCGCGCGCCGCCTGACCAAGGCCCACGGCACCCTGCTGCTGGTCGACTCGATCCAGGCCGGCCTGCGCGCCAACGGCGTGCTGTCGATCGTCGACTACCCCGGCTTCGAGGGCGTCGAAGCCCCGGACATGGAAACCTATTCGAAGGCGCTCAACGCCGGCCAGTACCCGCTGTCGGTGCTCGCCGTGAACGAGCGCGCCGCCGGCCTGTACCGCAAGGGCACCTACGGCAACACCATGACCACCAACCCGCGGGCGCTCGACGTCGCCTGTGCGGTACTCGCCCAGCTCACCCCGGAACTGCGCACCAACATCCGCGAGCGCGGCAAGCAGGCGGTCGCCAAGCTCGAAGCGCTGAAGGCCGAGCTGCCGGGCCTGATCACCAAGGTCCAGGGCACCGGCCTGCTGTTCTCCTGCGAACTCTCCAAGGAGTTCAAGGGCTACGGCACCGGCTCGACCGAGGAGTGGATGCGCGAGCACGGCATCGGCGTGATCCACGGCGGCGAGAACTCGCTGCGCTTCACCCCGCACTTCGCGATGCAGGAAGACGAACTCGACCTGCTGGTCGGCATGGTCAAGCGCGCCCTGCTCGAAGGTCCGCGCGTGCAGCAGGCCGCCGCGGCCTGATCGCAAACCGATCGCCTCCGCAGCGACGCGCACACGAAAAAGCCCGGGTTTCCCGGGCTTTTTCCTTTCCTGCCTCGAACGATCAGATCGAATCGAGGAAATCCAGCAGCTGCTGGCGCGCGGTCGCGTCCAGCGCACGATAGGCGTCGCGCGATGCCGCCGCTTCGCCGTCGTGCTGCTGGATGGCCTGGTCGACCGTGGTCGCGCGGCCGTCGTGCAGGTACGGGCCGCTGGCGCGCAGGCCCCACAGCGGCGCGGTCTTCATGTCGCGCGGGCCGGCGGTACCGTCGGCAATGCCGTCGCCGAGCGCGCCCATGTCGTGCAGCAGCAGGTCCGAGTACAGGCGCACCGGCTTGAAGTTCAGCGCCGCCACCGTGTTCGCCCCGGTCATCATCTGCGGCGTATGGCACCCGCTGCAGCGCACCTGGTCGAACAGCACCTTGCCCTGCAGCGCGGACGGCGTGAGCACGCGCACCGGCGGCGGGCCGAGGAAGCGCATGAAATCCGCGACGAACTCGAAGTCGGCCTTGCCGCTGACCGGGTCGGGCCGATCCTCGGGATCGGCGATGCGATCGAACTGGGCAAGCAGCGCGGCGTTGCCGTTCGGCGCGTTCTCCTGCGGGAACAGGCGGTTGGTGATGCCCATTTCGTTGGTGTACGCATCGGCCGAGAACGCCAGCACCGAGGCGTGCTGCGCCTTCCAGCCGAAGCGGCCGATGCGCACCTGGCCGCTGGCCGGGTCGGTCACCAGCGACGGCACGCCATTGAGGCCGAGGGCGCGCTGCTGTTCGGCGTTGGAGAGGATCACGCTTTCCGGGATCGCCTCGACCAGGCCCATGCCGAACAGCGGCGTCGACTGGCGCGGCGCGCGGGTCGTAGCCTCCGCCGGAATGGTTTCGAGGATGCGCGGATCGATCGAGTTCTGCTGCAGCAGCGAGCCGCCGAGCGCGCCCATCGGATCGAACACACCGTTGACCGTGCGGCCGAAGCGGGTCACGCGGATCGGCGACCCGCCGCCCGCCGCCGCTTGGCCGTGGCAGGCGATGCAGGAACGGTTGTTCATGATCGGGCCGAGGCCGGATGCGGGTGTCTCGGCGACGTTGAAGGCCGCCAGACCGGTGTTGAACGCCGCCAGCTGCTCGTCGGTCAGGCCGGCGAGCGGCGCACCGAACACGGTGTCGGGCGTCAGCTCGGGCAGTGACGACACGGGCCGCGTGAACGGGCGCACCGCAGGGCGCTTGAACGGCACACGGCCTGCATTGGGGCGGTTGCGATCGGACGCCGACAGCGCCGGCTGCACGAGGATGCCGGTGGCGGCCAACACCGTGGCGGCGAGGATGGCGACGTGCAGAGGACGGGATCCGATGCGCATGGCTCACTCCTCGCCCGGCGGAGGAAGTGCGCCCCCATGCGGTGGCGGACGACGGCCACGGTGCGGCCCGCCAGCGGCCCCGCCATTCTGCCCGTGCGGCGGCCGATGTTCGGCACGCCAGGCCTGGAAACGCTGGAAACCGGCCTCGCCGAGCATCGTCTTCAGCTGCGCGTCGGTGCGGGCGCGCAGTGCCTGGCGCTGGTCACGGGCGTCCTCGTCCAGCTGGCGCATCTGCGCGTGATGCGCCGCAAGGGCATCGGCGACCGCCTTCGCCTGGGCTGCCGTGATGCCGAGATCGCGCTGCAGGTCGGCCGCGCGCGGTGGGCCGGGTGGCGGCGGGCGGCGCTCCGCGTTGCCGGCGCCGGGGGCATCCGGCGGCATGGGATTAGCCGCATGCACCGGCAGCCCCCAGGCCAGGGCGCAGAACGATGCCGCCATCGTCGCAAGCAGTCGTACACGCGCATCGATCTTCGCGCGATGGATCATGGCGCCTCCCGTTTCGATAACGCCGGTCATTCCGGCATCTGCAGGCTGATCCACGATTGCGCAGGCAGCGTGGAGCGATCGTGCAGAAACCGTGGAGATTGCGCGGCGCACGTTCCGGGCCGCCCCGCGCCGGGCTAAGGTGACGCCGTCCCACTCGTGCACGATCCCGCCCGCCCATGTCGCTCCGTCTCTGGCATCGCCTGCTCCTCGCCTTCGTGGTGCTCGGCATCGCGGCACTGGCGACGTTCGCCCTGCTCCAGGAACGCAGCTTCCAGCGCGGCTTCCTCGACTACGTGAACCGGCTGGAGCGCGAGAAGATCGACACCGGCGCGGCCAACGTGGCGCGCGCCTTCGCCCGCCACGGCGACTGGGGTTTCCTGATCGGCGACACCCCGCGCCTGATGCGCCTGCTCGAACTCGGCCCCGGCGACCGACCAGGCAATCGACCGGGTGAGCGCCCCGGCGGGCCTCCGGGCGAAGGCCCACCCCCACCGCGCCTCCCGCGTGGCGATGTTGCGGACGCGCCGCCCCCGTTCGCCGCCGACGGCCGGCCGCCCCGGCCGCCGCGCCCGGGCCTGGGCGTGAACCTGCGGCCCCGCCTCCTGCTGCTCGATGCCAACGGCCAGATCGTCGCCGGCAACCCGCAGGTACCGCGCACCGCACCTGCCGTGGATGTCGTCAGCGACGGCGTCGTGGTCGGCCGGCTGCTGGTCGCGCCCCTGCCCCGGCTGCGCGAGGACATCGACCTCGAATTCGCCCGCGAACAGCGCCGGCACATGCTGTGGATCGCCGCCGCCGTGCTGCTTGTCTGCCTGCCGCTGAGCTGGCTGCTCTCGCGCTGGCTGCTGCGCCCGGTGCGCGCCCTCGCCGATGGCACGCGCGCGCTCGCGGCCGGCGACTACGCGACGCGCATCGACATCGACCGCGACGACGAACTCGGCGCACTGGGCCGCGACTTCAACGCCCTTGCTGCGGCGCTCGAAAAGCACCGCGAGGCGCGCCGGCAATGGGGCGCGGACATCGCCCACGAACTGCGCACGCCGATCAGCGTGCTCGCCGGCGAGATCCAGGCGTTGCAGGACGGCGTGCGCCAGGTCGACGCCGAGCGCCTCGCGTCGCTGCAGGCCGAGTGCCAGCGCCTGCGCGCCCTCGTCGACGACCTCTACCAGCTCGCGCTGTCGGATGCCGGCGCGCTGAGCTACCGCTTCGAAGCGGTGGACCTCGCACAGCTGATCCGCGAGGCCGCCCGCACCCACGAAGGCGTGATGCGCGACGCCGGGCTCGCGCTCATCGAAAACGCGGTGCCGGCCACGGCCACGATGGCGCGCGGCGACGCGGCCCGGCTGCGCCAGCTGCTCGACAACCTGCTTGGCAACGCGCTGCGCTACACCGATCGTCCCGGCCAGGTAGTGATGGCGCTCGATCCCGTGCCCAACGGCTGGCGCGTGCGCATCGACGACAGCGCGCCGGGCGTCGGCGACGACGCGCTGCCGCATCTGTTCGAACGCCTGTACCGCGCCGAGCCCTCGCGCAGCCGTCGCCACGGCGGCGCCGGCCTCGGCCTGTCGATCTGCCGCAACATCGTCGAGGCCCATGGCGGCACGATCACCGCCGCGCATTCGCCCGAAGGCGGCTTGCGCATCGAGCTGGTGTTGCCGGATCGTTGACGCGATGGCGCAGACACCACGCATCCTCATCGTCGAGGACGAACCCAAGCTCGCCGCGCTGCTGCAGGACTACCTGCAGGCCGCCGGCTACGGCAGTTCGATCGTCGACGACGGCCTGCGCGCGCTCGCCGCGCTGCGCGCCGAACCCCCGGATGCCGTGCTGCTCGACCTGATGCTGCCCGGTCTGGACGGGCTGTCGATCTGCCGCGAACTGCGCGCATCGAGCGACTCGCGCCTCGCGCAGCTGCCGATCCTGATGCTGACCGCACGCGTGGAGGAAATCGACCGGCTGCTCGGGCTGGAACTCGGCGCCGACGACTACATCTGCAAGCCCTTCAGCCCGCGCGAAGTGGTCGCGCGGGTGAAGACCGTGCTGCGTCGCGTGCGCACGCCGGCCGTGGACGTCACGCCGCCGCTGCTGCTCGACGAAGGCCGGCTCGAAGCGCGTTTGCACGGCATCGCGCTGCCGCTCACGCCGGTGGAATTCCGCCTGCTGCAGGCGCTGCACGCCCGTCCGGGACGGGTGTTCTCGCGCAGCCAGCTGATCGACGCCGCGTATCTCGACCACCGCGTGGTCAGCGACCGCACCGTCGACAGCCACATCAAGAACCTGCGCCGCAAGATCGCCGACGCCGGCCAGGGCATCGACCCGATCGTCTCGATCTACGGCATGGGCTACAAGCTCGACTGGGACGCCGCCGACGCATGACCCTGCCGGCCCTGCGCATCGATGCCGGCGACGCGCTGCCGCGCATCCGCGTGCCGACGCTCTACCTGCGCGCGCGCCACGACCGGCTGATGCATCCCTCGGCGGGTGACACGATCCTGCGCGGCATCGGCGATGTGCGCCTGCACGCACTCGACGGCCCGCACCTGCTGCTGCAGACGCGCGGCGAGGCCTGCGCCGAGGTCATAGCCGCGTTCGCACGCGACACCGTTCGCTGACGCGACTCAGGCGATCCGCAACGCGTCGAACTGCGCAGTCGTGCCGTTGAAACGATCCATGTCCACCGCGCCGCTGATCCCCGCCACGCTGCCGCTCTGCGAGTACTGCCAGAACGTCCACGTCGGCCAGCCGGTCGGCACCTTCGGCGTCGCCGCCGAGGTGTATTCCGCCACCCACAGCGGATAGGCGCCGAAGCCGGTCAGGTATTCGTTGGCGAAGCTCACGCCGGAATACAGGATGGGTTTCGCGCCGTAGGCCTGTTCCAGTTGGGCGAGGAAGGACTTGAGGTCATCAACGAGGTCGGGACGACTGCCCTTCGCCAGCACCTCGATATCGACCACCGGCGGCAGGTCGCCCGGCTTCACGTCGGCATGCTGCCTGAAGTTGCCGAACTGCGCCGACGGGTCGTCGTTCGTCTCGTAGAAGTGGTAGGTGCCGACCACCAGCCCCGCCTCGCGGGCGGCCGTGATGTTATGCGCGTAGTCCGGATCGACACCGGTGATGCCCTCGGTCGCCTTCACGAACACGTAGGTCATGCCCGCGCCCTTGATCTTCGCGAAATCGATCGTGCCCTGGTACTTCGACACATCGACGCCCTGCACCTCGCCTGCTCCGTCCGTCGCCATCCTGTTCCCCTGCTCCGTTGGCTGCGCATGTCGCGCGAAGCGTTCACCGTACGAAGCCGCGCCGACGCGGTCAACGTACGCAGGCCACGCGATACCGGACTGATCCGTGATGCGGACACTCGCGTGTCGAAGGGCGGCGCCCGCCTGCTACCCTTCGCCGCAGACCCGCCGCCGACCGCATCGCCATGAAGACCGTCGAAGTCCGCCATCCGCTCGTCGCCCACAAGCTCGGCCTGCTGCGCGACGCCGCCACCGGCCCGGCCCTGTTCCGCCAGGTGGTCGGCGAGATCGCCACCCTGCTCGCCTACGAAGCCACCGCCGACCTCGCGCTGGGCACGCGCCGCATCGACACCTGGGCCGGCCCGCTCGATGTCGGCCGCTGCGACCAGGACGCGATCACCCTCGTGCCCATCCTCCGCGCCGGCCTCGGCTTCCTGCCCGGCGTGCAGGTGCTGCTGCCCTCGGCCCCGGTCAGCGTGATCGGCCTGCGCCGCGATGAAGAGACCCTGCAGCCGCAGGCCTACTACCAGCGCCTGTATCGCGACATCGCCGGCCGCACCGCGCTGCTGATCGACCCCATGCTGGCCACCGGCGGCAGCGCCATCGCCGCCATCGACACCCTCAAGGCCGCCGGCTGCGCCCGCGTCAAGGCGATCTTCCTCGTCTCCGCCCCCGAAGGCCTGCGCGCCCTCGAAGCCGCGCATCCCGACACCGAAGTCTGGACCGCCGCCATCGACGACCGTCTCAACGACCACGGCTACATCCTCCCCGGCCTCGGCGACGCCGGCGACCGGATCTTCGGCACGCCCGCATAGTTCGCTTTTCCGCTTTGCCCTTGCCTTGTAGGAGGGCCTTCAGGCCCGAGCTCTTCCGCTTTACTCGCAAGAGCGAAGAGCTCGGGCCTGAAGGCCCTCCTACAAAGCGCGGCCCTCCTGCAACGCCATGGACGGCGCTTGCCCCATCCGCCCCGCCCCGGCACGATGTCGCGATGAATCCGCCGTCCTCCGCCATGCCCTCCTGCGTCGTCAATTGCGCGGTCTACCGCGACGGCGTCCGCACCGACATCACCCTCGACCAGATCAGCGACGTGCTGTCCGTCGACGACCACAGCTTCGTCTGGGTCGGCCTGTACGAACCCGAAGAGGCCCAGCTCGACAAGCTGCAGGAGGAATTCGGCCTGCACGACCTCGCCATCGAGGATGCGCACCACGCCCACCAGCGCCCGAAGATCGAGGCCTACGGCAACTCGCTGTTCCTCGCCGTGCACACCGCTCAGCTGGTCGAAGGCCACATCCGCTTCGGCGAAACCCACGTCTTCGTCGGCCCGCGCTTCCTGGTCACCGTGCGCCACGGCGCCTCGCTGTCGTACCGCCACGTCCGCGCCCGTTTCGAACGCGAACCCGAACTGCTCGCCCAGGGCCCCGCGTTCGCGCTGTACGGCATCCTCGATTTCATCGTCGACAACTACCAGCCGATCGTGAACGAGTTCCGCGACGAACTGAACGCGCTCGAACACGAGATCCTCGCCGCCAACTGGCGCCGCGACACCATCGTCAAGCTGTACGAGCTGAAGAAGGAACTCACCCAGATGCGCCTCGCGGTCGCCCCGCTGCAGGACATCCTCGCCCAGCTCACCCGCACCCAGATGACCCAGGTCACCGAGGAAGCCAAGCTCTACTTCCGCGACGTCCTCGACCACGTCGTCCGCCTCAACGACATGATCGACACCCTGCGCGAGATGCTCTCCGCCGCGATGAGCGTGAACCTCTCCATGGTCACCATCCAGCAGGGCGAAACCGTCAAGAAACTCGCCGGCTGGGCCGCCCTCCTCGCCGCCCCCACCCTCATCGCCAGCTGGTACGGCATGAACTTCGAATTCATGCCCGAACTGAAAGGCAAATACAGCTACCCCATCCTCATCGGCAGCGTCGCCGTCGTCTGCATCGTGCTGTACCGCTACCTCAAGAAGGTGCGGTGGTTGTGAGCCTGCATCGGGGCATTGGATGCGCGCTGCTGGCCGCAGCGGCAATCGGATGCACGCATACGCGCGATCCCGGCGATCTGCCGCTGCAGCGCATGGATGCATCCGCGCGATTGCAGATCATCGGCGCAGACGGCAATGTCCTCACGGCATTCGAATCCGGATACCTTTCCGTTCCCGGCCTCATCATTGCCGGTGACACGCTGTCGCTGCACCCCGGTCGACACCGCATCGGCTACGCCTGCCCGCAACCCCCGGACGCCGTCATTCTCAACGATGCCGTCCCCACCTTCGAATTCGATTTCCGCAAGGGACACCGCTACGCATTGCGATGCGACAGAGGCAATCCTGTCATCGAAGACATGGGGCGAGACTGACCGAACCAGCCTCTTACCCGCCCTCGTAGAGCGGAGCTTGCTCCGCTCCTGCTCTTGTAGAGCGGAGCGCAGCTCCGCTGCACCGCCTCCGCCAGCCAGCGTACCTACCGCGCCGGCACGATCACGACCTACGGAAAGAACACAGCGGAGCTGCGCTCCGCTCTACAACAGCCCGGCACGCACCACCTTCACCGCACTGGATGTATCGCTACTTCTTCGCGTCGATACTCCGCACCAGCGCATGCACTTCGCCCGCCGGCAGCGCCAGGCGCGGCAGCTTGCGGTCGTCGATGCCACCCGCAGGCGCGATCACGACACTCGCGCCGATGCGGGTCAACACATCCACGCCGCGCAGGCGATACACCCGCTTGTCGTCATCGCCCTTCGCAGGTGCAGGCTCACAGACCTGCCCGGGCAGCGCCTCCTTCACGATCGCGCAGCCCCGCGCGCTCAACACCAGGTCGACCTTGCGCATCATGCCGAAGCCGTAGTTGGAGGCGGCGCCGTCGAGCAGCGGCTGCGCGAGTCCGGCGAAGAACAGCGCGCCGCCGATGCTGACCACGCGGATCTCGGTGATCAGCTGCCCCTGCTTGCGCAAGGTCGCGTACCACAGCCAGTGCAGCCACGGCGCCCAGAACAGCGACAGGAATCCGAGCATGAACCAGTCGATGAATGCGTTCGGCCAAGCGTCGAACCAGATCAGCAGCACCATCCACGCTGGCCACAGGCACAGATACAGCGACAACAGCAGCAGGAACTGCACGACCGGCCTGCGGATGCGGCGCAGGTTCCGATCAGACATCCACAGCGTCGCCCAGACATCCACGCCGAATGCAACGGCAAATCCGGTGAAAAACAGGATGGCGAAGGGCACAACATGCCACTGGGAGGCCAGATGTGATGGCAGCACGAAGAAGGCGATCGACGTCAGCCCTGCCGCCAACACCGAAGTCGACCAGAACAGGCCAATCGAGCCCGGTGCAAGCCGCACCGAGAACGTGCGCCGCTTCGCTGGGCTGGCATCGGGCTCGACCACGGACAGCGGCCGTCGCGACAGCGAACGACGACGACGCACGACTGCGTCCGGCCGCGATTTCGGCGGCGCCGGCAGGATCGAGCTGGCCGTCCACTGCAGCACTGACCACACCGGAAACAACACCAACACCAACGCCGCCACCAACCCGATCGCCACGAACAACCCGAACGCGCCGAGTACCACGCCCAGCTCCGAGAACGACAGCGCGGGGAGATAGCCGACGCGCCAGAAGTGCACCAGCAGCATCAGGCCGCCGAGCATCGGCGCCAGCCACAGCGTCGAACGCGTCGCGGAGACCAGCCGCGCACCGACGGGCCAGAGCACGCCGGGATTGGGGGCGGCGGCCGGCTCGGCGCTCGCCCCATTCGCGATCGGCGCATCGCTCACGACGCGCCCCCCACAGGCACAGCACACAGCGCCGGCGTACCCGTCGGCATCCCCGGATCGGGCGCGAGCAGCGCACGCGTCAGCTCGGGCCATTCGTCGTCATCCATGTACTTCTCGACGGCGTGCGGGTGGCGCAGGCCCTGCTTGGCGAAGTTGACGGCGAGCAGCCGGGGCGGTGCGATTCGCAGGTCTTCGGCGACCTGCCGGCACGACTGCCGGATCTTCACCGCCATGCAGGTGGCGCCCTTCCATCCGCAGGGAATCACGCCGTACTTGTTGGTCGCGGCGTCGCGCTTGCTCAGGCCGAGGATCAGCCGCTGCGGCACCATCGCGCGCTTGGCGGGATCGGGCTGGCCGGTGTCGGCATTGCGGAAATAATTCCGGAACGCGATGGACGGCTGCGCGGGCACCAGCATCGCGACGCGCAGATCCTGCAACTGCGTGGGCGGCGCGTAACCGGGCACCGTGCCTGCGCTGCGCTGGTGGTAGATCGGCGGCATCGCGTCGAACTGCGCGCCCGCCGAGGCATCGCCCAGCGCATTGGTGATGACGTAGGCACCGGAGCTGTGGGTGAACACGCGCAGCGGCGTGTCGCCCTCCACCTGGGCCAGCAGGCGGCGCAGCTCCAGCCCGACCAGGTAGCCGTTGTACTGCGCGTTGTCCCAGATGAGCAGCGGCGTCCTGCCCTTCAGGCCGTCCCAGTACATGCGCACGAAGGTGATGAGCCGACCATCACGCGCGGCGGCATTGCGGAAACTGGTTTCGGCTTCCTCGTACCACGCCTGTGCCTCGGCATGATCGTTGTTGTAGCCGTGGATCAGCAGCACCACGTCATCGTACCCCTGGCCCAGCTGCGAGATCCGCTGCGCTTCGCGCCTGCGCAGCACGCCCTGCACCGCCGCCCAGTCCGCGTCGAAATCCCCGCTCGCCGTCACGCTGGTATTGGCCAGCAGCTTCGGCCAATCCGCGTCCACGCCCGGCGCGCGCCCTGACTTCCACCGATACAGCGACTTCAGGCTGGCGAACTCCGCGCTGCCCGGCTTCACGTACGGACGCGGCCCGTTCCTGACGTTGATGAAGTGGGACACATCCAGCGACACCGCCCCCGGCGGATACAGGTCGCCATGGCGATCCATGTAGAACGCCTCCGCATTCTCTTCCGCCCGCATGCAGTCGTTGAAGAAGACCTGCTTCGGCTTCGGCTTGCCGGTGCAGTCGTCGGGTAATCCCCCCTCAGAACCGGCCTGTGCCGGCGCGGCGAGGGACAGCCCCGTCAGGCAGAGCGCAGCGAGCGCGAGCGTGTGGATGAATCGCATGGTGGTGGATCCCCTGTCGTTGGTGTTGCCGGGTCTTTCCTGTCGCTGGCGCGGATGGGCCCTCCGGCCATCACTTCACCGATCGGGCTCCCCCCGCTTTTTTGGGAGCGACGCGAGTCGCGACGCCGCAGCATCCAAGCGTGCAGCCAATGAATCAATCGATGCCTGCCATCGCTTCCGAAATTTGCCGTGGCGGGGCCTGTTCCCCGGCGCGCGGCCATACGAGGCACGCTGCACGCAGCAATGCGTCCGCACGCGTCGAGATCGCCTGCTCGTCCCACGCCGCGACGGCGTCGCGCTGGAAGTAGGTATTGATCAGGAGCGCGCTCTGGCCGAGCTTGGTCTTCTTGCCGAGCACGAGTCCCTTCCCCGGTTCCCGAGTGTCCCGGAAAGGCCCATTGCTGACGCTGCTGTTGAGCGGCTGTGTCAGCAATGTCAGGTTTCCGAACCGATGAAGCGCAGCTTGGCGGCTTTCCAAATGATCCTGTGTCATGCCATCGTCCGTATAGTCCGAAAGCGACTGCCAGCTCTGCGGCATGATGTGCTCCACGGACAGTTCCGCCTGCGTCGGCACATGCTGACTGCCCTGCAGGGTTCCACGCGCCGCGTACTCCATCGCCCTGAGAACGCCGCAGACCTTGCCCGGCTTCAGCTCCGTATACACAGCGCGATTGCGCCAGTGGTGGGCGAACGCCGCGTCGTCCGGCCAGATCTCGCTCGCCGAAGTCGCTTCGGAAAGCGCCTTGCGCAGCGCCTCATGCGCTGCCGTCTGGGACGACATGACCGCCTTGAGCACGCGGATGAAGAACCTGTTGTAGCTTTTCGTCGTGAGGCCGCAGACGGCACGCCTCACGAGGTACGACGACAGGTCGCGAAGTGCTTGCTTCAGTTCCGCGCTGTCCTCTGGCAAACGCTCCCGCAGCGCGAGATAGAGCGGCGTCACGGTAGCCACATCCAGCGCCTTGATCAGCCGCGCGAACTCGGCCACATGGCCCGTGCCCTCGGGCGAAACCAGTTCGGCGAAATGCTGGCTCGACGCCTTCAGCGCCTTCAGCTCGGCCTCCAGGTCTCGCTCCTCCTTCAGCCACCACGACTTGAAGGCCTGGAAGACATGACTGGCCAGCGTGACCTCGCCGCTGCGCAGGATCGCGTAGTTGTAGAAGAAGAGATCTATGCGCGGATAGGTCAGGCGGCCCTGACGCTCCTTCTCGCGCCAGTACTGATTCGCGGTCACGCCGCGGGAGCCCGATGCGACGAGATCGAAGGGTTTCCAGTACCTGTCGTACAAGGTATCGACGACATCCCCGCCACTGCGGGCCGCCTGCAGGAAGAGGAAATTCCTGACGAGGTCCGAGGCCAGCAACGGCTCGCCGCGTGCGTTCAAGGTTTCGAAGATCACCTGCGGGTCGTCTTCGACCTCCAGCCGCAGGGTCATGATCTGGATGTGTTCCGAGAGCGCCATGTACAGGGCTTCCGCCCGTCGCTTGTCCAATGCGAGGCCTGCCCCAAGCTCGGGCACGACCGCGCTGTCGCGTATCCAGCGGATCAGCTGATCGCCGTTCGTGCGGTCGTTACCCGGTGCGACCTCATCGGACAGGTCGACACCCCGCATGAAGGCAAGGCAGGCGTGGTGCAGGTACAGGAACGTCTGCACCATCAGCGGCCGATCGAGATGCTTGCGACCATCGCGAACGGGATGTTGCGCGCAGATGTCGTCCGAGGACTTCGCCTGATTCAGCCACACGATCTCCTCGCGGCCTGCCTGCGTTGGCCAGACCTTGTAATGATCGTTGGGTTCGGTGGGGTATGGTCCAGGATTGCGCAGCAGCGCAT
Organism: Lysobacter brunescens; assembly: GCF_042677005.1. Lineage (NCBI taxonomy): Bacteria > Pseudomonadati > Pseudomonadota > Gammaproteobacteria > Lysobacterales > Lysobacteraceae > Lysobacter > Lysobacter brunescens. The sequence goes on along the minus strand of NZ_JBHTIF010000001.1, from coordinate 2,619,376 downwards.
CCAGTATTCCCGGCAGATGCGTCTCTGGAATCTCCTGCGCTGCCATGCGGAAGGCCAGCAGCAGGAGGTGCAGCGTCGTCGATCGCTGCTGACCATCGATGACTTCGAACGACGACACACGGCCGAAGCTGCTGGGTGCCGGCGTCATGATGATGGAGCCGAGGAAGTGCTTCTGCAGCGGCTTCATGCCGTCGATCTGCGCCTGCGGCAGATTCATCCGCTCAAGCACCGCCTCCGCGCGGTCCTGGATATCCGCCCACAGCGGACCAACCTGCTTTTCGAGCGTCCAGACATAGCCGCGCTGGAAGATGGGGATCTGGTACTGGCACTGGCCACTGAACAGACCGATGACCGTCGTCTTGCTGGGTTGCATTCTTCAAATCCATTTGGTTGTTGTGATTGATTCGATACGCGGCGAGGTACGAGCACATGTGCCCGCTTTCAGCCCTCACCGCAATTCCGACACCGACTGCCACTCGCCGGCATCGTCGCGGAAGCGCCAGAACAGCCAGCCATTGGTCGGGCGCCCGGTCACTGCCGATGCCGCTGCGCTGAGCGAACTGTAGGCATGGCCTTCGTAACGCACGCTGCCGTTCTTGTTGAAGACGGCACTGTAGACCTGTCCCTTGTACACCGCACGCAGCGCCATCGCTTTCGGCGGGCAGCTGGTCTCGCCGGTCGCGGTTGTCTTGCGTGCTCGCGTGCGCGTTGCGGTGGCGGGTTCGCGCGCGGGTGCGCTGCGCGGCCTAGCGAACATCGATTTGCGCTGCTCGGCATCCTGCTGGCGCATCGCTGCCTGCAGTGCCCGCTGCTTGTCGGCGGCGCCCGGCAAGCGCCCGACCTGGCCGTTGCCCGGCGGCCTGAACACACGCAGCAGCAGCGATTCCAACGGCTTGATGTGCTCGTCTCGCGAGGTGAGGTACACGCTGAAGCTGTCCCAGGCGCCGGCATGGCGGTCCTTCTGGTGCTGCTTCATGCGGCGCATCAGGTCCGTGGCGAGGCCGACGTAGTACAGCGTGTCGCCGTCGTACAGCGCGTAGAGCCCGGCATGGCCACGGATCAGTTCCTCCACCTGCTTGCGGTAGCGGTCTTCGAGGATGTCGCCGGACATCTTCTCGATGAATTCGCGGACGAGGATGTCGGTCTTGCGTGCGGGCATTATCGTTCCTCGTCAGCGGATCATGACTTCAAAGCACATGCATTGGTGAATCACCAGCGCGCAAACCTGAACTCTACTTACGCAGATCATTCAATCGTCCGTCGCAATTGTTCTTCAACGGAGACACCCACAGTGTTCCTGTCCGTTGCCATCAAGAACACACACCGCCCACCGCTGGCCGACGCCCAGACTTGGCCGATAGTGCGCTTCTCTCGCGAATCATCGTTGCTGAAACGATCGCCGCCCTTGTATTCGATGACGAACAAACGGCCATCGTCCAATTGCGCAACGAAGTCGGGGTAGAAGCGGTCGGTCGATGTCGGCAGCCAGAACGCATGCGATGGCTGTCTTTCGAGATTGCGTACCCAGAAGCGCACTTGCGGCAACTGGTCCAACGCAATCGCACAGGCAGTTTCCTCAGCATCGATCTCGGGCTTGAGTTCGCCGGGCCTCGGATAATAGTGCCTGCGGAAGCGATACTTGCCTTCGTACAACCAACGAGCAGGATAGGCATGCGGGTCGAACCGGAACGAGAAGTGCTCATTCAATGTCGGCGCAGCGGCAGGGGTCGCCAGGCTTTGCTGGAAGGCAGTCCGTCGCTGCCCCCTGAGCAAGGCATCCAGCCGCTCCGAAGCCGCATCTGCCACGGAATTCAAATGCCGCAGGAGATAGGCAAGATCGAATCCGGCCAAATCAAGACTGTCTAGCAAGCGACCCAACCACGCAATCATGTCGGGCTGCAACAGAGCATCGCGGCGCAGCCGGCGATCAAGCGCTCGGATGAGGGTCTCGCGACTGACACCCTCGTCGCCTTCATCCAGATCAAGCCGATATTGAGCGTGGTCCTCTCGGATGCCCAACTTGCCTTTTTCGATATCGATAAGGTATGGCTTCACTGCCTCTTCCCGGCGCAGATCAGGCAGGTCGGCAGGCAGGCCGGTAAGCGAGTAATCTGCGAGCTCGGTCAACAACTCCGGCTCATACAGCATCAGCTCGCCTTGCAGCGGGATCGCCAGCATGGGGACCGCTGCGAACACTTCGCCGCGCTGGCTGGGTGCCTCGGCAGCCTCGACGTGAACCTGATGCCGCTGTAGCACCCGCATCGCGGCCTCTCGAACTGCCTTGTTGCGCGGCAAGCGCTCCACCGCTGCCTCGATGAGCTCGGCTGTCAACGCGCCGGTCACAGTCATCGTTGCCGGCGCCCCGCCTTCAATGGCAGGCGTCATCCGTACCTGATCGGGCAGCGCCTGTACGAGGGCTGCCATGGCCTCTACGTGTTTGGCTTCCACCTCGAAGCTGGTTTCCACCGCCAGAGGTTGCGGCGCCTGCGGCGTAAAGAGATCGCCACCATCCAGCGACGGCTGGACGTATCGCGCGGCCGCCATTTCCTCGAAACCCATGGAAATAAGCCGGTCGGTCAGCTGTCCTGCAACCAGTGCGGTGCTTGGCCCGCACACATGCGCATAAGCACGGTTAAGAACCTCTGCCGTACGCCTGCGCGCATATGGCATACGCAGCACGCGCCCAAGCAACTGCTCCATTCTTGTGTTCGACCGAATGTTCTGCGCGGTACAGAACACATATGCGAACGAACAATCCCAACCTTCCTTCAGTGCTTCGACGGTGATGATGAAACGGATCTGGCAATCACGCTGGAACAAGTCGACGCCGTCCAATTCACGGCGACTACCTGTATGGATAGCGATCTGCGATGCCGGAATGCCGTGCGCATCAATGAGATGCCTCTGCAGCATTTCAAACGTGACCTCGCCCCCCCTGTCTTCCGCCTGAAACAGCGCGATCGGACGAACATAATCGACCTCGCTGCTTGCCGCCTCTTCCAGACGCGCTCGCGTCAGAACCGCATCACGCACCGCTTCGTGCCAATTTGGATGTGGCGCCAACACGATCGGCAACTTGATCATGTCTTCGGCCTTCAACGCCTCAGCCGATACGTGATAGAGCACGTTTTGGCCCAACGCTGGCGTAGCCGTCCACTCAATCACGCAAGCCGGCCGGATGCGCTCAAGAACGGCGAGGGACAAGTCGCTCTGCGCGTTATGCGCTTCGTCCATGATCACGATCGGCCGATGCCATGCCAGAAGATTTGCGAAGCTTCGCTTAATCTTGCCGATGTCGGCCTGCGACAAGTATGGCTGCGCAGCAAGGTCCGCTTCGCTCACACGTTCGAAGATCGGCGCATCCGGCGCGTCGGCGAAGTGAGGCTCGAAATCTTCCCGATACGCATAGGCGTTCCGCCCCTGGGTCTTGTCCACGCGAAGCGTCTGGATCGTGCCCACCAGAACGATGGCGCGTTCGCCGAAGTCGTGGGCACGCAATTGCCCGGCGTCCGCGATGTCCAGCACGCTGAGCCGCTCGGCAGGCCAATATCGCAGCAGGGCATCACGGTAAGGGTGACCTGGCGTCTTCAGCGCCTCGATCGTTTGTATGCGAATCGCGTCGCTGGGGACCAGCCAGAGTGCCAACGGCGCTGAAGTCCCCGCGTACAGACGCGCGGCGCGCTCGACGGAGTGGGCTGCCATCAGCGTCTTGCCGCCGCCGGTCGGGATGCGCAGGCAAGTAACCGGGATTTCCGGTTGTTCATTGGAGAACACGCGATACGGCAACAGCGGTGCCTGCTCGCCCAACGCCTCAAGACGCGCGGCGGTGAAAGCCTTCTGCATCTCATCGGCAGTGGCACAGCCGCGTGCGGCGACGAGGAAGGCGTCCAGTGCGGCCAGTGCATCCTGTTGATACGGCTTGAGGGTCAGGTCCATGTCAGCCCCGGCGGATGTCGTAGGGAATTTGCTTGAATGTGATTTCGAACCGCTTCAGCGTGGCCGGGCCAAGGCGACAGGCCTCGCCGTAGATCAGCCACGGACCGGAGTGCTCCGGAAAACATGCCCGCAGCTCTTCGAACACCGCATGGGTCAAAACATTGCCGGCTTGTGGGCGCCGATCTCCGAGCACGCCGTTGTAGAGCAGCGCCACCGCAGTCTCGCCGTGCACACCGAGGATAGGCGATGGCATTTTCCGCGCACCCGACGCCGGCGCATCGCCCCATGGGGTGCGCGTATGCAAAAACCAAAGATAAGCAGCGAGCGGAGCAAAGCTCACGTCCTCACGAATGCGCCCCTCGGCATCGAACACCGGCTCACCCAAGCGCATGAAGCGAAATCCTCCGCCCCCCTGCCAGCCCACTGTCTGGGAAATGCCTGTTTGATCCCCTGCAACAACGTCCGAAAGTCGTAAAAAACAGTGAGTTTCCGCCTGCGCTCCTGCCTCGATACCAATCCAGTTCCGCGCCATTTTATGCGCAACAGCCGCAGCTGTCCCGGAGCCCAAGAAACTGTCGAGAACAATATCTTTCTCTTTTGTCGAGATCCTAAGAATCCTAGCTAGAAGCGCCTCAGGCTTTTTTCCTCTTCGAAAATCTACCCCACCTTCATTTGCGAGATCAGCCTTCGGAATATCTCTATGTGGCCAGAAATCGGAAAGCTTGCCCGTTCGAACCACCTCCCCCGCTTCGACCTTTGCGGTATCCGACAGCCATACGACGATTTGTTGACCTACATAGTAGGTAGTGACATTTTCACCCTTTGCTCTACCACGCGAAACTAAATAATCTGCTGAATACAGACCATCCCCACAAAGGGACATGATCTTGTTCTGAAATTCGTTCTCCGCCTGCACACTTGTAAGTCTGAATATTTTTGGAAAATTCTCAACGTACTCATTAAGAATTTCATCTTTTCTCTCGTCGAATTTCCTAAGAGAGATGGATGAAATCTGGCAGGATGCATGCCGATATATAACGACATCCTCTCCAGTAGAGGGAGCTTTAAACCTCGCAACCTCTTCTCTCACGCCAGCATCGACCATGACCTGGTTGTACCGCTTCATATCTTTCTGCTCAAGCGGTCCCGCCCCAGACAAATCATGGGCGACAAAATTTTTCTTAGATTTCGCATAAGCAAGAATTCTTTCGTGAGTATTTACCAAGAACCCCCCGCCCTGCCCAAGACCCGAAACACCGGATCTTTCATATGCGATATCTCCGAGAAAATTAACCCGGCCAAAAACTTCATCCATTGCAACCTTAAGGTAATGCACCTCATTGTCGTCGATAGTCACCCAGATGCTTCCGTCTTCGCTCAGAAGTTCGCGCAGCAGCACGAGACGGGGATACATCATCGACAGCCACTGGCTGTGCTCCAGATTGTCATCGTAATGTTCAAACGCACTCTTGGTGTTGTAGGGCGGATCTATAAACACGCATTTCACCCGACCGGCATACAGCGGCAGCAGGCTCTTGAGCGCGTCGAGGTTGTCGCCCTGGATCAGCAGGTTCTCGCTGCCGGGCTCGCCCACTTCGGCGACTGGTTGCAGCAGGCGGTATTGAACGTGGCGCGCGGCACGGCGGGCCTTCTGGTCGCCAAGCCAATTCAATTCGGGCATTGCAGTGTCTCGTGATGACGCGAAGGGCACAGTCTATCCGCCCAGACAGACGCAAGCGAACACCGCCAGGCACCACTGTTCGGGTCGATATTGACCCTCCCCGCCCCCTGCCCTACAGTCGCGGCAGGTGCTGAACACACCTTCATTAGCTAGGCGGAATACCGCACCCGACAGACAGGCGGTTTTTTTGCGCCCATCGTTTCCGTATGCGTGCATACGGCGGGCAAGTTTCACCTATGGCCGGGTGTCCGCAGCGATACAAGACCCTCACGGGGAAACCTGCGGGCGGGCCTAGCACCGTGTTCAAGCACCCGGCCGCCCTCTCTTGAACAAGAGGGCGAATTCGAACACTCACAACGCTAGGAAATCCACATGCCCAGGACCACCCGCCGGCGCGCTGCGCCGTTGCCTGCCGTGGCGGCTGCGCCCGTTGCCAGCCCCGCGCCCGTTGCCTCGACCGACGAGGCCCATCCCGATCGCCAGACCACGCTGTACGGCACCGCGCGCGACCTGCGTCGCGACGGGTTCCGCACGGGCACGCGGTGGTCGCCGGTGCTGCGCCTCAGCGGCCGGTGGCTGGCGCGGGCGGGGTTCGACATCGGCCAGCGTGTCCGCGTGCGCGTGGATGCGGGGCGGCTGGTGATCGAGCCGGCGGGCTGAGCCCCGCGCCGACGGCCCGGCGAGGGCGCTTGGACCGCCATCGCCGGCCCTGCGAGGGCCATGCGTGCCGGTGCGGGGGCCATCGTTGCCCCTCGAAGGGCCATGCGTGGCGAAAAAAGCGGCATCGATGGCGGTCCGAGGGGCAGCGTTGCGCCTCGAAGGGCCGACGTTGCCGGTCGACAGGCGCAGCGATGGCCAAAAAAGCGCCATCGCTGGCCCTCGAAGGGGCACGCGTGCCGCTGGAAGGGCCGAGGTTGCGGCTTCGGCGGCCACGGTGTGGCGAAAAAAGCGGCATCGCTGGCGGTTGGAGGGGCATGCGTGGCCGTTTGAGGGGCAACGTCGGCGCTCGGAGGCGCAACGGTGGGGGTTGGAGGGGGCGTGGGGGTGCGGAAGAGCTCGGGCCTGAAGGCCCTCCTGCAAGGCTGGGCGCGGCGGCTGCGCCACCGCGCAAATCCCCCCGCACTCGCTGCGCGAGGTCGGCCCCCTTTTGCAAAGGGGGCGATGTTCAAGGGGGCGATGTGCGGCGTCGTTTGCAAAGCAGGTCCCTCGCGTTCGCTCGGGATGACAGGGCGTGCGCGGCATGCGGGGACGTATGGAATTTCTTGTGCGCGAAACGTCGGGACGCGAGGCATCCGATTGATCTGACAGGTGTTGGCGGCCGGAGCGATTGCCTACACTGCGCAGGCTCGCCCGAGAGGGCCAAGGACAGGATGGTCATGCAGTCACCCCCGCGATCACTCGGCCTCTGGGCGCCCTTGGCGCTGGCACTGCTGTCGGCCTGTACGTCCCCGCCCGGGCTGTCCCAGCCCCCTGCCCCGGAGGGCGAGTTGTCGGCGTTCCTGCCTCCAGGCACCAGCCTGAGACTGGCCGAACGCGGGGACATCGACGGGGATGGCGACCAGGATGCGGTGATCGTGCTCGACGCCGGGGATGGCGCGGCCCGCCAGCCGCGCACGCTGCTGCTGTTGCGTCGCGACGCGGACGGCCGCCTGCAACGGGCGATCGAGAGCCCGAGAGCGATCAGCTGCCGTCGTTGCGGCGGCATGATCGGCGACCCGCTGCAGGGCATCCGCATCGCGCCGGGCGCGATCACGCTGCGCTTCGAGGGCGGGTCGCGCGAGATGTGGTCGAGCGAATTCGAGTTCACGCCGGTACCCGGCGGCGAGTGGCGGCTGACGGATGTGACGCATCGCGGATCCGACCGCGCCGATGGCGGGAAAAGCACGGAACGCACGCTGAGCCGCGAAGAAATCGGCGAGGTATCGCTGGCCTCGTTCGATGCCTCGGAATTCCCTGCGGATGCGTTGCCTTGAGGCGACGCAACAGATCGAAGACAGCAGTTTCCGCCGACAAGGATCACGGCCATGCCGACCCAGAACGAAATCGACATGCTGCGCGCAGCGCGGGCAGCAGGAATCACCTCCCGTGAGGAAATGGCGAACTTCATGGGCCAGATGGGCCATGAATCGCAAGGCTTCACCCGTCTGGAGGAAAGCTTCAGATACACGCAGGGCATCCAGCAGATACCGGTGGAGTCCGCGATGCGGGAAGGCGCCGAGGCATTGGAAGCGGCTCGACTGGAAGCGTTGCAGGGTCGGCCGCAGGAGCTGGCGCGCCTGATGTATGGCGGGCGGATGGGCAACGACGATGTCGCAGACGGCTACCTCTATCGCGGCCGCGGTTACACGCAGTTGACCGGCGAGAGCAATTACCGGGATGCAGGGCGGGCGCTGGATCTCGACCTTGTGGGCAACCCGGCGCTCGCCGCGGATCGCGGCAACTCCCAGCGGATCGCGATCTGGTACTGGCAGGATCGGGTGCCGGTCGCGGATCGCGATGATGTGTCGCGCGCGACGCGCGCCATCAATGGCGGCGACAACGGCCTGGAAGACCGACACAACCGCTACGACGCATGGCATGCCGTGCTCACGCCGGAATTCGTTGCCGACCTCGATGCGGGTCGCGTGCAGGCAGGCCGTGGCGTGGCACCTGCAATCGGCAGACCGGCAATGGAGGACGACGCCCTGCGCCGGCTCGAACGGGGCGCCGAGGTCCGCGAGCTGGTCGGCGACCTGCGCACCTTGAATGTGCGCGATGACCGCAATCGTGCAATTCCTGATGGCCAAATCTTCACCGAACGCGTGGAGCAGGGTGTGCGACGTTTCCAGCAGGGGCATGACCTGCCGGTCACCGGGCGCGCAGATCCCGCAACCCTGGAAGCTATCGAGCGTGCCGTGCAGCAGAGACCGCAGGAACCCGCCCCCGCGGCGGAAGGCCCGCGTGCGCCTGGCCCGGTTGTTCCTCCACGCCAGGGCGCCGCGATGGAAGCACTGCCACTGAACGATCCAGGGCACCCGAATCACGACACCTATTCGTTCTTCCTCGATTTGACTCGCGAGCGCTGCACGGCAATGGGTATCGCGCCGAGCGCGAAAGACGAAGTCCTCGCGGCGGGACTGACGTCCGTCGCGTTCGATCGTGGACTCGTCAACGGCGTCGGGTTCGCAAGATTCAGCGCGGATGGCACGCAAGTGGCGATGTCGGACACGAAAGACCCCAGCGCCGAGTGGGCAAGGACAGGGGTCGGCAAGGTCGGAGAATTGCTGCAGCAGTCCATAGATGACAGCAGCCGGATCGTGGCTGACGTCAATCAGGCGCTTGCACAACAGCAGGCGCTTGCGCAGACGCAGTCACGAGCCGAAACGCAGGAAGGCCCGGTGATTCGCGGGCCATCGATGGCCTGAGTGGCGGTTTATCCAAAATTTTTCAGGATCACCTGGTCGTGGCCTGAGGGAGGCGCGGCGGCTGCGCCACCGCGCAAATCCCCCCGCCCTCGCTGCGCGAGGTCGGCCCCCTTTTGCAAAGGGGGCGATGTTCGAGGGGGCGACTTTCAGGAGGACGATGTGCGACGGGGCGAATGGACAGCAGGTCCCGACCGATCTTCGTGCGTTCGCCCCCACCCCGGCCCTCCCCCGCGCGCGAGGGAGGGAGCGATTCGGCATTGTTCGTAAAGCAGGTCCCTCGCGTTCGCTCGGGATGACAGGCGTCGCGGGTGCTGCGCTCAGGGATTGAGCTGCCAAAGCGTGCCGTTGAGGAAGGCGGCGAAGCTGACCCAGGCGATGTAGGGGACGAGCAGCCAGGCGGCGAGGCGGTGGATACGGTGGAAGCTGATGATCGTGGCGAGGATGGCGAGCCAGAGCAGGAGGATTTCGGCGAAGGCGACGCCGGGCTGCTTGAGGCCGAAGAACAGCGGGGACCAGGCGGCGTTGAGCACGAGCTGGACCAGGAAGAGCGTGAGCGCGCGGCGCTGGCGGGCGAAGCCGCCCTGCTGCCAGACCAGCCAGGCGGAGACGGCCATCATCACGTAGAGCGTGGACCAGACGGGGCCGAAGACCCAGGTGGGCGGGTGCCATTCTGGTTTGTTCAGTGCGAGGTACCAGTCGCCCGGGGGCCACCATGCTGCGGGCACGGCGCTGGCGAAGCACAGGAGGATCCAGCCGAGGAGGACCGGCCAGCACCAGCGGACGGGTTGGGGCGTTGCGAGGGATGCGTTCATGGCGGGCGTCCTGCAGGTGGAAGGTGGATGTGCTGCGTGCGGTGGCTCGGGGACAGCTTACGGGCGCTGGTTCGGGACGGATGCGGAGGGCATGCGGGGGTGTATGGGGAGCGCGGCCATCGACATCCCGGGAAAAGCTCGGGCTTGAAGGCCCTGCTACAAAAGCGGAGGGATGGGCGCGATTGACCGGCCCGACCATCCGGGCCACCCTTCCGCCTTCGGCCGGGACGGCCGGGCAACCGGGGAGTGAGGCATGGCTGTGGCGAAGTACGCGGGGTGGGCGCTGTTGTCGCTGTTCGCGGCGTTCTGTCTGGGCACGGTGGCGCTGTCGCGCGGGGAGACCATCAGCGCGTTCTGGGTGGTCGCGGCGGCGGTGTCGATCTTCACCATCGGCTACCGGTTCTATTCGAAATACATCGCGGAGAAGGCGCTGGGCCTGGACCCGACGCGGGCGACGCCGGCGTGGCGGCGCAACGATGGCCTGGACTACGTGCCGACCGACAAGCGCGTGCTGTACGGCCACCACTTCGCGGCGATCGCGGGTGCGGGGCCGCTGATCGGTCCGGTGCTGGCGGCGCAGATGGGCTACCTGCCGGGGATGCTGTGGATCCTGTTCGGTGTGCTGCTGGCCGGTGCGGTGCAGGATTTCATGGTGCTGTTCCTGTCGGTGCGCCGCGACGGACGATCGCTGGGCGACATGATCCGCAGCGAGATGGGCAATGCGGCGGGCAGCGTGGCGATGATCGGCATCCTCGCGATCATGGTGATCCTGCTGGCGGTGCTGGGCCTGGTGGTGGTGAAGGCGCTGGCCGTGAGTCCATGGGGCACGTTCACGGTGGCGATGACCATCCCGATCGCGCTGCTGATGGGCGTCTACCTGCGCTGGCTGCGACCGGGGCGGATCATGGAGGTGTCGATCATCGGCCTGGTCCTGCTGCTGGTGTCGATCTGGCTGGGCGAGTCGGTGGCGAATTCGCCGACCTGGGGCCCGGCGTTCACCTTCGACGGCAAGGCGCTGGCGTGGATGCTGATCGCCTACGGTTTCGTCGCCGCGGTGTTGCCGGTGTGGCTGCTGCTGGCGCCGCGCGATTACCTGAGCACGTTCCTGAAGATCGGCACGGTGCTGCTGCTGGCGATCGCGATCGGTGTCGCGATGCCGGAGCTGAAGATGCCGGCGTTGACCAAGTTCGTCGACGGCACTGGCCCGGTGTTCTCGGGCTCGCTGTTCCCGTTCCTGTTCATCACGATCGCCTGCGGTGCGGTGTCCGGCTTCCATGCGCTGATCAGCAGCGGCACGACGCCGAAGATGCTCGACAACGAGCGCGATGCGCGGATGATCGGCTACGGCGGCATGCTGATGGAGGCCTTCGTCGCGGTGATGGCGCTGATCGCGGCCTGCGTGCTCGACCCGGGCCTGTATTTCGCGCTGAACTCGCCCCCTGCCCTGATCGGCACGACGGTGGAATCGGCGGCGCAGACCATCTCGGGCTGGGGCTTCGTGATCACGCCGGAGATGCTGAGCGCGACGGCGGTGGAGATCGGCGAATCCACGGTGCTGTCGCGCACCGGCGGTGCGCCGACGCTGGCGGTGGGCATGGCGCAGATCCTGCACGGCATGGTCGGCGGCAGCGGCATGATGGCGTTCTGGTACCACTACGCCATCCTGTTCGAAGCGCTGTTCATCCTGACCACGCTGGACGCCGGCACGCGCGTGGCGCGCTTCATGATCCAGGAAGTGATCGGCACGGTGTACGCGCCCTTCCGCCGCACCGAGAGCTGGACCGCGAACATCGTCTGCACCGGTCTGGCCGTCGCGGGCTGGGGCTGGTTCCTCTACCAGGGCGTGGTCGATCCGCTGGGCGGCATCAACACGCTGTGGCCGCTGTTCGGCATCGCCAACCAGATGCTGGCGAGCATGGCGCTGATCTTCGTGTGCGTGGCGATGGTGAAGATGAAGCGCACGCGCTACCTGTGGATCCCGGCGCTGCCGACGGTGTGGCTGCTGGTGTGCACGATGACCGCCGGCTGGCAGAAGCTGTTCCATCCCGATCCGAAGATCGGTTTCCTGGCCAACGCGAGCAAGTTCGGCGATGCGCTGGCGCGCGGCGAGGTGCTGGCGCCGGCGAAATCGCTGAAGGACATGGAGCGCATCGTCTTCAACAACCAGCTCGATGCCGCGCTGTGCGTGCTGTTCATGGGCGTGGTGGTGCTGATGGTGCTGTTTGCGATCCGTGCGATGCTCGCCGCGCATCGCGCGCAGGGCCCGACGGCGCAGGAAAACGCGTATGTCGCGCTCGATGCCGTTCGCTGAGCGCGTCCGCGCGCTCTGGCGTTTCCTGGCCCAGACCGGCCGCCTGATCGTGGGCGTGCCGGACTACGACGTGTACCTGGCGCACATGCGCCGGGTGCACCCGGACCGCGAGCCGCTGGACCGCGAGGCCTTCTTCGCCGACCGCATGCAGGCGCGCTACGGGCGCGGGGCTTCGCGCTGCTGCTGAGGCATGCGCTTGGCCATCGCTTTGCACACACCTTGGCGGCTTTCGATCCGATCGACGGGCGCATGACATCGGCAGGGTAGCCTCCTTGCGACTGCTCCCAGCGTGGCCCAGCAACCGTCGCGCAGCCGGCCCCGCCGCTGCGTCCCCATCGTCCCTTCACGAGACCCCGTGATGCGCAAGCTTCAGTCGCAGACCCAACGCAATGCCCGCCTGCCCGCCCTCCTCTTCGCACTGGCCGTGGCCTGGCTGCCGACGACGGCGCTGGCCCAGCGCACGCCGGATTTCGCTGCATACACGGTGCCGGCCGAGGGCGCGGTGGTGGTCACGATGCGCCAGGGCGGCACGCAGGATCGCGCCTTCCTCGATGTGGATCGCGCCAGCGGTGGCGCCTTGTCGCGTGCGGTGGCCTCGGCGGCGTTCGAGGGCAAGCGCGGCACGAGCCTGACCCTGCACGGGATCGGGCCCTTCAGTCAGGTGACGGTGATCGGGCGCGGCGAGGACGCAATCACGCCGCGCCTGCTGGAGGACATCGGCGCCCTCGCCGGCAGCGCCGGGGCGTCGAGCAAGGCGCCGCGCATGGAACTGCTGTGGCCGGAGGCAGGCATGGCGGCGGGCGGTGCGCACCTCGCCTTCGGCGCGGCGCTCGGCGAATACCGGTTCGGGATCTACAAGACGGAAAGCGGCAACGCGCCGAAACCCGGACAGGGCGCGCTGGTGGTCCGCATCAGCGACCCGGAGGCCGCGCGCTCGGCGTGGACATCGCAGTGGCGCCCGGTCGCCGACAGCGTGCGCTTCGCCCGCGACCTGGTGACCGAGCCGGCGAACGTGATCTACCCCGAGAGCTTCGTCGACCGCACGCGCGCTGCGTTTGCAGACGTACCGGGCGTGGAGATCGAGGTGCTGGACGTGCCGGCGATGGAACGCCTGAAGATGCAGTCGCTGCTGGCCGTGGGCCAGGGCAGCGCCCGGCCGCCGCGCCTGCTGGTGGTGCGCTATCGCGGCGCTCCAGCTGGCGAAGCGCCGGTGGCCTTCGTCGGCAAGGGCATCACCTTCGACAGCGGCGGCATCTCGATCAAGCCCGGCGAGAACATGTGGCGCATGAAGTACGACATGACCGGCGCGGCCACGGTCACCGGCACCGTGCTGGGCTTGGCGAAGCGTCGCGCCAAGGTCAACGCGATCGCGGTGGCGGCGCTGGCCGAGAACATGCCGTCCGGCAACGCCGCGCGACCGGGCGACGTGATCCGCACCATGAGCGGCAAGACCTACGAAATCATGAGCACCGACGCCGAGGGGCGCATGGTGCTGGTGGATGCGATGTGGTTCGTGCAGACCCGCGACCGGCCGCGCGTGCTGATCGACGTGGCCACGCTGACCGGTTCGGTGTCGACCGCGCTGGGCGACGAATACGCGGGCCTGTTCAGCCGCGACGACGCCCTCGCCGACGCCCTGCTGTCCGCCGGCCGCGCGTCGGGTGAGGAGCTGTGGCGCCTGCCGCTGCACCCAAGCTACGCGAAGGACCTGGAATCCCCGATCGCCGACCTGCGCAACGGCGGCAGCAGCGGCCGGGCCGGCGCCGGCGTGGGCGCGCACTTCATCGGCGCCTGGGTGCAGCCGGGCGTGGCCTGGGCGCACCTGGACATCGCGTCGATGGCATGGCGCGACGACAGCGCCCTGCCGACGATGCCCACCGGCGCATCCGCCTTCGGCGTGCGCCTGCTGGACCGCTACGTCCGCGACCATATCGAAGCGGGGCGCTGAGGGCCCGGCGGCGCGCGCGGCCGCAGCCACCGCGACGTCCGGCACGGTCGGTTTTTCGCGAAATGCACTAGGATCGGGGGTCAGCCAGGGGCCGTAGCTCACTGCCCCCGGCGATCCAGACCTGATCCGTACGTGCAACATCTTCCGGGGAACCACATGCTTCGAACTCTTCTTGCGCTCGCCCTCGTCGGGGCTTCGCAGATCGCCCATGCCGCCGAACCCGCCGACATCCCGGTGCAGGATTTCGTGCGCCATCCCACCTACAGCAGCGTGCGGATCTCGCCCAACGGCGACTACCTCGCGATGACCGTCGACCGCGAAGGCCAGGACGTGCTGGTGGTGATGCGCACCAAGGACCTGGGCATCGTCAAGGTCAACACCCTGCCCGACGAAAAGAGCGTGAGCCAGTTCCACTGGGTCAGCCCGACGCGGCTGATGTTCAGCTCGATCAGGAAGTTCGGCCGCTTCGCGCAGCCCTTCGGCACCGGCGAGTGGTACAGCGTCAATGCCGACGGCAGCATGCCGCGCGTGCTGAACTTCGCCAAGCGCGATGCGACGCCGACGCAGGCGCGTTTCAGCCTGCTCGACAACCCGCAGAACGAAGACGGCAAGATCCTGATGACGATGAGCTATCCGCGCTCGTCGGAAGGCGTGAACACCGAAGTCGTGCAGGTCGACACCACCAGCGGGCGCTGGACCAGCATCGGCCGCGCGCCGCGCGAGAACTGCGAGATGGCGCTCGACAAGGACAAGGCCGTGCGCTACGCGGTCTGCTACGACGACGAGGACGCGCAGGGCAACTACGACCAGAGCAACGAGCTCTACCGCCGCGGCGACGACGGCAAGTGGACGCTGATCAACAGCTCCAAGTCCTCGGGCAAGATGCTGTCGGTGATGGGCACCTCGGGCGACGGCCGCATCTATGCGACGCAGAGCGACGGCAAGGCGCCGGAAGCGTTCGGCGTGATCGATTCGGCGACGGGCGAGTTCAAGTCGCTGTTCCAGGATCCGGTCTCCGAGCCCTCGACCTACATCACCTCCGCCGATCGCGAGACCGTGCTGGCCGTGGTCACCGCCGCGGGCAAGCCGAAGATCACCGTCATCGAGGACGAGCATCCGGACACGGCCGTGTACGCCTCGCTGGCCGAGGCCTTCCCGGACAGCTTCGTGAACTTCAGCAGCGCCACGCGCGACGGCAAGCAGATCGTGGTGTCGGTCAGCAGCGACCGCAATCCGGGCGATCTGTACCTGTACGACCGCGCCACGGGCAAGGCGCGCTTCCTGATGCGCAACCGCCAGTGGATCGACAGCAAGCGCATGGGCACGGTCAAGCCGATCTCGCTGACCACCCGTGACGGCCTGAAGGTGCATGGCTACCTGACGATTCCCAATGGCAGCGACGGCAAGAACCTGCCGATGATCGTCAACGTGCACGGCGGCCCGATCGGCCCGCGCGACGACTGGGGCTTCAACTGGGAAACCCAGCTGTTCGCCAGCCGCGGCTACGCGGTGCTGCAGGTGAACTACCGCGGTTCCGGCGGCTTCGGCAAGGCGTTCTCGGACAAGGGCTACGGCACCTGGGCCACCGACATCATGAACGACATCATCGATGCCACGAAGTGGACGATCCAGCAGGGCTACGCCGACAAGGACCGCATCTGCATCTACGGCGGCAGCTTCGGCGGCTACGCCTCGATGATGGCCCCCGCGCGCGAGCCCGGCATGTTCAAGTGCGCGTTCGGCTACGTGGGCGCCTACGACGCCGAGATCCAGATGACCAAGAGCGACACCAGCGAGTCCGAAGGCGGCCGTCGCTACATGCTGCGCGCGCTCGGCAAGACGAAGGAAGAACGCGCCGCGATGTCGCCGGTGAACCACGCCGCCAAGATCAAGATCCCGGTCTACCTCGCCGCTGGCGCCCGCGATGCGCGCTGCCCGCCCGAGAACACCGAGGCGATGCAGAAGGCGCTGATCAACGCCGGCAATCCGCCGGAGGGCATGATCATCCAGAGCGGCGAAATGCACGGCTTCTACAAGGAAGAGAACAACCTGAAGCTGTACACCGAGATGCTGAACTTCTTCGCGCGCCACATCCGTGGTCGCCCGGCAGGCACCGCACCGGCGACAGCCTCCAAGTAAGAGGCTTCGCCAGGCAACACGAAAACGGGCCGCATGATGCGGCCCGTTTTCTTTTTGCACGTTCGCGCTGTCGCCGCCACAGCGTGGATACGACGATCTAGGCGCCCGCCAGGGATTTCAGGATCAGGCCCATCGCGTACGCCAGCGCGGTCCCCGTTGCATAGCCGAGCGTGCCCAGCAGTGCGCCCACCGGCGCGAGCGCCGGATGGAAGGCCGAGGCCACCACCGGTGCGGAGGCCGGGCCGCCGATGTTGCTCTGCGAGCCGATCGCGAAATAGAACAGCGGTACACGCAACAGACGCGCCATGCCCCACAGCAGCAGGATGTGGCAGACGATCCACACGAAACCGAGCAGCAGCAGGTGCGGGCGGTCGAACAGCGACAGGATGTCCATCTGCATGCCGATCGCGGCGATCAGGAAGTACAGGAGCAACGTGCCCAACGTGGAAGCTCCCGCACCTTCGAGGCGGCGGGCACCGGTGAAGCTCAAACCGATGCCGGCGAAGGTCGAGATCGCGATCACCCAGACGAAAGGTTCGTGCAGGCTCACCTTCGAGGCCCAGGCGACATTGGCGCCAAACCACTGCGACGCAGGCGACGCGAT
This sequence comes from Lysobacter brunescens, assembly GCF_042677005.1. Taxonomy (NCBI): domain Bacteria; kingdom Pseudomonadati; phylum Pseudomonadota; class Gammaproteobacteria; order Lysobacterales; family Lysobacteraceae; genus Lysobacter; species Lysobacter brunescens. Next base: position 2,602,541 of record NZ_JBHTIF010000001.1, on the reverse strand, counting down.
GGCATGGGCCAGGCCGACCACGCCGAAGGCGATGCCGACAATCAGCATCTGGTCGGTCAGCGTGGGGATGCGCTCGTGCTGGGCCTTGTAGGCGGCGATGCGCTCCTTCAGTTCGTCGATGGCGGTGGTGTCGGCGCCGTAGCGCGCATCGATGCGCGCGGCGCGCTGGGCGACGAAGATGAGCGTGGCCATCCACGCGTAGCCGACCGCCACGTCGACCACGGCGAACTGGCCGAAGGTGGTGGCGTCGACGTCGAAGATTTCCTTCATCGCCATCATGTTCGCGCCGCCGCCGATCCAGCTGCCGGCGAGCGCGGCCATGCCGGCCCAGGTATCGCCGCCCATGCCCTCGGGGAACACCGCGCGCAACGCCACGAAGGCGACGATGCCACCGAGCATGACGGTGATCGACGCGGTGGCGTACATGGCCAGCAGCTTCGGGCCGAGGCGCAGGATGGCGCGCAGGTCGACCGAGAGCGTCAGCAACACCAGCGCCGCGGGCAGCAGCACGCGGCTGGCGACCGGGTTGTAGATCTTGCTGGCGCCACCGTCGATCAGGCCGATGGTGTTGTAGATGCCAGGGATGAAGTAGCACAGCAGCAGCGGCGGCACGATCGCGTAGAAGCGCTTGAGCGGCCCCTGCTCGCGCGATGCGGTCCAGAAGATCGCGCCCAGGGTGGCGGCGATCAGGCCGAAGACGACGATGTCGTTGTCGATGATCGGCGGCGAGGCATCGGATGCTGCGGGTGCGGCCATGGGCGGTCGACTCGGATGTGGAACGGCCCCGGATCATGCCCGAGCCGGAGCCGGCGCGCACCTGCCGAGGACGCGGGCAGCGCCGATCCAACGAAAAGGCCCCGGCATCGACCGGGGCCTTTTCCTTCATGCTGAACGACGTGCCTCGGCGATCACTTGCCGGTGTGCTTGTCCAGCCAGGCCTTCACGGTGTCATGCCAGTGGATGCTGTTCTGCGGCTTGAGCACCCAGTGGTTCTCGTTCGGGAAGTACAGCAGCTGCGAGTCGATGCCCTTGCGCTGCAGCGCGGTGAACGTGGACAGGCTCTGGTCGATCGGCACGCGGAAGTCGTTCTGGCCGGCGACCACCAGCATCGGCACCTTCCACTTGTGGATGTGGCGCGCCGGGTTGAAGCGCTCGTAGTTCTCGGGCTTGTCGTGCACGGTGCCGCCGAATTCCCATTCGGTGAACCACAGCTCTTCGGTGACCAGGCCCATCGAGCGGGTGTCGAACACGCCGTTGTGGTTCACCAGGCACTTGAACGGCGAATTGCCCTGGGCGTCGAACCAGTTGCCGGCGATCCAGTTGACCATGTAGCCACCGTAGCTCGCGCCCAGCGCGCAGGTGCGGTCGCCATCGAGGAACGGATACTTCTTCAACGCCGCCGCCCAGCCCTTCTGCAGGTCTTCCAGCGGGCGGTCGCCCCAGTGGCCGCTGATCGAATCGGTGAACTTCTGGCCGTAGCCGGTGGAGCCATGGAAATCGATCATCACCACGGCATAGCCGGCACCGGCGTAGGTCTGCGCGTTCCAGCGATAGCTCCAGCCGTCGCTGAAGCTGCCCTGCGGGCCGCCGTGGATCAGGAACGCGACCGGATAGGTCTTGCCTTCCTCGTAGTTCCACGGCTTCACGACGTAGCCGTAGACGGTCTCGTCGTTCCAGCCGATGAAGCTGAACTGCTCGTAGTCGCCGAAGCGCACGTCGGGCAGCAATTCACCTGCGTTCGGCGTGATCTTGCGCAGCGGCGTCTTGCCGTCGGCGCTGGTGGTGTGGATGACGTCGCCGGTCTTCATCGAATTGACCGACAGCGCCAGCGTGTTGCCGGCCAGCTGGAACGCCGACACCGAGCCGTCCTTGTGGATCGAGGTCACTTCACCGTTGGCGATCGACACCGAGAACAGCGGGTGGCGACCGAGTTCCTGCGCGGTGGTGTAGATCGACTTGCCATCGGCCGAGAGCGTGATGCCGTCCGCGGACGCATCCCACTTCGACGCGATCTCGCGGGTCTTGCCGCTGGCCAGGTCCATCGACATCAGCGCGAAGCGGTCGGCCTCGAAGCCCGGGCGCTTCATCGCGCGGTAATACAGGGTCTTGCCGTCCTTCGCGAACACCGGGCCGGTGTCCCAGGCCGGGTTCGCGGCGGTGAGGTTCTTCGCGGTGCCGCTGCCATCGGCCGCGACCAGATACAGATCGAAGTTGGTGCTGGTCGGCTCCGTGCGGTCGGACTTGCGCGCCGAGAGCACGAGCTGCTTCCCGTCCGGCGACCATGCCACTTCGCTCATGTCGCCGAAGGGCTTGGAGGGTACGTCGCCGATCACGTCGGCACCGACCAGGGTGCCGGTCTTCGCCGTGCCTTCGGCCGGCAGCGAGGCCACGACGACACGGTTGAGGCGACCGTCCATCCAGGTGTCCCAATGCCGCACGAAAATCTTGTCGTACAGCACGCCGGTGCTCTTGCGCGCGGCCTGGGCGTCGACGCGCTTCTTCGAGCAGTCGAGGTCACCCTTGCACTCGGCGAACAGCTCCACGGCCAGCGCCACGCGCTTGCCGTCCGGCGAGAGCAGGAAGCCGCCGACGTCGGTCGGGAGATCGGTCAGCTGCTTCGGCTCGCCGCCGGCGACGGGCATCGCGTACAGCTGCTGGCTACCGGACTTCGCGCTGAGGAAGTACACGGACTTGCCGTCCGGCGAGAACGCCGGCGAATTGACGTTCCAGCCCTCCGGCGTCAGGCGCTTCGGCGGCGCCATGTCGCGCGTCACCAGATTGCGGATCCACAGCCCGGTGCTGCTCTTGTTGGCGTCGAGGTCGACCGTGCGCTTGGCGAACACCAGCACGCGGCCGTCGGGCGAGAGCGTGGGCGACGAGAAGCGGTCCATGCCGGCCAGGTCGCGGCCTTCGAGGCCACGGGCGGCGTCGGCAGCAACGGGGAAACACAGGCAGGCGGCCAGGGCCAGGCACAGCGGGGAGCGGATCGGGGACATGGGCTTTCCGATGGGGCAGCGTGGGAAAACCGCGATGTTAGGCCGATCGGCCGCCCCCGGGATAGCCCGCCCACCATGCATACCTTGCCGTCCGGGCGTCCGGGGCTGGCATACTCCGCCGGTCACATCACCCGGAACCCGCCGTGTCCAACACCGCTCCCGCCGCGTCCGCACAGGACGAACTCTTCGGCCATCCCAAGGGCCTCTACGTCTGCTTCATGACCGAGATGTGGGAGCGCTTCGCCTTCTACGGCATGAAGGCGCTGCTGTTGCTGTACCTGGTCAAGCACCACCTGTTCGCCCAGGCCGACGGCACGCTGCTGCTGGGCACCTACGCCGGCCTGGCCTATGCCCTGCCCCTGCTCGGCGGCCTGCTCGCCGACCGTTACCTGGGCATGCGCAAGGCCGTGCTGTTCGGCGGCATCCTGCTGGTGCTCGGCCAGCTCGGCATGGCGTACACCGGCAGCGCGGCCACCGGCACCACGCCCGACAACGCGGTGCGCGACGGCTTCGCGATCCAGGTCATGTACTTCTCGCTGGCGCTGATCGGCGTCGGCGTCGGCTTCCTCAAGCCGAACATCTCGACGATCGTCGGCCGCCTCTATTCCGCCGACGATCCGCGCCGCGATTCGGGCTTCACCATCTTCTACATGGGCATCAACGTCGGCGCGTTCCTGTCCTCGCTGATCGTCGCCTGGATCGGCGAGAAGATCGGCTGGGGCTACGGCTTCGCGCTGGCCGGCGTGATGATGGCGCTGGGCCTGATCCAGTTCGTCATCGGCCAGAAGCACCTGCACAACCACGCCGAACCGGCCGATCCGGTGATGCTGAAGACGGCAGCGTTCGCAGGACTGTCGCGCGAATGGCTGATCTACCTGGGCGCGCTGGTGCTCACCGTGGTGGTCTGGCAGGTCCTGCAGACCCGCATCGATTTCGGCCCGCTCACGGCATTGATGGGCGGACACCAGGTGACCCTGACCGAAGTGGTCGCGGTCGTGATGGGCGCCGCGCTGTACGTGTGGTTCGTGAAGCTGATGTTCTCGGGCCTGTCGCGCAGCGAAAAGGGCGGGATGATCATGCTGATGGTGCTCATCACCGTCAGCGCGCTGTTCTGGGGCCTGTACGAGCAGACCTATGGCCCGTGGGTGCTGATGGCCGAGATCGGCATGGATCGCACCACCTTCGGCATCGAATGGACGGCGGGCCAGACCACGGCCATCGGTGCACTGTGCGTCATCCTCTTCAGCTTCCCCTTCGCCTGGCTGTGGCCGAAGCTGGACAAGACCGGCCTCAACCCGAGCTATCCGGCGAAGTTCGCCTGGGGTTTGGTGTTCTGCGGCCTGTCGTTCGGCATCCTCGCCTTCGCCGCCGCGAACCCGGGCGAAAGCGGCAAGACCAGCCTGTGGTGGATGATCTTGGCGTACGCCGTGCTGGTGATGGGCGAAATGGTGCTGTCGCCGGTGGGCCTCTCGGCGGTGACGCGACTGTCCATCCCGCGCGCAGTCGGCCTGATGATGGGCGCGTGGTTCCTGTTCTCCGCCTTCGGCGAGATCATCGCCGGCCGCCTCGGCACCTGGGCCGCGATCGAACCGGATGCCGCCGGCAAGTACGACGTGGCGGCCGCGCTCGCGCTGTATGCGAACGTCTTCACCAACATGATGTGGATCGGTCTGGCCGCCGGTGCTCTGCTGTTCCTGGCCACGCCGCTGCTCAAGCGCCTGACGCGCGAGTGATGCGCTGATGGGCGGCGGGAGCAACGGGGATGATGGCCATCGTGCGCGGGTCACCAGGCGCATCGCCTGGTGGCTCGGCGTGGCCCCGTCCGTGTGCAGCGCCCTGGCCGGCACCGCGCTGGTCCTGCTGCCGGGCCTGTACGCCCTGCCGCAGCGAGACCGGCCCTACGGCTGGCTGACCGACCGGCTCGCGGCCGGCGGCGGCTGGCTGCTCCTGGGCGCGGCGGCGCTGTTCGCGCTGCTGGCGATCGCGCTGTTCGTGCATGCCCGCCGCGTCGCGACGGGCGGACAGGCAAGCGGAGAAGCGGGCGGATAGTGTCCGCAGCGCCCTGCGGCGCAGAATGCCGGCATGCCTGCGCACGACCATCACACACCGCACGACCACGCCGGCCATGCCCATGGGCACGGACACAGCCACGGCTTCGCCACCGGCACCCGCGCGTTCGCGATCGCGACCCTGATCAACCTCGCCTACACCGTGCTGGAAGCCGGTTACGGCTTCTGGACCGATTCGCTGGCCCTGCTGTCCGACGCCCTGCACAACTTCGGCGACGTGCTGGGCCTGTCGATGGCCTGGGCGGCGGCCTCGATGGCCCGCCGCGCGCCGACCGAACGCCACACCTACGGCTGGCGACGCGCCACCCTCCTTTCGCCGCTCGGCAATGCCCTGCTGCTGGTCGGCTTCAGCGGTGCGCTGGGGTGGGAAGCCGTGCGCCGGTTCTCGTCGCCGCCGGAGATTCCACCGATGCCGATCATCGTGGTCGCCTCGATCGGCATCGCGATCAACCTCGGCGCGGCCTGGCTGATGCGCGATGGCCATGGCGGCCACAGCCACAGCCACGACCTCAACCGGCGAGGCGCCTTCCTGCACCTGATCGGCGACGCCGCCGTATCGCTCGCGGCGGTGCTGGCGGGACTCGGCATGCTCTGGTTCGACTGGCGCTGGCTGGACCCGGCAACGGCCCTGCTGGTGGCGGTGGTGGTGGCGGTCACCGCCACGCGCCTGCTCCGGGATGCCTTCGAGGCCGCGATGGACGCCGTGCCGCGCCATGTCGACCAGAGCGCGGTCCACGCCTGGCTCGCGGACCAGCCGGGCGTCCACGCGGTCCACCACCTGCACATCTGGTCGCTGGGCGCGGGCGAGATCGCGCTGACCGCGCACCTCGTGCGCCCGGCGACGGACGACCACGACGCCTTCCTCGACACCGTGGTCCACGGCCTGGACGAGAAGTTCGGCATCAACCACCCGACCCTGCAGATCGAACACGGCCGGGCCTGCGAGCACGACCGCCACGACCGCGCGCCGCACGGCATGGTGCCGCGCGACTGACCGCCGGGCGGACGCGCGGCCACCGCCGCGGCCATGCCCGGAGGGCCCGGCCCGCCGCTTCGCATATAATCGACGACCTTGGCCCTCCGGCCGCCCCGCGCGCGGGGCGCCGTCGCCCCACCATTCGAGACAGGACCCACCGGCATGCTCAACGACATCAAGAAAGACGCCCAGGCGCGCATGGCCAAAAGCATCGACGCGCTGCGCCACACCCTCACCAAGGTTCGCACCGGCCGCGCCTCGCCTTCGCTGGTCGAGCACCTGAAGGTCAACTACTACGGTTCGGACATGCCGCTGTCGCAGGTCGCCAGCATCGCCGTCGCCGATGCGCGCTCGCTCACCATCACCCCGTGGGAGAAGCAGATGGTCGCGGCGGTCGAGAAGGCCATCTACGCCTCCGACCTGGGCCTGACCCCGAACACCGCCGGCACCGTCATCCGCATCAACCTGCCGCCGCTCACCGAGGAGCGCCGCAAGGAACTGTCCAAGCACGTCCACGGCGAAGGCGAGGACACCAAGGTCGCGATCCGCAACATCCGCCGCGACGCCAACCAGCAGATCAAGGAACTGCTGAAGGAAAAGAAGATCACCGAGGACGAGGAGCGCCGCAGCGAGGAAGAGATCCAGAAGCTGACGGACAAGGCGATCAAGGACGTCGACGAGGTGGTCAAGGCCAAGGAACAGGAACTGATGGCCGTCTGAGGCCCGTTCCGGCATGCCTTCGCCACAATCCGCCGCACCGCATCCCGGGGTCCCGCGCCACCTCGCCGTCATCATGGACGGCAACGGTCGCTGGGCCGAGCGGCGCCGTCGACCGCGCCTGATCGGCCATCGCGCCGGCGCGCGCGCGGTCAACGTCTGCATCGACGTGTGCCTGGCGCGCGGCGTCGAGGCGCTGACCCTCTTCGCCTTTTCCAGCGAGAACTGGGGCCGGCCCGAGGAGGAAGTCGGCGGCCTCATGAAGCTGTTCCTCGCCGCGCTGGAGCGCGAGGTCGATGAACTGCATCGTCGCGGCGTGCGCCTGCGCTTCATCGGCGATCGCGACCGCTTCCAGCCCGACATCCTCGCGCGCATGCGCGACGCCGAGGCGCGCACCGCCGGCAACACCTCCCTGCACCTGACCATCGCCGCCAGCTACGGCGGCCGCCAGGACATCGCCCACGCCACGCGTGCGCTGGCGGTCGAGGTCGCCGAAGGCCGCCTGCGTCCCGAGCAGATCGACGAAGCGGCGGTCGCCCGCCACATGGCGCTGGCCGACCTGCCGCCGCCCGACCTGTTCATCCGCACCGGCGGCGACCACCGCATCAGCAATTTCCTGCTCTGGCAGCTGGCCTACACCGAGCTGTGGTTCACCGAGACGCTGTGGCCGGACCTCGATGCCACGCTGCTCGACGCCGCCTTCGCCGACTTCGCCAACCGCGAGCGCCGCTTCGGCCTCACCGGTGCCCAGATCCGTTCGGCCCAGGCCGGCACCGACGCTTCCCCTTCCGCCGACAGGATCGACGCATGACCAAGACGCGCACGCTGGCCGCCCTGGTCATGGCCCCGCTGGCGATCACCGCCGTCCTGCTGCTGCCCACTCCTTGGATGGCGGCGGTCAGCGCGGCGGCCTTCCTGATCGCACTGTGGGAATGGCTGAAGCTGACCGACATCGAAGACCCCATCGCACGCGGTGTGCTGATGGTGGTGAACCTGATGCTGATGGTCGCCCTGGTCTGGGCTTCGCGCTCGGAGACCGGCGGGTCACTGGTGCTGTTCCAGATCATGACCATGATCGGCGTCGGCTGGTGGTGCCTGGCCACGCTGTGGCTGCGGTTCTACGACTTCGGCTCCGACCACGCCCGCCATGGCCGCGTGTTCAAGCTCGCCGCCGCCACGCTCAGCATCATCCCTGCCTGGTGCGCCCTGGCGCTGATCCATGCCAGCCAGCCGCACGGCAACCGCTGGCTGCTGCTGGCCCTGGCCATCGTCTGGGCGGCCGACAGCGGCGCCTACTTCGTCGGCCGCAAGTTCGGTCGGACCAAGCTCAGCCCGCGCATCAGCCCGAACAAGACCGTCGAGGGCCTGATCGGCGGCGCGGTGGCGGGCATGATCGTCGCCGTCGCCGCGGCACCGCTGGCCGGCGCGAGCGTGGGCCAGCTGCCGGCGATCGCAGTGGTAGCGCTGTGGACCATCCTGTTCTCGGTGGTGGGCGATCTGTTCGAGAGCCTGCTCAAGCGCCACGTCGGCGTGAAGGATTCCAGCAACCTCATTCCCGGCCACGGCGGCGTGCTCGACCGCGTGGACAGCGTGCTCGCCGCGCTGCCGGTGTTCGCGCTGGGCAAATTGTTGTTCGATTTCTGAACCTGGCGCCCGTGATGCGGTCGATCCCTGCCATGCGCAAGCTGTCCCCTTCCCGTCGCCCGGTCTGCGGAGCGTTCCGATGAGGCGCGTCGCCGTCTTCGGCGCCACTGGCTCCATCGGCACCTCGGCGCTGGACGTGATCGCGCGCCACCCCGACCGCCTCCGAGCGGACGTGCTGGTCGCCGGCCGCAACGTCGACGCGCTCGTCGACCTGTGCCGCAGCCACCGTCCGGCCCATGCCGCCGTCGCCGAGGAGTCCGCCTACGCCGCCCTGCGCGACGGCCTGCGCGCGGTCGGCCTGGACACCCGGGCGCACGCCGGCATGGCCGCGATCGACGCGCTCGCCGCCGATGCCGGCACCGATACCGTGGTCGCCGCGATCGTCGGCGCTGCCGGGCTGTCGTCCACGCTCGCCGCCGCCCGCGCCGGCAAGCGCCTGCTGCTGGCCAACAAGGAGTCGCTGGTCCTCGCCGGCGACCTGCTGATGCGCACGGTGCGCGAGCATGGCGCCGACATCGTGCCGATCGACAGCGAGCACAACGCGATCTTCCAGTGCCTGCCGGATTCGCATGCCCGCGCCGGCCTCACGCGCATCCAGCTCACGGCGTCGGGCGGCCCGTTCCGTGGCCGTTCACGGGCCGAACTGGCCGGCGTCACGCCCGCGCAGGCCGTGGCGCACCCGAAGTGGTCGATGGGGCCGAAGATCTCGGTCGACTCCGCCACGCTGATGAACAAGGGCCTCGAAGTGATCGAGGCGCACCACCTGTTCGATCTGTCCAGCGACCGCATCGGCGTGCTCGTGCATCCGCAGAGCCTGGTGCATTCTTTGGTGGAATTCGTCGACGGTTCGACGCTCGCGCAACTCGGCCTGCCCGACATGCGCACCGCGCTGGCGGTCGGTTTCGCCTGGCCCGAGCGCATCGTCTCCGGCGTCGCCGGTCTCGACCTGCTCGCGCAGGGTCGGCTCGATTTCGAGGCGCCGGATCTCGACGCCTTCCCCTGCCTGCGCCTGGCCTACGCCGCACTGGATGCCGGCGGCTGCGCCACCGCCGTGCTCAACGCCGCCAACGAAGAGGCGGTTTCAGCCTTTCTTCAGGGCCGCATCGCTTTCCTGTCCATCCCCGCACTGGTCGAAGACGCCCTGCAACGCATGTCCCACGCTGCGGCCGATTCGCTCGATGCCCTGCTCGACGCCGACGCGGCCACGCGCGCCGCCGTGCGCGAAGCGATCTCCCGCGAGGCCACGCCATGACCGAATTCCTCGCATCCGCCTGGTGGCTGATCGTCGCCCTCGGCATCCTCGTCACCTTCCACGAACTCGGCCACTACCTCGCCGCCCGCTGGTGCGGTGTGAAGGTGCTCCGCTTCTCGGTGGGCTTCGGCAAACCGATCTGGATGCGCACCGACCGCCACGGCACCGAATGGGCGGTCGCGCCGATCCCGCTCGGCGGCTACGTCCGCATGCTCGGCGAACACGAACTGGCCGACCGCGTCGGCGAGGTCACCGAGGCCGAACGCAGCCAGGCCCACGGCAGCAAGACCGTCGGCCAGCGCATGCTGATCGCCGTCGCTGGTCCGCTGGCCAACTTCGTCCTCTGCATCGCCCTGCTCTGGCTGATGTTCGTCATCGGTCGCCCGGACTACGCGCCGACGCTCGGCCAGGTCGGCGGCGTGGCCGCGCAGGCCGGCCTGCGCCCCGGCGACACCCTGGTCTCGGTCGGCGACCGCCTGACCCCGACCTGGACCGAGGCCAGCATGGCCCTCGTCACGTCGGCCCTGGACCGCGCCCCGACGCCGGTGGTCGTGCGCAGTGCCGATGGCGCCGAAAGCACGCGCCGGATGGACTTCTCGCGCCTGCCTGCCGGCGGCGACCTGCAGGCCACCCTCGGCCAGATCGGGATCGTGCCGCGCCATCAGGACATCCCTCCGCCGGTCGTCGGCGAAGTGCCGGCCGAAGGCGCCAGCCACGGCACGATCCAGCCCGGCGACCGGATCCTGTCGATCGACGGCACGCCGATCGGCAACTGGGCCGACATCGCGCCGCTGGTCGCGAAGGCGGGGCCCACGGGCGGCGCGCGGATCGAGATCGAGCGCGAGGGTCGGCGCAGTTTCGTCACCGTCGCGCCGCGCAAGGACCCCGCACCGCCGGGCCATTGGCGGCTGGGCGTGACCCCGGCGGAACCGCGCAAGGACGTGGTCCTGCGCTACGGCCCGCTGCAGGCCGTGCCCGCCGCGCTGCGCGAGACGAAATTCCAGACCGGCGAGCTGTTCGCCATGATCCAGCGCGCCTTCAGCGGCCGGATGGAAGCGAAGGACACGGTCTCCGGCCCGATCGGCATCGCCAGGGCCGCCAACGCCTACGCCCGGAACGGCCTGGCCTGGTACCTCAGTCTGCTCGCCCTGCTCAGCCTGAGCCTGGCCGTCCTCAACCTGCTTCCCGTCCCGGTCTTGGACGGGGGGCAGCTGCTGTATTACCTTATCGAGTTGGTCAAAGGCAGTCCGTTAAGCGAACGTGCGATGGCCGCCGGGCAGTATGTCGGGCTGGCGCTGATCCTGGGGCTCATGGGCCTCGCGTTCTACAACGACCTGCAGGGGCTGATCCGATGACCCGGATGTCGCCCGTGCCCGGCCGCGACCTTCCGATCGGCGACCGCCCGTCGGGACACGCGGCCGAAACCGGCGACTGACGCCCGCCAAGGCGATGCTCGACGCTCCACCGTTCCACCCGAACCACCCGCCCCAAGCCCCTCCTTCGGACGTACTAGATGACGCGCACGCCCACCCGCCGCCTGCTGGCCATTGCCCTCGCCACGAGCCTGGCTTCGTTCCACACCCCGCCCTCGCTCGCACAGGCCGCGTCCTCGGCGTCGTCCTCGTCGTTCACCGTCTCGGACATCCGCGTCGACGGCCTGCAGCGCATCGGCGCCGGCACCGTCTTCACGTACCTGCCGATCGAACGCGGCGACCAGATCGATTCCGGCCGCATCGGCGAAGCGATGCGCGCCCTGTACAAGACCGGGTTCTTCGAGGACATCCGCTTCGACCGCGAAGGCGACATCCTCGTCGTGACCGTGACCGAACGCCCGGCGATCAACACGCTGACGATCACCGGCAACAAGGACCTCAAGACCGAGGACCTGACCCGCAACCTCAAGGAAATCGGCATCGCCGAGGGCGAGACCTTCGACCGCCTCGCCCTGGACCGCGTGACGCTGGAACTCAACCGCGCCTACAACAACCGCGGCAAGTACAACGTCGAGATCACCCCGAAGATCGCGCGTCTCGACCGCAACCGCGTCGACCTGACCATCGCCATCGACGAAGGCAAGGCCGCGCGGATCCGCCACATCAACCTGCTCGGCAACGAGACCTTCGAAGAGAAGGAACTGCGCAAGTCCTGGGAATCGGACGAGACGAACTGGCTGAGCTGGTATCGCCGCGACGACCAGTATTCGCGCGAAAAGCTCACCGGCGACCTCGAACGCCTGCGCAACTTCTACCTCGACCGCGGCTACGTGGACTTCGCCGAGACCGGCACCCAGGTCTCGATCAGCCCGGACAAGCGCGACATGTACATCAGCCTCGGCATCACCGAAGGCGAGGTGTACACGATCTCCGACGTGAAGATCACCGGCGACACCGTGCTGTCGAAGGAACAGATCGACTTCTACCAGCTGGTGCGTCCCGGCCAGACCTTCTCGCGCTCGCTGCTCGAACTGACCTCCGACTCGATCACCGCTGCGCTGGGCAACGTCGGCTACGCGTTCGCCGAGGTCAAGCCGATCCCGGAACTCGACCGCGAGAAGCGCACCGTCGCCCTGACCCTGCAGGTCATCCCGGGTCCGCGCGTGACCGTGCGCCGCATCGTCTTCAAGGGCAATACCCGCACCTCCAACGAAGTCATGCGCCGTGAAATGCGCCAGTTCGAGGGCGCGTGGTACTCGCAGGCCGCGATCGACCGCTCCAAGGTCCGCCTGCAGCGCCTGGGCTTCTTCGAGAGCGGCTCGGTGCAGGTCGAGTCCGAACCGGTCGCCGGCACCAACGACCAGGTCGACGTGGTCGTCACCGTCAAGGAAACCACCTCGGGCAGCTTCACCTTCGGCCTGGGCTATTCGCAGCTGTCGGGCCTGAACACCACGATCCAGCTGTCGCAGAACAACTTCCTCGGCACCGGCAACCAGGTCAGCGTGGAAGTGCAGCGCAGCAGCTACCTGCAGCGCTACTCGTTCTCGTTCCTCAACCCGTACTTCACCGACTCGGGCATGTCGCTGGGCTACAACCTCTGGTGGCGCGAGTTCGACAACTCCGACTTCAACACCGCCCAGTACTCGACGACCAGCGCCGCGGCGCAGACCGTGCTGGGCGTGCCGATCACCGAGAACGACAGCGTCTCGCTCGTGTTCGGCGTCGACCGCAACGAGATCTTCACCTTCCCGACCGCGTCGCCGGTCAGCGTCAACCGCTACATCGACGCCGTCGGCCAGCGCACGTTCCACGCCTGGCGCGCGGAGCTGGGCTGGGCGCGCGACACGCTCAACGACTTCTTCACCCCGACGCGCGGCACCAAGCAGCGCCTCTCGGCGGAAATCACCCTGCCCGGCTCGACCGCCGAGTACTACAAGATCAACTACGAGTTCTCGAAGTACTGGCCGATCAACCGCGCCCTGGTGCTGAACACGCGCTTCCAGCTCGGCTACGGCGACAGCTACGGCTCGGACAAGGTGCAGCTGATCTGCGAAGCGCGCGGCAACCGTCCGCCGCGTCCGACCAAGCAGTACTCCGACGCGGACTGCGGCCCGAACGCTTCGCTCAACGACGTGCTGATCGCCAGCGGCCTGCCGTTCTTCGAGAATTTCTACGCCGGCGGCGTGCGCTCGGTGCGCGGCTTCCGCGACAACACCCTCGGCCCGGTCGACTTCTCGCTCGGCAGCCCGGTCCGCCAGCCCATCGGCGGCGCGCTGAAGACCGTCGGTTCGCTGGAAATGTTCTTCCCCTCGCTGCTCGACAGCCCGGCCGCCCGCGTCTCGGCGTTCCTGGACTTCGGCAACGTCTTCAAGGACATCGACAGCTTCGACGCCGGCGAGCTGCGCGCGTCGGCGGGCGTGGCCCTGCTGTGGCGCGCGCCGGTCGGCCCGATCTCGATCAGCTACGCCTTCCCGCTGCGCAGCGAGGAAACCGACGAACTGGAACGCCTGCAGTTCACCTTCGGCGGCGCGTTCTGATCGCGGCGCTCTGATCCTCCGGACGGAGCGTCCCGTGTCCGCCACTCATTCCGCATCCGACCTCGCCGCGCGGTTCGACCTCGAACTGCGCGGCGACCCCGCCTGGCGCATCGAAGGCGTCGCCACACTCGCCCGCGCGGGCGCGCACCAGCTTGCCTTCCTCGCCAATCCCCGCTACCGCAACCAGCTCGCCGCGACCGGCGCCGGGCTGGTGGTCATGCGCGCGGAGGACGCGGAAGGCTTCTCCGGCAACGCGCTGATCGCGAAGGATCCCTACGCGGCGTTCGCGAAGATGTCCGCGCTGTTCGACGTCCGCCCGGCCGTCGTGCCCGGCGTGCATGCGATGGCGGTCGTCGATCCCTCGGCCGAGGTCTCGCCCGAAGCCAGCATCGGTCCCTTCGTCAGCATCGGGCCCCGGACACGCGTCGACGCCGGCGCGATGATCGGCCCGGGCTGCGTGATCGGCGAGGACTGCGTCGTCGGCGCAGGCTGCGAGCTGGTCGCGAACGTCAGCCTGGTGCGCCGCGTCCGCCTGGGCAAGCGGGTGCTGATCCATCCCGGCGCCGTGCTCGGCGCGGACGGTTTCGGCCTGGCGATGGACCACGGACGCTGGCTCAAGGTGCCGCAACTTGGCGGCGTGGTCGTCGGCGATGACTGCGAGATCGGCGCGAACACGACGATCGACCGCGGCGCGCTGGACGACACCGTGCTGGAAGAGGACGTGCGCCTCGACAACCAGATCCAGATCGGCCACAACGTCCGCATCGGCGCGCACAGCGCGATGGCAGGCTGCTCGGCCGTCGCCGGCAGCGCCACGATCGGCCGCTACTGCCTGATCGGCGGCGGCGCGGGTATCCTTGGTCATCTGGATGTCTGCGACCGGGTGGTGGTCACCGCCATGAGCCTGGTCACCAGTTCGATCCGCGAACCGGGCGAATACTCGTCCGGAACGCCGCTCATGGACAACCGCAGCTGGCGCAAGAGCGCCGCCCGTTTCAAACAGCTCGACGCGCTGGCCCGCCAGGCCGCAGCGCGCAACAAGGAACCCCAATGACATCGACCGAGCCCTGCCAGGCGATCTCGCTGCCCATCGGCGCGAACGAAATCAAGAAGCTGCTGCCGCACCGCTACCCCTTCCTGCTGGTCGACCGCGTCGTCGCGTTCGAGCCGGGCCAGAGCATCCATGCCTACAAGAACGTCTCGGGCAACGAGGAGTTCTTCGAGGGCCACTTCCCGTCGCAGCCGGTCATGCCCGGCGTGCTGGTGATCGAAGCCCTGGCGCAGGCCGGCGGCGTGCTCTACCAGCTGACCACCCGCCTCAGCGGCGACGGCCCCTGCGAAGACAAGCTGTTCTACCTGGTCAAGGTCGACAACGCGCGCTTCAGCCGGATGATCGTGCCGGGCGACCGCGTCGACCTGCATGTCTCGCTCAAGCGCCGCATCCGCAACATGGCGCTGTACGAAGGCATCGCCAGCGTCGAGGGCAAGGAAGCGGCGCGCGCCGAGATCCTCTGCGCGGAAAGCCAGAACCAGGCATGACCATGGGCGCCGTCAGCATCAGCCCGCTCGCCAGCATCCATCCGGACGCCCGGATCGGCGCGAATGTCGAGATCGGACCGTTCACGGTGATCGGCGCGGAGGTGGAGATCGGCGACGGCACGCGGATCGGTCCGCACTGCAGCATCCTTGGCCCGACCCGCATCGGCCGCGACAACCGCATCCACGGCCATGCTGCGATCGGCGGCGATCCGCAGGACAAGAAGTTCGCCGGCGAGCGCACCGAACTGGTGATCGGCGACGGCAACATGATCCGCGAGTTCGTCACCATCAACCGCGGCACCGGCAGCGGCGGCGGCATCACCCGCATCGGCGACCGCAACTGGTTCCTGGCCTACGTCCACGTCGCGCACGACTGCATCGTCGGCGACGACTGCGTGTTCTCGAACAACGCCACGCTGGCCGGCCACGTCGAGGTGGGCAATCACGTCATCCTCAGCGGCTTCGCCGGCGTGCACCAGTTCTGCCGGATCGGCGCCCACGCCTTCATCGGCATGGGCGCGTTCGTCAACGGCGACGTACCGCCTTACCTGATGGTAGCGCAGGAAGACTACGGTCGGCCGCGCGGCATCAACAGCGAAGGCCTCAAGCGCCGCGGTTTCGACGCCGAGCGCGTCGCCGCGATCAAACGCGCCTACCGCGCGCTCTACATGTCCGGCGCGAACCTCACCGACGCCAAGGCCCAGCTCGCCGAACTGGCCAGCGGCAGCGACGACGTGCGCGCGTTCCTGGACTTCATCGAGCGCGGCGAGCGCCCGCTGCTGCGCTGAACCCGGCACCGGCATGGCGAAGCCGCCATCGCCGGCGCACAATGACGGCGTTCCCCTGGTGCACCGGCCGTGACCTCATCCGACTCCCGAACCCAGCCCTCCGGCCACCTGCGCATCGCGCTCGTCGCCGGTGAAGCCTCCGGCGACGTGCTCGGCGCCGGCCTCATCGCAGAACTGCGCGCGCGTTTCCCGCAGGCCGAATTCGCGGGCGTGGGCGGCCCGGCGATGCGCGCGGCCGGTCTGGAGGCCTGGCACGACAGCCAGGAACTCGCGGTCATGGGCCTCGTCGAAGTACTGAAGCACCTGCCCCGCCTGCTGAAGCTGCGCGCGAACCTGCGCAAGCGCCTGCTTGCCTGGCGGCCCGACGTGTTCATCGGCATCGACGCACCGGACTTCAACCTCGGCGTCGAACAGTGGCTCAAGCAACGCGGCGTGCGCACCGTGCATTACGTCAGCCCGTCGGTCTGGGCCTGGCGCGAGGGCCGCGCCGCGAAGATCGGGCGCAGCGCCGACCGCGTGCTCTGCCTGTTCCCGATGGAACCGCCGATCTACGCGAAGCACGGCGTCGACGCGCGCTTCGTCGGCCATCCGCTGGCCGATGCGATCCCGATGCAGCCCGATCGCCTCGCGTCGCGGCATGCCCTGGTGATCCCGGACGACACGCCGGTCCTCGCGATGCTGCCCGGCAGCCGCCTGGGCGAGATCGAGAAGATGCTGCCGCTTTTCCTGCAGGCGGGCGGACTCGTCGCGCGGTCCATCCCGGCACTGCAGATCCTGCTGCCGGCCGCGAACGCCGAGTGCGACGCCGCGATCCGTGCGCAGCTGGCCTCGCAGCCGGATCTCGCCGCGCGCGTGCGCGTGCTCGATGGCGACGCGCAGCGCGCGATGATCGCCAGCGACGCGGTGCTGCTGGCTTCGGGCACCGCCGCGCTGGAAGGCATGCTGTGCAAGCGGCCGATGGTCGTGGGCCACCGTATCTCGCCCACCACCTACCGCATCGTCACGTTCTTCAAGCTGCTCAAGACCCGCTACGTCAGCCTGCCGAACGTGCTGGCCGACGCGCCGCTGGTGCCCGAGCTGCTGCAGGACGACTGCACGCCGGAGAAACTCGCCGCCGCCTGCCTGCGCTGGCTCGGCCAGCCCGCCGCCGTTGACGCGCTGCTCCCGCATTTCACGGACATCCACACGCAGCTGCGCCGCGACGCCTCGGCACGCGCGGCGGAAGCCGTGGCCGAGCTGCTGGGCGTCCCGCGGCGCGACCTGGGCTACGTCCGGGCGGTCTGACGTGGCGCGACGTCGATCCGGCGCCCCCACTGGCGCGGCAGGGCTGTTCGATGGCGAGGCGCACGCGGCTTCCGGTCATGCATCGCGATCACTCGTCGCAGGCGTCGACGAAGCGGGACGCGGGCCGCTGGCCGGGCCGGTGACCGTTGCTGCGGTCATCCTCGATCCCACGCGCCCGATCGACGGGCTGAACGATTCCAAGAAGCTCAGCGAAGCGCGTCGCGAAGCGCTGTATCCGCGGATCATCGAATGCGCGCTGGCATGGCGCATCGAATTCGTCGACGCCGGGGAGATCGACCGCCTCAACATCCTGCAGGCCACGCTGACCGGCATGCAGCGCGCGCTCGAAGCGCTGACGCCTGCAGCGACCTTCGCGCGGATCGACGGCAACCGGCTGCCGACATCGCTGCCCTGCCCGGCCGAGGCCCTGGTCGGCGGAGACGCCATCGAACCGGCGATCATGGCCGCGTCGATCCTCGCGAAGGTCGCGCGCGACAGGCGCATGCTCGAACTGCATGCGCGCTGGCCGCAGTACGGATTCGACCGCCACAAGGGCTATCCCAGCCCGGTCCATCTGGACGCGCTCAGGATGCATGGCCCCTGCCCCGAACATCGACGCAGCTATACACCGGTGCGCGAGGCGCTGGCCCTGCACGCCGGCGGCGTCGCAGACTGACCGGCGGCGCCATCGGCCACCACGAATGGCGCGATGCGCCGCACGCGCTGCGACGGCGTGCCGATACCATGCCCCCTGCGATCCATGCGGAAGCGGATGCACCGGGCCGCATCCCGCCGGGAGGCAGGACTCCACCGCAGTCGCGCACTGGCCCGCTCGCAATGGAACTCATATGGAGATGAACATGCAGAACGCTTTCACCCGCTCGCCCCTGCTGTCCGCCGCGCTGCTGGCGGGACTGTCCGCCGCCGCACTGGTCGCACCGGCCCCGGCGCAGGCCGCAACGCCGACCATCAGCACCTTCGCCTGCCCGCTCGACAACGGCGGCGGTCGCTTCTACTGCTTCGTCGTCTTCAACTCGGACAGCCCGGCGACGGTCGCGTGGTCGGGTCGCGGCATGACCATCAACGAAACCGGCCGCAGCGATTTCTACGGCTACTGCAGCATCGGTTCCCAGCACACGCAGACGGTGACGATCACCAATGCCTCGGGCAGCGTCACGCGCACGGTGACCTTCCTGTGCCGCGGCGGCCCGATCATCCTCTGATCGCCCTGCTCTGGCACGGGCTCGGGCATCCGGATCAGACCGGTCCGGATGCCTTCTTGAAATTGCCGATGGTCAGGTGCAACGGATGCTTCGGCTCGCGCGGCAGGCCGAGGCGCTCGCGATAGTCCAGCGCATCGTCGCAGCGCACCGGGTAGAA
This sequence comes from Lysobacter brunescens, assembly GCF_042677005.1. Taxonomy (NCBI): domain Bacteria; kingdom Pseudomonadati; phylum Pseudomonadota; class Gammaproteobacteria; order Lysobacterales; family Lysobacteraceae; genus Lysobacter; species Lysobacter brunescens. Next base: position 2,583,926 of record NZ_JBHTIF010000001.1, on the reverse strand, counting down.
GACGTACTCGCCGACTGCCTGCGGCGTCCAGTCGATCTCGAACGCCATCGGCGCGCCTTCGCGGTCCTTCCAGGCCGACAGCTCCGTCGGCACCTCGCCGAGCACCACCGAGACGTGCGGGCCCCACAGCGGATCGCTGAGCTGGGTCGTGCGCCGCGCGTCCAGGTGATGCAGGTGGCGCAGGTAGCGGCCGAGTTCCGGGTCGCAGGCCAGGATCAGCCACCAGTCCGTGGTACTGCCGTCGCGACGCACCCGCCCACCGCGCGGATCGAGCGGAGGCGAAAAGCGGCAGGTGCCGGTGAACCGGGGCATCGCGGGCCGTGCGGGCAGGAAAGGCCTGGGGTCGAGGGGAGCGATTCCGCGACACCCGGACGCATCCGTCAAGCCTTGCCCGAATGCCCCTGCGGACCTAACCTGCACGGCTGGTACCGCTGGTCCGCCGATGTCCTCCCGCTTCGCCCATCTCCACCTGCACAGCGAGTATTCGCTGGCCGATTCGACCATCCGCATCCCGGAACTGGTCCAGCGCTGCGTGGCGCAGGGCCAGCCGGCGGTGGCCATGACCGACCGCAACAACATGTTCGCGCTGGTCAAGTTCTACAAGGCCGCCGAAAGCGCGGGCATCAAGCCGATCGCCGGCGCGGACATCTACGTCGCCGAGGGCGACGAGACGCCCTGGCAGCTCACCCTGCTGTGCCGCGACAACAGCGGCTACCTCGCGCTGTCGCGCCTGCTCAGCCGGGCCTGGATGGAAGGCCAGCGCCACGACGGCGTGGTGGTGCGTCCGCAGTGGCTGGCCGAAGCCAACGAGGGCCTGTTCGCGCTCGCCGGGCGCCACAGCCATGCCGGCCAGCTCGCTGCCGGCAACCGCCACGATCTCGCCCTGCAGTGGCTGCGCGACTGGCAGCGGCATTTCGACGATCGCATCCACCTGGAACTCACACGCTGCGGTTTCGACGGCGAAGAGGCCTTCAATGCCTTCGCCCTGCATGCGTCGGCGGAACGCGGCATCCCGGTGATCGCCAGCAACGACGTGCGCTTCCTCGACGCCGACGGCTTCGAGGCGCACGAAGCGCGCGTGTGCATCGCCACCGGCCGCGTGCTCGACGATCCCAAGCGTCCACGCGAATACACCGCGCAGCAGTACCTCCGCGACACCGACGAGATGGTCGCGCTGTTCCCCGACGCGCCCGACGCGATCGACAACGCGATCGACCTCGCGAAGCGCTGCAACCTGGGGCTGTCGCTGGGCACGTACTACCTGCCCGCGTTCCCGGTTCCGGATGACCATACGCTCGACAGCTGGATCCGCAAGGAAGCGCACGACGGCCTCGACGCGCGCCTGGCGAAGTATCCGGTGGCGCCCGGCCACGACCGCGCCAGCTACGAATCGCGGCTCGACATCGAGCTGGACGTGATCGTGAAGATGGGCTTCCCCGGCTACTTCCTGATCGTTGCGGACTTCATCAACTGGGGCAAGCAGAACGGCATTCCCGTCGGCCCCGGCCGTGGTTCGGGCGCGGGCTCGCTGGTCGCCTGGGCACTGGGCATCACCGACCTGGATCCGCTGCCGTACGACCTGCTGTTCGAGCGCTTCCTGAACCCAGAACGCGTGTCGATGCCCGACTTCGACATCGACTTCTGCATGGACCGCCGCGACGAAGTCATCGACTACGTCGCGCGCAAGTACGGCCGCGACCGGGTCAGCCAGATCATCACCTACGGCACGATGTCGGCGAAGGCGGTGGTGCGCGACGCCGGGCGCGTGCTCGGCCTGCCCTACGGCTTCGTCGACAGCATCTCCAAGCTGATTCCGCTGCAGCCGGCCGATCCGCTGTCGCTGGAGGACGTGCTCGGCCGCAGTCCGCGCGCGCAGAAGGATCCGGACCGCGCGATCGGCGAGATCATCGAGCGCTACAACAGCGAGGACGAGGTCCGCGACCTCATCGACCTCGCGCTGCAGCTAGAAGACCTGACCCGCAACGCCGGCAAGCACGCCGGTGGCGTGGTGATCGCACCGAAGCCGCTGGCCGATTTCTGCCCGCTGTTCGCCGAACACGACGGCGCCGGCAAGGGCAGGAATCCGGTCACACAGTTCGACAAGGACGACGTCGAAGCCATCGGCCTGGTGAAGTTCGACTTCCTCGGCCTGCGCACGCTGACGATCATCGACTGGGCGGTGAAGGCGATCAACGTCCGCCGCGCCCGCGAAGGCCACGAACCGCTCGACATCGGCGCGCTGCCGCTCGACGACAAGCCGAGCTACGAACTGTTCGCGCGCGGCGACACCGTCGCGGTGTTCCAGTTCGAATCGCGCGGCATGCGCGAGCTGCTCAAGCGCGCCAAGCCCGACACCTTCGAAGACATCATCGCGCTCGCCGCGCTGTTCCGCCCCGGCCCGCTGGGCTCGGGAATGGATCGCGAATGGGTCGACCGCAAGCATGGCCGCACCGAGGTGACGTATCCGCACCCGGCGCTGGAGCCGGTGCTGAAGCCGACCTACGGCGTGATCGTGTACCAGGAACAGGTGATGCAGATCGCCCAGGTCCTGGCCGGCTACTCGCTGGGCGGCGCCGACCTGCTGCGCCGCGCGATGGGCAAGAAGAAGCCCGAGGAGATGGCGAAGGAACGCGCCAAGTTCGAGGCCGGCTCGGCCGAGCACGGCGTCGATCCGAAGGTCGCGACGCAGATCTTCGACCTGATGGAAAAGTTCGCGGAGTACGGCTTCAACAAGTCGCACTCGGCGGCCTACGCGCTGGTCGCCTACCAGACCGCATGGCTCAAGGTGCATTACCCCGCAGAATTCATGGCGGCGGTGATGTCCTCGGACATGGACAACACCGACAAGGTGGTCGGCTTCCTCGACGAGGCACGCGCGATCGGCCTGGACGTGAAGCCGCCGGACGTCAACGCGTCCGTCTACATGTTCGAGGCGACCGATCCGAAGACGATCCGCTACGGCCTGGGCGCGGTGAAGGGCGTCGGCCGCGGCGCCTGCGAATCGATCGCCGAGGAGCGCCTGGCCAATGGTCCGTACGCGGACCTGCTGGATTTCTGCAAACGCGTTGATTCCACCAAGCTCAACCGCCGCACGCTGGAAGCGCTGATCAGCGCCGGCGCGCTGGATGCGCTGGCGGTCAACCGCGCCTCGCTGCTGCTGCAGCTGCCGGAAGTGCTGAAGGCGACCGACCAGATCACGCGCAACCGCAACGCCGGCATGGTCGACATGTTCGGCAACAGCAGCGGTGCGCCGGACATCAGCATCGACCTGCCGACCTGCGACGAATGGCCGCTGTCGCAGCGTCTGAACGGCGAACGCGACACCCTCGGCCACTACCTCAGCGGCCATCCGCTGGACCCGTATCGCGAAGAGCTGTCGGCGCTGGTCGGCACTGACCTGGGCAAGCTCGATCAACTCTACGAAAGCGCCGCACCGCCTTCGCGGGGACGCGGCGGCGACGACAACGGCGGCGGCCGGCAATGGCGTTCCGAAGCCACCGTGATCGTCGCCGGCCTGGTCATCGGCATGCGCAAGCGCGGCGACTCGCAGGCGTTCGTGCAGATCGAGGACGGGCGCGGCCGGCTCGAATGCGCGTTCTTCGCCGAACCCTATTTCGAATACCAGCAACTGCTGACCCGCGATCGCATCCTCATCATCGAAGGCGGCCTGCGCGAGGACGAATTCAGCGGCGGCTTCGCGCTGCGCGCGAAACGCTGCTGGGACTACCGGCTGATCTGCGCGCAGCACGCGCAGCGGCTGTCGCTGCGCCTGGACCTGCGCGAAACCGGCCTGATGCAGAAGGTCGAAGCCCTGCTCGGCCAGCATCGCCCCGGGCACACGCCGCTGCGCTACGACCTGATCCTGCCGCAGGGCTGCGCCGGCCAGCTCGACCTCAACGGCACGCAGTCGGTACGCGTGGAAGCCGACCTGCCCAGCGCCCTGCGCAGCCTGCCCGGCGTGCGCACCGTGAAGGTCGCGATGTCCAGACCCTGGGCGGGTTGAGGCCCACGGGCAAAAAAATCCCCATAGATCTGCGGATGCGACGTGCGGCCCTCACCCCGTTCCACATACCCCGGGGTACGGCGGTTTGTCGTCCGCGTCGGCTAGACTTGGGGCCCGAACCGGTCACGGCACACCCCACCCGCGCATGAATCCGAACTACCTCGACTTCGAACAGCCGATCGCCGACCTCGAAACCAAGATCCGCGAACTCCGCCATGCCAGCAACGGTCCCGGCGTCAACATTGACACCGAAGTGCGCGCCCTGGAGGACAAGCTCCGCCTGCGCACCGCCCAGATCTTCCGCGACCTCAGCGCCTGGCAGGTCTCGCAGCTCGCGCGCCATCCCGCGCGCCCCTACACGCTCGACTACCTGCGCGTGATGTGCGACCAGTTCCAGGAACTGGCCGGCGACCGCGCCTTCGCCAACGACAACGCGATCGTCGGCGGCCTGGCCCGCATTAACGGCCGCAGCGTGATGGTGATCGGCCACGAGAAGGGCCGCGACACCAAGGCCAAGGTGCGCCGCAACTTCGGCATGCCCAAGCCCGAGGGCTATCGCAAGGCGCTGCGCCTGATGAAGATGGCCGAACGCTTCCGCCTGCCGATCCTCACCTTCATCGACACCGCCGGCGCCTGGCCGGGCATCGACGCCGAAGAGCGCGGCCAGTCCGAGGCCATCGCCCGCAACCTGCTGGAAATGTCCGAGCTGAAGGTGCCGATCCTGTGCACCGTGATCGGCGAAGGCGGCTCCGGCGGCGCGCTCGCCATCGGCGTCGGCGACCGCACGCTGATGCTCGAATACAGCACCTATTCGGTGATCTCGCCGGAAGGCTGCGCCTCGATCCTCTGGAAGACCGCCGACCGCAAGCAGGACGCGGCCGACGCGATGGCGATCACCGCCAAACGCCTGAAGGATCTCGGCCTGATCGACAAGATCGTGCGCGAGCCGATCGGCGGCGCGCACCGCAACCCGGTGCAGATGGCCCGTCGCCTCAAGGCCGTGCTGCTCAACGAGCTGGATGCCCTCGAAGCCCTGCCGACCGAGGACCTGCTCGACCGCCGCTACAAGCGCCTGCGCGGCTACGGCGCGTACGAAGCGGCCTGAGTCTTCCCCGCACACGGCGCCGGCGCTCCGGCGCCGCTGCGCCGCTGCGCCGCTGCATTCCTCGCATCGCGTTTGACTTCGCTCAAGCGCATCCGGCGCGGCCGGCGGACGATGAGACAGCCCCCTCGGGGCATTCCCAGATCGTCGCCGGAGTCCGACATGGCTGCACCCCGCAAGCGTTCCACCCCTCGTCCGCGTCGCGCGCAGCCCACCGATGCGCGCACGGCCGTCACGTCCACGTCGGCAACCGCGCCCGATTCCGTCCAGCCGATTCCGGCGACGACCGACACCCCGGTCGATCCGACGCCTGCCGTGGCGATCGCGACGGACGCGCTTAGACCAGACCTGCTCGAACCAGACCTGCTCGAGCCCGGCCTGTCCGCCGACGCCGCGCTGCGCATGGAGGCAGTGCCGCTGAGCGACGAAGACAGCAGCAGCGCGCCGCTGCCGGCGGACTATCCCTACCGCACCCGCCTGCGCCGCCGCGAGTACGAAGCGGAAAAGAAGCGCCTGCAGATCGAACTGCTGAAGGTGCAGAGCTGGGTGAAGGACACCGGCCAGCGCATCGTCGTCCTGTTCGAGGGCCGCGACGCCGCCGGCAAGGGCGGCGCGATCAAGCGCTTCACCGAACACCTCAACCCGCGAGGCGCGCGCGTGGTCGCGCTGGAGAAACCGAGCGAGCAGGAGCGCGGCCAGTGGTATTTCCAGCGCTACATCGAACACCTGCCGACCACCGGCGAGATCGTGTTCTTCGACCGCAGCTGGTACAACCGCGCCGGCGTCGAACGCGTCATGGGCTTCTGTTCGCCCGAGGATTACCTGGAATTCCTGCGCGAAGCGCCCGAGTTCGAACGCATGCTCGTGCGCAGCGGCATCCGCCTCTACAAGTTCTGGTTCTCGGTCAGCCGCGAGGAACAGCTGCGCCGGTTCAAGTCGCGGCGCAGCGATCCGCTGAAGCACTGGAAACTCTCGCCGATCGACCTGCAGTCGCTGGACAAGTGGGACGATTACACCGAGGCCAAGTCGGCCATGTTCTTCCACACTGACACCGCCGACGCACCGTGGACCGTGGTCAAGTCCGACGACAAGAAACGCGCCCGGCTCAACGCCATGCGCCACGTGCTCGGCAGCCTGCCCTACCCCGGGAAGGATTCGCGCATCGCCCGCCCCGCCGATCCGCTGATCGTCGGCGACCCGAAGCGCCTCGGCGGCAACGGCGAGGGGCATTGAGCGGGGGCAGTGTATTGCTTGATGCGAGATAACGAGACCGGTCTGGATATGTCCCGCCATGTCCGATCGCAGCGATTTTCAGGGCATTTCCGCCACGCGCGACACGGTTTGCGGGCGCACACCGGGGGAAACACGGCGACGGACGCGTCGAAAAGCCGAAAATCCCCGAAAAAAACCGTCCCGGGGGCTTGGCGACGCCTCGACCATGGCCTACAGTTCACGGGCCGGGGCGGTAATCCGGCCCAGACAAAGATCAATCATCCGACGAGGAAAAAACACTCTCATGGCAACCAAGAAAAAAGCTGCGAAGAAGGTCGCCGGCAAAGCCAAGGCCCCCGCCAAGGCTGCCGCGCCGAAGCCGATCAAGGACGTGATGAGCAAGTCCGCTCTGGTCGCCCACATCGCCGGCGCGACCGAAGTCGCCGCCAAGGACGTGCGCGCCGTGATGGCCGCGCTCGAGGGCGCCATCCACGCCTCCATCGGCAAGAAGGGCGCAGGCCAGTTCGTGCTGCCGGGCGTGCTGAAGATCACTGCGGTGAGCGTTGCGGCCAAGCCGAAGCGCAAGGGCATCAACCCCTTCACCGGCCAGGAAACCGTCTTCGCAGCGAAGCCGGCCACCGTGAAGGTGAAGGTGCGCCCGATGAAGAAGCTCAAGGACGCCGCGACGGCCTGAGGTTCGACATCCCCATCACGGCGCATCATGCCGCGATGACCGCGAAGGCCGGATTTCCGCGAGGAATCCGGCCTTTTCGTTTGGACACGCCGCGATCCGGCGCATCACGACGGGACAGACCATGGCCAAGGCAAGCCACGCCACCGATGTCCGGCGTTTCCAGGACATTCCCAACCTGGGCCCCGCCACCGAGGCGGACCTGCGATTGCTCGGCATCGCCACGCCGGCCGATCTCGCCAGTCAGGATGCGTGGCTGCTCTACGATCGCCTGTGCACGCTCACCGGCGTCCGCCACGATCCCTGCGTGATCGACGTGTTCCTCGCGATCATCGACTTCATGCGCGGCGCGCCGCCACGTCCCTGGTGGGACTACACCCCGATGCGCAAGGCGCGCGTCGATCGCTGAAATCCCTCCCAGTCACGCCTGGCCCGATCACGCCCGGTTCACCGCACCCGCAGCATCGTTCCCCCACCCTCCGGAGACCGCCATGATCGCCCGACGCCGCACACTGCTCCGCGCCGCGCTGCTGCTTGCGACCACCGCCACGCTCGCCGCATGCGGCACGCTGGACACCGCGAAGGCTGTGCTGCTCAACCAGGTGTCCTTCACCCCGGCGCAGCTGCAGGCCCAGCTCGACAAGCACTATCCGCGTCAGTACGACCAGCTCGGCGGTCTGGTCACGCTCAGCGTGATGAATCCGCAGGTCGCCATCCCGCCCGACAGCACGCGCCTGCACCTGGATTTCGACATCGGCATCGAGGGCCTCGGCATGCGCAGCGACCGCCCCGCCGGACATATCGCGCTGACCAGCGGCCTGCGCTACGACCCGCGCAGCAACGCGCTGTACATGGAAGAGCCGACGCTGGAATCCGCAGAACTGCCGCTGCTCGGCGGCCGCATGAACGCCACCGGCCGCGATCTCATCAACGGCTGGCTGCGCGACTACGCGCGCGCAGAGCCGGTCTATCGCCTCGACGCTGAGACCCGGGAGAAACTCGGCGAGCGGCGCATCGCCGGCACGCTCATCCGCAACCAGCGGGTGGTGATCGAGCTGGATCGATGATGGCCGGGCGCGATCCCGCAGGTCAGATCTCGAACCGGTACGACAGCTTCACCAGCAGCTGCTCGCTGTCGCGCAGATCGAAGGCGCCAGTGAATTCATCGCCGACCGAATAGGGGCCGACACCGCGCTGGAACAGCGAACCGCCGCGCACGTAGGCCACGTACAGGTACGACAGCGGGGCGAATTCGTAGCGGTAACGCACCTGGAACCCGAGGTTGCGCAGGGCGAAGTCGTCGAGCGCGTCGTTGCTGCGCACCGGCGTGCCATCGGCGGCGACGCGCCAGGCGCGCTTGGCCTCGGCATCCAGGCCCAGGGCTTCCAGGCGCACGCGCAGCTCCTGCTTCGGGTCGATCAGCCAGACCGAGCCCAGGCTGAGGAACGCCTGTTCGGAACCGAACGTACCCAGCAGGTTGTCGCCACGCCACAGCAGCCAGTCGGGATTGCGCTGCAGTTCGAGGCCCGCCGAAAAGCTCAGGTCGTCGTTGACCGCATAAGCAGGCTCGAGCGTGACCGACCACGCGCCGCGGTCGATGCCGCCCAGGCCTTCGGCGCTGTAGCGGAGGTTGGCATAGAACGACCAGTGCGTCTTCTTCGGGAAAAAACGCTCGGCGAAACCGAACAGACGGCCGGGATGCTTCACGGCACCGTGCCCCCGCGTGATCAGGTCCTCGTGACCCGAAGTCCAGCCGGCGATCTCGACGAACTGGTTGCCGCCGTCGCGGCGCTCGCTGCCCCGGTTGATCGCGAAGGCATCCGCGATGTGCACGCCATCGTCGTTGGTGCGACGCGACACCGCATACCGCCACTGGTGCGACGCGTAAGGCGAGTCCTCCGGAAGGCCGGTGATGCGCCGCGACACCTCGTAGCGCCCGTAGTTGAAGTTGTTGCGATCCAGGAAGCCGAAATCGTTGAGCTGCAGGTCGCCGCCGGTATGCAGCAGGTAGAGCTGCTGGCGCCAGGCATCGTTGATCTGGTGGTCGATGCGCATCTGCCCGCCGGTGTCGCGCAAGCGATCGCCGTTCTGCACGACGCTGGAACCGACGACATTGCTGCGCACCGTCCAGCGCGCGTTCGGGCTCCAGCGGTGGTCGAGCGAGAAGACCGTGGCCTCGCGGTCGAGGAACGGCCGGTTCACCCGCGTGAGCATCGCGCCGACGCCCTGCCCCGCGAAATCGCGGGTGGCGCGCAGGGCATAGAAATCGCGGCCGGCGTCGTCGTTCTCGGTGGCGGCGAACACGCCATAGCCGAAACCGCCTGCGCTGCCGTTGATCTTCACCGCCGCGGCCACGTCGCCGGCACCGCTGCCGTCGTCGGCGGGCGCGCCGATGCGTCGGGTGTAGATCAACTGCTGCGCATTGCCGAGCGAACCGAACGGGACTTCGAAATACCCCTGGTTCTCGGTGAAGAACGGCCGCTTGTCGCCGAAGAAGGTCTCGATGGCGCTGAAGTTGACGACGATGCCGTCGCTTTCGACCTGGCCGAAGTCGGGATTGATCGTGCCGCTGAGCTGGAACTGGCCGTTCGGCTTCCAGAAGATGTCCGCGCCGGCGTCGAAGTCGGCCTTGCCGCCGACGTTGTCGTACAGGCCCACGACGTAGGGCGTGATCGCCAGCAGCGACTGGCTGTACTGCGGCACCTCGACCTTGCGCAGTTCGCTGAGGTAGCGCTGCTCGTTGAAGCTGATCGCCGGCCAAGCCATGCGCTCGTTGCTGTCGCCGACCACGCGGTCGAGGGCCAGGCCGATCGTGCGCGTCGCGCCGTCGCCCTGGCGCATCGGCGCGATGTGCCAGGGAATGAGCATCTCGGCCGACCAGCCGTCGTCGTCTTCGGACACCGCATGCGTCCAGTGGCCGTCCCAGTCGCCGTTGAACTGGTTCTCGTTGCTGATCGTGCTGTCTGCGATGTCGTTCGACAGGCCGACCATGAAGTTGTAGCCGCTGCGGCCGTCGCCGTCGAAGTCGACGTAGACGTTCACGCGGTCGACGTTGCCGTTGCGGTCGCGCTGGAAGCGTTGCCGGGTGCGCGGGACGCGCGCCGGCTGACGGTTGCGGAAAGCGATGGCCAGACCGTATTCGGTGGCCTTGTACCAGGCTTCGGTCGCGTGGGGGCTGGGCGCGCGGGTCAACGGCTGGGTGAGGCGGAAGTCGTCGATGCGTTGCGCATCGGCCCATTCCGTCGGATCGATCCTCCCGTCCACCTGGACGGCGAGGACGGGCAGAGGCAACGAGAAGACCAGTGCGGAGAGCAATGCGCGCATGGCACATCCCGAATGAAAACGTGGCGCACATGCTCGCGCCACGCCTCTACTGCGACGACTGTCTTAAGTCATGGAAACGTTCCGCCCGCCGCATCCTCCGTCACTCCGGACTTTGCCGAAACGGGCGGCAAAGCATGACGAAGGCCGATGCACTGCGGCATCGGCGTTCTTGCATCAGCGCTTGGGCTGCAGCATCGTCCCGGTGCAGTTCTTCGAGCCGCAGCGGCATTCCCAGAGCTTCTTGAGCTTGGGCGTGTAGCGCTCTTCGAGGACGATGCCGTAGTTGTAGGTCAGCTCCTCGCCGGGCTTGATGTCGCGGATCGCCTCGATGAAGACCTTGTCCTTGTGCGACTTGCCCTTGTCGTTCTCTTCGGTGACCGACTCGCAGTTCGGGTCGCAGCTGTGGTTGATCCAGCGCGCGACGTTGCCGCCCTCGTTCGCGTCGATGACGTACTCGTCGTTGAGGGTGAAGAGGAAGGTGTGGCCGTTCTCGTCCTGGTCGCCGTACATGCGATCGACTTCCTTGTGCGTGCGCAGCGTGCCCTTGTAACGGACGATGCGCTCACCCTTGCGGATCGGTTCGTCGGCGAACACGCCATTGCCGTGGATGCTGGACAGGCGGGCGACGATCTTCTTCTTGGGCATGGGCGTGCGTGATCCAGCGGGACGGAGGCCTCGGATTATGGCGCATTTGCCTGCGGGGCGGCTCGCGCCCCGCGCCATCGTCACGGGCCTCGCAACGACCGCTTCAGAACCACACGCGCCAGAGGCCGGTCCAGAACACGGCCATACCCAGGCCGAACAGGGTCCAGAAGATCGACTTGAGTCCGCGCAGGGCCTTCCAGGCCAGGAAGATCGCACCGATCGCGAGCAGCCAGCGCAGCACCTGCGATCCCCGGCCCTCGGTCGACACCTTGGCCGCGCGCTCGACCAGTTGGCCGGCGACGGTGTGCAGCGTGGTTTCGAGGACGGTGCGGGTCTGGGTCTGGGCATTCATGGCGGACTCCTGTGTGCGTGGCGGGATGGCGGTGATTCTCCGGATCGCGCACCACCGGACCATTGCGGATCGTCAGCGATCGGACCTGACATTCGTCACCCGCTGCCGCCCATGCCGACCCGAGGCATCCTGGTCCGCCGATTTGAGCCCTGGGTGGCGAAAGCGTACAATTTCGGTCCTCTTTGTTTCCCGCGCCGGCCGGACACATGCTCCGCGTCACCAAGCTCACCGATTACGCGACCCTCGTGCTGACCGTTCTGGCCAGCACGCCCGAGGCCGTGCTCAGCGCCAGCGGGCTGGCCGAGCGCGCCGGACTGGAAGCGCCGACCGTGGCCAAGGTGCTGAAACCCCTGGCCCAGGCCGGGCTGGTGCAGGCCTTCCGCGGCGCCAGCGGCGGCTACCGCCTCTCCCGCCCCGCCGGCGAGATCTCCCTGGTCGAGATCCTGGAGGCGATGGAAGGCCCGCTGGCGATGACCGAGTGCAGCGTGCACGACGGCCAGTGCGGCATCGAACACTCCTGCGGCGCCCGCGCGAACTGGCGCCGCATCAACGACGTGGTCGCCGAGGCCCTGCGCGGGATCTCGCTGGCCGACATGGCCCTGCCCCCCGGCGCGCCGCTGCCGCGCAAGGCCATTCCCGTCGCGCTGACTGCGCGCTGAGGTATCGAAGATGACGCTCCCCACCCCGCAAGCCTCGACTCCCGAACCGGTGCAGAACGCCGAGATCCTCGAACAGCTCGGCCGTCGCTACGACGCCGGCTTCGTGACCGACATCGAGACCGACACCCTCCCGCCCGGTCTGGACGAAGGCGTGATCCGCTTCCTGTCGGCCAAGAAGGAAGAGCCCGAGTGGATGACCGAGTGGCGCCTCGCCGCCTACCGGCACTGGCTGACCATGACCCCGCCGGAGTGGGCGAAGCTGGAGATCGGCGCGATCGACTTCCAGGCGATCAGCTACTACGCCGCGCCCAAGGGCCCGAAGTACGCCTCGATCGACGACGTGCCGAAGGAACTGCTCGACACCTACGACAAGCTCGGCGTGCCGCTGCACGAACGCGCGAAGCTGGCCGGCGTCGCCGTCGACGCGGTCTTCGACTCGGTGAGCGTCGGCACCACCTTCCGCAAGGAACTGGCCGAGAAGGGCATCATCTTCTGCTCGATGTCCGAGGCCATCAAGGAACATCCCGAGCTGGTGAAGCAGTACCTCGGCAGCGTGGTGCCGGTGGGCGACAACTACTTCGCCGCGCTCAATTCCGCCGTCTTTTCCGATGGCAGCTTCGTGTTCATCCCGCGCGGCGTGCGCTGCCCGATGGAGCTGAGCACCTACTTCCGCATCAACGCCATGAACACCGGACAGTTCGAGCGCACCCTGATCGTGTGCGAAGACAAGTCGTACGTGAGCTACCTCGAAGGCTGCACCGCGCCGATGCGCGACGAGAACCAGCTGCATGCGGCGGTGGTCGAGCTGGTCGCGCTGGAAGACGCCGAAATCAAGTATTCGACGGTGCAGAACTGGTATCCGGGCGACGAGAACGGCAAGGGCGGCATCTACAACTTCGTCACCAAGCGCGGCGAATGCCGGGGCGCGCGCAGCAAGATCAGCTGGACCCAGGTCGAGACCGGTTCGGCGATCACCTGGAAATACCCGTCCTGCGTGCTGCTCGGCGACGACTCGGTCGGCGAGTTCCATTCGGTGGCGCTCACCCACCATCGCCAGCAGGCCGACACCGGCACCAAGATGATCCATGTCGGCAAGCGCACCAAGTCGAAGATCGTCAGCAAGGGCATCAGCGCCGGTCGCGGCCAGAACAGCTATCGCGGTCTGGTCAAGGTCGAGCGCGGCGCCGACGGCGCGCGCAACCATACCCAGTGCGACAGCCTGCTGATCGGCAAGAAGTGCGGCGCGCACACCTTCCCCTACGTGGAAGTGAAGAACCCGACCGCGACCGTCGAGCACGAAGCCACGACCTCGAAGATCAGCGATGACCAGCTGTTCTACTGCCGCAGTCGCGGTATTTCCGAGGAAGACGCGGTGTCGATGATCGTCGACGGCTTCTGCAAGTCGGTGTTCCGCGAACTGCCGATGGAATTCGCGGTGGAAGCGAAGAAGCTGCTCGAAGTCTCGCTGGAAGGCTCGGTGGGATGACCGCGAGCGTCGGCGAAACCGATCTGCAGCGCCTCCTGGCCGGGCTGTCGCCCGCGCTGGCCGCGCGTCCGCGCGCGATCCGCACCCAGGCGCACGATGCAGCGGTGCCGGCGCACGCGATCATGCTGTTCCGCGAGGACGAAGGCGCGACCGTGGTCGTCGAGGCAGGCGAAGACGATGCTGCGCATGCCGACGAACCGCGCTGGGCGCAGATCACCCTGCGCATCCATTCCAGTCTCGACGCGGTGGGGATGATGGCCGCGATCGCCACCGCTCTCGCCGAGCGCGCCATCCCCTGCAACGCGGTGTCGGCCTATTTCCACGACCACCTGTTCGTGCCGTGGACGCAGCGCGAGGACGCGCTGGAAGCCTTGCGCACGCTGGCAAGCGGTGCCGGTGCGATTCGCGTGCGGGAAGCGGTCGACACCGACATACCGGCGATGCACGCGATCCGCATGGACGTGCGCGAAAACACCCTGAGTGACCCGTCCTGGCTGACCCCGGATGTGTATCGCGCCCACCTGGGCGGCGCCGGCGCATCGAACAGCTGGGTCTGCGAACGCGACGCTCGCATCCTCGGCTTTTCGGTCGCGCGACAGGCGCAGGCCGACATCTGGGCGCTGTTCGTCGACCCCGCCAACGAGGGCCAAGGCATCGGCCGCCGCCTGATCGCCGTCGCCACCGACTGGCTGTTCGCGCAGGGCGTCGACATCGTGTCGCTGAGCACCGCGCCGGACACGCGCGCCGATACGTTCTATCGCGCCAACGGCTGGCAGCGCGGCGAATTCACCGACAAGGGCGAGGTGATGTTCCGCCTGCCCCGCATCACTCCTCCTCTTCTGCGTCATTCCGGACTTCCGACATGCTGACCATTTCCAACCTCCACGCCCGCGTCGCCGGCAAGGACATCCTCAAGGGCCTCTCGCTCGACGTGAAGCCCGGCGAAGTCCACGCGATCATGGGCCCGAACGGCGCCGGCAAGTCCACGCTGGGCAACATCCTGTCCGGTCGCGAGGGCTACGAGGTCGGCGAAGGCAAGGTCACGTTCGAAGGCCGCGACCTGCTCGCGCTGGAACCCGAGGAGCGCGCCGCCGCCGGCGTGTTCCTGGCCTTCCAGTACCCGGTCGAGATCCCGGGCGTGAACAACACCTACTTCCTGCGCAGCGCCCTGAATGCGCAGCGCAAGGCACGCGGCGAGAGCGAACTGGACTCGATGCAGTTCCTCAAGCTGGTGCGCGAGAAGCTGGCCGTGCTGCACCTGAAGGACGAGCTGCTGCATCGCGGCGTCAACGAAGGCTTCAGCGGCGGCGAGAAGAAGCGCAACGAGATCTTCCAGCTCGCCGTGCTCGAACCGAAGCTGGCGATCCTCGACGAAACCGATTCCGGCCTCGACATCGACGCACTGAAAGCTGTCGCTGATGGCGTGAACGCGCTACGCAGTCCGGACCGCGCCTTCATCGTGATCACCCATTACCAGCGCCTGCTCGATTACATCAAGCCGGACGTGGTGCACGTGCTCGCCGACGGCCGCATCGTCGAGAGCGGCGGCCCGGAGCTGGCGCTGGAACTCGAAGCCCACGGCTATGCCTGGATCAAGGATCGCCTGGCGCCGGGCGCGCAGGCGACGGGAGCGGCCGCACGATGAGCGCCCTGCTCGACGCGTTCGCGCAGGCGTTCGATGCGCTGGCGCAACCCGAGGCCGCCGGCCTGGGCGAGAGCCGCCGTGCCGCGCGCGATGCGCTGCTCCGCGACGGCCTGCCGGCACCGCGCAGCGAAGCCTGGAAATACACGCCGCTGCGCGCGCTGGAACGGCGCGCCTTCGTGCCGGCTGCCGCTGTCGAGATCGATGCCGCAGCGCTCGACGCGCGCCTCGCCGCGATCCCGACGCCGCGTCTGGTCTTCGTCGATGGCCGTGTCGATGCGGCGCGCAGCGACATCTCGGCCTTGCCGGCCGGCGTCGACGCACAGCCGCTGTCGCGCGTGCTGCGCGAAGGCGAGCCGCGCGATGTCAACGTCCTGCAGCGCCGCTACGCCGGCGCCGATGCTCTGTTCGCCGTCGCCAACGCCGCACTGGCCGAGGAAGGCGTCGTGATCCGCGTCGAACAGGGCGTTGTCGTCGACGCCCCGCTGTACGTGGTCTTCGTCGCCAGCGGCGCGCAGGCCGATGCGGCCGTGCATTTGCGTCACCTCGTCGACCTGCGCAACGACGCCGCGCTGACCCTGGTCGAACATCACATCGCGCTCGGCGAGGATCGCGGCCTGCGCAACCACGTGCTGCATGCGCATCTCGGCCAGCGCGCGCGCCTCGTCCATGCCCGCGTGCAGGACGACGCGGAGGGCGCCAGCGCCTTCGCGCGCACCGACGCGGTGCTGGCGCGCGACGCGGACTACCGCCGCGTTGACCTCGAGCTCGGCGCTGCGTTGTCGCGCCACGAACTCAACGTGCGTCTGGAAGGCGAAGGCGCCAGGCTCGCCGCCAACGGCGTGCTGCTCGCCGACGGCAAACGGCATGTCGATACCCGCCTGGGCATCGAGCACATCGCCCGCGACACCGCCTGCGACCTGCTGTGGCGCGGCCTCGGCGCCGGTCGCGGCCGTGCGGTGTTCCATGGCGGGATCACCATCCGCGAAGGCGCGGATGGCACCAACGCCAACCTGTCGAACAAGAACCTCCTGCTTTCGGCCAACGCCGAAATCGACACCCAGCCGGTGCTGGTCATCCACGCCGACGAAGTGCAGGCCGCGCACGGTGCCACCGTCGGTCAGATCGACCCGACCGCGCTGTTCTACCTGCGCTCGCGCGGTCTGCCCGAACTGGAGGCACGTGCCCTGTTGACGGCCGCGTTCTGCCGCGAAGTCCTCGCCGTGGTCGAGGATGCCGCGCTGCGCGCGGCGCTGACCGCCACGCTGGACATCCACCTTTCGCGAGTGTCGCCCGCATGAGCACGACGCACGACTGGGCCGCGATCCGTGCGGACTTCCCGCTGCTGACCCGCGAAGTCCACGGCAAACCGCTGGTCTACCTCGACTCGGCGAACACCGGGCAGAAGCCGGCGAAGGTCATCGACACCGTCGACGACTTCTTCCGCCAGCACAACGCCAACGTCAGCCGCGCCGTTCACGCGCTGGGCACCGAGGCCACCGAGGCGTACGAGGCGTCGCGCACGAAACTCGCCGGGTTCCTCAAGGCGCATCGCGACGAACTCGTGCTGTGCAGCGGCACGACCTTCGCGATCAATATCGTGGCCTATTCCTGGGCGCTGCCGCGCCTGAAGGCCGGCGACGCCATCCTGGTCAGCCGCATGGAGCACCACGCCAACATCGTGCCGTGGCAACTGGTCGCCGAGCGCACCGGTGCCGTGATCAAGGTCGCCGAAATCCGCGAGGACGGCACGCTCGACCTCGATGCGCTGTACGCGGCAATGACCCCGGACGTGAAGCTGCTGGCCCTGGCCCACGTGAGCAACGTGCTGGGCACGGTCAATCCGGTGAAGGAGATCTGCCGCGAAGCGCGCCGACGCGGCATCACGACCGTGATCGACGGCTCGCAGGCGGCGCCGCACCGCGCCGTGGACGTGCCATCGCTGGGCTGCGATTTCTACGCGATCACCGGCCACAAGATGTGCGGGCCCACCGGCACCGGCGCGCTGTGGGCGCGCAGGGAACACCTCGCCGCGATGCCGCCCTTCCTCGGCGGCGGCGAGATGATCAAGGAAGTGCGCTTCGCGGGCACGGTCTTCAACGACGGACCGCATCGCTTCGAAGCCGGCACGCCGAACATCGCCGGCCACATCGGCCTCGGCGCGGCGGTCGACTACCTGTCCGCGATCGGCATGGACGCGATCGAAGCGCGCGAGGCCGAACTGCTCGCTCACGCCAACGAGGAGCTGCGCAAGGTCGACGGCCTGCGCATCCTCGGCGAAGCGCCGGAAAAGGCCGCGGTGATCAGCTTCCTGGTCGCGGGCGCGCATGCGCACGACCTCGCGACCCTGCTCGACCTCGAAGGCGTCGCGGTACGCTCCGGCCAGCACTGCGCGCATCCGCTGCTGCAGTTCTACGGCGTACCTGCCACCTGCCGCGCCTCGTTTGCCTTCTACAACACGCACGACGAGATCGAACGTTTCGTCGCCGCGCTGCGCAAGGTGCGCCACCTGCTTGCCTGATCGCCACCACGCCATGACCACCCTCGCCTTCCGCACCGCCACCGACGCCGACATCCCCGCGCTCATCGACCTGGTGACCTCGGCCTATCGCGGCGACGCCAGCCGCGTCGGCTGGACCACCGAAGCCGACCTGCTCGACGGCCAGCGCATCGATGCCGACATGCTGCGCACCGATCTCGAACGGCCGCGCAGCGTCATTCTCGTCGCCGAGGACGCCGGCCGCATGGTCGCCTGTGCGCACGTCGCGGAAGAGGCCGCAGACGATGGCATCGCGACCGCGTATTTCGGCATGTTCTCGGTCGATCCGAGCATCCAGGGCGGCGGCATCGGCAAGGCCGTGCTCGCCGAAGCAGAACGCGTCGCCCGCGGGACACTGGGTTGCGCGCGCATGCGCATGACCGTGATCGACTGCCGCGACGAACTGATCGCGTTCTACGTGCGTCGCGGCTACCGGCGCACCGGCATCGTCAAGCCTTTCCCCTACGGCGACGCGCGCTACGGGCAGCCCAAGCGTCCCGACTTGCGCTTCGAAGTCCTCGAAAAATCCCTGGCTGCGGCCAGCCCCATGGAACCCGCCCGATGAGCGACTGGGTCTTCGTCTGTCCGACTTCGCAGCTGCTCCCCGGCGAAAAGGCCGTGGCCTGGGCCGGCGACACGCCGATCGTGGTGGTCAACCTCGACGGCGCGTTCTACGCGCTGGAAGACCGCTGCACGCACGACGAGTTCGAACTGTCCTCGGGCGACGTCGACCTTGCCGAGGGCAGCATCACCTGCGTGCTGCACGGCGCGCGCTTCTCGCTGCGCGATGGCGAGGCACTGTGTGCACCGGCCTATGAGCCGGTGGCCAAATTCCCGGTGAAGGTCGAGGACGGCCTGGTCTGGACCCGCGACGACCGGACCTGACGACGCCCTCCGCCCGGCATGACCGGGCGACATCGACGCATCCGTGCACGGAAAAGGCGGGACTTCGCTGCGGAGTCCCGCCTTTTTCGTGTCGACACATGAGCCGCGGCGAGTGAGAACATGTTGCAATTGATAATAATTATCATTTAACATCATCGCCGGTCCGACAGCCCCGTGCACGGACCTGTCCGCAGGCGAGAGAGCCAACGATTGCCGCCAGCCATCGTCGCCCGGAGCCGCCGTCGCGCAGCGCATGTCGCCGCGCGCGTCCCTTTGACCGTACCGACCGATGACCATGCCTGCCCACCTCGCGAAAACCGCACTCGCAGTCGCCGTACTGCTCGCCCTCTCCACCGCCGCCCAGGCGGAAACCCTGTCCGATGCTGCCGGCGATGCCGGCCTCGACGCCCAGACCATCGACAAGGTCGAAGTGCACGGCATGCGCCCCAAGGCGCAGTCGCCGAAATACACCGAATCGCTGCAGGACACGCCGCAGACCATCACCGTGGTCACCAAGGACGTGATGGCACAGCAGAACCTCCTGGGCCTGCGCGATGTACTGAGCACCCTCCCCGGCATCACCTTCGGCGCCGGTGAAGGCGGCGGTGGTTTCGGCGACAGCATCAACCTGCGCGGCTTCACTGCCAACAGCGACATCACCGTCGACGGCGTGCGCGACAGCGCGCAGTACAGCCGCAGCGACAACTTCAACCTCGAAGCGATCGAACTGGTCAACGGCGCGAACTCCGTGATGTCCGGCGCCGGCTCGGTCGGCGGCACGATCAACCTGTCCAGCAAGGTCGCCCGCGAAGGCGATGCCCATGCGTTCACGCTCGGTGCGGGCACCGACAGCTACGTACGCGGCACCGCCGACAGCAACTTCGACTTCGAGAACGGCACGGCCCTGCGCCTCAACGCGATGGTCCACCAGAACGACGTTCCGGGTCGCGACCACGAAGAAGCCAAGCGCTGGGGTTTCGCGCCGTCGATCGCCTTCGGCCTCGGCACCGACACCCGCTTCACCCTGAGCCATGTGCATCAGCAGGATGACAACACGCCGACCTACGGCGTGCCTTACTACCGCAACGCCTTCAACGACGGCCCGCTGCCGGGCGTCGATCCGTCGACGTATTTCGGCTTCCACAATTTCGATACGCAGGAAATCACCAGCGACACCACGACGGCAATCTTCGAGCACGACTTCAACGAGAAGTTCTCGATCCGCAACCTGACCCGCTGGTCCGAGGTCGAGCAACTCATCCGCGTGACGCCGCCGCAGGGCACCTGGTGCCTCGGCAACGGCACGCTCGTGACCACGGGCGCCGCTTGCGCCACCCCGGGCTTCTTCACCCAGGGCGGCCCGGCCGGCAACACGCGCGACACCCGCAACACGATCCTGTACACGCAGACCGATGCCACCCTGAACTTCTCGACCGGCAGCGTCGAACACGATCTCGTGGCCGGTTTCTCGATCATGCACGAGTCGTTCGACCTGGCCACGGGCAACTCGCTGCGCAATCCGAACGGCACCACGCCGACGTTCCCGGTCCGCAGCATCTACAACCCGGACACGCGCTGGACCGGCCCGGTGAACTTCATCGTGACCGGCAAGACCAAGGGTGACCTGGACAACCGTTCGCTGTACGTCTTCGACACCATCAAATTCAACCCGAAGTGGTGGCTCAGCCTCAGCGCGCGCTACGAGCGCAACGAAGGCGATACCAGCTCGATCACCATCGCCACCCCTGCCGCGGGCGGCGCGATCACCTACAACCCGACCTTCGAGAACGCCGACAACCTCTTCTCGTACCGCGCGGGCCTGGTGTTCAAGCCCGTCGAACACGGCACGATCTACTTCGCGTACTCCAACAGCAAGACGCCATCGAAGGCCTCGGTCAACGGCAGTTGCACCGCGCAGACCTGTGCTGTCGATCCGGAAACCGCAGTCAACGTCGAACTCGGCACCAAGTGGGATTTGCTGGACAGCAGGCTCGCGCTGACGGCAGCTCTCTTCCGCAACGAGCGCCAGAACTACAAGGTCGCCGACCCCGGCAATCCGAACAACCCGACCGGCGAACAGCAGCTCGACGGCAAGGCGCGCGTCGACGGCATCGCGCTGGGCGTGGCCGGCAACATCACCGATGCCTGGTCGGTGTTCGCCAACTACACCTACCTCGACAGCGAAGTGCTGCAGAGCGTCTCTGATTTCGTGCGCCAGACCACCGGCGTCGATGCGCAGGCGGGCAACCCGCTGACCAACACGCCGAAGCATTCGGCCAGCGCGTGGACGACCTACCGCCTGAACGACTGGACCATCGGCTACGGGGCGACCTATCAGGGCGACTTCTACCTCAACAACAGCGGCGCGGTGCTCTACAAGGCGCCGAGCTACTGGATGCACCGCGCGATGGTCGGCTATCGCATCAATGACGCCTTCGCCCTCCAATTGAACGTCAACAACCTGTTCGACAAGGAGTACTACACCCGCATCCGCAACAACGGCTGGGCCACACCTGGCGATGCGCGTTCGGCGACGTTGACGGCGACCTACCGCTTCTGATCCCCTAACCGCCCGTCGTATTTCCGAACGTCCCGACCCATGCTCCTCGCCATCCCCGACGTCCTCACTCCCGAACAGGTCGCGCACGCGCGCGGCCTGCTCGACGCCGCCGACTGGGCCGACGGCAAGGTCACTGCGGGCTACCAGTCCGCGCAGGCGAAGGACAACGCGCAGTTGCCCGAGGGATCGCCGGTCGCGCGCGAACTCGGGCAGATCGTGCTCGACGCGCTGGCGAAGAACGACACCTTCTTCGCCGCCGCGCTGCCGAAGCGCATCTATCCGCCGCTGTTCAACCGCTACAGCGGCGGCCAGTCCTTCGGTTACCACGTCGACAACGCGGTGCGCTACGACCGCAGCCGTGGCAGCGCCGAACCAGTCCGCACCGACCTCTCGGCGACGCTGTTCTTCAGCGCGCCGGACGAATACGACGGCGGCGAACTGGTCATCGAGGACACCTACGGCACGCAGCGGGTGAAGCTGCCGGCCGGCAGCCTGGTGCTGTATCCCAGCACCAGCCTGCACCAGGTCACGCCGGTCACGCGCGGCGCGCGGGTGGCTTCGTTCTTCTGGATGCAGAGCATGATCCGCGACGACGGCCATCGCCGCCTGCTGTTCGACCTGGACCTGTCGATCCGCATGCTCACCCGCGACCATCCCGGACATCCCTCGCTGGTCCGCATGACCGGCGTGTACCACAACCTGCTGCGGCAATGGGCCGAGACGTGAGTCCGTCGCGCGCGAAGGACATCGCTGCGGCGCAGCGCCAGCGCGGCTTCTGGCTGCGCACGCTGCACCAGTGGCACTGGATCAGCGCCGCCGCGTCGCTCGCCGGCATGCTGCTGTTCGCGATCACCGGCATCACCCTGAACCATGCCGGCTCGATCGAAGCCTCGCCGCAGGTCGAGCGCAAGGCAGCGACGCTGCCGCCGAAGGTGCTCGCCGCACTCGGCACGCGCGAGGAAGGCGAAGCGCCGCTGCCGGCGCGCGTCGAGGACTGGCTCGATGCGCAGCTGCGTCTCGATCTGAGCGGTCGCCCCGGCGAGTGGTCGCCCGAAGAGGTCTACATCTCGCTTCCGACACCCGGTGCGGACGCTTGGTTGAGCATCCACCGCGAGACCGGCGAAGTCGAATACGAGCGCACCGATCGCGGCTGGATCGCCTATTTCAACGATCTGCACAAGGGCCGCAACAGCGGCACCGCGTGGCGCTGGTTCATCGATGTCTTCGCCGTCGCCTGCGTGCTGTTCTGCCTCACCGGCCTGCTGCTCCTGCAGATGTACGCGCGGCAGCGACGCAGCACCTGGCCCTGGGTCGGCCTCGGCATCGTGCTGCCGGTCCTGCTCGCCCTTCTCTTCATCCACTGAGGTCCGTCGCCATGTCGTTCCGCGGAACATCATTCGCTTCCATGTCCGTCTCCATGCCCGTCACCGTCACGCTCGCCATCGGCGCCGGCCTCGCCCTGCCCGTGCATGCCGCCGAACTGAAGATCGACATCGAAATCCCGAAGCTCAACGTCGCCGAATACCACCGACCGTATGTCGCGGTGTGGATCGAAGGCGCCGACCAGGCGGTCGCCGCCAACCTCAGCGTCTGGTACCAGCAGCGCAGCAACAGCGAAGGCCACGGCACCAAGTGGCTGCCCGACCTGCGCCAGTGGTGGCGCCGCAGCGGCCGCACGCTGAAGGTGCCGGTCGACGGCGTGACCGGCCCGACCCGTCCGGTCGGCAAGCACGCCCTGAGCTTCAAGGACAGCGATCCGCGCCTCGCCTCGCTCAAGCCGGGCCAGTACACGCTCGTGGTCGAAGCCGCGCGCGAAGTCGGTGGTCGCGAACTGCTCAAGATCCCCTTCACCTGGAAGCCCAAAGCTGCGTTCACCGGCAACGCCCAGGGCACAACCGAACTCGGTGCGATCGCGCTGAAGATCGCGCCCTGATCCTGCCTTCCGCCCCTTCAATCCCCATCTTCCGAGGTCATGCGATGAAACTCCGTCCCGTGCTCGCTGTTGCGCTCGCCGCCGCCCTCCTGCCCTTCGCCGCCTCCGCGCACAAGTCCTGGCTGCTGCCGTCGCAGACGGTCGTCGCGGGCGAAAAGCCGTGGGTCACCTTCGACGCCGCCGTGTCGAACGACCTGTTCCATCTCAACCACGTGCCGATCGCGCTGGATCGCCTGTCGATCACGATGCCCGACGGCTCGCGCGGTACCAGCGCCAACGGCGCGACCGGCAAGTTCCGCAGCGTGTTCGACATCGAACTGACCCAGGAAGGCACCTATCGCGTCGCGATGCTCAACCAGGGCCTGTTCGCGAGCTGGGACGAAGCCGGCAAGCCGAAGCGCTGGCGCGGCACGGCCGAGACTTTCGCGACCGAAGTGCCCAAGGACGCGCCGAACCTGCAGGTCTCGCAGTCGATCGGCCGCGTGGAAACCTTCGTCACCCGCGGCGCGCCGAACACCACCGCGCTCAAGCCCGCCGGCACCGGCATCGAACTGGTCGCGAAGACCCATCCGAACGACCTGTTCGCCGGCGAAACCGCCGAATTCGCGCTGGTGATCGACGGCAAACCCGCCGCAGGGCTGGAAGTCGAGATCGTGCGCGGCGCCACGCGCTATCGCAACGCGCAGGAAGAGATCAAGGTGACGACCGGTGTCGACGGCAGCTTCCGCGTGACCTGGCCGCAAGCCGGCATGTACTGGCTGGAAGCCGCGACCGAAGACGAGCGCACCAGCGTGCCGCAGGCGAAGAAGCGTCGCCTCAGCTACGTCGCCACGCTCGAAGTGCTGCCGCAGTAAGCCGCACCGGAGACTTGCAGTGGCAGGACCAGGGGAAGCACGCGCGCTCGACGGCGTGCGCCTTGCGGGTGCGACGATGGGCACGACCTGGTCGGTGCGCGCGTACTGCGCGCCGACCCGGAACCCGCACGCCCTGCACGCGATCGCGCAGGGCGCACTCGACGCGGTCGTCGCGCAGATGAGTCCCTGGGTCGAGGACAGCGACCTCGTCCGCTACAACCGTGCGCCGCCGTGCAGCGTCCATGCCCTGCC
The DNA here is from genome assembly GCF_042677005.1 of Lysobacter brunescens. Lineage (NCBI taxonomy): Bacteria > Pseudomonadati > Pseudomonadota > Gammaproteobacteria > Lysobacterales > Lysobacteraceae > Lysobacter > Lysobacter brunescens. Next base: position 2,559,787 of record NZ_JBHTIF010000001.1, on the reverse strand, counting down.
CGCTGCCTTTGCCGAGGTGCTGCGCTGCGCGCTCGACATTGCCGCGCGCAGCGACGGCGCCTTCGATCCCGCACTCGGCGCGCTGGTCGATGCCTGGGGCTTCGGTCGGTCGACACCGGCGCAGCGCGTGCCCGATGACGAAATGCTCGCCGGCTTGCGCATTCGACATGTCGATGCGCTCGCTTCGCTGTTCGAAGACGACCCGCCACGCCTGCGCCAGCCCGGCGGCGTAACGCTCGACTTCTGCGCGATCGCCAAGGGCCATGGCGCCGACATCGTCGCGCGTCGCCTGCGCGATGCCGACGTGCCCGCCGCGCTGGTCGAAGTCGGCGGCGAACTGTTCGGCTACGGCCGCAAGCCCGACGGCACGCCGTGGCGCGTGGTCGTGGAAGGCTGCGCAGAAGAGTCCGAGCCCGTACCGGACATCGGGCCACCGCCGCTGCGCACCGTCGAACTGGACGGCCTGGCGATCGCCACGTCCGGCGACCGCTGGCATGTGTTCGAACACGACGGCCAGCGTCTCTCGCACACCATTGATCCACGCACCGGGCGCCCCGTGCAGGATGCGCCGGTCGCGGTCACCGTCATCGCCGACAGCGCGATGCGCGCAGATGCCTGGGCGACCGCGCTCACGGTGATGGGCGCCGACGCCGGGCTCGCGTTCGCCGAACGTCATGCGCTGGCGGCACGCTTCCTCGTGCGCGACGGCATGCGGCTGGTCGAACGCGTGTCGTCGCGCTTCGACGCGCTGTCGGAGATCGCTGGGTGAGCGCGCCGTCCGCACCGCATGCGTCGCCACGCGCACGCCTCGCCCAGGCCGTGCTGCTCGCGGCACTGGCTGCCCTCGCGCTGTGGATGCCCACCTGGCAGAGCGCGCCGTGGCCGTCGATATCCGCATCGGGACCGAAACTCGCCATCGCCGGCGGCCTGCTGCTCGCCTACCTGCTCGGTTGTGCCTACTTCCTGCGCAGTGGCCGCGCAGCGACGCCAGCTTCCAGCACCTCACCCGTCGCACGCGACGCCTCGCTGCGCGTGCTCTACGCCAGCCAGACCGGCTTCGCGCTGCGATTGGCCGAACTGAGTGCCGACAGCCTGCGCGCGGCCAGCGCCGCACCGGCGCTGTCGGCACTCGATGACATTGGATCCGATCCGTTCGACGGCTGCGAGACCGCGCTGTTCATCGTCAGCACCACCGGCGAAGGCGATCCGCCGGACAACGCCTTGGCGTTCGCGGCAGACGTGATGTCAAGCACGCGCGACCTGACGCATCTGCGCTATGCCGTGCTCGCACTGGGCGATCGCCGCTACGTGCGCTACTGCGCGTTCGGCCACGCGATCGACGACTGGCTGCGCCGCTGCGGCGCGACACCGCTGTTCGACGTGATCGAAGTCGACAATGGCGATGGCGGCGCGCTGCGGCGCTGGCAGCACGAGATCGCGCAGGTCGCAGGAGATGCGTCCGCCGCGATCGAAGCCGCGGACTGGGCCGCGCCGGACTATGAGGCATGGACGCTCGTGTCGCGGCGCGAGCTCAACCCGGGCAGCCTCGGCGCGCCGGTGTACGACATCCGCCTGCGCGCGCAGGGCGCGATGCCGCGCTGGACGGCGGGCGACCTGGTCGAGATCGGCCCGGAGCACGATGCGGCATCGGTGGCGGACTGGATGCATGCGCATGGCATCGAAGACCGCGCGCTCGAAGATGCATCGGGACACGAAACGTTTTCGACGCGCCTCGCCCGCTCGCGCTGGCCTGACATGCGCGAGAACGAGGACATCGCCACGCTCGCTGCACGGCTGGAGCCGCTGCCGCATCGCGAATACTCCATCGCCTCGATTCCGGAAGACGGCGACCTGCGCCTGCTGGTGCGGCTGACACGACGCGCAGATGGCGAGCATGGCCTCGGCAGCGGCTGGCTGTGCCTGCACGCACCGCAGGCGGCGACGATCCGTCTGCGCATCCGCAGCAACCCGGGCTTCCATCCCGCGCCGGACGAGGCGCCGCTGATCCTGATCGGCAACGGCACCGGCATCGCCGGCCTGCGCGCGCATCTCGCGCAGCGCGCGCTGTCTCGAACCGGTCGTAGTTGGTTGCTGTTCGGCGAACGCCGACGCGAGCACGACCTGCACTATGCCGACGAACTCGATGCGTGGTCGCGCGACGGCGTGCTCGCACGCAGCGACTTCGCCTTTTCCCGTGATCCGCTGCGACCGCGCTACGTGCAGGACGCGCTGCGTGAAGCCGCCGATACGCTGCGCGGCTGGATCGACGACGGCGCGCACCTGCGCGTCTGCGGCAGCGCCGCCGGCATGGCGACCGGCGTCGACGAAGCATTGCGCGACATCCTGGGCGACGCGATCGTCGATGCGCTGCGTCGCGACGGACGCTATCGCCGCGACGTGTACTGAGCCTGCCTCAGCGCACGCGACGCCGCTTCAATCGACGATCGCGTGCGGCACGAAGCGCGAGGTGTCCAGGGTGATCGCGGTCGAATCCTCGCGCAGGCCCATGCCGCACGCACGGTCGCCGACGACCCAACTGCCGATCAGCGGATAGCCGCCATCGAACACCGGCAGCGAATGCCAGGCCTGGCGCACGGCGGGGCCGTCGGCATACGGTCCTTCGGTGCGCGTGGCGCGGCCCTGCGCATCGATCGCTTCGATGTTCGCGCCTTCGCGCGAGAAGAACGGCTTGCGTACCCAACCCGGCGCCAGCGGCGCTTGCCGATCGGTGTCGATATGGCATTCGAGCAGGTTCGGATGGCCGACATGGCGCTCCCAGAGCAGCGCGAGGATGCCCTTGTTCGACAGCACGGCCTTCCACGCCGGCTCCAGCAGGCGCAGGCCATCGTTGACGAGCGCCGGGCCGAAGCGTTCCTCGAACATGAATTCCAGCGGATACAGCTTGAACAGGCTGGGGATGACGCGATCGTCGAGATCGGTGAACCAGCGGCCGCTCACGTCGAGGCCGATGTCCTCGATCGCGATGCTTTCGGTGCGCAGGCCGGCCTGGATCGCGCAATCGCGCAGGTACTGCACCGTGCCGCGATCCTCTTCCGAGGCGGCGACGCTGGCGAAGTACAGCGGCATGGGCAGCGCGGCGTCCTTCGCCATCGCGCCGAAGGCTTCGATGAGCGCGTCCTGGATCGCGTTGTACTGGTCCGCACCGGATGGCAGGCGGCCATCGGCGATGCCGTCCTCCAGCCACAGCCACTGGAAGAAGGCCGCTTCGTACAGCGCGGTCGGCGTGTCGTAGTTGAACTCGAACAGCTTCGCCGGGCCGCTGCCGTCGTAGGCGAAATCCATGCGCCCGTAGAGGTGCCGGTCGCGGCGCTGCCAGGACCGCGCGATCCAGTCCCAGTAGGTCGCCGGGATCGCCAGTCGCGACAGCAGCGCCTCGCTGCGCACGACCTCGTCGACCAGCGACATCGCCATGTCGTGCAGGTCCTGGGTCGGCGCCTCGATGTCGTCCTCCACCTGGCGCAGCGTGAAGGCGTAATACGCGCTTTCGTCCCAGTACGGCGCACCGTCGATGGTGTGGAAGCGGAAGCCGAGCGCTTCCGCTTTCGCGCGCCAGTCCGGGCGCGGCGCGATGGCGATGCGTCGCATCAACCGCCCCAGCCGCTGCGCGCGGACGAGCTGGACCCGAAGCCGCTGCGCGACGCGGTCACCGCGCGTGCCGGCGGCGGGTCCACGGTCACCGCCTTGCGCGTGGTCAGCGTGTTGCGGCCGTAGATCGGCGCAATGCTGCCGTACTGCGACTTGCGGCTCGTGCCGTAGCCGTAAGGCACGGAATAGCCGCCGAGGATCGGCATGAAGTAGGTGCGCGAACCATCGTAGTCTTCGCAGGCATCGTCACCGTACATCCGCTCGCACTCTTCTTCGCTGAGGTAGCGCGGCGCCATCGAACGCGCCTGCTGGAACGCGCCACGACAGTCGCCGTCGGCGATGTCGTCGGCGTCGAGGCAGGACTGCAGCGACGGATAATCGAACTGGGCGACCTGCGGCGGCGGATCCACCATGTCCGGCTGGCATGCGGTGAGCACCACCGGAGCGATAGCCATCGCCGTGAGGCGCAAGCTGCGGGAACGTTTCATCTCGGCAGGACTCCTCAGTAGATCATGGACGCGGCATTGAGGATGCCGACGCCGAGCGAGACGATGCCGGCGAACGCGCCTGCGGCGATTTCGCCCGAGGAAATGCGCGTGGACAGATCGCGGATCACCAGACGGTTTGCGAAGTAGGCCAGCACCTGGACGATGAAGGCGACGCCACCCCAGAGCACGAAGTCCACCAGGCTCACGGAGTTGGCCATGGCCGAGGCCAGCGGCAGGATGAAGCCGAGCAGCGCACCGCCGAACGCGAGCGTGGCGGCGACGTTGTTGGCCTGGATCAGCGCGAACTCGCGATGCGGGGTCAGGCGCACGTAGACCAGCATGAAGACGACCAGCATGCCGATCGATGCGCCGAAATAGGCGAGGAAGGCCGGCAGGCCGGACAGAGAGAGGGCGAATTGTTCGGGCATGGCGTACGGCTCCTTCGGGAATGCAATGGATGGAATGATCGATGGCGAGCGGCGGCGCCTGCGACAGGCGCTGCCGCGTCAGGTGATGCGCAGATCGGCCTGGCTCAGCGGCACGCCGACCGAGATGACCACGCAGAATTCGTTAGGGCCGTAGTCCTCGGCACTGATCAGCAGATGCTCGCGACCGGACGGCACGTCGGCATCGCGCGCATAGAGCATCGCGTAGTGCGTCAGGTCGAATTCCGGTCGCGTCGGGTCGGCGCCGTACACGGCCTCGTCCATCGCCACGGGCGGCGCCCACTGCGCCTCGTCCTCGCCCCACTGCCGTTCGTAGCGATGCTCGCCCACGACGAAGGTCGGCGCACCGATGCGGCTGCCGGACTGCGTCCAGGTGCGGAACGCGGCCGCGTTGTCCGGGGTGATGGTGTCGTGGAACACGAAATAGCCGATGGCCTCGATCACGCCCGCGCTCTGGATCACCTGCAGGAAGGCATCGTCGGTGAGATAGAAGCGGAAGATCTCGGTCGCGCCTTCGCTGAGACGAATTCGCCCGATGCGTTCGACGAACTGCGCGCCGGTCGGCGGCTGGAACAGCAGGCGGTCCGCGGCCATGCGGAACGGCAGCGCGTCGATCTCGACGCCGGCCTTCAGGCGCAGACCCAGCGGATAGGCAGGCGCCGACGGCGCCCGCACCGCAGGCTTGCGGAACAGATCGAAAAGGCTCATCCGGCCTGCACTCCAGCCGCATGCAGCAGGGCATGCGCATCGACGCGCCGGCTGGCCAGGTAGAACAGCGTCGCACCGGGCGGCACGACCGCATCGTCGTCGGCGTTGAGGATGGCGGTCAGCGGCGCGTCGGGCGTCGCGTAGCCGAGCAGGGTCGAGCGATGGCGCGTGCGCAGCAGCGAGAGGTAATCGTCGTATCGACGCGCCGGCGCACTGCCGGGCAGGACCAGGCTGTACTGGGTCGCGCCATCGGCGATCGACAGCATCTCCAGCGCGACCCGCGATGCACCGATGTCCTGCGAGGCACGGACGATCAGCTCGGCCTGGACCGGTGTCGTGCATTCCACGTCGGCATGATGGCGCTTGAGCAGCGTCGCCGATTCCTCGCGATCGAAGTGCGCGACGATGTGCGCAGCCGCGCCCGCCGCGCGCAGCGCGAGTGCAGCCGCCAGGGTCTGCTCGTCGGTCGGTGCGTCGATGATGATGCGCCTTGCACCAACGGCACCGGCACGCGCGTATTCCGAGGGATCGGCCAACGAGCCGACCTTCACGAAGCGCGCATGGTCCGGACGGGGGTTGGCGTCGAGCATCGCATCGACGATGACGATCTCGTGCACGGTGCCGCCTGGCTCCTGGCGCAGCAGATCGATGATCCGCTGCGATTCGTGCCCGTTCCAGCCGACCAGCAGGGTATGTCCTTCCATTTTCGGATAGTTCCTCTTGCCATGCAGTCCGCGCTGCCAGCGATCGGCCAGCACGGAGGACGTCTTGCCAATCATCGAGGCCAGCAGGGCGATGCCGCCCGGCATCAGCCACAGCGCCGCGAACACGCGACCTGCTGTGGTGGACGGGCTGAAATCGCCGAAGCCGACGGTGAACGCGACGGTCGCGTAGAAATAGGGAAAGATTTCGGGCGAGGACAGCTTGTCCTCGCCCAGCCAGACCATCGCCATCCACGACACGAGGAAGTGGACGGCGATGGCGCACGCGAGCGCGCTCCAGCTGAGCGTCGACGCATGCTTGCGCAAGGAGCGCAGCAGCCGGAACAGCATCACCGCACGTTACTCGGCGATGCGGTCGACGGTGCCGGGCAGCTGCAGCGGCGCAGCCTCCGGCGCCGGCAGCGCGGCCTGCTGCGGCTTGCGGTAGCGGGCCAGCACCGCCTCGGCGCCCGCGTTCTCGCCGAACAGGCGGCGCTTCAGACCGTCGTCGCCGCTGTCGGCCTGCAGCTGATCGGCCGCTTCGATGCGCGCGCCGGTTTCGGCCTGGCGCTGCTTGATGCGCTCGAGGCTGTCCAGCGCGGTGCGCATCTTCGCGTTGGTGCCGGAGTGGCGGGCGGCGATCGTCGCCTGCGCGCGCTGCACCGATTCGGTCGCACGCACGGTGTCGATCTGCGCGCGCAGCCGTTCCAGGCCGCGTTCGCCCTGCACCACCGCGGCACGCAGCTTCTCGATCGATGCGTCGTACTCGACGATGACCTTGCCGTCCTCGCCGAGCTTCGCTTCGAGATCGGCGATGCGCTGCGCGACTTCCAGCTGCAGGGCTTCGTCGTTCTTCTGCAGCGCGACCTGCATGTAGCCTTCGTATTCGCCGAGCTTGCGGCGGTTGGCCTCGGCGGCATCGGCCTTCAGCTTGCGCTGTGCCATCAGCTTGGCGAGGTCGTCGCGCGAACGGTTGAGGGCATCCTGCGCGTCCCGGGTTTCCTGGTCGAGGATGCGCAGCGCATTGGCGTCGACCACGGCCTGGCCGGCCTCGGTGGCGGTGCCGCGGAACAGGGTGAACAGCTTGCTGAGGATCGCCATCGGTCAGCCCCCCTGCGCCACGGACATGGCGGCCAGCGGCGCATGCGCGCCGAGGAACGGGGCGATGGCTTCGGCGGCCTCCAGCGCGTTGTCGGCCAGCACGCGGATTTCCTCCAGCACGTTCACCACCGGCGAACGCGACGACAGCTCGCCGAACACGATGTACACGTCGCGGCCGTCGGCCTGGCGGACGATGCCCAGGTTGGACAGCGGATTGATCGGATTCATGCGCAGGCAGGCGTCGTTGAGGCCGGGGATGTCGGCGACGTCGTCGGCGGTCACCAGCGGCACGCTGACGAAGATCTGCTCGCCCGAGACGGCCATGGTCACATCCAGTTCGCCGTCATCGTCGACCACGATGTGGATCGTCGGCTCCGCCCCGTCGATCAGCTCGGCGGTCATCCCGTAACGCGTCAGGTACGGCTGCAGCGCGTCGAACAGCGGGCGCGCGGTCCATGCAGCATGGGGAGCGACGGCCGAAGGGGCCGACGTCGTTTGGGCCAGGGGGGTGGACATGGTGCTGTCGATCTCCGCGATCAGGAGGGAGGGAGGGGTGTTGTCGCGCTGCATGCGCTTTTCCAGCGATTTCAGCAGCGAGTGGTACTGGGGGCGCACGTGCAGCGTCACCGGTTTCAGGCCCCGATCCTTCAGCCGCTCACGGAACCGCGCCTGGCGCAGGGCCTGGGGCGACGGTGGCGAGGGCGGACGATCAGGCATGGGCTCGTGGGCGGCGAAACTGTGACGTGTGACGTTACGCGTGACGATTCCGAAATGCAAGTGACTTCCGACCTACCCTGCCCCGCCCGATACACCACCCCGGCTCGGCACGGCGACCATCCGCACAAACGAAGACACCCGGCAGCGGAGGCCGGGTGTCAGGGTGAAAGGCATCGATTGGGACGCCAGGCCGGCGTCGACGGCCCGCCTCGTCGGTCGGGCACAGGCCTGCTCAGTAATGCGCCGGGGTCGCCTCGCGGGTGACCTGGTGGCGATAGTGCATCGGCCCGAGCAGGTCGATGCCGCAATCCAGGCGCGACAGCCAGTCCAGCATCTGCGTCATCGCCTCACCGCGGAATGGCATGCCGTGCTGCGGCACGATCATCTCCGGCGCGAGGTCGCGGACCATGTCCACCCACAGCCGGAGCACGCGGTTGCTGGCCATGTAACGGCGGTGGAAGCCCTCCATGCAAGGCCGGTAGGCCTCGAAATCCTCGACGAAGGCGTATTCGCGCCCGCTAGGGACGAGGCCGGAGCAAACATCGCCCGAGAACAGGATGCGACTGGTCGGGTCGTAGAACGACAGGTTGCCCACCGAATGCAGGAAGTGCGCCGGCAGGGCGACGAGGTGCGCGTCGCCCAGCGGAATGCGCGCGCCCTCGTCGTCGACCAGGAGGTAGCGCTCACGGCCCGCGTTCTCCATGTAGTGCGGCACGAGGTGGGGCACGAACCGCCCCCAGAGCTTCGAGCAGACCACGGTGGCCTTGGTGTACAGAAGCCACTTGTCGATCGCGCCGATGATGTCGGGGTCCTGGTGCGAGCACAGGATCAGGCCGATCTCGTGCGGACGCACATCGCGCCCCAAGGCCAGCACCAGCGGGTTGTAGAGCAGCGCGCCGCCCGGGTCCATCAGCGCCGAGGCGTCGCCGTGCTTGATGAGGAACTGGTTGGCCTGCACGCCGTCGTCGCCGCGCACCAGATCGCTGTAGGCCACGCAACGATGCTGGCCGGACTCGAAGAGAACGAAACCCATGGCGGTCGTCCTTGGAAGGAAAGGGTGGCGCAGGTTATGGCCGCCCTCTTTTCCCGACCTTGATCACGATCAATTCGCCGGGGAACGCTGCGTTCGCCGGGAAGCACGCACGGACTTGCGGCATCGCCATCGACACGCAAAGCTCGCGCACCCGATCGATCGCATCAATCGATGGCGTCAGTCTCCGCGCGTGCGCAGGCGGATCACCAGCACTTCGCCGCCACCATCCAGCGCGTAGCGCGCGCGCGTCGAGCCGGTCGGAAACAGCAGGGTGTCGCTGGCGGCGGCATCGCAGCGGGCGTCGCTGCCGGTGGCATGCGCATGCCCCGACAGCACGTGCACGACCCAGCGCTCCCCGGGTTCGACGAACAGCACCATCGAACCCACGAGCGGGCGATGCCACACCTCGGCGTCGATGCGATCACGACGCCACATCAGGTTGAAATCGTGGGTGAGCCCGTCGACGAGCTCGCCGCGGGCGGAACGCTCGCCGGCGAAACGGACGCGGCCATGGGGCGGCAGGACTTCGCGCACTTCGCCGTCGTCGAAATGCAGGCGTACCCCATGGCCGTGGAGCAGGACCAGTTCGCGCTCGACGCCCGGAAACGCGGAGAACGGGCCGTCCTGTTCGATCTCGGCGATCGACAGCCGCCAATCCCAATCGTCGCCACCCTCCGGCCAGCGCAGGATCTCCCGCGTCCAGCCGAAACCATTGCGCCAGCGCTCGCGGCGATACTCGTTGGCTGGAATCAGGCGGGGCTGTGTCATGGGGGCTCCGGGATCGATGCGGCGGAGTGTATCCAAACGCGGTCATCCAAACGGGGCCGGGTTCACTCCCTGCGAAGTGAACCCGACCCCGTTCGAGTCGCGACAGTGGGCGATCAGCGCTTCTTCGGGGCCGCCACCACCGCCGGTGCCTTGCCGGCCGCCGCTGCGGGACGTGCCGCAGGCGCCGCGCCACCGACCATGATCAGCTCGCGGTTGCGCTCGACCGTCTTCAGGCCGATGCCATCGACCTGGGCAAGCTGTTCGGCGCTGCGGAACGGCCCGTTCTGCTTGCGGTAGGCCACGATCGCCTCGGCCTTGGCCGGGCCGACGTTGACCAGCACGCGGTCGAGCGTGGCGGCATCGGCGCTGTTGATGTTGACCTTCTCGGCGGCGAGGGCGCCCAGGCTCAGGCCCAGCGACAGGGCGGCGGTGGCGAGGATGCGGGCGGTGTTGAACAGGTTCATGGTGTTTTTCCTTTGGATGGGTTGGATCGATTGAAGGGTTTGGGTTCGTCCCGCGTCTGCAGCGGCCGGTGTTTCGTGGCATCCGCTGCATCGCGTCGACAGGGACAGTCTCCGGATCCGGGCCATCCGCCCCCATCGCCGGACCACCCGCCGTGGGCTGCGGAAAATCCCCTCGCCCGTGTCGGAAAAACCCGACCCCCGCCAAGCCGCGTAGAATCCATGGAGTCTTTTTCCGCCGCCGGACCCGCCGCATGGACATCAGTCGCATCGAACATTTCGTTGGCCGCAAATGGGACGAGGAAATCGTTCCGCAGCTGGTCGAATACATCCGCATTCCCAACAAGTCGCCGATGTTCGACAAGGACTGGGCCGCGCACGGCCACATGGATGCGGCGGTCGAGCTGATGACGACATGGGCGCGCGCCCAGGACGTGCCGGGCATGCAGGTCGAGGTGGTGCGCCTGGACGGCCGCACGCCGCTGATCTTCATCGACATCCCGGCCAGCGCCGATGCCGGCACCGGCGACGACTGCATCCTGCTCTACGGCCATCTCGACAAGCAGCCGGAAATGACCGGCTGGGACGACGACCTCGGCCCGTGGACGCCGGTGATCAAGGGCGACCGCCTCTACGGTCGCGGCGGCGCCGACGACGGCTACGCCATCTATGGTTCGCTCACGTCGATCCTCGCGCTGCGCGAACAGGGGATTCCGCATGCGCGCTGCGTGGTGATGATCGAAGCCTGCGAGGAATCCGGCAGCTACGACCTGCCCGCCTACGTCGACCATCTCGCGCCGCGCATCGGCAAGCCTTCGCTGGTGGTCTGCCTGGATTCGGGCTGCGGCAACTACGAACAACTGTGGTGCACCACGTCGTTGCGCGGCCTGGCCGGCGGCAACCTCACCGTGAAGGTGCTGGACGAAGGCGTGCACTCCGGCGACGCCTCCGGCATCGTGCCGTCGAGCTTCCGCATCCTCCGCCAGTTGCTGTCGCGCATCGAGGACGAGAAGACAGGGCGCATCCTGATCGAAGGCATGCAGGTGGAGATTCCGGCCGATCGTCTCGCCCAGGCGAAGACCTGCGCCGAAGTGCTGGGCACGGCGGTCTACGACAAGTTCTCGTTCCTGCCGGGCATGACGCCGATGCACGACGAATTGACCGAACTCGTGCTCAACCGCACCTGGCGCCCTGCGCTGTCGGTGACCGGCGTGGACGGCATGCCGCCGCTGTCGTCCGCAGGCAACGTGCTCCGCCCGTTCACCGCCGTGAAACTGAGCCTGCGCCTGCCGCCCACGCTCGACGGCAAGCACGCCGGGCAACTGCTGACCGACACGCTGCTGCGCGATCCGCCCTACGGCGCGCAGGTCTCGCTGCATCTGGAAAAGGATTCCACCGGCTGGAACGCACCGACGCTCAGTCCGTGGCTGGAACAGGCGATCGACAGCGCCAGCCAGACCTTCTTCGGCAAGCCGGCGATGTACATGGGTGAAGGCGGCACGATTCCTTTCATGGGCATGCTGGGCGAGAAATTCCCGGGCGCGCAGTTCATGATCACCGGCGTGCTCGGTCCGCAGTCGAACGCGCACGGACCGAACGAATTCCTCGACATCCCGATGGGCAAGCGCGTCACCGCCTGCGTGTCGCAGGTGATCGCCGCGCATCGCAACGCCAGCCAGCGCGGCGAAACCACCGGTGTCGCTGCCGTGGCAGGCGGTCATCATCACGGCGAGCACGGCTGCTGCTGAGGCCTGTCGAGCCGTCGTCGCCATGCGGGACGCCATCGTCCCGCATGGCGACCGAACGCATCGGAACAGATTGCAGGAAGACCGGAATCGCGCCAGCGATACGTGGATCGTGTGCGCTCAGCACGCACGCGCCGATGACAGCGCAGTCACGGAACTCGGCCGTCACGTTTCCAGGGCGAATATCGACCGCACTCGCTCCGGCAAAAATCCGGCACGACCCGGATCGACCAGCGTTTCCCCCGCACGGAAAATCGTCACGGGCGCCGCGATGGCTCGCGCACGTCGCCTGCGGTATACGAAAAACGCGTGATCCAAACGCTTGATTCAAGCGCGGCAGCGCTGTGCGCATGCCGCAAACCGGAACGAATGTCCGGTAATTCGCCTGCCGTCCCTCGCCGAACCGACCCGCCGGTCGAGACGACATCGTAATCCCAACCACGAAGCAATCCCGGATGTTAACGTCGGTTTGCCCGAGGATCCGCCCTGCGGGCACGGAATCGTTGGCGTAACCAGCGCAGGGGAGCCGACAGCAAATGGTTTATCGAAATATATCCAAGGAGTAGCCCATGTTGATTCAACACAGTCGCGCACTGGCATATTCGATCCTGGCCTTGTTTGGATCGTGGCTGGCGATTTCGCCTGCGAGTGCATGCTGTCCCAGCGGTGGCGTCGGCGAACCCGTTCCCTCGAACGGACTCGGCCAGACGAATCCGCCTTCCACCGATCTCGCACCGAATTCGCCATGGCAGGTCTACCAGTTCGAACGCGATGGCATCCGTTATCTGCAGATCAACGACAGCGCAGGCGTGGTACGCACTGCCGTCGGTCGCATCGAGGACACGTTCTGGGTCTTGCCGATCGGCTCCGATGCGGATCACGTCGTGGTCGATGGCACGACCGCACCCGCCGGAACACCGACGACGGTCTATCTCGGTCCCGATGTGGAAGTGGTGGTGTACGAGGACGGCATCCGCCAGCGCTGGTGGATTCGCAGGCCGACGTCGACCTACTGATCCGGGCTCAGTGGCCCGTGCCGGCTTCGGTCAGCAGGATCGAGAGCTGGTGCCCATGGCGGCGCAGCAGGCCGCCATGGGCCTTGATCCGCGCATTGAGCAGCATCTGCGCGGTTTCCCCCGCATGCGAGGTTTCCTGCTGCGACGTGGGCACCACACCGACGTGCAGCACGATGCCGCGGGATCGACTGGCGCTCCAGGCACGCATGTTGATGCGGTACTCGTCCGGGTTGTAGTCCGACAGCAGCGCCATCGCATGGCAGATGCAGCGATACGCCGTGAGCTGCAGACCGGTGGACAGCGTCTTCACCGGCCCCCGGAAGCCATAGCTGACATGGGCATCGCCGGCCCAGAAGTCGCTGAACGCCTGGTTGTGCACGGCCTTGAACAGGCCACCCTCTTCGAGCTGGATCGGATAGAGGGCCATCGCCTGCTCGTCGAACGCCTGGCGATGCACCATGCCGCTGCTGTTGAGGTTCATCGCATCCTCGAAGCGTCCCTGGCTTTTCAGCCAGTCGGCGAGCATCTTGCGTTCGCCGTCGAGCATCAACTGCATCTGCGCCATGTAGAGCAGCTGTTCGCGCAGGATGTGCTCGGTCGTGTCGAAGCTGGTGCGCGCGAGCCGCCTGGCTTCCTCCTCGGCGACACCGGACTGGCTGGCGTTCTGGTGGTGCCGGGTCATCGACCAGCCGATGGCGAGCACCGCCGTCGCCGTGATCACCAGCGCCTGCTGCGCGATGAACACGCCGGAATCGTGGCCGCCCTCGAAGCCGAAGTTGGGCAGGATCGCGCCGACCGCGAGGTTGCCGATCCAGGTCCCGAACGCCGCGCCGCGCCAGCCATGCAGCAGCGTGAGCCCCACTGCAGGCGTGATCATGAGCATGAGCAGGCCCTGGCGGATGCCCACGGCCAGGTCCTGGGCGACATGGAGGACCAGATACAGGGTGACGACGACCCCGGCAGCGATCGCAGCGTTGCGACGGAAGCCTCGGGTCGCGAACCAGGACACCTGCCGCGTCATCCACAGCAGGCAAGGCAGCAGCACGATCGTGATGCCCAGGTGGTAGCCGACGGAGACGCGGAGGAAGCCTTCGAGCGAGGCCATCACCGGCGGCCCGGACAGGAGGAAGTTCACGATCGCGTTGCTGGCGGCGCCCCACAGGGCGAGCAGCAGCGCCGAGAACGGCAGCCATCGCACCTGCGCGACGAGGGTGGACAGGCGCCTGTGCAGCACGGCAGGCACCATGGCGATCATGGAAATCAGCAGGAAGGGGCTGGCATAGGCCCACAGTGCGCCATCGACGGGCGCGCGCGGCACGCGCAGCAGGCCGAGCGCGGCGATGTCGCCGATGAAGAGGTACGGCCAATAGCGGATCGGCAGAAGCAGCAGGCCGGCGATGCGAATTCCCGCGGGAAGGAACCACTGGTCAAGCGAACTGAACCAAGCCGCGAGATACGCAAAGCAGTAGACCACCGAAAATGCCAATCCTTTGGCGATGCTTTTCCACTTCGCATCTTCCATTGCATGTTCCTGCGAACCCTCACCGGGACGATCCGCACACGCCTCTTCTGGTTGTTCGTATCGGGCTTAATTTGCACAAATTGAGGGGCCCGTCAAACGATTCGACGCGTCGCCCCGGTCAGAGCGCGCCGACGACCGCGCCGAGGATCCGCAGATCCGTTAACTCGGACACGGGCACGTGGACGCGATCGACCCCCGGGTCCTGCCCGACGAGCAGCCAGCCGTCGCGCCGGGGCAGGACTCGGCGGATGTCCGGACGCCCCCAGAGGGTGTAGGCATAGAGGCCACCGTCGACCACGTCCTCGTGCCGGGTCATGCTGGTGTCGACCAGCACCAGGGCATTGCGGCGGATGTCCGGTTCCATGGCGCGGGACAGCTGCACCGCCCATCGGACGTGCTGGACCGGTGTCGGCCCCAGTTCCCGACGGACGACGAATTCGGGCAGCCAGATGCGCACGGGCATGTCGGCACGGGCAAAGCCGTCCAGGCGCTCGATCGCCACATGCGCGTCGGGCGTCGCCCCGGAGCGCAGGCCCTGGAGGGCCATGACCTGCTGGGCGGATTCGACGCGGAGCATCTGGTCGTAGGCGCGACTGATGCGCTCGGGCGCGACGCCCAGCAGGGCGGCGATGGCCGGGGCGTGCTCGGCGGGGATGGGGCGCCGCCCGACGCGCCAGTGCGCGACATTGTTGCGGCCGACCCGCGCGACTTCCGCCACCCGCGTGTTGCTGGTGCCGGTTTCGTCCATCGCCTGCATGAGGGCTTGTGCGTACTTGTCCATGGGCCTGCCTACCCGACTTCCGGGCGACAGGTTCGCATGATCCGCCCTCGATTGACAGGCATGTCAATTGTGCTAACTTCGATTCCGAATGGGGTAACCGCGGGACAAGGGGCGGTTCCGGGATCGGCGCAAGGTCGCCGATCGGCGACATCGGTCACGCCAGCGCGCAGCCGCGCGCATCGGGCGGATCGAACCGGGACCGACGGAAAGGCCAGGCATGGTCGCTGTCTTCACAGGAGAGGTGCAGAGTGGTGGTGATGACTTGCCGGATCGGGGGGACGGTCCGCATCGGTGACGACATCCATGTCACGCTGCAGCGCCGCCTGCAGGACCGCGTCACCCTCGGTGTCATAGGGCCCGCCGGCAGCCGCCTGCATTTCGATGGCGCCTGCCTGCAGCCGATCGTGCTGCCGAGCGGCGCCCAGGCCTATCTCTTCTCCCTGCTCGGCGTGCGGCGCTTCCGCATCGACGGCATCGAGGTCGAAGTCTGGATTCCCGGCGATGCCGTGCCGCTGGCGTCCGACTGCGACGACCATGTCCATTTCGGCATCCGCACACCGCAGCCGCTGCGGATCACCTGCGAACAGGAACACGAGCCGCCGGCGCGCGTCGCGCCGCGGTCCAAGGCGTCGCCCGTGCAGCTCCGGAACTGAGCGCCCCGTCCTGACGGCGCGCTCGAACAAGGTTCCGGAACGACAGAAGGCCCGGTGAAAACCGGGCCTTCATATTGATGGGCTGGTTGATGGGCGCATCGATGGACGCATCGATGGGCCGGTGGCCAGCCGACAGGACCGGGCAAGGGCACCGCCCTGCCCGGTTCGCGGGTCAGCCCTGCCCCAGGATCCGCTGCACCACCGCCTCCGCGAGGGCTTCCGGCGAGTGGGCGACCGTATCCAGCCGCAGTTCCGGCGATTCCGGGGCTTCATAGGGCGAATCGATGCCGGTGAAGTTCGGGATCTTGCCGGCGCGGGCCTTGGCGTAGAGGCCCTTCACATCGCGGCCCTCGGCGACCGCCAGCGGCGTGTCGACGAAGACTTCGACGAACTCGTCGCCCTCGAACAGCTCGCGCGCCATCTGTCGCTCGGCGCGGAAGGGCGAGATGAAGCTGACCAGCACGATCAGGCCGGCATCGACCATCAGCTTCGACACCTCGGCGACGCGGCGAATGTTCTCGACGCGGTCCTCTTCGCTGAAGCCCAGGTCCTTGTTGAGGCCGTGGCGGACGTTGTCGCCGTCGAGGATGTAGGTGTGCAGGCCGAGCGCGGCGAGGCGCTTCTCGACCAGGTTGGCCACCGTCGACTTGCCGGAGCCCGAGAGGCCGGTGAACCACACGCAGCGCGGCGACTGGCCGAGGCTGCGGGCACGGGCGGCCTTGTCCACTTCGAGGTGCTGCCAGTGGATGTTGGCGGCGCGGCGCAGCGCGAAATCGAGGGTGCCGGCGGCGACCGTGCCGTTGGTCTGGCGGTCGATCAGGATGAAGGCGCCGAGCTCGCGGCTGTCGGCGTAGGCCTCGAAGGCCACAGGCTGGTCGAGGTGCAGGTTGCAGTAGCCGACCTCGTTGAGTTCGAGGTGCTTCGCGGCCAGGTGGTCCTGCGTGTTCACGTCGACGCGGTGCTTGATCTCGGTGACCGAGGCGCCGACCGTGCGCGCGCCGATCTTCAGCCAGTACGGCCGGCCCGGCAGCAGCGCCTGCTCGCCCATCCACAGCACGTGCGCGGCGAACTGGTCGGCGACCTGCGCCGGTGCGCCACCGGCGGCGATCACGTCGCCACGGCTGATGTCGATCTCGTCTTCCAGGGTCAGCGTGACCGCCTGGCCGACGATCGCGACCTCCAGGTCGCCGTCGCCGGTGACGATGCGCGCGATCTTCGAGCGACGTCCGGACGGCAGCGCGACGATCTCGTCGCCCACCCGCGCCGCGCCGGACACGAGGGTGCCGGCGAAACCGCGGAAGTTCTGGTCGGGCCGGCAGACCCACTGCACCGGCATGCGCAGGCCGAGGTCCTTGCGCGCGTGCGACGCATCCACCGTTTCCAGGTGTTCGAGCAGCGTCGGGCCGGCGTACCAGGGCATGCGCGCCGAACGCTCGAGCATGTTGTCGCCGTTGAGCGCGGACAGCGGGATCGCGGTGACGTTGGCGATGCCGAGCTGCGCGGCCAGCGCGCGGTAGTCCTCGGCGATGCGCGCGAACACGGATTCGTCGTGGTCGACGAGGTCCATCTTGTTCACCGCCAGCACCACGTGGCGGATGCCCAGCAGCGAGACGATGTAGCTGTGCCGGCGCGTCTGGGTCAGCAGGCCCTTGCGCGCGTCGACCAGCACGATGGCGAGGTCGGCAGTGGATGCGCCGGTGGCCATGTTGCGCGTGTACTGCTCGTGGCCGGGACAGTCGGCGACGATGAACTTGCGCTGGTCGGTGCTGAAGAAACGGTAGGCGACATCGATCGTGATGCCCTGCTCCCGCTCGGCCTGCAGGCCGTCGACGAGCAGCGCGAAATCGATCTGGCCGTTCTGCGTGCCGTGGCGGCGGCTGTCGGCTTCGAGCGCGGCGAGCTGGTCGTCGAGCAGCAGCTTGGTGTCGTGCAGCAGTCGACCGATCAGCGTGCTCTTGCCGTCGTCGACGCTGCCGCAGGTGATGAAGCGCAGCAGCTGCTTGTGTTCGTGCTGTTCGAGATAGCTGGCGACGGCGGCGACGGCGTCCTGCACGGCGGTTTCCGGGGTCTGGAGTTCGGCGTTCATCAGAAATAGCCCTCCTGCTTCTTCTTCTCCATCGAGGCGGAGGGATCGTGGTCGATCACACGCCCCTGGCGTTCGGAGGTGGTGGCGACGAGCATCTCGGCGATGATCTTCTCCAGCGTGTCGGCCTCGGATTCGATCGCGCCGGTCAGCGGGTAGCAGCCGAGGGTGCGGAAGCGCACGCGCCTCATCGCCGGGGTCTCGCCCGCGTGCAGCGGCAGACGGTCGTCGTCGACCATGATCAATGCGCCGTCGCGCTCGACCACCGGGCGCTCCTGGGCGAAATACAGCGAGGGCACGGGGATCTTCTCGCGGAAGATGTACAGCCACACGTCCAGTTCGGTCCAGTTGGAAATCGGGAAGACGCGCACCGATTCGCCCTTGTGGATGCGGGTGTTGTAGAGGTTCCACAGCTCCGGGCGCTGGTTCTTCGGATCCCAGCGATGCTGCGCGGTGCGGAACGAGAACACGCGTTCCTTGGCGCGGGACTTCTCTTCGTCGCGGCGCGCGCCGCCGATCGCGGCATCGAAGCAGTGCAGGTCCAGGGCCTGCTTCAGCGCCTGGGTCTTCATCACGTCGGTATGCACGGTGGCGCCGAAGGTGATCGGGTTCATGCCCATCGCCACGCCTTCCGGATTGGTGTGCACGCGCAGCTCGATACCCGTTTCTTCGGCGCGGCGGTTGCGGAAGTCGATCATCTCGCGGAACTTCCAGCCCGTATCGATGTGCATGAGCGGGATGGGCGACCGGCCCGGCGCGAACGCCTTCTGCAGCAGGTGCAGCAGCACGGAACTGTCCTTGCCGATCGAATACAGCATGACCGGGTTGCGGAACTCGGCCGCGACCTCGCGGAGGATGTGGATGCTCTCGGCTTCGAGCCGATCGAGATGACTGAGGGCGGGAATGGACATGGACTCTCGACAGGGGAACCAGGTGTGGCGGGGCCGGGGAGGACGAACGATCGATGGCTTACCCGGCGAAGGTCTTGTACAGGGTCCGCAGGCTCAGGCCAATCACCAGCAGGCCGACGAAGGGCATGAGCACGCGGGGTTTGACGAAGCGGATCAGCCAGGCGCCCAGCGGGGCAGCCAGCACGCCGCCGATGGCCAGGCCGACCACGATGCCGATGTGGCTGAAGCCCATCGTGACCAGGAAGACGATCGACGCCGTCAGGGTGACGAAGAATTCCACCGCGTTCACGCTGCCCACGGTGAGGCGCAGCTCGTGCCCGCGGGCGATCAGGTTGGTGGCCACGATCGGGCCCCAGCCGCCGCCCCCGATGGCGTCGAGGAAGGCGCCGATGAAGCCGACCGTGGAGACGTGCGAGGTGACTTCGCGCGGCACCAGCTCCTTGAAGGCCTTGAACAGGATGATCACGCCCATCAGCAGCAGGTA
This sequence comes from Lysobacter brunescens, assembly GCF_042677005.1. Taxonomy (NCBI): domain Bacteria; kingdom Pseudomonadati; phylum Pseudomonadota; class Gammaproteobacteria; order Lysobacterales; family Lysobacteraceae; genus Lysobacter; species Lysobacter brunescens. Next base: position 2,540,563 of record NZ_JBHTIF010000001.1, on the reverse strand, counting down.
GCCCGCGATCCAGGGCTTGAGGGCGTCGCCGTCGATCGCGGTCAGCAGGTACGCACCGATGCCCGCGCCCAGCACCCCGGGCAGGAGCAGCCGCCGGAACAGCTTGCGGTCGATGTTGCCGAACGCGTGGTGCGAGATCGCCGAGGTGCCGGTGGTGAAGCACTCGGCGGCATGCACGGTCGCGCTGCTGACCGCCGGCGGCACGCCGAAGCCCAGCAGAAGCGTGGATGCGGTCACACCATAGGCCATGCCCAGCGCGCCATCGACGAGTTGCGCAGCGAAACCGATCGCGATGAACAGGAGGAAATCGGGGGGCAGTTCCATGTGGGGAGGAGCCGCTGAAGGCTTTCCAGTATCGATAAACCCTCCCTGCGTCGAAAGTGCGCGCCGGCATAAGCGAATAACGACCGATCCTTTCCTGCTTGAAATACAGGGACATAGGCTGGGTCCATCCCCCGGACCCCCATCCCGGGCAGCCCCAGGTTCCCGCCATGTCCTCCGCCCCCGCCACCGTCGCCCTGTCCACGCTCGCGCAGCCGCCGCTGTCGGTGGAGCCTTTCGCCCAGATCGCCCGCCTCGCCGAGGGCCTGGACAGCGCTGGCCTGTGGTGGCTGTCGGGCTATGCGGCCGGGCTTGCACGCGCGCAGGGCGGCCTGGTGCCGCTGGCGCCGGTGGCCGGTCAGGCCGACGCCGCCGCGCAGCCGCGCGAGCGCCTGACCGTGGTCTATGGCAGCCAGACCGGCAATGCGAAGCGCTTGGCCGAAGCCCTGGCCGCGAAATTCGAGGCCGAAGGCCTTCCGGTGCGCCTGCTGCGCGCCGATGCGTATCCGACTCGGGAGCTCAAGGACGAGCATTATCTTGCGATCGTGATCAGCACCCAGGGCGACGGCGACCCGCCGGACGACGCCCGCGCGCTGGTCGAATTCCTCGACGGCAAGCGCGCGCCGAAGCTGCCCAGCCTGCGCTACACCGTCCTCGGCCTGGGCGACTCCAGCTATCCGCAGTTCTGCGCCATCGGCCAGCGCATCGACGCCCGCCTCGAAGCCCTGGGCGCCCAGCGCTGGGTGGCCCGCGCCGATGCCGACCTCGACATCGACACCGTGGCCACGCCCTGGGTCGCGCAGGTCCTGGCCGAAGGCAAGGAGGCGCTCAAGGCGCGCAGCGCCCCGCTGGCCACGGTCACCCCGCTGCGCCCGCACCTCGCCGCCCCGGTCGCCTGGACCCGCGAACGCCCGTTCGTCGCCGAGCTGCTGACCAACCAGCGCATCACCGGTCGCGGTTCGGACAAGGACATCCGCCACATCGAGCTGTCGCTGGAAGGCGCCGGCCTGGACTACGAACCGGGCGACGCGCTGGGCGTGGTCATCGAGAACCCGCCGGCTTTGGTCGAAGCGATCGTCGCCGAACTCGGCCTCGATGCCGCCGCGCCGGTCACCATGGGCACGGACACCCTGCCCCTGCGCGATTGGCTGGGCAAGCGCCGCGAGATCACCCGCCTGAGCCGTCCGTTCGTCGCCACCCACGCCGCGCACGCCGGCAGCGACGCGCTGAACCGCCTGCTCGCACCCGACCAGCGCGAAGCGCTGACCGCCCTCATGGCCGATGCGCAGATCATCGACCTGCTGCACGACCATCCGGGCGCCTGGACTGCCGAGGCGCTGGTCGAAGCCCTGCGTCCGCTGCAGCCGCGCCTGTATTCGATCGCGTCGAGCCGCAAGGCCGTCGGCGACGAAGCGCACCTGACCGTTGCCCATGTCGAGTACGCCCGAGGCGACGCGACCCGCTGGGGCGCGGCCTCGCATTTCCTCGCCGCCCGCGAGGAAGGCGCGCAGGTGCAGGTGTACATCGAGCACAACGAGCGCTTCCGCCTGCCCGCCGACGGAGCCAAGGACATCATCATGATCGGCCCGGGCACCGGCGTCGCGCCGTTCCGCGCCTTCGTGCAGGAACGCGAGGCCGTCGCGGCGACCGGCCGCAACTGGCTGTTCTTCGGCAACCCGCACGCCCGCGAGGACTTCCTCTACCAGGTCGAGTGGCAGGACGCACTGAAGCGCGGCGCGCTGCACCGGCTCGACCTCGCGTTCTCGCGCGACCAGGCCAGCAAGGTCTACGTGCAGCACCGCCTGCGCGAACAGGCGCGCGAACTCTACGCGTGGCTGGAGAACGGCGCGCACCTCTACGTCTGCGGCGACGCCACGCGCATGTCCAAGGACGTGCACGCCGCACTGCTGGACATCATCGCGGTGCAGGGCGGCAAGTCCGCCGAAGACGCCAACGACTACCTCAATACCCTGCAGACGCAGGGTCGCTACGCCCGGGACGTGTACTGATATGGCCGCTCACTCCGTCGAAGACATCAAACGGCAGAGCGGTCGCCTGCGCGGCACGCTGGTCGAATCGCTGGGCAACCAGATCACCGGTGCGCTGGCCGAGGACGACCAGACCCTGATCAAGTACCACGGCAGCTACCAGCAGGACGACCGCGACATCCGCGACGAGCGCCGCCGGCAGAAACTGGAGCCGGCGTATTCGTTCATGATCCGCACCCGCACCCCGGGCGGCGTGGTCACGCCCGCGCAGTGGCTGAAGCTCGACGCCATCGCGACGACCTATGCCGAACGCGGCCTGCGCGTGACCACGCGCCAGGCCTTCCAGTACCACGGCGTGATCAAGGGCGAGCTCAAGGCGACGATGCAGGCGATCAACGCCGCGCTGATCGACACCCTCGCCGCCTGCGGCGACGTCAACCGCAACATCGCGGTCGCCGCGAACCCCTATCTCTCCGCCGTGCACACGCAGGTGCAGGCGCAGGCCGAGGCGCTGTCGAAGCACCTGCTGCCGAACAGCCGCGCCTACTACGAAATCTGGTTGGACGAAGAGAAGGTCGCCGGCAGCGGCGAGGAAGAGGAGCCGATCTACGGCGCCGTCTACCTGCCGCGCAAGTTCAAGATCGGCTTTGCGGTGCCGCCGAGCAACGATGTCGACGTGTTCGCGCAGGATCTCGGCTACATCGCGATCATCGAGAACGGAAAACTCGCCGGCTACAACGTCAGCGTCGGCGGCGGCATGGGCGCGACCCATGGCGACCCTGAAACCTACCCGCGCCTTGCGAACGTGATCGGCTTCATCACGCCCGACCAGGTGATCGCAGTCGGCGAAGCCGTCGTCACGACGCAGCGCGACTGGGGCAACCGCGCGGTGCGCAAGCGCGCGCGCCTGAAGTACACGATCGACGACCACGGCCTGGAGAACTTCCGCGACGAAGTCGCGAAGCGCGCCGGCATCGCGTTCGGCCCCGCCCGCGCCTACGCCTTCGACCACAACGCCGACCAGTTCGGCTGGAGCCAGGGCGATGACGGCCTGTGGCATCTCACGCTGCGGATCATCGCCGGCCGCATCTGGGACCGGGACGGCGTCGAACACCTGACCGGCCTGCGCAGGATCGCCGCGCTGCTCGACGAAGCCGGCGGCCGTAGCGAGTTCCGCCTGACCGCGAACCAGAACCTGCTGATCGCCAACCTCGACGCCTCGCAGCGCGACGCGATCGATGCGCTGGTCCGCGAATACGCGCTCGACACGCACACGGCCGCGTCTCCGGCGCGCAAGGCCGCACTGGCCTGCGTCGCGCTGCCGACCTGCGGCCTGGCGATGGCCGAAGCCGAGCGCTACCTGCCGGCGTTCGTTGATCGCATCGAAGCCCTGCTGTCGACGCACGGCCTCGACGGCGCCGACCTGCACATCCGCCTCAGCGGCTGCCCGAACGGCTGCTCGCGTCCGTATCTGGGCGAGATCGCGCTGGTCGGCAAGGCACCGGGCCGCTACAACCTGATGATCGGCGCCGACCATCGCGGCCAGCGCCTGAACACGCTGTATCGCGAGAACATCGACGAGGCCGCAATCCTGGCGACCCTCGACCCGCTGTTCGCGCGCTACGCCGCCGAGCGCGGCGCCAGCGAACGTTTCGGCGATTTCCTGGTCCGCGCCGGCGTCGTCGCCGTCGACGTGAGCGGCAGCAGGACGCTGCCATTGGAGTTGGTCGCATGAGCCTGCCCGACCCCGTCACCGCCGCCGAGTCGCCGCAGGCGCTCGCCGAACTCAACCGCTGGCTGGGCGCGCGCAGCGCACCCGAGCGCGTCGAATGGGCGCTGGAGCACCTCGCCGGCAACCACGCACTGTCGTCGAGCTTCGGCGCGCAGGCCGCCGTGGCCCTGCACATGACGACACAGGTGAAGCCGGACATCCCGGTGATCGTGGTCGACACGGGTTACCTGTTCCCGGAAACCTACCGCTTCATCGACGAACTGACCGAGCGCCTCAAGCTCAACCTGCATGTCTATCGGCCGCAGGTCGGCATCGCGTGGATGGAAGCGCGCCACGGCAAGCTCTGGGAACAGGGCCTGGAAGGCCTGAAGCACTACAACCAGATCCGCAAGGTCGAACCGATGCAGCGCGCGCTGCGCGAACTCGATGTGCGCACCTGGATCGCCGGCCTGCGTCGCAGCCAGTCCAGCTCGCGCGCCGGCGCCGGTTTCCTGGAACTGCGCGACAACCGCTGGAAGCTGCAGCCGATCGTCGACTGGAGCGACTACGACGTCTGGAAATACCTCGAATCGAACGGCCTGCCCTACCACCCGCTGTGGCACGAAGGCTACGTCTCGATCGGCGACACCCACACCACGCGCCCGCTGGAAGCCGGCATGAGTGAGGAAGACACCCGCTTCTTCGGCCTCAAGCGCGAATGCGGCCTGCACGAGGACTGGGGCACGGAGTCGCTGGCGAAGAGCGCCTGAGGCCGCCGCCCCCGCGCGGACATCAGCGCTGCGCGAATTCGCGCCGGTACGCCTGCGGAGACAGGCCCGTCGCCGCCTTGAACATGCGGCCGAGATTCGATTCGCTGCTGAATCCCAGGTCCATCGCGATGCGGCTGACCGACGCACGCGTCAGCAGCAACCGCTCGCTCACCTGATTGAGCTTCACCCGGCGCGCATGCGCGGCCACCGCCATGCCGGTTTCACGCAGAACCTTCCTCGACAGGGTGCGTTCGGACATCGCCAGCGGCTCGGCCAGGGCCGCCGCCGTCAGCCGCTCTGCGGGCGTCGCCTCCACCAGCGCGTGCAGACGCCGCAGCAGGCCGCTGCGCTGTTCGATCAGGCTCATCGCGCGGAACGCCGGATGCGGCTGCACCGGTCGAGGGAGGACCATCATCCGGGCCAGGTCGCGGAACAGCGCAGGCGGCAGGTGCCGCTCGACGACAGTCTGCGCGATCGCATGGTGGCCGTTGACGCCGCCGGCCGTCATCGATCGCGACGTCGAGACCAGGTCCTGCTCGCAGCGCCAGGCCACGCCCGGATAGCGCGCCTGCATCGTGTCCGCCAGCCACCATGTCGTCGTGGCCGGCTCGCCGTCGAGGCGACCGCTCGCCGCCAGCCAGGCCACGCCGGTGCAGTAGGCCCAGCAGGACAGGCGAGGCGGACAGGCAGCCAGCGCGTCGACGAGCGCGGACTGGCGTTCGATCGCGGCACTCACCTGCCCTGGGGATTCCGCCCAGAATCCCGGCACGAGGACGGCATCGAACCGATCCGCCTCGAAAGCCGCCATTCCCTCCAGACGCAGGCCATGCGCGGCCGGCGCAGCCTCGCGGCCCGCATCGCCGCCGATCATCACGAAGCGGGCGTCGAACAGGCAGCGACCGGTTCGCCGGTTGGCCGCGTGCAGCAGGTCGGCGAACGCGAACAGGCCCGTGGGCAGGCAGTCGGGATACAGCAGCAGGCCGATCCGCAACGTCGTTGGCGCGTCCATATTTGAATGAATGGTGTCCATTCCAGACATTGTGGGCGCCCGGCCCGCCTCCGGACAATGCCGGCACCCTTTCGAGGCCTGGCCCATGCAGATCCAGCACCTGCGCAACGCGACGATCATCGTCACCCTCGGATCGCACCGCATCCTGGTCGATCCGATGCTGGCGCCACGCGGCACCCTGCCGCCGCTGCGGATCCTCGGCGGTCCCGGCCTGGGCGGACGCCAGCGCAATCCGCTGGTCGACCTGCCCGCCGGCACCGATGCCGCCCTCGACGGCGTCACCCACGCCCTCATCACGCATTGCCAGAAAGGGCATTTCGACCACCTCGACCGCGCCGCGAAGCGCTGGCTGCGCGAGCGGAACATTCCGGTGGTCTGTTCGCCCGAGGACGCTGCGCACCTGCGCGCACGCGGGCTGGACGCCCGGCCGCTGCCGGCCGACCACGCGCAGCCATCGCCCTTCCTCGGCGGCCGCATCCGCACCGTGCGCTGCACGCACGGGCGCGGCCTGGTCGGTCGATTCATGGCGCACGGTGTCGGCTACCTGATCGAACTGCCGGGCGAACCCAGCCTCTATCTCAGCGGCGACACCGTGCTGACACCGGCCGTGGAGGCGTTCGTGACGCGCCATCGTCCGGATGTGAGCGTCGTGCCGGCGGGTGGCGCGAAATTCGACGTGGGCGGCGAGATCATCATGGGCATCGACGAGGTCGTCGCGCTGTGCCGCATCGCGCCCGGCATCGTCATCGCCAACCATCTCGAAGCCCTGGGCCATTGCCCGGAAACCCGCGCCGGCCTGGCGGAGGCCGCACGCCGCGCAGGCATCGGCGACCGCCTGCGGATTCCCGAGGATGGCGAGGTGCTGACGTTCCGAGGCGCGGGAGACTGATCGCACGCGTCCGGCGCCCCATCACGACCTTCCCCGCGCGCGGGGGAAGAGCCGACCGGCGGGGCAGCGGACGTCAGTTGGTGATCACCTGGCTGAGGTCAGTCCAAGTCGGCGGCGCCGGCCAGGTCGCGGCCTGGTTGCCGGCGAGGATCCGGCGCAGGTCGTGGCGATCGAGCTGCGGCGCGAGCGAGACAAGCAATTCGACGGTGTAGTCGCGCAGCACCCGTTCGCGCGGCAGCACGGCCCAGGCGGTGCACTCGGGGATCGCATCGGGCGCCGGGAAGGCGACGAGGTCGGAATCCTGGATCGCGCTGACCGCCATTTCGGCGAGCAGGCCGACGCCGATGCCGGCGCGCACATAGGTCTTGATCAGGTCGGCGTCGCGCGCGGTCATCGCCAACTGCGGCTCCAGCCCGCGTGTCGCGAAGGCGCGGCGCAGCGAGGAGTCCGGGCGGATCGAGGATTCGTAGCTGACCAGCGGGTAGCCGGCGAGGTCGGCCAGGGTCGGCCGCGCACCGCTCTGCGCCAGCGGGTGCGAGCGCTGCATCAGCACGACGCGGCGCCAGCGGAACAGCGGGATGGCCACGCCGTCGGCCGGCACGTCCCCGGCGGTGCTGATCAGGGCCAGGTCGGCCTCGCCGCGCGCCAGCTGCGACAGCACGTCGCCGTCGGCGCTGGGCTGCAGATGGATGCTCAGCCGCGGATAGGCCTGGTGGACCTGCGAGATGACCGGCGGCAGGACGAAGCGGGCCTGGGTGTGGGTGGTGGCGATCAGCAGCTGGCCGTGACCGTCACGACGCTGGTTGGCGGCGAAGGCGCGGATGTTCGAGGCTTCCAGCAGGATCTTGCGGGCATGGGCCAGCACCTGCGCGCCGGCCGGGGTGAGCTCTTCCAGGCTCCTTCCCTTGCGGACGAACAGCAGGAAACCCAGCTCGTCCTCCAGTTGCTTGAGTTGCTTCGACAGCCCGGGCTGGGTGGCGTGGACGTGTTCGGCCGCCGAGGTGATGTTGAAGCCCGCATCGGCAATTGCGACGAAGTAGCGCAGTTGAACAAGGGTCATGACGGTCTTTCCGGAAGCGAGAGCGAAAGGACGGGAAACGGGGCACCCCAAATGATGCCCTGAAATCTAATCTCTTCATGCGGATCAAGAGATTTAATTCTGATAACTTATAGAAATAAAACTGTCATCGCACATTCCAAATTCTTATATAGCAAGTCAGGGCGGTCATTTCCGGCGTCCCGGTCGCGGATTTACGTTGGACTGCCTGCTCCCAGATCCGGACCCGGCCATGCCCGCCCTTGCCCACACCACGCCCGTTGCGCCGCCTGCCGCCCCTGCGGACGCGACGCCGTGCATGGCGGCCGGCGAGGCCCCGGACTTCCAGCCTCCCCCGCTGTTCCCGGCCTTCCTCGACCTGCGCGGTCGCATCGTGCTGGTGGTCGGCGGAGGCGCGGTGGCCCTGCGCAAGATCACGGCGCTGCTGCCCACCGGTGCACGGGTGAGGGTCGGCGCTCCGGAGCTGATACCCGAAATCGAGGCGATGTCCGCCACAGGCGCGATCGAACACCTCGACGGCCGCTTCCAGCCGGCCTGGCTCGACGACGCCTGGCTGGCGGTGGCCGCCACCGACGATGCCGAGGTGAACCGCGCCGTGGCCGTGGCCGCCGAGGCCCGGCGCCTGTGGGTGAACGTGGTCGACGACGCGCCGCTGTGCAGCTTCCAGGTGCCGGCCCGCGTCGAACGCGGCCCGCTGCAGATCGCCATCTCCAGCGGCGGCGGCGCGCCGATGCTGGCCCGCCACCTGCGCGAACGTCTGGAAACCGAGATCGATGAATCCATCGGCACGCTCGGGACGCTGCTGGTCCGCCATCGGAGGCGCATCCGCAGCCGGATCGCCGACACCGGCGCGCGGCGGCGGTTCTTCGATGGCGTGATGACCAGCGAGATCCCGTCGCTGCTGCGTCGCGGCGACCACGACGGCGCCGAGCGCGCGCTGCTGGCACGGATCGAACAGGCCGATACCGCGAAGCGGACCGGACGCGTCGCCCTGGTCGGCGCCGGCCCGGGCGACGCAGGCCTGCTCACCCTGCGCGGCCTGCGCCTGCTCAACGAAGCAGACGTCATCCTCCACGACCGCCTGGTCAGCGCCGAGGTGCTGGACCTCGCCCGCCGCGATGCCGAGCGCATCGAGGTCGGCAAAGAAGCCGGCCATCACCACGTGCCGCAGGACAAGATCCACGCGCTGATGCTCGAACACGCCCTGGCCGGCAAACGCGTAGTGCGCCTCAAGGGCGGCGACGCCTTCGTGTTCGGGCGCGGCGGCGAAGAGATCGAATACCTGCGCGACCACGGCATCGACTACGAAGTCGTGCCCGGCATCACCGCTGCCCTCGCCTGCGCCGCGTACGCCGGCATCCCGCTGACCCATCGCGACCATGCGCAGTCGGTGCGCTTCGTCACCGCGCACAGCAAGGCCGAGAACGACGAACTCGACTGGGCCGGCTTCGCCCGCGAGGGCCAGACGCTGGCGTTCTACATGGGCGTCGCCGGGCTGGAACGCGTGCGAGCACGCCTGCTGGCGCACGGCCGCGCGGCGTCGACGCCCTGCGCGCTGGTCGAGAACGGATCGCGGCCGGACCAGCGCGTGGTGCTGGCCACGCTCGACACCCTGCCCGAGACCGCCCGTACCCACGATGTGCGTTCACCCGCCCTGCTGTTCGTCGGCGAAGTCGCCGGGCTCGCCGCGCGCCTGCACTGGTTCGGCGCCGCGCCGATCGGCAGGAACCACGTGCACGGCCACGCGCAGCATGACGCCGGGAGCGACGATGCGATGATCGTCGCGCCTGCCCGGACGGACACGCCGCTCGCTGCGGCCGCCTGACCTCCTCTATCCCCTTTCCCCCTCGACACCGCTCCAGGACATCCCATGGCTCTCCACGACAGCATCCTCGACACCATCGGCAACACGCCGATCGTCAAACTGCACCGTCTCGCGCCGAAACACGTGACGCTCTACGCCAAGGTCGAATCCTTCAATCCCGGCGGCTCGGTCAAGGACCGCCTCGCGCTGGCGATCGTGCTCGATGCCGAACGCAAGGGCCTGCTGCGCCCCGGCCAGACGATTGTCGAAGCCACCTCGGGCAACACCGGCGTCGCGCTGGCGATGGTCGCCGCCGCGCGCGGCTATCCCTTCGTGGCGATCATGACCGAGACCTTCTCGGTCGAACGCCGCAAGCTCATGCGCGCCTACGGCGCCAAGGTCATCCTCACCCCCGCCGCCGAGCGAGGCAGCGGCATGGTGCGCAAGGCCAAGGAGCTCGCCGCGAAGCACGGCTGGTTCCTCGCACGCCAGTTCGAGAACGAAGCCAACCCGGCCTACCACCGCAGCACCACCGGCCCGGAAATCCTGCGCGATTTCGCCGGCAAGCGGCTCGACTACTTCGTCAGCGGCTGGGGCACCGGCGGCACGATCACCGGCGCCGGCGAAGTGCTCAAGCTCGCGCGCCCGGACATCAAGGTCATCTCCAGCGAACCGGCCGGCGCGCAGCTGCTCGGCGGCAAGGAATGGCAGCCGCACAAGATCCAGGGCTGGACCCCGGACTTCCTGCCGGACGTGCTGAGCCGCACGATCGCCGACGAGATCGTTCCCATCGAAGATGTGGTCGCGCGCGACACCGCGCGTCGCCTCGCGATCGAGGAAGGCCTGTTCGTCGGCCTCTCCGCCGGCGCCACCGCCGCCGCCGCGCTGAAGGTCGCGGAAAGCGCACCGGAAGGTTCGGTGCTGCTGACCATGCTGCCCGACACCGGCGAACGCTATCTGTCGACCTTCCTGTTCGAAGGCATCAGCGACGGCTCCGACGACGAGTGGCTGGCGTCGCTGGATTGATCGTCACGAACTGATCGCGATGAACTGACTCCGCCGGTTGTTCTCCTTCCCCCGCATGCGGGGGAAGGTCGGGATGGGGGCAATGCGGGACCGGAGCTCCCCCTCCTCAATCCTCCCCCGCATGCGGGGGAGGAGGTCAATTCACCGGCGACTCGCCTTCCCCGGTCGGCCACACCCGGAACCAGCTCTCGTCCGCGAGCGCCAGCAGCTCCGCATCCTCCGCTGTGTCGCCGTAGGCATGCACCGCCGAGAACTCGCGCAGCACGTAGCGTTCGCGCACCCGCCGCGCCTTCTCCTCGCGCACGCACTGCGCGCCGTCGAAACGACCGGTGAGCACGCCGTCGACGACCTCCAGCTTCGAGCACAGCAGATCGATGCCCTGCGCGCGGCACCAGTGCGACAGGTACACGTCGAAGCCGCCGGACACCACAGCAATGGCGTCGCCCCGCGCCTTGTGCCACGCGATCCGTGCCATCGCCTCCGGTCGCAGCACGCGCGGCAGCACGTCGCGCGCGAAACGTTCGCCCGCCGCGCGGTAATCGGCCTCGGGCATCCGGCTGAACCCGGCGCGGACGATCTTGCCCCGGATGTTCGAACCCGACACCCAGCCGGCCTTGTAGCCGAACACCCACGGCGCGAGCAGCGTGCCCCACAGGCGCAGGCGCGCGCGCGGCACCGCCATGCGCACGAAGTCCGGCATCATCTCCCGCGTGGTGATCGTGCCGTCGAAGTCGAAGAGGGCGAGGATCACGCCCATCGCCGTTCGCACGAACGCCTCACGCCTCACCCCCGCCCATATACATCCTCGTAGCGCACGATGTCGTCCTCGCCGAGGTAGTCGCCGGACTGCACCTCGATCAGCTCCAGCATCTCCGTTCCCGGGTTTTCGAGTCGATGCTTCGCGCCGATCGGGATGTAGGTCGACTGGTTGGCGAACAGCTCGAACACGTCGTTGTTGCGGGTGACGCGCGCGGTACCGCGCACGACGATCCAGTGTTCGGCGCGACGTTCATGGGACTGCAGCGACAACGCGGCGCCGGGCTTGACCTTGATGCGCTTGACCTGGAAGCCGTCGCCGGCATCGACCGAGTCGTAACTGCCCCAGGGGCGATGCACTTCGCGATGCAGCGCGGCCTGCGAGCGCTGCTCGGCCTTCAGGCGCGCGACCACCTGCTTGACCTCCTGCACCTTGTCCTTTGCCGCGACCAGCACCGCGTCGTCGGTCTCGACGACCACCAGATCGTCCACGCCGACCAGCGCGACCAGCCGGCGCGCATAGGCATAGCTGTTGCGGCTGTCGATCGCGATCACGTCGCCATGGTGGGCGTTGCCGTCGCCGTCCTGCTCGCTCACCTCCCACAGCGCAGACCACGAGCCGACGTCGTTCCAGCCGATGTCGACCGGCAGCACCATCGCGGCGTCGGTCTTCTCCATCACCGCGTAATCGATCGATTCCGACGGCGACGCGGCGAAGGCGTCGCGATCGAGCCGGAGGAACTCGCCGCCCTGCGACAGCGCGTCGTGATCGAGATGCGCGCAGGCGGCGCGCGCGGCGGCGGCGATGTCGGGCCGATGGCGGCCGAGTTCTTCGAGATAGCGGGAAGCGCGGAACAGGAACATGCCGCTGTTCCAGAAATAGCCGCCGTCGTCGAGGTAGGCCTGCGCGGTCGCGGCATCGGGCTTCTCGACGAAGCGCAGCACGCGCCGCACGCTGTCGCCAGTATCGGCCTGAATGTAGCCAAATCCAGTCTCGGGTGCCTGCGGCACGATGCCGAACGTCACCAGCGCACCGGCCTCGGCGGCCGGCATGGCGGCAGTCACTGCGGCGCGGAAGGCCTCGGCATCGCGGACCACGTGGTCGGACGGCAGCACCAGCAGCAGCGGGTCGCTGCCGTCAGCCATCGCGACCAGGGCGGCGGCGGCGATGGCGGGGGCGGTGTTCCGACCCACCGGCTCGAGCACGATGCGCGCGGCCGGCGCCCCGATGACCCGGAGCTGCTCGGCGACCAGGAAGCGGTGGTCCTCGTTGGCCACCACCAGCGGCGCGGCATCAGACAGAGCCGCCACCCGGCGCCAGGTGGCCTGCAGCATGGTGTACTCGCCGGCCAGCGCCAGGAACTGCTTCGGATAGGCCTCCCGCGACAGCGGCCACAGCCGCGTTCCGGACCCGCCCGACAACAACACCGGCTGCAATGACGCCATGACCCGCTCCGCGAAAACGATCCGGTGAGTGTACTAAACGCCCGCATGCGATCTCCCGGTGCCGTTCAGGCGGGCCGGTCCGTTGCAGGAATATGGCGCGGGGGCGGCCGGGCTTATACCCTGTCGCATTCGCCCAACCCACCGTGCCGCATGACCCAGTCGTCCCACACGATCGCACCGAACGCCGACCTCGACCCCCGCGCCGCCGCCCGCACCGACTGGGCCCGTGCCGCCACCGGCGACGCCGGACTGGTGCTGGAGCGCGCCTCGATGGACGCGGGGTTCCGCAGCTACTGGCGGGGGCGCACCGGCGACGGCACGGTCATCGTGATGGACTCGCCGCCGGACAAGGAGGACGTGCGCCCCTGGCTGCAGGTGCGCGAACTCATCGCCGCCGGCGGGGTTCGCGTGCCGGACGTGCTGGCCATCGACGAGGCCACCGGCTTCCTGCTGCTCGAAGACCTGGGCCATCACACCTATCTCCACGTCATCGACGCCGACAACGCCGGCGCGCTGTTCGACGCCGCGATCGACCAGCTCCTCAAGCTGCAGGCCACGCCCGTGCCGACAGGCTTCCCCGCCTACGACGAGGACCTGCTGGCGCGCGAACTGCGCCTGTTCGACGAATGGTTCCTCGGCCGCCATCTCGGCGTGAGCCTGGACTGCGGCGACCTGGAGCAGCTCGAACTGGTCTACCGTCGCCTGATCGATGCCGCGCTGGCCCAGCCGCGCGTGCTGGTGCATCGCGATTTCATGCCGCGCAACCTGATGCCCGTCGGCGACGATGGCCCGGCGGTGCTGGACTTCCAGGACGCCGTGCTCGGCCCGATCGCCTACGACCCGATCTGCCTGTTCAAGGACGCCTTCCTGAGCTGGCCGGAGCACCGCGTCGACGCGTGGCTGGACCACTACCACGCCCGCGCCTACGCTGCCGGCCTGCCGGTGCCCGAACTGGCCCGGTTCCGCCGCGACGCCGACTGGATCGGCGTGCACCGCCATCTCAAGGTCATCGGCATCTTCGCCCGCCTCAACCTGCGCGACCACAAGCCCAAGTACGTGGCCGATGTCGCCCGCTTCTTCGCTTACCTCGATGGCGTGCTGCCGAAATACCCCGAACTGGCGCCGCTGGCCGAGCTGATCGCGCGTCACGTCAAGCCCGCGCTGGCCGCCGCATGACGGTGGCGCGATGAAGGCCCTGATCTTCGCCGCCGGCCTCGGCGAGCGCATGCGACCGCTCACCGACACCACGCCGAAACCGCTGCTGCGGGTCGGCGGCAAGCCGCTGATCGTCTGGCACCTGGAGAAACTCGCCGCGATCGGCATCCGCGACGTGGTCATCAACACCTCCTGGCTCGCCCACCAGTTCTCCGAAACGCTCGGCGACGGCCGCATCTGGGGCCTGCGCCTGCACTTCTGCTACGAAGGCCCGACGCCGCTGGAAACCGGCGGCGGCGTGTGGAACGCGCTGACCCTGCTGGAATACAACGAGATGTCGACCCCGTTCATCGCGGTGAACGGCGACATCTGGACCGACTACGACTTCGCCCGCCTGCCGCGCGACATCGCCGACGACGCGCACCTGGTGCTGGTCGACAACCCCGAGCACAACCCAGGCGGCGATTTCGCCCTGCAGTCCGACGGCCACGTCGCCTCCGAGGGCGCCTCGCGGCTCACCTTCGCCGGCATCGGCGTCTACCGCGCCCGCCTGTTCGACCAGTGGCTCGACGTTATCGGCGAAAACCCCGACTCCACCGCCTCCCCGCCCCGCTTCAAGCTCGCCCCCCTGCTCCGCGCCGCGATGCAACGCGGCCGCGTGCGTGGCGAGCACCATCGCGGACGCTGGACGGATGTAGGGACGCCGGAGCGGTTGGCGGAGCTGGATCGGCAACTCGGTTCGGCGAACGATCAGGACTCGTAGGACGCGTCACTTCTGTAGGGCGGGCTCAAGCCCGCCATTGCAACGCACGATATTCCGCACACAATCGAATGCACGTATCGGAGACATACTGCCGCTTGCAGTTCGCAACTCCGTTTCGGCGGGCTTGAGCCGACCTATGGCACTCACAGCCTAGATACAAGATTAAATCAAGCCCAATTGACTGACCGCCCGCTTCCCAACTCTAGCTTTTGTTGTGGAACCGTCAGTTATGGGCTCAAGACTCTCGCCTTTGAAGTTTGGGTACATTGACTTGAGAAGATCGATGTTTTTGCGAAGATTTCCGTAGTGGTGTGCATCCAGCTCCACGCCTACGCTGTCGTAGCCTATCGCTTCGCATGCGGCGACGGTAGAGCCACTGCCTGCAAATGGTTCAAGAATCACCCCCTTACCCAAGGGAAGAAGGGATCGCGCCAAAATGCGCAGGATGTGCTGAGGCTTTTGTGTCGGATGATCGCCAACAGCTTCTTCAGACGCGGGGGTCTTTCCTGACTGAATTACATCAGGAAAAGGACTGTCGGCATTGATGCGACGAAGTGCGCCTACACCCCATTTTCTCAGGTTTTCCGCCACAGTACGCTCTGATATGGGTTTGCGAAAAATCATCCATGGCTCGTAATTGCCCCTAGGGGTTACACAGACCTCCGGAAATTCTTCCTCGGCGAGCTTTGGACGATCCCCCCCTCTAAAGCCTCTGTACAACCTCATAACAGCGCCTCTAACTTCGAAGCCTGCGGCAGCCATACCATCCTGAACCAAGAACTGAAGCATTGGAGTGCCCGCAATCATCACGTGCGCACCTGGAACAAGAGCAGGCTCTAGAGCACTCCCAAAGCTTCGGAAATATGTTCGGACATGCTCTCGTTGTTCAGTCGTGAGAGTCGTGAACCTCGGCAGCGGAGCACGCTCGCTGCCGCCGATCCTTGGTGGAATGCGCCAGACGCCGCCGCGACCGGCACGAAGCTTAGCCACTTCTTCCGGAGTGAATTCCACAACTCCAAAGGGTGGGTCTGTAAGGACTGCGTGAAAGGAGTTAGGCGCTTGTTCCTTAAGCCAATTGAAGCAGTCTCGGTTGTGAATGGTGAAGGCCATGCAGCAGGTTCGCCTATAGTTGAAAGACTGTCAAGGGCGCAGAAAGCTACATTCTGCACATGACATCGGAAGCACAACAAATCATTGGGGCATGCGTGCGCCTTTTCCGGGAGAGAGCCGGACTGACGCAGGAAGGACTTGCCATGAAGGCCGGAATTTCGTACCAGTATCTCTCGGGCATTGAGACTGGACGAGAAAACTTCACAATAGGGGTGTTGGAGGCCATCTGTGCAGGGCTAGGCGTTTCGATTCGAACCCTTATCCCTACTGCTTATGACAACGCATCAGGACACTTCGCCCCTCTTGTCAACCCATCCTTCTTTCGTTGCGGTGTGCCTCTGCCTGAAGGCCTTTCTTTCGAACATCTACGAAATGTTCTAAACCGCACCCAGTCGGTGATTCATAGAATCAACCGAAACATGGTCGCAGAAAGCGGGGAAACGTTGCAGAACTTGATTCAAGGGAACAACTTTTCCGGTTTGGTAAGCAACATCTTGGCAGACAGTTTCCACTACTGCTCTCCTTACAAACACAACCACGACCAGCGCTACCCTGACCTCATCAACCCTTGGGCGAACAACGGTGCCTCAGGAGGTTTAGAGGTCAAGACCACCCTGAGGATTGGCAAAGGCGGAGAAAGCCACAATGGCCATGATGGATGGCATGTCGTCGCTTGCTACAACTTTACCGACAATGGCGATATCCAGTTTGTTCACGTGATGTTCGCTTGGTTGAACGGACACATGCACGATGCACCAGACTGGAAATATGTCGGCAGCAGGGTTAATGAAGAAACTGGCAGCCGTCGAACAGAGACTTTCAACACAACACCAGAGGGCAATCTGAAGTTGCGCGACGGCTCAGCCTACCTTGACCCTACCAAAGTGCTCTTCAATAGGTGGAAGCACCCTCCTGACCGCGTTCCTCCAACATGGAGCATCTGGAGTGATTAAGCGAGCTCACAATTCCGACCTCCTGAGTTTTTAGGCAAGCATCCATCTTGCACCAATGGATCCCGCTTTAATTGCTGTGCGAATGCATCGGGTGACACTCACCCCCCCAACACCTGCCTCAAAAACGGCACCGTCAACCTTCGCTGCGCCGCCAGCGATTCGCGATCCAGCCGATCCAGCAGCACGGTGAGCGTGACCAGGTCGCGGTCGACGCGCTTGAGGAGCCAGTCGATGGCAGCATCGTCGAGCTGCAGGCCACGGCGCTGCGCGCGGAGGCGCAGGACGTCGGCGCGGCCGGCGTCGTCGAGCGGTTCGAGTGCGATGCGTGCGCATTGCGAGAGGCGCGAGCGCAGGTCCGGCAAGGTCAGCGGCAGGGCGTCGGGCATGACGCGGGCGGCGTAGAGCATGCGACGGCCGGCGTCGTGTGCGCGGTTGTGCGCGTCGAACAATGCGATCTCGTCGTCGCGATTGCCGGCGACGATGTCGAGGCCGTCGAGCGCGACCAGGTCGGCCTGTTCCAGCGCGTCGAGCGCGTCGCGCAGGCGGCCTGCGGCGGCGAGCATCGGCAGGTAGGCGACGCGGCGCCCGGCCTGTTCGGCTTCGGCGCAGGCAGCGAGCAGCAGATGCGTCTTGCCGGTGGTGCTGGCGCCGGCGACGTAGACGCTGCCGGCGTCGCCACGCGCGAGCGCGCGCAGCTGCGCGAGCGCACCATCGGGCGCGGCGACGAAGGTCTCGAAACGCTGGTCGGGCGGGAAACGCAGCGCCAACGGCAGTTGCGCCGGGGCCATGGGGGACTTCGATTCGGTCACACGGTGTCCGTCGGCTTGGACGTCTCGTCGGACGCCGTGCGGGCATGGTGCGTGCCCGCGATCTCGATCTTCGGCCCGTTCGCGCCATCGCCGAGATAGAAGCGGCTCGCGGTGTAGCGCGCGTGCGCATGACGGATCACCACGTTCGCCACCGCCGCGACCGGCAGCGCGAGCAGCATGCCGAGGAAACCGAACAGCGTGCCGCCGGCCATCACCGCGAACACCACGGTCACCGGGCCCAGGCCGACGCGATCACCCACCAGCTTGGGCGTGAGGACGTAGCTTTCCAGCAACTGGCCGATGCCCCACACCGCGAGCACGCCGACGATGTGCTGCCAGTCGCCGAACTGCACCAGTGCGGCGATGACGCCGCCGACAAGCACCGTGGTCGGACCGATGTAGGGGATGAAGGTGAGCAGGCCGGCGGCGACGCCGATCAGCACGCCCACTTCCAGGCCCACCAGCCACAGGCCCAGCGCATAGAACACGCCCATCGCCAGCATCACCATGAACTGGCCGCGCAGGAAGCTGCCGAGCACGGCGTCGGATTCCTTCGCCAGCATGGAAATGGTGTCGACGCGATCGCGCGGCACCAGCGCGGCGACGCGCTGCACCAGCAGGTCCCAGTCGCGCAGGAAGAAGAAGGTCAGGAACGGGATCAGGACGAGGTTCGCAAACCAGCCGAGCACGGTGAAGCCGGACTGCGTGACCATGCCGAGCACCTGCGTGGCGATGCCGCTGGCGCCCTGCCAGTTGCGCTTGAGCATGTCGAGCAGGTAGTCCGGATCGAGCCAGGTCATCACGTCCATGCCGGTCTTCTCCTGCAGCCACGGCAGGCCGGTGCGCACCACCCACTCGAAATAGACCGGGATCGAACGCGCCAGCACCTCAACCTGGCTCTGCACCAGCGGGATCAGCACCAGCACCAGCACGATCATCACCAGCAGCATCACGGTGAACACCAGCCCGACCGAGGCATTCCGCGAGAAGCCGCGCTTTTCGAGGCGGTCGACCACCGGATCGCCCAGCCAGGCCAGCAGCAGCGAGGCAGCGAACGGGGTCAGCACCGGCGTCAGCACCCAGATCAGCAGACCGACGCCGACCAGCAGCAGGGCCCACTGCAGGCGGCGGAAGAACGTGGCGATGTCCTCGACCGGGCCGAGACTGGGCGGAGGAGCACCCGGCAGACCGGGGTTCGGCAGGCCGTTGGACGGGCCGCTGGGCGTCGATTCGGTGGTCATGCGGTCAGGGCCCGTGATGGTGGTCGGTACGAAAGGAAGTGCTGGCATCGCCTGCACGCGCGGCATGCAGGTCGACGCCGGCGCAGGTCGATGTCACCGCAGGTCGAAGACCGGCACGGCCGGCGGCGTCGGCGCCTCACCGTCGTCCGTGGCCGCCGGCGGCTCGTTGCCGACCAGGATGCCGCGTCCCTGGATCATGCGACGGAAGCCCGGCAGGCCGCTGACCAGGTCCAGTTCCAGCAGCAGGCCGTCGGGGCCGGCGCTGATCGGACGGATCTTGCGGACCACCGAAATCTCCTGCAGGTGCGACATCAGGCGGATGTAATCGTCGGCGCTGTCGATACCGGTGATCTGCACGCGGTAATTGCCCGCCGGACCCGCGCCACCGCTCTGGCGGGCGTAGCGGCGGATCAGCGCATCGGCGGCGCCGTCGGCGCCTGCGGCCATCGCGCGGCGGGCATCGCCGTCCTCGCTGGACCACTTGGACAGCACGCGGCCGGCGTCGACGAACACCCAGTCGGCCTTCCAGCCGGTGCCCTTGCGGTAGAGCTTGCCGATCAGCTGCATCGGCGGGCTGTAGCGGGCCGAGAGGCGCGAGATCGCGCCGCTGTCGCCGCGCCAGATGGCGCCGACGGCGGCCAGTTCGGCGGCGCTGCCGGTCGGCAGGCCGAGGCGGTAGCCGCGCTCGATCGCACGGTCGAGGATGGCGCGGGCGGCATTGCTCTGGTTCACGCCGACCAGGCGCGGACCCTTGCCGTCGTCGATCGCCAGCCACAGCACCGGCTTGGGGCGCGGCTGCGGCCAGACCGGCAGGCCCAGCGCGGAGATCACGCCTTCGACCTTGGCTTGGTCGAAGCGCACGACCAGCGTGGTGCGGAAGGTCGGCGCGCCGGTCGCGGAGACGCCCTGGTCCTGGCGGTAGTCGTAGCTGGCGACGTATTCCCTGGCGCGGCGCAATTCCTGGCCGACGCCCGGGCGGGCGGTCGCGGCGCGATCGCCGCTGATCTTCGCCAGGACCTGGGCCAGCGCGCGGGCGAACCCGTTGTTGCGCTCGGTGTCGGTCTGGTTGTTCACCGGCACTTCGGCCTCGAAAACGCCGCTGGCGCCGGCGCGATCGCCTTCCACGCGCTGCGCGGACGCGGTCCCGGCCGGCAGCCCCGCCAGCAGACCCACGGCGAGGCACAGCCCCAGCATTCCGCGCACCACCCACCACCTCGACTGCCGCATCGTTTCGTCCCGGACATTGGCCAACGCCGGAAATGGTGCCACAACTGCCCCGCTCCATGCCCCGACGGATGGCGCACCGGCGTCACCGACGTAGGCCCGCCCCGGCCCCAGCGGCTACAATGGCGGTTTCCCGCGCCCGCAGCCCTCGCCGTGACCCAGACTCCCTCCGCCCCCTCCGCCCTGACCTACCGCGACGCCGGCGTCGACATCGACGCGGGCAACGAAGTCGTCGAGCGCATCAAGCCGCTGGTCAAGCGCAGCTTCCGCCCCGAAGTGATGGGCGGCCTCGGCGGGTTCGGCGCGATGTTCGACCTCTCGGCCAAGTACAAGGAGCCGGTGCTGGTCTCGGGCACCGACGGCGTCGGTACCAAACTGAAATTGGCCCAGCAGCTCAACCGCCACGACACCATCGGCATCGACCTGGTCGCCATGTGCGTGAACGACGTGCTGGTGCAGGGCGCCGAGCCGCTGTTCTTCCTCGACTACTTCGCCACCGGCAAGCTCGATGTCGACACCACGGTCGCCGTGGTCGGCGGCATCGCCAAGGGCTGCGAACTCTCGGGCTGCGCGCTGATCGGCGGCGAAACCGCGGAAATGCCCGACATGTACCCGCCGGGCGAATACGACCTGGCCGGTTTCTGCGTCGCCGGCGTGGAGAAATCGAAGATCCTCGACGGCGCGAAGGTGCGCGAAGGCGACGTGCTGATCGGCATCGCCTCCAGCGGCCCGCATTCCAACGGCTATTCGCTGATCCGCAAGATCTACGACCGCGCCGGTCGTCCGGCCGACCTCGACCTCGGCAATGGCGTGAAGCTGATCGACGCGCTGATGGAACCGACGCGCCTGTACGTCAAACCCATCCTCGAACTGCTCGGCGGCGCCCACGGCGGCGACATCCACGCGATGGCGCACATCACCGGCGGCGGCCTGACCGAGAACATCATCCGCGTCGTGCCCGACGGTCTGGGCCTGGACATCGATGCCGCTGCGTGGACGCTGCCGCCTGTCTTCCAGTGGCTGCAGCGCGAAGGCAACGTGCCGAGCGAGGACATGTGGCGCACCTTCAACTGCGGGATCGGTTTCGTGCTGATCGTCCCGCAGGCCGCCGTCGCCGCGATCGGCGGCGAACTCGACCGCCTCGAACTGACGCACTGGACGATCGGCCAGGTCGTCACCGCCGCCGGTGAAGGCGAGCGGGTGCGGATCGGCTGATCACGTCGGCTGATCACTTCGGCTGACCGCGGCTTGGCTTCCGCACGCGCGGACATCGCGAAGAGGACCGCCTTCGCGCTCACCCTCGCGGTGTTCGCGATCACCTGGATCTCGCCGCTGTGGCCGCTGGAACAGGCGCTGCACGGCTCGCTGGCCGTGGTCGGCCTGATCTGGCTTGTCCTGCACGACCGCCGCTGGCCGATGCGCAGCGGCGACTTCATCGCCATCTGCGCCTTCATCGCGATCCACTGCATCGCCGCGCGCTGGCTGTATTCGAACGTGCCCTACGACGCCTGGTGCCGCGCTGTCTTCGACTGGTCGCCGCAGCAGGCGTTCGGCTGGGAACGCAATCATTTCGACCGGCTGATCCACCTGCTCTACGGCCTGTGCTTCACCGCCGCGCTCGCCGCCCACGCCCGGCAGCGCTGGCCGGGCATCGGCGCCGGCGGCGCGTTCACGCTCGCCGTGCTGGCGATCATGGCATCCAGCCTGATCTACGAATGGCTGGAATGGGCCATCGCACTGCTGCTGTCGCCGGAACAGGCCGAGGCCTACAACGGCCAGCAGGGCGACATCTGGGACGCGCACATGGACATGCTGCTCGCCACGCTCGGCGCGCTGGCGACCTGGCCGTGGCGGGCGCGCCATATCCCGGGCACCGCACCATGAACAGGCCGCGCGCGACCGGCTCGCGTTGTCCGGATTCCACCTCCGGCGTATCCTCGACTGCATGAGCCTGCCCGTCGAAAAGATCGCCGAACTCGCACTGGCGCTGTCCAGCGACGCCCGCGCATTGCTGGCGGACCGCCTCGTCGAAAGCCTCGACCCGCTCACCGACGACGACATCCGAGCCGCATGGATCGACGAATCCCGCGCACGGCTCGATGCCCTGCGAAGCGGCGAAGTGCAGGCGATTCCACGTGACGAGGCGCTGGCGCGCATCCGCACCCGATTGAAATGAGAGTCATCGCGTTTCACCCGGAGGCGCTGGCCGAATTCGAGGCTGCGGTCGTCCACTATGAACAGGAACATCCCGGCCTCGGCGCCCGCTTTGTCGCGAGCATCGAAAGCGCACTCGACCGGATCGCCGATGCGCCGGAACGCTGGCCCGAACTCGCGCCGGGCATCCGCCGCCATCTGGCCAGGGTCTTTCCATACGCGATCCTCTACGCCGAATTCGACGGTCGCGTCACGACCCTCGCCGTGATGCATTGCCATCGGCGCCCGGGCTACTGGCGACACCGCACTCCGCAGGACTGAACGCTGCCATGCCCGCTCCCTTCCGCATCGCCGTCCTCGCCTCCGGCGCCGGCACCAACCTGCAGGCGCTGATCGATGCCGTCGCCGCCGGCGAGCTGGCCGTCGACATCGTCGGCCTGTTTTCCGACAAACCGAAAGCCTTCGCGCTGGAGCGCGCGCGCGCGGCGGGAATCGCGACCACGGTGGTCTCGCCGAAGCGGTTCGCGACCCGCGAGGAACACGACGAAGCCTTCTTCGCCGCCGTCGACTCTGCGCAGGCGGATCTGATCGTCTGCGCCGGCTACATGCGGATCATCGCCGCCGCGCAGATCGAGCGCCGGCCGAACCGGATGATCAACCTGCACCCCTCGCTGCTGCCGGCCTTCAAGGGCTTGCACACCCACCTGCAGGCGCTGGACGCGGGCGTGGCCGAACACGGGGCCAGCGTCCACGTGGTCACCGCCGACCTCGACGACGGCCCGGTGCTGGCCCAGGCACGGGTGCCGGTGTTGGCCGGGGACGATGCCGAATCGCTCGGCGCACGCGTCCGGACGGTCGAGCACCCGCTGCTGATCGAGACCGTCCGTCTCCTCGCCGAAGGCCGCCTGCGGCTTGGCGCCGACGGCCCGCGCCTGAACGGGGTCGCCCTGGCCGCCCCGCTTCAGCTGGGAGCCAACCGGCGGCTTGCATGATCCCGGCCGTCATGCGCCCCTTCCCAGCCCTCGCCCTGCTGCTCGCCCTCGCCGGCCCTGCCATCGCGCAGGTGGGTATCGCGCCCGCGCCGGCCGGGCCGGAGACCGAGGCACCGCGCACGCTCGAACCCTTCGTCGCCCGCTACGACGCGCGCTACCGCGGCAAGCCGGCGGGCAACGCCACGCTCCAGGTCGTCCGACAGGCACCGCCGCGCTGGCGCGTGGACCTGGGCATCGACGGAGAAAAAGGCATGGCCGGGGTGCTCGGCCTGAACGTGCAGCAGAGCACCGTGTTCGAGAGCGGCGACGCCGGCTATCGCCCACTCAGCCAGAGCACGGTGCGCAAGGGCCTGTTCCTCGGCCGCAAGAGCACCGGCACGTACGATTGGGTGAAAGCCACCGCGCAGTGGCGCGGCGACCTCAAGAAACGCCACCAGCAGCCGGTGCCGCTGCAGCCGGGCGACATGAGCGGCCTGCTGATCAATCTCGCGATCGTGCGCGACGCCCGCCCAGGCGCCGTCCTGCGCTATCGTTTCGTCGAAGGCGGACGCGTCCGCGACCACATCTACCAGGTCGCCGCCGCATCCGAAACGGTGTCGGTCGGCGAACTGAGCTACGACGTCCTGCGCGTGGCCCGCACCAACGGCGGCAACGACGACACCGTCGTCTGGGTCGCCGCCGGCGTACCGACCCCGGTGCGCATCCTGCAGCGCGAAGACGGCGAGGACGCCGTCGACCTGCACCTCATCGAATACGAAGGAACCCCCTGATGTCGTCGATCCTGTCCCGCCTGCCCCTCCGTCGCACGCTCGCCGCGCTCACGCTCGTCGCCGGCGCCTTCGTCGCGCCCGCACAGGCCCTCGAACCCTTCACCGCCGACTACGAAGCCAGCTACATGGGGCTCTCGGCCACGGGCCAGATGAGCATCGAGCCGCAGGGCGGCAACCAGTGGAAGTACACGCTGAAGATCGCGAACAAGGTCGCGCAGCTCACCCAGACCACGGTGTTCGAAGACCGCAACGGCGACTGGCGCCCGCTGACCGGCACCGATGCCTCGCTGCTGCTGATCAAGAAGATCCGCCGCAACGCCGTCTACGACTGGGCGGCCGGGGAAGCGCGCTGGACCGGCGACGTGAAACCCGAACGCGCCGGCCCGGTCGCGCTGCAGCCCGGCGACGTCGACGGCCTGCTGCTGAACCTCGCCATCGCCCGCGATGCCGTCGCCGGCAAGCCGCTGCGCTACCGCCTGGTCGACGAAGGCCGCGCCAAGCCGATGGCCTTCACCGTCGCCGGCAAGGACACCGTGACCGTCGGCGGCAAGCCACGCCCGGCGACGAAACTGGTCGCCAGCAGCGGCAACAAGCAGATGCTGATCTGGGTGGTCGAGGGTCTGGCCCTGCCGGCGCGCATCCTGCAGCGCAAGGACGGCAAGGACGACATCGACCTGCGCATCACGAACGTGCGCTGAAGCGATGCGTCGACACCCCGACCAGATGAAGTGCGACGTGCCGTAAAAGCATTGGCCACGGATTTTCGCGGATGAAAAGCAGGATGTTTCGGAATGCGTTGAACCACTCCGCCTTCGCTTCATCCGCGTCCATCCGCGAAATCCGTGGCAAAAATAGCTTCGCCGGGATCACTGCAATGACAGGCAGCGATCGATCGCGCTGACCCCATCCACGGCGACCCGCTCCCGGATCGCCGGAGGCGTCACTCGTCGCCGATCGCCGCAAGATCACCGCCACCGTCATCGTCACCCAGCCGCGCCGAATCAGCGGTCCGTGTGCCGCGCTGCGTTGCTGGGCGCCCCGACATCGCCGGATTCGCATTGGCGCGCCCGGACTCGGCCATCTGGCAGCCCATGCCCGGACGCAGCCCGGTGATCGCCAGCACCGTCAGCACCTCGCCCTCGGCGCCGCGATCGATCTCGCCGGTCACCTCGCCGTACCAGAAGCCCTGCGGCACAGGCCGAGCGCGCAGCTGCGCCACCGCCTTCACCCGCTCGGCGTCGCGCAGCGGATACGCCTTCGCCCCGCGCTCGCAGCCCCGGAAGGTCGCCTCGCCATCCTGCAGCTCGATGACGCCCGCGTAGGTCTCCATGGCGTTGGCAGTGCCTGCCGCGAGCAGCAGCGCCGCAATCGACGAACACCCCATCCACTTGCCCATTTCGGATCCTCCTGATCGAACGTGGAAACAGCCTGGATCGATTCTGCGTGCGGCGCGTGCCTCAATCGACGCGCTGGATCTTCGCGCCGAGCGCCGAGAGCTTGGCCTCGATGCGCTCGTAGCCGCGGTCGAGGTGGTAGATGCGGTCGATGGTGGTGTCGCCGTCGGCGACCAGGCCGGCGAGGATCAGCGAGGCCGACGCGCGCAGGTCGGTGGCCATCACCGGTGCGCCGCTGAGCTGCGGCAGGCCGCGGACGATGGCGGTATGGCCGTCGATGCGGATATCCGCGCCGAGGCGCTGCAGTTCCTGCACGTGCATGAAGCGGTTTTCGAAGATCGTTTCGCTGATGATGCCGACGCCGTCGGCGACGCAGTTGAGCGCCATGAACTGCGCCTGCATGTCGGTCGGGAAACCCGGATGCGGCGCGGTGGTGATGTCCACCGCCTTCGGCCGCTTGCCATGCATGTCGAGCGTGATGCTGTCGGCGTCCTCGGTGATCTCGGCACCGGCCTCGGTGAGCTTGTCGATCACCGCATCCAGCGTGTCCGGGCGCGTGGCGCGACAGACGATGCGGCCGCCGGTCATCGCGGCGGCGACGAGGAACGTGCCGGTCTCGATGCGGTCGGCCACGACATCGTGGCTGCCGCCATGCAGGCGTTCGACGCCGTGCACGGTGATGCGGTTGCTGCCGGCGCCCTCGATCTTCGCGCCCATCGCGATCAGGCAGTCGGCCAGATCGACGATCTCCGGCTCCATCGCGGCGTTTTCCAGCACGCTGGTGCCTTCGGCGAGCGTGGCGGCCATCAGCACGTTCTCGGTCGCGCCCACGCTGACCATGTCGAACACCACGCGCCCGCCCTTCAGGCGATCGGCCCTAGCCTTGATGAAGCCGTGTTCGACGCTGACTTCGGCGCCCAGCGCCTGCATGCCCTTGATGTGCTGGTCGACCGGGCGCGAGCCGATCGCGCAGCCGCCCGGGAGCGACACTTCGGCGGCGCCGTAGCGCGCCAGCAGCGGGCCCAGCACCAGCACCGACGCGCGCATGGTCTTGACCAGTTCGTACGGCGCGACGTGGCTGTGCACGCTGCGCGCATCGACACGGACGTGACCGCGTTCGACGTCATGGTCGACCGTCGCACCCAGTTCGCGGAGGACCTTGATCGTGGTGACCACGTCGTGCAGGTGCGGCACGTTGCCGATATCGACCGGACCGTCGGCGAGCAGGGTCGCGCACAGGATCGGCAGGACCGCGTTCTTCGCGCCGGAAATCCGGACTTCGCCCTGGAGCGGCACGCCGCCGGTGACTACGATTTTCTGCATGGAGTGTTCTGGGTCTGGAGGGTTCAGGGGGATCGACGCGACGCGTCGGATGAGCGCAGGCTCGGATCAGGCGTCGGCGACGCCGGCTTCCGCCGGGGTCACGGTCTTCAGCGCCAGGGCGTGGATCGCGCCGCCCATCAGGTCACCG
Source organism: Lysobacter brunescens (assembly GCF_042677005.1). Lineage (NCBI taxonomy): Bacteria > Pseudomonadati > Pseudomonadota > Gammaproteobacteria > Lysobacterales > Lysobacteraceae > Lysobacter > Lysobacter brunescens. The sequence continues at coordinate 2,513,750 of NZ_JBHTIF010000001.1, read as the reverse complement.
AGGGTGGCGTAGACCATGCGGTGGCGGGCCAGCGGCAGCTTGCCCTGGAAGGCGTCGCAGACCACCAGCGCTTCGAAATGCACGCCGTCGTCGCCCTGCACGTGGGCGCGGGCGCCGGGCAGGCCCTGTTCGATGAGCTGGCGGATGGTGTCGGGGGTCATGGCGAGGGTCATGGCGGATCGGACCGGTGGGTTCGGGAGGCGCCCGCCGCGCCGGCCGGGGCCGGCATCGCGCGGAGATCGTCCTCGATTCGGAGGGGAAGACCGGCATTCATCGCCCGTGCGGGCAAAGCTGAACGCGGGTGCGTAGAATTGGCCGACTAGCGTAACGGAAAGCCGCCGGCTCCCCAATGGCGAACGCCACCCCCACTACATCGCCTGCGGGCACCCAGGACGCCGCCTCGCTCGACGACGGCGCCCTCGCGGCCAGCGGCCGCCGGGTCTTCGAGGTCGAGCGCGACGGGCTCGCGGCCGTCTCCGCACGGATCGACGGCCAGTTCTCCGCCGCCTGCCGCGCCATGCTGTCCTGCACGGGGCGGATCGTGTGCATCGGCATGGGCAAGTCCGGCCACGTGGCAAGGAAGATCGCCGCCACCCTCGCCTCCACCGGCACCCCCGCCTTCTACGTGCATCCCGGCGAGGCCGGGCACGGCGACCTGGGCATGATCACCGACCGCGACGTGGTCCTGGCCCTGTCCTACTCGGGCGAATCCGACGAAATCCTGATGCTGCTGCCGGTGCTCAAGCGCCAGGGCAACACCCTGATCGCGATGACCGGCCGTCCGCAGTCCACCCTCGCCCGCGAGGCCGACCTGCACCTCGACGTCAGCGTCCCGGCCGAGGCCTGCCCGCTGGCCCTGGCCCCGACCGCCAGCACCACCGCCTCGCTGGCCATGGGCGACGCCCTCGCCGTGGCCCTGCTCGAAGCCCGCGGCTTCACCTCCGACGACTTCGCCCGCTCCCATCCCGCCGGCGCGCTCGGCCGCCGGCTGCTGCTGCACATCGCCGACGTCATGCATTCGGGCGACGAGATCCCCGCCGTCGGGCCGGACGCCACCCTCGGCGATGCCCTGTTGGAGATGAGCCGCAAGCGGCTGGGCATGACCGCCGTGGTCGATGCCGACCGCCGCCTGCTCGGCCTGTACACCGACGGCGACCTGCGCCGCTCGCTGTCCGACCCCGCGACCGACGTGCACGGCACCCGGATCGAACAGCTGATGACCCGCACCCCGGTCACCATCGACGCCGACGCGCTCGCCGTCGAGGCCGCGCAACTGATGGAAACCCGCAAGATCAACGCACTGCTGGTGATCGATGGCGAGCGCCGCGTGGTCGGCGCGCTGAACATCCACGATCTGCTGCGGGCGCGGGTGGTCTGAGCATGGGAAGCACCGTGATCGACGCTGCCATGGACACCCTGCCCCTCGCCCGCCGTGCCGCCGGCGACACCGAGCTGATGGCGCGCGCCGGCAACATCCGCCTGGTGTGCTTCGACGTCGACGGCACCCTGACCGACGGCCGCCTGACCCTGGACGCCGACGGACGCGAAACCAAGAGCTTCCACGTCCACGACGGCCAGGGCATCGTCCTGCTGCGCCAGTGCGGGATCGAGGTCGCGTTCGTCACGGCGCGCCGCAGCGAAGTGGCCGAACGCCGCGCCCGCGAGCTGGGCGTGCGCTGCCACATCGGCGTGAAGGACAAGCTGGCCTGCGTGCGCGCACTCTGCGCGGAGCTGGGCATCGGCCTCGACGCGGTCTGCTTCATGGGCGACGACCTGCCCGACCTGCCGGCGATGCGGGCCGTGGGCCTGTCCGCCACCCCCGGCAATGCCCACGACCTGACCGCCGCTGCCGCCGAACTGCGCACTGCCGCGAAGGCCGGCAAGGGGGCCGCGCGCGAGCTGTGCGACCTGCTGTTGGCCGCGCAGGGCCGCATCGACGATCCGCTGCCGCCTGCCGCACGCGGGGAAGTCTCGTGAGCTGGCGTACCGTGGTGATCCTGCTGCTGTCGCTCGGCGCGCTCGTCGCCGGCTGGGCCGTGTGGAACCAGCAGCGTCCGGCACCACAGGCGCGCGTCGCCGACAATCGCCCGGACTACGTGCTGCACGACTTCGAGCTGACTGCGCTCGACGGCGAAGGCAAAGAATCGTTCACCCTGCGCGCCCCGCGCCTGGAACGCCGTCCCGACGACGCGACGATGTCGCTGGCGACGCCGCTGTTCCTGATCCCGAACGCGGAAGGCCAGCACTGGGAAATCCGCTCGAAGCAGGGTTGGGTCAGTGCCGACCAGGAAGAGATCCAGCTGTCGGGCGAGGTCAAGGCCAACAGCCCGGCCGCCACGGTGCGCCCGGTGACCATGAATACCGAGACCCTGCGGGTGTTTCCCCGCAGGAATCTGGCCGAAACCGACGATGTGATGACCATCGTTCAGCCCGGCTCTATACTCAGTGGACGCGGCTTTGCGGTGTCCACGGCCACGAAACGCTACGTGTTCCGATCCGAGGTCAAAACCCGCTATGTCCCAGCCCGTCGCTAAGACTCCTGTCTCCGTCGTTGCGCGCACCGTGCGCGGCATGCTGCTCTCGGCCCTGGTCGTCGCGGTCGCACTGCCGGCCTTCGCCTGGGCGCGCGGCACCGACCGCAACCAGCCGATGGACATCAAGGCCGGCAAGCAGGAGGGCACGCTCGACGGCAACAGCGTGAACGTGCTGTCCGGTGGCGTCACCATCTCCCAGGGCACGCTGGACATCCAGGCCGCCCGCGCCGACATCCACCAGCGCGGCGGCGATGTCGTCCGCGCAGTGCTCACCGGCAGCCAGGCGCAGCTCAAGCAGCAGATGGACGACGGCACCTGGATGACCGCCAAGGCCGACCGCATCGATTACGACATGGGCACCGACGTGATCGTGCTCACCGGCAACTACACCGTCACCACCGCGCGCGGCAGCACCAGCGGCCAGAAGATGACCTACGACCTCAAGACCAGCCGCGTCGAAAGCGGCGGCGAAGGCAACGGCCCGGTCACGATGCGCATCCTGCCCAAGACCGCCCAGGCCAAGCCGGCGACGCAGGGCAAACCCTGATGCTGGTCGCCGAAGGGCTGCGCAAGCGCTACAAGTCGCGCGAGGTCGTCCGCAATTTCGGCCTGCGCCTGGACGCGGGTGAAGTGGTCGGCCTGCTCGGACCGAACGGCGCTGGCAAGACCACCTGTTTCTACATGATCGTCGGCCTGGTGCCGGCCGATGCCGGCCGCATCGTGCTGGACGGACACGACATCACCGGCGAACCGATGTACGCCCGCGCCAAGCGCGGCGTCGGCTATCTGCCGCAGGAACCGTCGGTGTTCCGCAAACTCACCGTGGCCGACAACCTGCGCCTGGTGCTGGAACTGCGTCCGGATCTGAATCGCGCGAGCCGCGAGCGCGAGCTGGAAAGCCTGCTGGACGAACTGCAGGTGACGCATGTGGCCGACCAGATCGGCGCCAGCCTCTCCGGTGGCGAGCGCCGGCGCGTGGAGATCGCGCGCGCACTGGCCGCGAAGCCCAGGCTGATGCTGCTCGACGAGCCGTTCGCGGGCGTCGACCCGATTTCGGTCGGCGAGATCCAGCGCATCATCCGTCATCTGAAGAACCGCGGGATCGGCGTGCTGATCACCGACCACAGCGTCCGCGAGACGCTCGGCATCTGCGATCGCGCCTACATCCTCAGCGAAGGCGCCGTGCTCGCCCAGGGTGCGCCCGAAGCATTGCTCGCCAACCAGGACGTGCGTCGCGTCTATCTCGGCGACGCGTTCACCCTGTAAGGTCGCGCAGGGCATCCGCGCGTCTAGAGCCGCGCGGTATCCGAGGACATGCACAGCGCACCGGGAAGCGCGAGCCGCGTCTCAAAATAATTGCACGCAAGGATCGCGCCAAGCGCCGGGATCGCACTACCATAGGGACATGAAGCCTCGCCTGCAGACATCGCTCGGGCAGCAACTGGTCCTGACGCCGCAACTGCGTCAGGCCCTGCATCTGCTGCAGTTGTCGTCGCTCGAACTCGAGGCCGAAATCACCACGGCGGTCGAAAGCAACCCGCTGCTGGACTGGGACGAAGCCGAGGCTTCGGCGGAAACGCCTGAAGGCATGCCCGAGATCCCCGCACCGGAAGCGCCGGTCCCGGCGGCCGAGGATGCCTCCGATACGCCGCGCGAGAGCGACGAGGCCGACTGGGAGCCGCCGGACAGCTGGAACACCACCAGTTCCGGCACCGGCAGCGGATCGGGCGGAGACGAAGACGGCCTCGACCCGATGGACCGCCTGGTCCACACCGAATCCCTGCACGACCACCTGTCCTGGCAACTGCGCCTGACCCGGCTGTCGGCGCGGGACATGCAGATCGGCGCCGCGCTGATCGACGCGATCGAAGACGATGGCTACCTGCGCGAACCGCTGGAGGAGATCGCGCAGACGCTGCAACCGGAGATCGATGCAAATCCGGCCGAAATCCTCGCGGTGCTGCGCCAGATCCAGCGTTTCGACCCGCTGGGCGTGGGCGCGCGGGACCTGCGCGAATGCCTGACCCTGCAGATCGAAGCGCTCTCCGACGACACGCCGGGCAAGGCACTGGCGCTGCGGATCGTGGCCGGTCCGCTGGAGCGGCTGCCGAAAATCGGCGCCGACGGGCTGGCGCACGAACTGGCGGCGCCAGCCGATGACATCGCGGTCGCCCTGCATCTGGTGAGGTCGCTCGACCCGCGCCCGGGCTCGCAGGTCGGGGGCATGAGCGCGGACACCTACATCACCCCGGACTGCGTGATCTGGCGCCACCAGGGCATCTGGCGCGCTGCGCTGGCCGGCAGCCACACCCGGCTGACCATCCATCGCGGCTACGAGAGCATGATCCAGCGCGCCAGCAGCAGCGATGCCAGCTACCTGCGCGGACGCCTGCAGGAAGCCCGTTGGCTGCTCAAGCACCTGGAAGCGCGGGGCGACACCCTGCTCAAGGTCGTGCGCTGCCTGATCCGCCAGCAATCGGGCTATCTGGAATTCGGCGAGCAGGCACTGCGCCCGCTCACCCTGCGCGAAGTCGCCGCGGAAGTGGGCCTGCACGAATCGACCGTTTCGCGTGCGATCGCGCGCAAATACGCGATGACACCGCGCGGCACGCTGCCACTTCGCAGCTTCTTCGCCTCGGGCGTGGGCAGCGACGAAGGCGGCGAGACCTCCAGTACCGCGATCCAGTCGATGATCAAGCGGCTGATCGAAGCCGAGAATCCGCGCAAGCCGCTGTCCGATGCCAAGCTGGCCGACACGCTCAAGGCCTCCGGCGTGCCGGTGGCACGTCGCACCGTCGCGAAGTACCGCGAGGCGATGAACATTCCCGCCTCGCATGAACGCGTGCGGATGGCCTGATACGCGGATCGCGCGCGCCGCACGGGCTGATCGCAGTCAAAAAACAGCGCATTCCGCGCTTGCGCCGCCGCCCCGCTGGGGTACTCTGTGAACGAGGGATGGTTCGGGCGCGACAGGGCCTTGCAATCGAAGCCCGCGGGCCCGATCTCTCCCGGTACGACAGTGTCGGAAACGGCATTGTCGGCATCGCGGCGGTGGCCGTCCGGGCCCCACGCGGCGATGTGCGCCCAGGCCCGGCATCCAGAGGACACCGTCGATGCGTATCGAAACCCACGGCCACCAGCTCGAAGTCACTCCCGCCCTGCGCGACTACGTCGAAACCAAGCTCGCGCGACTCGGTCGGCATTTCGAACACCCGATGGACACCGTCCGCACCCAGCTGAGCATCAACAAGCCGCAACACTGCGCCGAAGCCACCGTCCACATCGCCGGCCGCACCCTGCATGCCGACGCCAACGGCCAGGACATGTATGCCGCCATCGACCTCCTCGCCGACAAACTGGATCGACTGCTATTGAAGCACAAGGAAAAGATGGTCGATCATCACCGCGGCGAAAGCCTCGCCCAGTTGGGGGATGCCGGCTGATCCGCTGAGCCCCGCCAAGACGCCACCGACGACCGCAGTTCGATGCGGCGGCACCCGCCGCGCATCGCTGCGGTCGTTCTCTTGTCCACGCATCGTTCCACGCCACCTTCGGTCACCACCTCCGACATGAACGCCAGCATCAGCGCCCGCGACCTGTTCGACCAACTGCACGAGCGCCTGGGCCTGCGCTGGGTAGCAGGACAACGCGGGCAGGAGCGCGTGCTGGAGGCCGTCGACACCGTCGCCCGCCGGCCGTCCCTCGCCGGCTACCTGAACATCATCTACCCGAACAAGGTGCAGATCCTCGGCACCGAGGAACTGGCCTGGCTGGACGCGCTCGATGCGCGCCAGCGCTGGGAGACGATCGAGAAGATGATCCAGTTCCGGCCGCTGGCGATGGTGATCAGCAAGAGCCAGCCCTGCCCCGAGGACCTGCGCGCCGCTGCCGAGGAATCGGACACCCCGCTGTGGTGCTCGCCGCGTCGCGGCCACGAGCTGTTCAACCACGTCCAGTATCACCTCGCGCGCAAGCTCGCACCGCGCCTGACCGTGCATGGCGTGTTCATGGAGATCTATTCGATCGGCGTGCTGATCACCGGGGAATCCGGCGCGGGCAAGAGCGAACTGGCGCTGGAGCTGGTGACGCGCGGCCACCGCCTCGTCGCCGACGACGCGCCGGAATTCACCCAGATCGCGCCCGACGTGCTCGATGGCGCCTGCCCGGACCTGCTGCAGGACCTGCTGGAAGTGCGCGGCCTGGGCATCCTCAACGTGCGTCAGATGTTCGGCGACACCGCGGTCAAGCGGAACAAGTACCTGCGCCTGATCGTGCACCTGACGCGCCCGCACCTGGAACCGCAGGCGACCGGCATCGAACGCCTCACCGGCGAGCTCGGCTCGCGTCGTGTGCTCGACCTCGATGTGCCGATGATCACCCTGCCAGTGATGCCCGGCCGCAACCTCGCCGTGCTCACCGAAGCCGCTGCGCGCGCGCACATCCTTCGCATCAAGGGCGTCGACCCGGCCGCGGCGTTCATGGCCCGCCACTCGCATTTCCTGGAGCGCGCGGAATGACCCCGCCCGATACCGAACGCGTGGCCGCGAACCCGAAACTGATCATCGTCAGCGGCATGTCGGGCAGTGGCAAGTCGATCGCGCTGCACACCTTCGAAGACCTCGATTTCTACTGCGTCGACAACCTGCCGGCGGAGCTGCTGCCCGAATTCGTGCGCAGCGCGACCGGCAAGAGCGACCTGCCGCCCAAGCTCGCCGTCGGCATCGACGTGCGCAGCCGCAACACCGATCTCTCGACCCTGCCCTCGCTGCTGTCCAAGGCCGGCGAACTGGGCCTCGATCCGAAACTCGTATTCTTCGACGCCAGCGACGATGTGCTGATCAAGCGTTACGCCGAAACCCGTCGCCGCCATCCGCTGAGCCACCTCGGCCTGACCCTGCACGACGCGATCGCGCTGGAACGGCGCATGCTGAAGCCGCTGCGCGCACTGGCCGACATCAGCATCGACACCAGCGAGACCAACGTCCACCAAATGCGCCGGCGCGTGATCGCAGAACTGGACCTCGCGGCGGAACGCCCGGTCTCGCTGCTGTTCGAATCCTTCGCCTACCGCCGCGGCGTGCCCGCCGACGCCGACTTCGTCTTCGACGCGCGCTGCCTGCCCAATCCGCACTGGGACGCGAGGCTGCGCCCGCTGTCCGGACGCGACCAGGGCGTGCGCGACTATCTCGCCGCGCAACCGGAAGTCGGCGAATACGTCGCCCAGGTCACGACTTTCCTCGATACCTGGATGCCGCGCATCCAGGCCGACACCCGCAGCTACATCACGGTCGCCTTCGGCTGCACCGGCGGCAAGCACCGCTCGGTCTACCTCGCCGAAACCCTCGCCGCACACGCCCGCGACAAGGGCTGGCGCGAGGTCGCGACGTATCATCGGGAGTTGGAGTAGCGGCTCGGCGTCACACCTTGCGTGATTGCGCACGCACCACCAGTCCAATCCCCCCAAGGATCGCCAGCGTCGCGAACAGCAGTCGCCAGGTCGGCGGCTCGCCCAGCAGCATGATGCCGGCGATCGCGGCGATCGCGGGGACGCTCAGCTGCACGGTGGCGGCGCTGGCGGCGCGCAGGTGCGGCAATGCTGTGTACCAGATCGCATAACCGACGCCGGAGGTCAGCGCGCCGGAGATCAAGGCGCACAGGATTCCGACGGCATCCGCATGGGCATCGCGCAGCAGGAACAAGCTGAGCACCAGGGCGAACGGGACCGCGCGGATGAAGTTGCCGGCGGTCTTCGCGGTGGCGTCGCCTGCGCCGCGTCCGCGCAGGGAATACGCACCCCAGGCGATGCCGGCAGCGACCATCAGCAGCGCCCCGCCCACCGGCGGCGCGGAGACGCCGGGCAGGAGCAGGCCGATGAGACCGGCCAGCGCCAACGCGAGTCCGCACCATTGCAGCGCCGCGAGCCGTTCACCGGCGAACAGGCCGTGACCGATCATCGTCGCCTGCACCGCACCGAACAGCAGCAGCGCGCCGGTGCCGGTCGACAGCGAGACGTAGGCGAAGGAGAAGCCGGCGGCGTAGACGAACAGCGCGAACGCAGACACCAGGTCGCCACCGGTACGCGCACCGCTGCGCAAGCGGACGATCGACCAGAGCACGAGCGCACCGGACACCAGCCGCAGCGACGTGAAGCTCGCCGCGTCGATGCCGCCATCGCGCAAGGCCAACCGACACAGCACCGAGTTGCCCGCGAACGCCAGCATCGCAGCGGCGACCACCAACCACAGCCGCGTGCCGGTCAGCGCCTGCACGCGGTCAGGCCTGCCCGGATGCAGGCCGACGCGCGCGGACGAGCAGCACGATGCCGAAGAGCACGAACGGCAGGCTCAGCCATTGCCCGACCGAGATCAGCTGGCCCGCTTCGTAGGCCGCCTGCGGGGTCTTCACGAATTCCACGAGGATGCGCACGCCGAAGATCAGGACCAGCATCCAGCCGAGGAGCAGGCCGCGCGGGGTGTCGGCGCCGGTGCGCGCGTAGATCGCGCGCAGCACGAGGAAGGTCAGCAGATAGCCGAAGGCTTCGTACAGCTGCGCCGGATGACGCGGCAGTGCATCGATCGCTTCGAAGACCACGCCCCATTGCCCACCCGTCGGATTGCCGACGATCTCGGAATTCAGGAAGTTCGCCGTGCGGATGAACACCGCAACCAGCGCCGAAGGAATGGCCATGCGATCCAGCAGCCAGGCGAACGGCAGCTGCAGCTTCCGGCAGGCCAGCCACATGCCGACGACCACGCCGATGACGCCACCATGGCTGGCCAGCCCGCCTTCCCAGATGCGCAGGATCGCCAGCGGATTCGCCAGATAGTACGCGGGCTCGTAGAACAGGCAGTGCACGATGCGCGCACCGAGCACCGCGCCGATCAGCGCGTACATCAGCAGCGCATCGGCGTGCTGTTCGGGCACGCCTTCGCGACGGAACATGCGAGCGAGGATGCGCTGGCCGACGAAGAAACCGCCGACGAACAGCAGCCCGTACCAGCGCAGGGAGACTTGCCCGATCTGCAGCGCGATCGGATCGAAATTCCAGTGGATCAGCATGCGGAACGGGAATCCTGGAGGTGGATGCAGTTCATACACCGGCCGCGTGGCGCCACAGCGCGCGGTTGAGCGGCGCGATCTTCCCGGCCAGTCCCAACGCATGGCCGCGCAACAGGGTGGTGACCAGGTCGTCGTTGGAAAACACGCGGTTGATCGCGCCGAAGGCGTAGGCAGATGCGGTGGCGTCGCTGCGGCGGGCACGCGCCCAGCGGGCGAGGCGATGCGGCGCGGCCCAGTCGGCCTTGCGCGCCTGCGCCGAGACGACCATGTCGCGCAGTGCGGCCACGTCGCGCAGGCCGAGATTGACGCCCTGCCCGGCCAGCGGATGGACCACGTGCGCGGCGTCGCCCATCGCGAGCACGCGGCCCTGGACATAGGTCTGTGCGAGCTGCCGGCGCAGCGGGAACGCGACGCGTGGCGTGAGCGGACGGCAGGCGCCGAGCCGCGAGGCGAACGCGCGGGTCAGCTCCTCGGCGAAGGCGACATCGTCGAGCGCGACCACGCGCGTGGCTTCGTCCTCGGGCAGCGTCCACACGATCGAACTGACGTGCGGCGCATCCGGCCACGGCGCGCAGGGCAGGAAGGCCAGCGGCCCGGTCGGCAGAAAGCGCTGCCAGGCGGTGTCTTCGTGCGGGTGCTCGGTGGCGATGTAGGCCACCACGCCCTGCTGACCGTAGCCGGCGGTGCGGGTGGTGATGCCGGCGAGATCGCGCAGCGCGGAACGGCCGCCATCCGCAGCGATCGCGATCCGCGCCTCGATGCGCAGGCCGTCGTCGAGTTCGAGGGTCGCCACGCCTTCAGGGTCTGCATCGCTGTCCTGGGTCAACGCGACCACCGACGCCGGACAGCGCAACACCACGTCCGACGCGCGCAGCGCGGCCCAGAGTCGGTCCTGCAGCAGCGCGTTCTCGACGATCCAGCCCAGCTGGCGCACCGCGACTTCGTCGGCATCGAAGCACAGTTCGTCGCCGCCGGCCGCGTCCCAGACGCGCATGCGTCGGTAGGGCTGCGCGCGTCCGGCATCAACGCTGTCCCACACGCCCAGCGCGGCGAACAGCGCAGCGTTGTCGGGGGCGAAGGCGTAGACGCGCAGGTCGTGGTCGTCGCGGGTCCAGGGCGTGGGTTCGGTGCGCTCGATCAGCGTGACCTGCAGGCCCTGCCGCGACAGCGACAGCGCGCAGGCCGCGCCGACCACGCCACCGCCGACGACGGCGACATCGACACGGCGACCGGAGGTCAGACGGCCAGGGCCGGAACGGCGATTCATGCGGCTTCTCCACGACACAGGCGCGGCACGTCGCCGCGATAGCCCATCGCACCGCCGACCACGCGCGCGCGCAGCGCGGCGTCGTGATCGAGGGCGAACAATCCGAGGCCGCGCATCGCTGCGGCCAGCGTCGACGGATTCGCGGTCGTCCGCGCCAGACCATCGGAGAATGCAGCCGTGCGCGCGCGATCCTCGCGCCGGCGCTCGGCCCAGTCGGCCAGCACCGCCGCGCTGCCGATGTCATCGCCGCGCGCTTGCGCGGCTTCGATGCACTCGACCAGGGTCAGCGCATCGCGCAGGCCGAGATTGAAGCCCTGCGCGCCGATCGGGTGCAGGGTCTGCGCGGCATTGCCGACCAGCACCGCGCGCGGCGCCACGGTGCGCTCGGCAAGGACGCGCACCATCGGGTAGGTGCTGCGCGGGCCCACATGGAGGAAACGCCCGGCACGCCAGCCGAAGGCCCGCTGCAGCCGCGCGAGATAGGCGGCATCGTCGAGCGCGGCGACGGCATCGGCATCGTCCCGGGCCACGCCGTGGATCACGCCGTAATGCCCGTCGCCGCGCGGCAGCACGGCCGTGGGGCCATGGTCGGTCAGACGCTCCCAGGCGGTGCCGTCGGGCGCGCGTTCGCCGCGCACGCGGGCGACGAACAGTGTCTGGTCGTAATCATGGCGCTGCGTCGCGATGCCCAGCGCATCGCGCACCGCGCTGGCGGTGCCGTCGGCCGCGACGACGAGACAGGCGGCGATGCGCAATTCGCCGGCCTCGGTCGCGACGCGCGCGACGCGACGGTCGTCCTGCGCCCCATCGATGCTGAAGCCCAGGAACCGGGCCGGTCGGTAGCGGCGCAGGCGGGGCAGCGCGGCGAGCGTCGCCTCCAGCGCGTCACCGAAGTCGCGAGCGACCACTACCTGGCCAAAGCTGTCGCGCCCGTGCTCGGCGGCCTGCAGCAGGACGCGGCCGAAGTCGCCGCTGCGACTGATGTGGATACGGCGGATCGCCCCGGTCGGCGTGCGCAGTCGCGGCAGCACGCCGAGGGTGCGCAGAGCGTTGACGCTGGCCTCGGCGAGGCTGAGGTTGCGCTGGTCGAACACCGCCGGCAGCGCACCGGCCGGCGCGGCTTCGACCATCGCGACATCCAGGCCGGTGCGATCCAGCGCGATCGCGAGACTGGCGCCGACCAGGCCGCCACCGACGATCAGGACATCATGCGACGTCGCAGGCGAGGCCTCGGACGGAGCGCCCGGGGACACGGGCAGAGGGTCGGGGGAAGACATTGCGCTATGCTAACGCCTCTGTGTTCCGAACAGCCGACACCCTCATGAATCGTCCCGACGCACTCCCCTCTTCCGGCAACCGCCTGCTGGCGCCCGGTCCGCTGATGCTCGCCGGCCTGATCCTGGTCGCGGCGCTCAGCCGCCTGCTGCCCCACCCGCCGAATTTCTCGCCGGTCGAAGCGATGGCCCTCTTCGGCGGCGCCTATTTCGCCAACCGCTCCTGGGCCGTGGCGGTGCCGCTGGTGGCGATGCTGGTCTCCGACCTCGCGCTGGCAGCGATCATGGGCGGAGACTATCTCGGCTACATGGCCGGCCTCAGCTTCTGGGCGGTCTACCTCTGCATCGCGCTGTCGACCGTCATGGGCTTCGGCCTGCGCGGCAAGGTCGGCGCCGGCCGCGTGCTGGGCTACTCGCTCGCCGGCTCCGTGCTGTTCTTCCTGGTGACCAACTTCACCACCTGGCTCGGCTCGACGATGTACCCGCAGACCGGCGCGGGCCTGGTCGCCGCGTACGTCGCCGGCATCCCGTTCTTCAAGTGGACCGTGCTCGGCACCCTGTTCTACTCGGCCCTGCTGTTCGGCGGCTTCGACCTGCTGCGCGAACGCCTGCCGTCGCTCAACGCGCAGACGGTCTGAACACGGCACACCGCCTGTCGTCATCCCCGCAACAGCGGGGATGACATTCGCACCGGACCGCGTATCGGAACCACACCATGGGCAACCGCCTCTCCAAGATCTACACCAAGACCGGCGACGACGGCACGACCGGGCTCGGCGATGGCAGCCGGGTGGCGAAGGACTCGGCGCGCGTCTCGGCCTACGGCACCGTCGACGAGGCCAACTCGGCGATCGGCGTGCTGCTCGCCACCGACCTGCCGGACGACGTCCGCACCCTGCTGACCACGATCCAGCACCAGTTGTTCGACCTCGGCGGCGAGCTGTGCATCCCCGGCCATGCCGCGATCGAGGACGCCGACATCGAGCGCCTCGAACAGCAGCTCGACCACTACAACGATCCCCTGCCGCCGCTGAAGGATTTCATCCTGCCCGGCGGCGGCGAGGCGGCGGCGCGCTGCCACCTCGCGCGCACCATCGTGCGCCGCGCCGAGCGCGAGTCGGTGACCCTGTCGCATCACGACGCGGTCCGCCCGCAGGCGATCCGCTACCTCAACCGCCTCTCCGACCTGCTGTTCGTGCTCGCCCGCGTGCTCGCCAGGCACAGCGGCCACGGTGAGGTCCTCTGGCAACACGAGCGCCGCAAGCCGCAGCCATGAGCCTGCCCGTCTTCAGCCACGCCGCCTGCCTCGCCCACGACACCGGTCCGGGCCACGCGGAATGCGCGGCCCGGCTGCAGGCGGTGACCGAACTGCTCCGCGCACGCCATCCCGACCTGGAATGGATCGAAGCGCCGCGCGCGACACGCGGGCAGCTGCTGCGGGTACATACCGACACCCTGCTGCACGCGGTCCTCGAAACCCGGCCTTCGCACCGGATCTGGCTCGATCCCGACACCGTACTGTCGCCAGCCTCCGCTGAAGCCGGATTGCGCGCCGCCGGCGCGGTCGCCGCCGCCGTCGACATGGTGCTCAGCGGCGAAGTGAAGCGCGCCTTCTGCGCGGTCCGTCCGCCCGGCCACCACGCCACAACCAGCGCGGCCATGGGCTTCTGCCTGTTCAACTCGATCGCGGTCGGCGCCGCACATGCGCTCGAGAAATACGGCCTGTCGCGGATCGCCATCGCCGATTTCGACGTCCACCACGGCAACGGCACCCAGGCGATCTTCGACAACGAGCCGCGCGTGGTCTTCGCCAGCTCGCACCAGCTGCCGCTGTATCCCGACAGCGGCCACGCCAGCGACCGCGGCGTGCAGAACATCTTCAATGCCCCGCTGCCGCCCGGCGCCGGCAGCGCGCAGTTCCGAGCGGCCTGGCGCGAGCGCCTGCTGCCCCAGCTCGACGCCTTCCGCCCGCAGCTGGTAATGATCTCCGCCGGCTTCGACGCACACCGGCTCGACCCGCTGGCGCAGCTGGAGCTGGAGGCCGAGGACTTCGCCTGGATCACCCGCGAACTGGTCGCCCTCGCCGAACGCCACGCCGACGGCCGCGTGGTCTCCAGCCTGGAGGGCGGTTACGACCTGCAGGGCCTCAGCGAATCCTGCGCCGCCCATGTCGGCGCGCTGTCCGCCGCCTGACCTGCCGCGCCTCCTGCGCGTTGCCCCCCCGGGGCGGATGCGTCAAGCTAACTAGGATTTGCCTACTTCTATGGTTGACCGCGTGCGAAAGAACCTCCGCCTGCTGCCGCTGCCCTTCTTCATCGCCCTGTCGCTGTCAGCGCACGCGGCCGACCAGCCGCCCGAGAACTGGGCGCTGTGCCCGATCGAGGAAGTGGTGCCCGCCTTCGCCGACAAGCTCCCGCCGCCGCAGACCGACGCGGCTGCGCAGCCTGGCGAAACCGAGGTCACCGGCGACAAGCTCCAGGGCACCGAAGGCCAGGTCCTGAACCTCGACGGCAACGTCAGCCTGCGTCGCGGCGACCAGATGCTGCTGGCCGACAACCTCGCCTACGACCAGGAAAAGGAAACCTACGTCGCCGAAGGCACCGTGCGTTACCAGGACCGAGGCATGCGCCTGAGCGCGGCCCGCGCCAAGGGCGACCAGGGCAAGGACACGCACGAGCTGGAAGACATCAAGTACCAGCTCAGCCGCCGGCGCGGCAACGGCGGCGCCGACCGCATCGTGATGAACGGCGACGTCGGCTCCCTGTTCGGCTCGACCTACTCCACCTGCCCGCCCGGCGCGCGCGCCTGGGAACTGCACGCGAAGCAGATCGACGTGGACACCGAGGAAGGCATGGGCACGGCGCGCCACGCGACGCTGCGCATCGGCCGGATCCCGGTGCTCTACCTGCCCTGGTTCCGCTTCCCGGTCGACGACCGCCGCCGCACCGGCCTGCTCTACCCGGCGATCTCGCAGTCCGGCCGCAACGGCTTCGACTGGCGCCAGCCGATCTACCTGAACCTGGCGCCGAACATGGACGCCACCCTCACGCCGCGCTGGATGAGCAAGCGCGGCCTGCAGCTTGGCGGCGAGTTCCGCTACCTCACCGAGACCGGCCGGGGCGTGCTGGACGGCGCTTTCCTGCCCTCCGACCAGCTGGCCGAGCGCGAACGCGCCGAGGAGATCGCCGAAGGCGTTCCCGAATCCAACCGGCGCCGCGACGACCGCGGCTACCTGCGCTTCGTCGGCAGCCAGAACCTCGGCCCGCAGTGGCAGGCCCGCGCGAACCTGGGCTGGGTCAGCGATCCGCGCTACCTCGACGACGCCAGCAACAACCTCAACGGTGCCGCGTATTCGTTCGTGACCAGCGACATCGGCATCTACGGCCGAGGCCGCCACTGGGAAGCTTCGTTCATGGCCGACCACTGGCAGCTGGCGGACTACACCCTGCGCGACACCAACCTGCCCTTCAATCGCCTCCCGCGCGCGCACATGCGCTGGGACCAGCCGTTCACGCGCTGGCTCAATGCGGGCTTCGACGCGGAAGCGATCCGTTTCGACCACGAGGTCTTCAGCGGCGGCACGCGCGTGGATCTCCGCCCGTTCGTGCAACTGCCGCTGGAAGGCGACAGCTGGTTCCTGCGCCCCACCCTGGCCTGGCGTTACACCAGCTTCCAGCTGTCCGGCGACGCGCTCGACCGCGCCCTGACCCACGCGCTCCGCAACGGTCTGGACAGCAGCAACCCGGCGGTGATGGCTCCGCTGATCCAGCAGTACCGCAACGATCGCATCACCCGCAGCCTGCCGATCGGCACCATCGATGCCGGCGTCTACTTCGACCGCGAGACCCGGATCGGCGGCACCAACTACCTGCATACGCTGGAGCCGCGGCTGTTTTACTTCAACGCACCCTACCGCGACCAGTCCGGCATCCCGGTCTTCGACACGCGGCCGCTGACCTTCGGCTGGGGCCAGCTGTTCCGCGACAACCGCTATTCCGGCGCCGACCGCCAGTCCGACGGCAACCAGCTGACCCTGGCGCTCTCCACCCGCCTGATCCGCGAATCCGACGGCCGCGAGAAGCTGTCGGCCAGCCTGGGCCAGATCCGCTACTTCGAGGACTCGCGGGTCACCGTGCCGGGCGAGGCGCCGATCGAACAGGGCAAGTCGGCCTGGATCGCCGACGCCAACTACGCCGCGAACGACCGCTGGACCATCGGCGCCAGCTACCAGTGGGATCCCAAGGCCGGCCGTCGCGACCTCGCCAGCGTCCGCACCCGCTACCTGATCGGCGACGCTGGCATCGTCAACCTGAGCTACCGCTATCGCCGCGACCTGCTGGAACAGGCCGACCTGTCGTTCCTGTACCCGATCAACCCCACCTGGAGCGTGGTCGGCCGCTACTACTACTCGCTGTACGACGACTCGCGCACCGCCGCCAACGAGCGCCAGCTCCTGGAAGGCATCCTCGGCGTGCAGTGGGAAAGCTGCTGCGTGGCCGTGCGCCTGGTCGGCCGCCGCTACCTGCGCAACCGCGGCGAGGACCTCGACAACGCCATTCAGCTGGAAATCGAACTCAAGGGGCTAGGCTCCGCTGGACCCGACACGGAAGGCCGTCTGCGCCGTGCTATCCTCGGCTATTACCGCGAGGACCTGTCCCTCGTTCCGCCGCCCCAGACGCGCGGTGGCGGCGATCTCCCCTCTCCAGACACTGTCCCATGATCCGATCGTTCCGCAGCCTCACCCTCGCCGTGCTCCTCGCCGGCAGCTTCTCCGCCTTCGCCCAACAGCCGCTGGACCGGATCGCCGCGGTGGTCGACGAGGACGTCATCCTGCAGAGCGAGCTGGACCGCGCGGTGGTCAACATCCGTGCCCAGTACGCCGGCCGCGAAGGCCAGCTGCCGCCGCCCAACGTGCTGCAGCGCCAGGTGCTGGAACGCCTGATCCTCATCAAGCTGCAGACCGCCCGCGCCGAGGGCACGGGCATGCGCATCTCCGACGAGGAAGTGAACGCCGCGATGGCCAACATCGCGCGCCAGAACAATCTCACCAACGACCAGCTGCGCCAGCAGCTCGCCCGCGACGGCCTGTCCCTGGCCGATTTCCGCAATTCGCTCCGCGAGGAAATCACCGTCCAGCGCCTGCGCCAGCGCTTCGCGCAGCAGGTCGACATCAGCGAGGCCGAGGTCGATGCCGCGATGGCCATGCAGGCCGGTGGCAACGCCCAGTACCGTCTCTCGCACATCCTGGTCGCCCTGCCCGAAGGCGCCACCGCCGAGCAGATCTCGACCGGCCAGAAGAAGATCGAAGGCATCAAGGCCCTGCTCGACAAGGGCGAGATGGAATTCAGCGCCGCTGCCGTGCGCTATTCCGACAGTCCCAACGCGCTCGAAGGCGGCGACCTGGGCTGGCGCGGCCTCGACCAGGTGCCGACGAGCTTCGGCAACACCATCCGCACCATGCAGCGTGGGCAGATCGTCGGCCCAATCCGCGGCCCGAGCGGTTTCCAGTTGATCAAGCTGGAAGACGTGCGCAACGAGGAAGCCGCCGGCGCGCAGATGGCCACCCAGTTCCAGGCCCGCCACATCCTGGTCCGCACGCCGGAAAACGGCGACGACGCGGCCGCGAAGGCGAAGATCGAGACCCTGCTGGCGCGCGTGCGCGGCGGTGCCGATTTCGCCGAACTGGCCGGCAAGGAGTCGGAAGACACCGCGAGCAAGGCGCGCGGCGGCGACCTCGGCTGGTTCGGCAAGGACGACTTCGGTCCGGAGTTCGGGGCGCAGGTTGCCGGCCTGACCGATGGCCAGGTCTCCCAGGCGTTCAAGACCCAGGCCGGCTGGCACATCGTCCAGCGCGTG
The DNA here is from genome assembly GCF_042677005.1 of Lysobacter brunescens. Taxonomy (NCBI): domain Bacteria; kingdom Pseudomonadati; phylum Pseudomonadota; class Gammaproteobacteria; order Lysobacterales; family Lysobacteraceae; genus Lysobacter; species Lysobacter brunescens. The sequence continues at coordinate 2,495,760 of NZ_JBHTIF010000001.1, read as the reverse complement.
GGCAGCCGAGAGGTCAATGCCACCGACCAGAACCGCCGCGCCAAGGCCCGCGAAGCCATCGGCCAGCGCAAGTTCGAAGCCGAGTGGGACACCTTCCTGCGCCAGATGCGCGGCGAAGCCTTCATCGACATCCGCATCGGTGCGGACGCCGCCGGCAACGCCGGCTGACCGTCCCGACCGAACGCCACCGATGCGCCAACGCCCCCGTCTCGCGCTGGTTCCGGGCGAGCCGGCCGGCATCGGTCCCGAACTCGTGGTCCGCGCCGCCCAGCGATCCTGGGGCGCGGACCTCGTCGTTTACGGGGATCGCGCCACCCTGCTGCACGCTGCCGAGGCCATCGGCCAACCGCTGCGCCTGATTTCACCGAACGATCCGTCCGCAGCCGGCCCCGGCGCCCTGGCGCATGTCGAGATCCCGCTGACGGTCCGCGCGGCGTTCGGCCAGCCGGAACCGCGCAACGCCCGCGCGACCATTGGTTCGCTGGAAACCGCCGCCGGTGCCTGCCTGCAGGGCCTGTGCGACGGCATCGTCACCGGGCCCGTGCACAAGGCTGCGATCAACGATGGCGGCATTCCCTACACCGGCACCACCGAGCTGCTGGCCGCACAGGCCGGCTGCGAGGTGGTGATGATGCTCGCCAACGACATCGTCCGGGTCGCGCTGGCGACCACCCACCTGCCGCTGCGCGAGGTCGCGGATGCGATCACCGCCGACAGCCTGGAACGCACCCTGCGCATCCTCCACGCCGCGCTGTACCACGATTTCGGCATCGAGGCCCCGCGCATCGCGGTGCTCGGTCTCAACCCGCATGCCGGCGAAGACGGCCACCTGGGGCGCGAGGAACTGGACATCGTGATCCCGTTGCTCGACGGGCTGCGCGGCGAAGGCTGGCAGCTGATCGGTCCGCTGCCGGCGGACACCGCCTTCCTGCCGTCGAAGCTGCGTGGCTTCGACGCGGTGCTGGCGATGTACCACGACCAGGGGCTTCCGGTGCTGAAGTACAGCGGCTTCGAGCACGCCGTGAACCTGACCCTGGGCCTGCCCTACCCGCGCGTGGCGGTCGACCACGGCACCGCGCTGGAACTGGCCGGTCGCGGCGTCGCCGACCCGTCCAGCCTGTTCGCGGCGATCGACACCTGCACCCGGCTTGCGCGCAACCGCCTGCACGCAGGCACATGAGCAGCGCAGCGAGGGACGCGAACATGGAGACGATCGGCTGGGACGATTTCATGAAGGTCGAGCTGCGCGTCGGCCGCGTCCTGCGCGCCGAGCCCTTCCCGGAGGCGCGCAAACCGGCCTATATCCTGCATGTGGACTTCGGCCCCGAGCTGGGCGTCCGCAAGTCCAGCGCGCAGATCACCGTGCATTACCGGCCCGAGGACCTTGTCGGCCGGCTGGTGGTGGCGGTGGTGAATTTCCCGAAGAAGCAGATCGGCCCGCTGATGTCGGAATGCCTGGTCACCGGCTTCCACGACGCGAACGGCGCCGTCGCGCTGTGCGTGCCCGATCGCGATGTGCCGCTCGGCACGCGCCTGCTCTGAACGCGCCCGCTCTGAACCATACTGCCCCCATGACCACACCCTTCAGCCAGCCCGCCAAGAAAGCCCTCGGTCAGCATTTCCTGCACGAGCGCGGCATCATCGACAAGATGCTGCTGGCGATCGACCCGAAGCCCGGCGACCGCTTCGTCGAAATCGGCCCGGGCCAGGGCGCGCTGACCTTCCCGCTGCTGGCTCGGCACGGCGCGCTGACCGCCATCGAGTACGACCGCGACCTGCTGGTCCCGCTCACCGAAGCGGCGAAGGCGCACGGCGAACTCACGCTCGTGCATTCCGACGTGATGGACGTCGACTTCACCGCGCTGGCGGCAGGCACACCGTTCCGTCTGGTCGGCAACCTGCCCTACAACCTGTCGTCGCCGATCCTGTTCCATGCACTGGACCATGCTGCGGTGATCCGCGACATGCACTTCATGCTGCAGAAGGAAGTGGTCGACCGCATGGCCGCCGCGCCCGGCAGCAAGGTGTACGGCCGCCTCAGCGTGATGCTGCAGGCCTACTGCGTGGTCACCTCGCTGTTCAAGGTGCCGCCGGGTGCGTTCAGGCCGCCGCCGAAGGTGGATTCCGCCGTCGTCCGGCTGGTGCCGCGCCCGCCGGAACAGGTCGGCATCGTCGATCCTCGGCACTTCGCCGATGTCGTGCGCGCCGCCTTCGGCCAGCGCCGCAAGACCCTGCGCAATGCGCTGTCGAACATCTGCGACGCCGAGCGGATCAGCGCCGCCGGCATCGACCCGCAGAGCCGCGCGGAGCAGCTGGCGGTGTCGGAATTCGTGCGTCTGGCGAACGAGACCGCCGGCAGCTGAGCCGCCCGAATCCGCGTCGCGGGCCCTGCTAAACTGTGGCCCATGCAGGACACTTCACCGGAACACCCGGACTACGCCATCGCGATCGACATCGCGACCCGCTATCTCGACGAGCAATCCAGGCCCGACGAGGAGCTGTACTACTTCGCCTACACGATCGGCATCCGCAACACCGGCGCGCGCGCGGCGCGCCTGATCAGCCGGCGCTGGCTGATCGTCGACGCGATCGGCTTCCCGCGCGAGGTCGTCGGCGAAGGCGTGGTCGGCGAACAGCCGCACCTGCGCCCCGGCGAACGCTTCGAGTACACCTCCAGCACCTTCTTCAAGACGCCCTACGGCACGATGGAAGGCGCCTACACGATGCGCGGCGACGACGGCACCGAGTTCGAGGCGCCGATCCCGCAGTTCGTGCTGTGCATTCCGCGGATGCTGCACTGATGGCTGTCTGGGCGATCGGCGACCTGCAGGGCTGTTACGGCCCCACCCAGCGGCTTCTGGAGAAGATCCGCTTCGACCCCGCGCAGGACCGGCTGTGGTTCTGCGGCGACCTCGTCAACCGCGGCGGGGAGTCGCTGGAAACCCTGCGTCTCGTGCACTCGCTGCGCGAGCACTGCGAGGTGGTGCTGGGCAACCACGACCTGTCGCTGCTGGCGATCTCCGAGCGCAGCCCCGACGACCAGCGCAAGGTCAACCCGGACCTGCAGCGCATCCTCTTCGCCGAGGACCGCGAGCCGCTGATCGAATGGCTGCGCCATCGCCCGCTGCTGCACAGCGATCGCGAACTGGGCTGGATGATGATCCACGCGGGCATGGCGCCGAAGTGGACCACCGCGCACGCCGAGAAACACGCGCGCGAAGTCGAGCACCGCCTGCGCAGCGACAGCCGCCGCAAGCTGCTGCGCAACATGTACGGCGATTACCCGCCGTGGTCGCCCGCACTGCGCGGCGTGGAGCGCGAGCGCGCGATCATCAACATCTTCACCCGCCTGCGCTACTGCTCGCCGCGCGGGCGCATCGCCTTCAACGAGAAGGGCGCGCCCGGCACGCAGGCACCAGGCCTGTACCCCTGGTACGAAGTGCCCGGTCGCAGCGAACGCGATCTGAAGATCGTCTGTGGCCACTGGTCGACCCTCGGCCTGTTCATCGGCCACGGCGTGCATGCGATCGACACCGGCGCGGTCTGGGGCGGCAAGCTCACCGCGCTGCAGCTGGATACCGACGAGCTGCGCATCGTCCAGGTGCAGGGCCGCGAGGTCGCCACGCCGGGGGAACAGGACTGATGCGCCGCGACGCGCGCCGCCGGATGTCCTGGCTGCCCGTGTCGCTGCGAGTGTCGCTGACCTGCACGCTGGCCGCATGCATGTTTGCCGCGTGTTCCGGCTCGGAAGCCGCGCCGACATCGCCGGGGGCGTCCGCGCGTGCGGCCATCACGACACGCGCACAGCCACGTACTCCAGTGCACCCGCGCGTCGCCGCCGCGCGACGACAGATCGGCGTGACCCTGCTGTACGACCCCGCCTACGTCGTCCTGCCCTACCCCGGCGGCGACGTGCCGGAGAGCCGGGGCGTGTGCACCGATGTGGTGATCCGCGCGCTGCGCGCGGAAGGCATCGACCTGCAGAAGACCGTGCATGAGGACATGCGCGCCCACTTCGACCTGTATCCGAAGAAGTGGGGCCTGCGCCGCCCCGACCGCAACATCGACCATCGCCGCGTGCCGAACCTGCAGACCTGGTTCGCGCGGCAGGGTTGGTCGCTGACGCCTTCGCAGTCGGCAGCTGCCTACAAACCCGGCGACCTGGTGACCTGGATGTTGCCCGGCAACCTGCCGCACATCGGCATCGTCGGCGACCGCACCAGCTCGCGCGACGTGCCGCTGATCATCCACAACATCGGCAGCGGCACACGCGAGGAAGACATCCTGTTCGCGTATCCGATCACGGGGCACTACAGGAATCGTGCGCGCTGATCCGCACGCCGATCAAGCCAACGACTTCACCATGTTCAGGTCAATCACGAACGGCATCCTTCCACTGCCATCCGCATCGGATGGGCAGAGGCGAGCATCCGACGCCCAGGTCATGAAAGCAGCGTCGAGCCTCTCGATGCCACTCGACGTATGCATCGACACCCGCGTGATCGTTCCGTCCGCCTTGTAATCCACTTGCAGGACGAGCTCGACCCGTCCGTCCCGCCCTTTCGCAATCTCCCTCACCACGACCTCAAGCGCTGCCATCGAGGGTCTGGTGCACATTGATGTGCGCAGATCGTGGTCTCGATTCCAGTCACGCGAAGTTGCTGAGGCAGGCGACGCGGGCACAGTCTCTTGTTGAGGCAAGCGATCATCCACAAGAACAAGGGCCAGCAAGATTGCGATTGGAATCATGGGCATCCTCGACGTTTCCATGAGCGTGATTGTCGAAGCGGAAAAATAGAGAGCTACAGGATCAACCCTCGACGGCCGTCACATAGAATCAGGCGAGACTGTCGTAATCCACGAAATCGAATGCGAACGCGTGCGTTTCATCGGCAGCATGGTGGTCACGGGCGGACTCGCGCCATGCCATCGCATCGAACTTGGGAAAAAACGCATCGCCATCCTCGATGGCGATGTCGACATGGGTCAGATGCATCCGCGTCGCCATCGGCAGCGCGAGCGCGTACACCTCGCCACCACCGATCACGCACAGCTCTTTGGCTCCATCCTCTGCCGCAAGGCGCAAGGCATCTCCGATCGAGGCGACCGCCTCCATCCCCTCGAACGGCACGCAGCCGCTGCGGGTGAGCACGAGGTTGCGGCGCTTCGGCAGCGCACGGCCCAGCGACTCGGCGGTCTTGCGCCCCATCAGCACCGGCTTGCCCAGGGTCAGCGCCTTGAAGCGCTTGAGGTCGTCGGGCAGGTGCCATGGCAACGCATTGCCGCGTCCGATGGCATGGTTGCGGTCGAGCGCGGCGATGAGGACGAGCGCAGGGCTCACACCGCCACCGGCGCCTTGATCGCCGGGTGCGGGTCGTAACCCTCGATGGCGATGTCGTCGTAGGCGAAGGCGAAAAGATCCTTCACGTCCGGGTTCAGGCGCAGCGTCGGCAGCGCGCGCGGTTCACGGGAGAGCTGCTCGCGCGCCTGGTCGAAATGATTGGAATACAGGTGCGCATCGCCGAGGGTGTGCACGAAGTCGCCGACGCCGAGGTCGCAGACCTGCGCGACCATGTGCGTGAGCAACGCGTAGCTGGCGATGTTGAACGGCACGCCGAGAAAGATGTCGCCACTGCGCTGGTAAAGCTGGCAGCTGAGTTTTCCGTCGGCGACGTAGAACTGGAACATGGTGTGGCAGGGCATCAGCGCCATCTGCGGCAGGTCCGCGACGTTCCATGCGCTGACGATGAGGCGGCGCGAATCGGGATTGCGTTTGATCTCGTCGACCACCCAGCGGATCTGGTCGATCTCGATGCCATCGGCACCGACCCAGCGGCGCCACTGCTTGCCGTAGACCGGGCCCAGCTCGCCGTCCGCGTCGGCCCATTCGTCCCAGATGCTGACCTTGTGGTCCTTGAGATAGGCGATGTTGGTCTCGCCCTTCAGGAACCACAGCAGCTCGTGCACGATCGAGCGCAGGTGCAGCTTCTTGGTGGTGACCAGCGGAAACCCGTCGCCCAGCGCGAAGCGCATCTGCCAGCCGAACACGCTGCGCGTGCCGGTGCCGGTGCGATCGGCCTTCTCGGTACCGTGTTCGAGGACGTGGCGCAGCAGGTCGAGGTACTGTTTCATTGACGGCGATTCATTCCGGAAGCATCAGCGATTGGCAGGCAGCGGCTGCAGCGTCGGCGCACGGCGCGACAGCCACAGCAGCACCGCGCCGAGCACGATCAGCGGCAGGCTGAGGACCTGGCCCATGGTCAGCCAGTCGAAGGCGAGATAGCCGATCTGCGGGTCCGGCAGACGGACGAATTCCACGAGGAAGCGGAAGCAGCCGTACAGCAGGGCGAACAGGCCGGCGACGGCATAGCGCGGTCGCGGCCTGCGCGAGAACCACCACAGTGCGCAGAACAGCACCACGCCTTCGAGCGTGAACTGGTACAGCTGCGACGGATGCCGCGCGAACTGGTCGAGCATGCCGGTGGCGTGCATCGCCTCCAGCTGCACGGACGACAGTCCCTGGATCCTGTCCTCCGCATGCGGAAAGATCACGCCCCAGCCGGCTTCGGTGTACTTGCCCCACAGCTCGCCGTTGATGAAATTGCCCAGCCGCCCGAAACCGAGCCCGGGCGGCACCAGCGGCGCGACGAAGTCGACGATGTCGAAGAAGTGCATGCGGTGCTTGCGCGCCCACCACAGCGAGGCCACGAGCACGCCGACCAGGCCGCCATGGAAGCTCATGCCGCCTTGCCAGATCTTCAGGATCAGCAGCGGCTCGGCGATGTAGGCCTTGAGGTCGTAGATCAGCACGTAGCCGATGCGCGCGCCGAAGATCACGCCGAGCATGCTGTAGAACAGCAGGTCGCTGTAGGCCTGTTCGCTGATGCCGGGCAAGCGACCGGCGCGCACGCGGCTGCGGCCGAGGAACCAGGCGGCGGTGAAGCCCAGCAGGTACATCACGCCGTACCAGTGGACCTTGAAACCATCCCCGAACGCGATCAGGACGGGGTCGATCTGATGCAGGAAAGTCATGGTCGAAGTCGCCTGGAGAGCCCATCGCATCGGGCGCGATCCCGTGCCCGATGCGTGGAATGCGGGATCGGACTCAGTCCGGCAGCAAGCGGTCCTGCGACCGCTTCTTGGTCCAGAGGTTCAGGCCTTCGACCACGGCCGAGAAGCCCATCGCGAAGTAGATGTAGGCCTTGGGCACATGGGCCTCGAAGCCCTCGGCGACCAGGAAGCCGCCGACCAGCACGATGAAGGCCAGCGCCAGCATCTTCACGGTCGGGTTGCGGTCGATGAACTTGCCCAGCGGCGTCGCGGCCAGCAGCATCACGCCCACCGCCAGCAGGATCGCCGCAACCATGACCGGCGTGCGGTTGGCCATGCCGACCGCCGCGATCACCGAGTCCAGCGAGAACACGATGTCGATCACCGCGATCTGCGCGATCACGCCCCAGAACACGGTCACCGGCTTGGTGTTGATGTCCTCTTCCTCGCCGCGACCGCTGACGATGCCGTGGATCTCCTTGGTGCCCTTCACCAGCAGGAAGGCGCCGCCGAGGATCAGCACCAGGTCGCGTACCGAGAAGCCGTGGCCGAGCACGCTGAACAGGTCGTAGGTCAGTCCGGCCAGCCAGGCGAGGGTCAGCAGCAGGCCGATGCGGGTGATGCAGGCGACCGCGATGCCGAACTTGCGCGCCTTCTCGCGCTGCACGTACGGCAGCTTGGAGACGGCGATGGAGATGAACACCAGGTTGTCGATGCCCAGCACGATCTCGATCGCGCTCAGGGTGATGAGGGTGATCCACGTCTGCGGATCGGAAATCAGTTCCAGCATTGCTTGTTGTCCCGGGAAACGTTGCGGGCGCAGGGGATGCGCCCGGGAAGAGGATCAGAGGTAGCGGTCCCAGAGGATGAGGCCCCAGACCAGCAGCACGTTCATCATGAGCACGAACACCGCGGCGGACCCCATGTCCTTGGCGCGGCCGGCCAGTTCGTGGAACTCGGGGCCGTAGCGTTCGATCACCGCCTCGATCGCCGAATTGAGCAGCTCGGCCGCCATGACCAGCAGGCAGCTGCCGATCATCAGGGCCCGTTCGACCGGGCCATCCACCAGCCAGAAGGCCAGCGGCGCCAGGACCACGAAGAGGTAGACCTCCAGGCGAAACGAGGACTCGTGCAGCCAGGCCGCGCGCAGCCCCTGCAGGGACCAGATCGTGGCCTTGAGGATACGCCCCGGCGTGCGCGGCAGGTGCCCGGTGTTGTCCGCCATGTCAGCGGACGCTCCCGGCCGGGAGGCGATGGCGGTGGCGCGGAACGTTGACCGGCATGGAGGGCTGGGCGGGCGGCGGAGGCAGGCGATTTTGCCACATCCCCGGGAGCGGCCGGTGACCCGCGACGGTCCAGACGGCTTCAGGCCTGGCTTCCGCACTCGCTTGCCGTTCCCACCCACAGGCTTGCTACGATGACGACCGTCACGCAAGCCGGCCTTACCGGCGCGAAGGCCGCTCCAGGACGCGCCACGGATCGACAGGGGACCACCGATGCAGGACATGCCGTATCCACCGGCTGGCGCGACGCCGGCCCGCACAGCGCCTTCTCCCGCCCGCGGCCGGCGTTCATGGCCGCTGGTCCTCCTCCTGACCGTGCTGGCCGGCTGCACCGCCACGCCGGACCGCGAGGAGATTCCACAGTTCCGGCAGGGCGCGGCCACCGCGAACCAGCAGACGGCGCAGGCCTTCTCCGACATCAACGCCTTCCTGCGCCAGCAGCAGATCGAGCGCGCGATGGGTCTGCCGACACTTACCGAAGGCGAGTTCCTGACCGTGCTGGGCGACGAGGACGTGGCCAAGTGGAGCCGCGCCTTCGCCGTGATCGATGCCTACGCCGCCTCGCTGGAAAAACTGCTGGACCCGCAGCGGCGCGACGATGCGCAGCAGGAGTTGGTGAAGCTCGGCGAGACCATCGGCGCCCTGGACGGCCGGCAGCTGCCGGCCGGCGTGGCCGGGGGCTTCGCCACGCTCGGCGGCCTGCTGCTGCAGATCAAGGGGGAGCGGGACGCGATGCGCGCGATCCGCACCGCCAACCCCGGCATCCAGGCCACCTTCTCGACGATGATGGACGCCATCGGCGCTGACCAGAACAGCGGCGTGCGCAGCGTGGTGCGCAATACCTGGCAAACCATGCTGGCCCAGCAATCCGTGGATTTCCTGCGCGCGCCCGACAAGGACACCAAGCGCGCGGTGGTGCAGCAGTACGTCACGACCATGGACCAGCGCGACGCGCAGGACGCTTCGCTGGCGGCGCTGCGACGGTCGCTCGGGCTGCTGGCATCGGCGCATGCGGAACTCGCCGCCGGCCGCAATGACGGCGCACAGGGCCTGATCGATCTGGTGCAGCGCGAATACGCCACCTACCGCGATCAGGTCGACGCGATCCGCAAGCAACGCGAAGCTGCCGCCAGCGGCCAGCAGGGAGCCGCACCATGAACGCCGTCATCGCCAACCAGAGCACGATCAACAGCGAGACCAAGCAGCTGCACGACAACCTGATCGCGCAGCACCAGGCCTTGTCCGACCGCCTCTCGACGGTCACCTCCGCCGACGATGCCGACGCGATCGTGCGCGAGATGCAGGAGATCAACTTCCGGGTGATGATCAGCGGCGGCCTGCTGTTCAAGCAGACCACCGCGCAGATCGACGACAACCTCCAGAGCGTGATCGCGGCCGGCACCGACCTGAAGACCGCCATCGCGCAGGCCGACAAGGTGCGCGACATCATCAAGGCCACCAGCAAGTACCTGGGCCTGGTCGACAAGGTGCTGGACCGGATCAAGCTGCTCTAGCGCGTGTCATGCCGGATCGGCACGGCAGGCCGGACCGGCCTGCCGCGTCCATGGACACCGCGACCTGTCAGCCTGCTCGGCCGCGCGGCGCGCCCTGCGGCTGGTACAGGCTCAGCACGTTGCCGTCCGGATCCAGGAAGTCCAGGGTCAACCCGCCATCCGGCGCTTCGCTGACCGGGACCACGATCTCCACGCCCTTCCCCGCCAGGGCCTCGGCATAGTCGTCGATGCCGCCGTCGAGCGAAAACACGACCACCGGGCTGTCGCCGGCCTTCGCCGGGCGCTGGATGAACACCAGGCTCAGGTCGCCCAGTTCGGCGAGGGCGAACGGGCCGTCGTGGCCTTCCAGTTCGGCCACCGGCAGGCCGAGGGTGTCGCGGTAGAAGGCGACGGAACGGTCGAGGACACCGACGAAGAAAACGATGGCGCCGACTTTGGCGTTGACGAGCATGGGAGGACTCCTGTGATGGTCGAATGCGTGAACGCCGGGCGGGCGCGCTGCACGCCCGGTCGCCCCTGTCAGTTGCCGCCACCTGCCGATGTGTGAGCGCGCGTGCGCACGACCAGCAGATGGCCATCCGGATCGTGGCTGCCGAGGCCGTCGCGCCCGGCCAGCGCCGCCTTCAACGCACGTCGGACCAGGCCGAACTGCAGGTCGACGCTGCGCGCGGGATCGCGCACGTAGGCCAGGGCCAGGGCCTCGGCGCGCTGACCGGTCGACATCGTGCCGAGCGCCTTGCGGATGCGGGTCAGGCGCTGGCGGAACGCGGTGTCGGGGATGTCCAGGATCCAGCGAATTTCCTCGTGGCCCAGTCCGTGCAGGGCCAGCACCGCAAGCCGACGCGCGGCAGGCGGCAGGCGCGCGAGCAGGTCCGTCGCATCGGGCGCTGCGTCGGGGGATGGCACGACCTCGTCGGTCGGCGCCGCCACCGCCACCTCGCGACGTCGCCGGCGGATTGCGCTGCGCGCCTGCATGAGCGCGCGCTGGCGGATGACGCCCGACAGCCAAGGCAATGCCCCGGCATCGAGCGCGTCGCGCCGTTCTTCGAGCGCGATCAGCAGTGCGTCCTGGACCAGGTCCTCGGCTTCGGCGGCGTTACGGGCATGACGCCGCGCCACGCTGCGCAGGCGGCGGTACAGGTCGATGTCCACTGCGCACGCGCGCCTTGGCCGAAGCGATCAGGGATCGTCGCGGAACACGGCGGTGCCGCGGCTGCCATCGGGCTTGACCCAGCCGCGATACATGCCGCTGGTGTTGAACGGCAGAGCGATGTTGCCGGCGCTGTCGAGGGCGATCGCGCCACCGTCGCCGCCCAGCGTGGGCACGACGCCGTTGATCACCGCATCGGCGGCATCGACCAGGCGGTCGCCGCGATAGGCCACGCGTGCGCAGATGTCGTGCGCCACGGCCGCACGGATGAAGAACTCGCCCCAGCCGGTACCGGAAACGCCGCAGCGGTCGTCGGCCCAGGTGCCGGCGCCGATCACCGGCGAATCGCCGATGCGGCTCCAGCGCTTGTTGGTCATGCCGCCGGTGGAGGTGCCGGCGGCGATGCGGCCGTTGCGATCCAGCGCGACCGCGCCGACGGTGCCGAAATAGGTGCCGCGCAGATCCTGGCCGGCCTGGCGCTGCGCGCGGGCCTTGGCCTCTTCGAGCTGCTTGCGGCGGTGTTCGGTGTCGAACCAGGTGTTCGGCACGCGCTCGATGTCCTTCTGCGTATCGGCGAAGGCTTCCGCACCGGCGCCGGCCAGCATCACGTGCGGGCTCCGTTCCATGACCGCGCGCGCCAGCTTGATCGGGTTGCGCACCGTGGTGACGCCGGCCACCGCGCCGGCCCGGCGGGTGTGGCCTTCCATCACCGAGGCGTCGAGCTGGTGGCCGCCGTCGGCGTCGTAGACCGCGCCCTTGCCGGCGTTGAAGTGCGGCGATTCCTCCAGCACCAGGATCGCGGCTTCGACCGCATCGAGGGCGTCGCCACCGCGCGCGAGCACGGCATGGCCGGCGTCGAGCGCACGGTCGAGGTCGGCGCGGATCGCGCGCTCCTGCTCGGCGGACAACTGGTCGCGTTCGATGACGCCGGCCCCGCCGTGGATGACGAGCGCGGTACGACCGGTCATCGACTTCTCCGGCATCGGATTGTCGGGATAGGGACTGTTCTCGGGGCGGTGCTGGGCGTGGGCGGTCATCGTGGCGACGGCGAGGCAGAGGGCGAGCAGCGGGCGCATCGGGAACTCCGGGCGGCGGATGCCGAAGCATAGCCCCCTGTGTCCCGCCCTTGTAGAGCGGAACCTGCTCCGTTCCCGCTTTCCGCTGGCGGCCGAACCTGCCACAGGCGTCTGGAGAGGGAGGCGCAAACCAGCCCCCGCCACACGACCAGGGCGGTTACCCCACCTGCAGCATCTTCCCGATCAAGGTCCGATACAGATCCGGCAGTCGCTGCAGATCCGCCACCGAGACGTGCTCGTCGACCTTGTGGATGCTCGCATTCACCGGGCCGATCTCGATGCACTGCGCGCCGAGCGGTGCGATGAAGCGTGCGTCGGAGGTGCCACCGGCGGTGTTCTCTTCCGGCGGCGTGCCCGCGAACGCAGTGAGCACCTCGCGCGCAGCCGCGCGCAGCGGGCCTTCCGGGGTGTAGAACGGTTCGCCGCCGCGGTGCCAGCGGAGGTCGTATTCGAGACCGTGGCGATCGAGGATCGCCGCGCACTCGGCTTCGAGCTGTTCCGCGCGCCAGTTCGGGTTGAAGCGCAGGTTGAACATCGCCTGCAGTTCGCCCGGGATCACGTTGTTCGCGCCGGTGCCGGCGTGGATGTTGCTGATCTGCAGGCTCGTCGCCGGGAAATTCTCGTAGCCCTCGTCCCAGCGCCGCGCGGCCAGTTCGGCCAGCGCCGGCATCGCCTGGTGGATCGGGTTGCGCGCCTTGTCCGGATACGCCACGTGGCCCTGGATGCCCTTGACCGTGAGCGTCGCCGACAGCGTGCCCCGACGCCCGACGCGCAGCAGGTCGCCGAGCGTCGCCTTCGACGAAGGCTCGCCGGTGATGCACCAGTCGATGCGCTGCCCGCGCTCGCGGAACAGGTTCGCGACCTTCGGCACGCCATCGATCGCGTCGCCCTCTTCGTCCGAGGTCAGCAGCAGGCCGACGGTGCCCGGATGGTCGGGATGCTCGGCGACGAAGCGTTCCAGCGCGATCACGAACGCGGCCACGCTGCCCTTCATGTCCGCGGCACCGCGGCCGTAGAGATTGCCGTCGCGCACCGTCGGCACGAAGGGATCGCTGGTCCATTGCTCGATCGGCCCCGGCGGCACCACATCGGTGTGGCCCAGCAGGATGAGGACGGGACCGCCCGTGCCGTGCGTCGCCCAGAGGTTGTCGGTCTGGCCGAAGCGCAGGTGCTCGCAGCGGAAGCCCGCGCGCTCCAGTCGTTCGGCGATCAGTGCCTGGCAGCCGGCATCCTCGGTGGTGATCGAGCGACGCGCGATGAGGTCGCAGGTCAACTCGAAGACATTCGAATCCACTGTGCCGTTCACGATCCGACTCCGAAGCGCTTCTTGAACCCGTTGTCACTGAACCCCTGCGTGACCACGCCGTCGTCGGTGACCACCACGGGCCGGCGGATGAGCTGCGGGTATTCCTTGAGCAGCAGCTTCCACTCGGCATCCGAGCCAGGCGACTTGCGGGTGTCCGGCAACTGCCGCCAGGTGGTCGAGGACTTGTTGATCATCGCCTCCCAGCCGCCGAGCGCCTCTTTCCACGCGACGAGAGTCTCCGGCGACTGGCGGTTGTCGCGGTAGTCGACGAACTCATGCGCGATCTCGAAGCGCTTCAGCCAGTTGCGGGCTTTCCTGCAGGTGTCGCAGTTATTGAGGCCGTAGAGGGTAGTCATGGCGCAAAAATCCCTTGTGTAGAGCGGGTCGAAGACCCGCTGTCACGTCTCCGGAAATGCCGCAGCGGGTCTTCGACCCGCTCTACAACATCAACATCCAGGTCAATCCGCCAGACCGCGCAGCAAATCGTTGATCGAGGTCTTGCTGCGCGTCTTCTCGTCGACCTGCTTGACGATCACCGCGCAGTACAGCGAGTGCGAGCCGTCGGCGGCGGGCAACTGGCCGGAGACGACGACGCTGCCCGGCGGCACCGAGCCGTAGGAGATCTCGCCGGTGGCGCGGTTGTAGACGCGGGTGCTCTGGCCGAGGAAGACGCCCATGCCGATCACGCTGTGGTGGCCGACGACGAAGCCTTCGACGACTTCGGAGCGCGCACCGATGAAGCAGTGGTCCTCGATGATCGTCGGGCTGGCCTGCAGCGGTTCGAGCACGCCGCCGATGCCGGCGCCGCCGGAGAGATGGCAATGCTTGCCGATCTGCGCGCAGCTGCCGACCGTGGCCCAGGTGTCGACCATGGTGCCTTCGCCGACGTAGGCGCCGATGTTCACGAAGCTCGGCATCAGCACCACGTCTTTGCCGATGTGCGCGCCGCGACGCGCGATCGCGCCCGGCACCACGCGCGCGCCGAGCGCGCGGAAGTCGGCCTCGGTGAAGCCTTCGAAGCGCGCCGGGACCTTGTCCCAGAACGGCGCCGGCTGCGCATCGACCACCTGCATGTCCTGCGTGCGGAAGAACAGCAGCACGGCTTTCTTCAGCCACTCGTTGACGGTCCAGCCACCCTCGGCGTTCGGCGCGGCGACGCGCAGCGTGCCGGCTTCGAGGCCGGCGATGGCCTGGTCGACGGCCGGGCGGACGCGCTGGGCGATCTCGTCAGCGGTCAGCTCGGCGCGACGTTCCCAGGCGGTGTCGATGATGGACTGCAGTTCGGCGATGGCGATGTTCATTCGGTATGGGAGATTCGGGGGAAAGTGGAGGCTTCAGCCCTTCGGCGGGCCGTCGAGCGCGGTGCGCAGGGCATCGCGCAGGGTCGCGCATTGTGCGTCATCCAGTGCGGTGTCGCCGGCACTGGCGATGAGGAACAGATCTTCCGCGCGCTCGCCGAAGGTGGCGATGCGTGCGTCCTGCACGCGCACGCGCTGACAGCGCAGCACGTGGGCCACGTCGGCGAGCAGACCCGGGCGGTCGGTGCAGATCAGGCTCAGCTGCGTATGGCGCCCGTCGGAGGTGGTCTCCAGACCGATGCGCGGCGAGATGCGGAAATGCTTGAGATGACGCGGCTGCGTGCGTCGCGACGGCAGCAAACGGTCGAGATCTCCGGTGAGCGCGCGACGCAGGCCGGCTTCGATCTGCACGATCGATGGCGGGTTCGCGGCATCCACCGGCAGCACGTGGAAGGTGTCGAAGATCGTGCTGCCGTGTCCGTCGAGCGCCGGGCCGTCCAGCGCGCGCGCCTGCTGGATCGCCAGGCCGAGGCGGTCGAGCGTGATCACGATGGCCGCGAAAAGACCGTCGCGGTCCGGCGTGCAGACCAGCACCTCGCAGCCGCCGCCATGGCGACTGAGCAGGCGCGCGGAGATCACGGTCGCGGCGTCGCCGGCATCGCGCAGGGCGAGCGCCTGCCACGCGATCTGGTCGGGCCGGCTGCGCAGGAAGTTCTCGCGCGGCATGCGTGCGAACAGCGCATCGACGGTCGCGCTGTCCAGGCCTTCGGCGAACAGCAGGCCGTGTGCGACGCTGCGGTTCTCGACGATGCGCTCGTCGGCGGCGACCGGGTTCTCCAGGCCGCGACGCAGCGCGAAGCGGGTCGCCGTGTGCAGGTCGGCCAGCAGCCGGTCTTTCCAGGCGTTCCACAGCTTCGGCGATGTGCCGGCGATGTCGGCGCAGGTCAGCAGGTAGAGGTGGTCGAGGCGTTCGCGATCGGCCACCTCAGTGGCGAAACGGTGGATCACCTCGGGATCGGTGATGTCCTGCTTCTGCGCGGTCACCGACATCAGCAGGTGCTTGCGCACCAGCCATTCGATCAGCGCGGTGTCGGCCTCGGACACGCCGTGCGCAGCGCAGAATTCGCGCGCATCGACGGCACCCAGTTCGGAATGATCGCCGCCCCGCCCCTTGCCGATGTCGTGGAACAGGCCGGCCAGCAGCATCAGTTCCGGCTTGCGCAGCGACGGCCAGATCGTGTGCGCGATCGAGAAGCGATCGTCGGTCTGCCCGGAGGCGAACAGCGCGAGATTGCGCAGCACCGCCAGCGTGTGCTGGTCGACGGTGTAGACATGGAACAGATCGAACTGCATGCGTCCGGAAACCTGCGCGAACGCCGGAATCCAGCGGCCCAGCACGCCAAGCCGGGCCATGCGCTCCAGGGTCTTCACCGGCTGCGGCCCGCGCAGCAGTTGCATGAACTGCTCGCGCAGTTCGGGCGACGCATCGGGATAGGCAGGAATGGACGGCAGGGTCTCGGCCAGCGTCCACGCGGTCATCGAATGCAGGCCGCGACTCTGCGCATGCGCGGCCCAGGCCGCGAACAGTTCGAAGACCTGGGCAGTGCCGTCGAGCAGGCGCGCGCGATCGCGGGCCGCGAGATAGGCGCGCCGCAGTTCGAAATGGTCGTCGAGGACTTCGGTCTCGCCCTCGCCTTCCAGTTGTTCCTCGAAGCGCTGCAGCAGGCGGTCGTTGATGCGCAGCACCCGCCCGGCGCTGCGATAGAAGCCCTGCATCATCTGCTCGACGGCGAGGTTGTCGGCATCGTCGGTATGGCCCAGGCGCGCGGCTAGCAGCTTCTGGTAGTCGAAACGCAGGCGCTCCTCGCGGCGTCCGGCGACCAGATGCAGACCGAAGCGCAGCCGCGACAATGCCTTGCGCTCGCGCTCCAGCGTATCGAACTCGACCGCGCCGATCTGGCCGAACGCCAGCATCGATTCGAGGTTGCCGCTGCCCAGCATGCGCTGCGCCATCCAGCGCAGGGTCTGGATGTCGCGCAGCCCGCCCGGGCCGTCCTTGAGGTTGGGCTCGAGGTTGTCGGAGGTGTCGCCGTAGCGCGCGTGGCGCCACGCCTGCTCTTCGCGCTTGGCGTTGAAGTAGTCGCGGGCCGACCAGATCCGCTCGGGCGAGATCGCAGTACGCAGCGCGTCGGTCGCGCCCGCGTCGGCGACCAGGGCGCGCGACTCCATCAGCGCGGTCAGCACGGTCTGGTCGTCGGCGGCCTCGATGCACTGCTCGACCGAGCGCACCGCCTGGCTGGCCTGCAGCCCTGCGTCCCACAGCACGGCGAGGAAGCGCGACAGCGCATCGCCGTAACGGGCCTGGGCCGCGTCGTCGGCCAGCACCAGCAGGTCGATGTCGGACTGGGGAAAGAGTTCGCCGCGACCGTAACCGCCGACGGCATGCAGGCTGGCGCCGGCATCGGCGGGCAGACAGCGGGCCCAGGCCTGGCGGATCAGGTCATCGACCGCCGCCGCACGCATCGCGACCAGGCGATCGACGTCATCGCCGCGATCGAAGGCCGTCGCCAGCGCGGCGTCGGTGCGTGCCAGCGACGCGCGGGCACCAGCGGCCCAGGCGGCATCGCCATCGGGAGGCACGGACGCCGGACCGCCGTCCGCAAGCGTGGAGGCGGCGTCGACCATGCGATCAGAGATCGTTGTCGTCGCCGGGCAGGCGGGTCAGGATCTCGACGCCGTCCTCGGTCACTGCCACGGTGTGCTCCCACTGCGCGGACAACTTGCGGTCCTTGGTGACCACGGTCCAGCCGTCGGGCATCAGGCGGGTGTGGTGCGTGCCTTCGTTGATCATCGGCTCGATGGTGAAGGTCATGCCCGGCTTCAGCACCAGTCCGTCGCCTGGGCGCCCGTAGTGCAGCACCTGCGGATCCTCGTGGTAGACCTTGCCGATGCCGTGGCCGCAGTACTCGCGCACCACCGTGAACCGCTGGGACTCGGCATAGGTCTGGATGGCATGGCCGATATCGCCCAGGGTCGCGCCGGGCTTGACCATGCGGATGCCCCGGAACATGGCTTCGCGGGTGGTCTCGACCAGGCGCTTCGCCATCACCGAAGGCGTGCCGACGTAGTACATGCGGCTGGTGTCGCCGTGCCAGCCGTCCTTGATGACGGTGACGTCGATGTTGATGATGTCGCCGTCCTTCAGGACCTTGGTCGGCCCGGGGATGCCGTGGCAGATCACGTTGTTGACCGAGGTGCAGATGGTCGCCGGGAAGCCCCGGTAGCCGACGTTGGCCGGAATCGCGCCCTGCGTGTTCACGATGTGCTCGTGGCAGATGCGGTCCAGCTCGCCGGTGGTGACGCCCGGCTTCACGTGCGGGGCGATGATCTGCAGCACCTCGGCGGCCAGCCGGCCGGCGACGCGCATGCGCTCGATGTCTTCAGGGGTCTTGATGGTGATCGGCATGGCGGCATTATCGCCCATTCGCGCCTCGGTTCGCGCCCGCGCCAGCCCTGCCCCGCGCCCATCGGTGTGCTCGACTTGCCCGCAAGGCCCTGTCGCGGCTAGAATTCGGCGGCTTGGCCGGGCACCTGCCCTGCCATACACCGTCCACGGCGGACGTCATCGCCGAATCCACACCCGTCGCACACCACCGTTCCGGGGTGTTTCTCGCAAGTCTGGCGCCAAGGCACCGGTCAGGCGAGGAATCTGGACACGGCGCGACGGGGAGGCCCAACCCCGGAACCCCGCGACCGCCGCCCGGCGGCCGCACCGCCCTCACATGCCGCAACGCGGCCCGGCGGTCGGTTCCCTTATCCGGAGTCACTGCAATGCCCCAGATCACCATGCGCCAGATGCTGGAAGCCGGCGTCCATTTCGGCCACCAGACCCGCTACTGGAACCCCAAGATGGGTCCGTACATCTTCGGTGCCCGCGGCAAGATCCACATCATCAACCTCGAGAAGACCGTTCCGCTCTTCAACGACGCGATGAACTTCATCTCGGCGATCGCCCAGAAGCGCGGCACCATCCTGTTCCTCGGCACCAAGCGCAGCGCGCGCGACACCGTCAAGGAAGAAGCCGAGCGCTGCGGCATGCCGTACATGACCCAGCGCTGGCTGGGCGGCACGCTGACCAACTTCCGCACCGTGAAGCAGTCGGTCCAGCGCCTGAAGGAGCTGGAAGCCGGCGAAACCGACGGCACCTTCCAGAAGCTGGTCAAGCACGAAGTGCTGAACCTGCGCCGCGAGCGCGACAAGCTGCAGGCCTCGCTGGGCGGCATCAAGGACATGAACCGTCTGCCCGACGCGCTGTTCGTGATCGACATCGGCCATGAAGACATCGCGATCAAGGAAGCCAAGAAGCTCGGCATCCCGGTCGTCGCCGTCGTCGACACCAACTACGACCCGGCCCTGGTCGACTACGCCATCCCGGGCAACGACGACGCCATCCGCGCCGTGCAGCTGTACGCCCGTGCCGCCGCCGATGCCGTGCTCGAAGGCAAGGCTGCCGCCCCGTCGGCCGCCTCGGTCCGCGAGGAAGACTTCGCTGCCGAAGGCGAAGGCGAAGCCAAGGCCGACAAGCGTGGCCCGCGTCCGCCGCGCGGCGCCAAGAAGCCCGACGCGCCCGCCGCCGAGTAATTCCGCGGGTTCATTCCCGTGTCACGCGGCCGCGCGAGCATGCGCGGCCGCACCGATTTTCACGCAGGAGCGGCTTGAGCCGCGATTTCCCGCGCGCCGACGCGATCGGCCGTCGGAATCGCCATGCAAGCGACCGCAAGCACGGCGCTTTCGCGCTTCGCGGCTGAAGCCGCTCCTGCCACACACATTCATCGAAGAGGTATCCCATGGCTGAAATCACCGCCTCCCTGGTCAAGGAACTGCGCGAGCGCACCGGCGCCGGCATGATGGAGTGCAAGAAGGCGCTCACCGAAAACAACGGCGACCTCGACGCGTCGGCCGAGTGGCTGCGCAAGCAGGGCATCATCAAGGTCGGCAAGAAGGCCGACCGCGTGACGGCCGAAGGCCGCGTCGCGGTCGCCCAGGACGGCGGCAAGGCCGTGCTGGTCGAGATCAACTCCGAGACCGACTTCGTCGCCAAGGACGAGAACTTCATCGCCTTCACCAACGCCGTCGCCCAGGCCGCCCTGGCCTCCGGCGCCGCCGATGTGGAAGCCCTGAAGGCCGCCAAGACCGCCTCCGGCGAGACCGTCGAGGAAGCGCGCGCCGCCGCCGTGTCGAAGCTCGGCGAGAACATCCAGATCCGTCGCCTCGCCCGCATCGAGACCGCGAACAACGTCGCGGCCTACGTGCACGGCGGCAAGATCGGCGTGCTGGTCGAGCTGGCCGGTGGCGACGCCGAACTGGCCCGTGGCATCGCGATGCACGTCGCCGCGATGAACCCGCCGCACAACAAGGCCTCGGACGTCCCGGCCGACTTCATCGCCAAGGAAAAGGAAATCGAACTGGCGAAGATGACCGACAAGGACAAGGCCAAGCCGGCCGACATCCTCGAGAAGATCATCGGCGGCAAGATCGCCAAGATCATCAATGAGAACACCCTGTACGGCCAGGCTTACGTGCTCAACAGCGACCAGACCGTGGAAGCCACGGTCAAGGCCGCCGGCGCCGACGTCGTCGGTTTCCAGCGCCTCGTCGTGGGCGAAGGCATCGAGAAGGTGGTCGAGGATTACGCCGCCGAAGTGGCGAAGGCGATGCAGGTCTGATCGCCGCACCGCTCGTCCATTCCGGACGATCACGAAAAACCCGCGGGCAACCGCGGGTTTTTTGTTGTGCCGAAATCGGGGGCAGGCCGATCAGTCCACCAGCGCCCCCAGCAAGCCGCCACCGGACGACGAGCCGCCCTGCTGGAAATAGACCTCCTCATACGGCTGCACCACGACCCAGCCTTCGCCGGCGAAGCGCAGCTGGATGCTTTCGCCGGAACCGCGCCCGATCAGGGTCTTGAAGCTGATGTCGGTGACGATCTCCGGCGACAGGCCGCCGGACCAGGCGACGGTCGCATTCGGATCGGTGAACACCGGGCCGGTGCTGGCGCTGACCGGGAGGGTCAGCGGCTCGTAGTGCGAGGTGATCGCCACCAGGCCGCTGCCGCTGAGCTTCACGTTGAACAAGCCGCCGGTCATCATCCCGGCCGCCTTGCGCATCATCTTGATTTCATTGGTGATCGTCGATTCGGTGGCGAGCACGTCGTTGCCGTTGACGAAGATCGACTCGCCTTGCAGGCGCAGCACGGTGATCTTCTTGCCGACGTCGGCCAGGTAGACGCGCCCCTGCCCTTCGACCTTCATCAGGGTCATGCCCTCGCCGCTGACCGCCTTCTTCAGCAGATTGCCCAGGCCCTGCTCCAGCATGCCCTGGCGAGTGAACTTCACGTTGCCCTTGCGGGCGATCATCGCGCCAGCCTTGGCCCAGATCAGGCCATCGATGCGGGCTTCGAGCATGTGCGGGCTTTCCAGCTCGAAGGCGTCGCCGGTGAGGTCCTTTTCCTTGCTGGTGGACAGGAATTCCTGGAGGGTCTTGGCAGCCATGCGGGTCTCGTTGTGAGGAGGATGACCGGCATTGTGAGCCCCGCGCCGGTCCGGCACCATGCCGGGAAGTCACCCTTGGGACCGCCCGCCATGCCCCCCATCGTCCGCCTGCCCGGCCACATCGACCACGCGCCCCGCCAACCGGTCGACAGCGACCGACTCGTGAAGGGGACGCCCCGGCAAGCCATCGACAATGTCTACGCCTCGGCCGACCAGGCCTTCCAGTGCGGCGTCTGGGAGGGCGAGGTCGGTGCCTGGCGGGTGCGCTACACCGAGCACGAGCTGTGCCACATGCTGGCCGGGCGAGTGCGCCTGACCGGCGACGATGGCACCGAAGCCGTGTTCGCCGCCGGCGACAGCTTCGTCATTCCCGCCGGCTTCCGCGGCATCTGGGAAGTGATCGAGCCTGCGCGGAAGCTGTACGCGGTTTACGAACCCTGACAACGCAGGGAGGATGCGGGAATCGAGCCCGGGCTCGCGCCCCGGCGGGTTAGAATTCCGCAGTTTTGTCATCACCTCCGGAGTCTGCCATGTCGTCCCAACTCGCCTACCGCCGCGTCCTGCTCAAACTTTCCGGCGAGGCCCTGATGGGCGACGAGGACTACGGGATCGATCCGAAGATCATCGGCCGTCTCGCCCGGGAAGTCATCGAAGTCCGCGACGCCGGGGCCGAGATCGCGCTGGTGATCGGCGGCGGCAACATCTTCCGCGGCGCGGGCCTGGCCGCAGGCGGCATGGACCGTGTCACCGGCGATCAGATGGGCATGCTCGCCACCGTCATCAACGCGCTCGCCATGCAGGACGCCCTGGAGAAGCTCGGTGCGAAGTGCCGGGTGATGAGCGCGATCAAGATCAACGACGTCTGCGAAGACTACATCCGCCGCCGCGCCGTGCGTCACCTGGAAAAGGGCCGGATCACGATCTTCGCCGCCGGCACCGGCAACCCCTTCTTCACCACCGACTCCGGCGCGGCACTGCGCGCGATCGAGATCGGCGCCGACCTGCTGCTGAAGGCGACCAAGGTCGACGGTGTGTACGACAAGGATCCGAAGAAGCACGCCGACGCCGTGCGCTACGAGACGCTCACCTACGACGAGGTCATCGCCCGCAACCTGCAGGTCATGGACACCGCCGCGTTCGCGCTGTGCCGCGACAGCGACCTGCCGCTGCGGATCTTCGACATGAGCCAGCCCGGCGTGCTGCTGAAGATCCTGCGCGGCGCCGACATCGGTACCTTGGTCACGCCGAACCACTGAGGCCCGCAACGAGAAACGCCCGGCATCGCTGCCGGGCGCTGTTCAGGCCGATGCACGAACGAAGCCCGCGGAAGCGGGCTTCGTCGTTTCAGGACATCACGGCCGAGGCATCACTTCTTCTCGTCCGCCTTGATCACCGGTGCGCGACCGCCGAGGTGACGCTGGAAGAAGGTCAGGAGCTTGCCGTAGTACTCGCGCTCGTTCTCGGTCTTGTAGAACCCGTGGCCTTCGGTCGGGTAGTAGATCGCCTCGACCGGCACGTTCGCAGCGCGGAGGGCCTTTTCCATCATCTCCGTGTGCTTCATCGGCGTGCGCTGATCCTGCCCGCCCGCAGCGAGGAACACGGGCACCTTGATGCGATTCGCGATGCGATTCGGGGATACGGCTGCCAGTTCCTCCTTGGGACCGATCCACTCGAACACGAAATTCTCGCCGGACTTGCGATCCTGGATGTCGCCAGCCGTATGCATCGTCGGCAGGTCATACGCGCCGACATATCCAGCCGCGCAACGGTACAGGTCCGGTTCCTTCGCAACGCCCATCAGCGAGGCATAACCACCATAGCTGGCGCCGTAGAGACAGATCCGCGAAGGATCCGCGATGCCCTGGGCGATCGCCCACTTGGTGGCGTCGGTGATGTCGTCCTGCATCTTGCCGCCCCACTGCCGCTTGCCGGCACGCTCGAACCCGATGCCATGGTTGCCCGAACCGCGGAAATTCACCTGCATGACGGCATAGCCATGGGCCGCGAGCATCTGCGCTTCCGAGTCGAAACGCCAGGCATCGTAGATGCCGAACGGACCGCCATGGATCAGGATGACCAGCGGTGCGTTCTTCGCCTCGCCGTTCACCGGCGATGTCAGATAACCGTGGATATCCAGGCCATCCCTTGCCTTGAACGTGATGGGCTTCACCGGCGCGAGAGCGGCAGGGTCGATCCAGTCACTGGCGCTGAGCAGGTAGTCGGCCTTGTTGGTCGTCGTGTCGAAGACGTAGAAGTCACCGGGATTGCGATCGGACCATACCGCGACGAGCGCAAGCTTGCCGTCGTCGGTCATCGAGGTGATCGTGACGCCCTGTCCCTTGAAGGCTTTTTCCAGCTTGCGGTAGAGCTTGGCGATCTGCGATTGCTCATCGATGAAAGCGCGCCTGGGCAGACCATCCATCAGATGGAAGCCCTCGAGCTGCCCGCGCGCATAGATCGGCGACGGACTGGTGTTGTCGTCGCGGAAAATCTCGGTGCGTTTGTCCTCGGCAATATTCCAGGCCACGATCGAATCGGGACCCTGCTCGTGCTCGACGCGCAGGTAAGCCGTGCCGTTGTCGGGAGAGAAGCCCAGCGGAATCTCCTTCAGCCCGGACTTGAAGCTGCTGGACATCACCTTCCATTCGGACTTGTCATCGGCGCGATAGAAGAGCTTGTAGGTGCGGTCGACTTCCATCGCCAGCGCGAAACGCACCTGTCCCGCATTGTCGGTCAGGAACTGGGCATTTCGCACCGGCACCTGGGCGATCTGCACGCGTCGGCCAGTGAACACATCCATCTTCTCGACCCGGGTGTAGGGATCGCGAGTGAACGGTGTGATGGCCACGATCACGTTCTTGTCGTCTGCGGGCAGGTCGTCGATGACCTCGGCGAACACCGACTGGGGCTTGGAATCGCCGATGGCGCTGCCCAGGGAATCGCCCTGACGACGGAAACCGATCAGCATGTCCGCCTTACTGCCATCCGCATTCACACCGAACAGCTCACCGGTGGGTTGAGGCGCTTCGAGCGCACCCAGCTTCAACGCAGACGACAGGACGACGCGATCGTTGCTGACCCACTCGAAATCCGCGACGTGCGTCTGGTCGCCCGGCACGCCCATCGTTGCCGTGACCTTGCTGTCCGAGCGCCTGACGATGATCAGGCCGGTCTTCCGCCCGACCGCGACAGTCGCGGCGTAATACTCGCCGGTCGGCGATATCTTGATGCCGTAGAACTTCGGCTTGCGGATGAAATCCTCGACCTCATGGGGCTTCGGCGTCTGAGCCAGGGCCGTGAAGGAGCCCAGTGCGAGTGCGAGCGAGGTGATGGATGTGATGACGACTTTCTTCATGGCTCCCCCATGGATTCGGTGACGCTGTGGCTGGCAGATCGGCATTCTGTTGAAGCGGAAATCAAGGCTGCAGAGGATCACGGCGTGGATGATCGCGCAATCCCGTCGAGGACGAGATCACAGACCTCCCGCCAATCCGGCAGTTCCACCCCGAAGTCCACCTGCAGGCGCGAAGTATCCAGCCTGGAATAGGCCGGGCGCCGCGCGGGGGTCGGGTAATCGGCGGTGGCGATCGCATTGACCTGCGGCGCCCTGGGCAGCAGCCCGCGTACGACCGCGCCGGCGAAGATCGCTTCGGCGAAGCCGTGCCAGGATGTTTCGTCGCTGGCGGTGAGATGCCAGGTGCCGGACGGCGTGCCGGTCTGCGACAGCAGCCGCGCGGTGACCTCGGCAGTGACATCGGCGATGAGGCCGGCGGAGGTCGGCGTGCCGATCTGGTCCGCGACGACACCGAGCGTGTCGCGCTCGGCCCCCAGGCGCAGCATGGTGCGCAGGAAATTCTTGCCGTGCGGTGCGTACACCCACGCTGTGCGGAGGATCATGTGCGACGCGCCGCTGGCGCGGATGCCCTGCTCGCCGGCGAGCTTGCTCTCGCCGTAGACGCCGAGCGGCGCGGTCGGATCGTCTTCGCGATACGGCCGCGTGCCGGTGCCGTCGAACACGTAATCGGTCGAGTAATGCACCAGCGGGATGCCCCTGCGCGCGCACGCTTCGGCGATGCGCGATGGCGCTTCGGCGTTCGCGCGGAACGCGGCATCGCGATCGGATTCGGCCTTGTCCACCGCCGTGTAGGCTGCGGCATTCACGACCAGTGACGGCGCGATGCGCTCGACCAGCGCAGGCAAGGCCTCGGGCGCATCGAAGTCGGCGATCTCGCAGGCGCTGCCATCTTCGAGACGACCGCTGCGCGTGGTCGCGACGATCTCACCCTGGCGGGCCAAACTGCGTCGCAGCTCGTGGCCGACCTGTCCATTGGCACCGAACAACAGGATCCGCATCGCGACCTCAGCCTGCGAAGACGGGCAACCGTGCCTCGGGCACGTCTGCAAGGAACGGCGCTTTCGCATCCTTCTCCGACAGCGACGGCGCGGAGATCGGCCAGTCGATGGCGAGATCAGCATCGTTCCAGCGGATCGCTGCATCGGCCTCGCGATCATAGGTCTCGGTACAGAGATAGGAGAACACCGCGCGCGCGCTCAGGGTCGCGAAACCGTGCGCAAAGCCTTCCGGAATCCAGAAATGACGCTTGTTCTCCGCGCTGAGCAGCACGGCCGTCCAGCGACCGAAGCTTGGCGATCCTCTTCTGATATCGACGGCAACATCCCAAGCTTCACCTTCGATCACCGAGACCAACTTGCCCTGTGGCTTCGGCCACTGGTAATGCAGGCCACGCAGCACGCCGTGCGCCGAGGAAGACACGTTGCCCTGAACGAATTCGGGAAAGGAGAAGCCAGCTCCAGCCCACTTGTCACGGTTGAACGATTCGTAGAAGAAGCCACGGCTGTCATGGAAGACATGCGGCTCGATGACGATGCAGCCGGGCAGATCCGTTTCGATGATCTTCATGGGGCGGCGTGTCAGGGAACGAAGCCGCGCTCGGCCAGACCGAGCAGGTATTGGCCGTAGCCGTTCTTCACCAGCGGCTTGGCGAGACGTTCGAGCTGCGCAGCATCGATCCAGCGATTGTTCCAGGCGATTTCCTCCGGGCAGCACACGCGCAGCCCCTGGCGAGCCTCGATGGTCTCGATGTAGTTCGAGGCTTCGAGCAGCGACTGGTGGGTGCCGGTATCAAGCCAGGCATAGCCGCGACCGAGGCGCTGCAAATGCAGCGAGCCGTCTTCGAGATAGCGTCGGTTGAGATCGGTGATTTCCAGCTCGCCACGTGCCGAAGGCTTCAGATCCGCTGCGAAATCGCTGGCGCGGCCGTCGTAGAAATACAGGCCGGTGACGGCATAGTGCGACTTCGGCTTTTCCGGTTTCTCTTCGAGCCCGATGACCTTGCCAGTGTCGTCGAATTCGGCCACGCCGTAACGCTCCGGATCGCGCACCCAGTAGCCGAACACGGTCGCACCGTGCTGCAGGGTGTCGGCTTCGCGCAGCATCGCGGTGAGGCCGGGGCCGTGGAAGATGTTGTCGCCGAGCACGAGGCAACTGGGCTGGGCGTCGACGAAATCGCGGCCGATGAGGTAGGCCTGCGCCAACCCGTCCGGGCTCGGCTGCACGGCGTATTCGATGCGCATGCCCCACTGCGAGCCATCGCCGAGCAGGGCCTTGAACAGCACCTGCTCGTGCGGTGTGTTGATGACCAGCACCTCGCGGATCCCGGCCAGCATCAGCACGCTGAGCGGGTAGTAGATCATCGGCTTGTCGTAGACCGGCAGCAGCTGCTTGCTGACTGCCTGCGTGATCGGATACAACCGGGTGCCGGAACCGCCGGCGAGGATGATGCCCTTGCGCGCGGTCATGCGGCGCTCCCGATGCGTTCCAGGCGATAGCTGCCGTCGAGCACGCGGCTCACCCAGTCCTGGTGATCGAGATACCAGTCGACGGTACGCGCGATGCCTTCCTCGAAGGTCACCGACGGCGCCCAGCCCAGTTCGGACTTCAGCTTGGTCGCATCGATGGCGTAGCGGCGGTCGTGGCCAGGGCGGTCCTTGACGAAGGTGATCAGCGATTCGCGCGCGCGGCCATCGGCCAGCGGGCGACGCGCGTCGAGCAGCGCGCAGATCGTCTTCACCACGACGATGTTCTCGCGTTCGGCGTCGCCGCCGACGTTGTAGACCTCACCGATGCGACCGCGCTCGAGCACGGCACGGATGGCGCTGCAGTGGTCGCCCACGTACAGCCAGTCGCGGACGTTGCGGCCGTCGCCGTAGACCGGCAGGGCATCGCCGGCCAGCGCCTTGGCGATGATCAGCGGGATGAGCTTTTCGGGGAACTGGAACGGCCCGTAGTTGTTCGAGCAGTTCGTGGTCAGCGTCGGCAGGCCGTAGGTGTGGTGGAACGCGCGGACCAGGTGGTCGGACGCTGCCTTCGACGCGGAGTACGGCGAATTCGGCGCGTAGGACGTGGTTTCGGTGAACTTGCCGATGTCGCCCAGCGAGCCGTAGACCTCGTCGGTCGAGACGTGCAGGAAGCGGAAGTCGTCGCGTGCTGCGCCGTCGAGCGACTTCCAGTAATCACGAGCACATTCGAGCAGGCCGAGCGTACCGACGACATTGGTCTGGACGAAGGCGGCCGGGCCGTCGATCGAACGGTCGACGTGGCTTTCGGCAGCGAAGTTGACGATCGCGTCCGGCCGGTGTTCGGCCAGCAGCGCGGCGACCAGGGCGCGGTCGCCGATATCTCCCTGGACGAAACGATATCCGTCATGGGTCGAGATCGCCGCCAGGGTGTCCGGATTGCCGGCGTAGGTCAGCAGGTCCAGGTTCACCACGCGAACGCCACGCGACACTGCATCCAGCACGAAGTTGCCACCGATGAAACCGGCACCGCCGGTCACCAACCATGTCGACACGTGAGTTCCTGTCTTCGGGGGAAAGGGATGGGCCATTGTACAGGCAGCCCCCGGACCACTCCCGACCGCCCATGAACGAAAAAACCCGGATGCGTGGCACGCATCCGGGTTTCGTTGATGACTCGGGCAAAACAGCTCCGCGACCCGCACGGGGTCGCGCAAGCCTCGATCAGGGAACCAGCGCGGGATCGCGGCCGTTGGCCGCCTGCTGGTTGGCCGGATCCGGCGTGATGTCGCGACCGTTGCGAGTGCTGCACACGTCCTCGAAGGTCGAGATCCAGCGCTTGTTCGGGCGCTTCACGATCTTGCGCCACTTCCCGTCGCCCTGCGACACCCAGCCATCGCTGGGCATGCCGTACTTGCAGAACAGGAAGGGATTGTTGCCGTACGGAACGGTCTTGTAGGTGCCGGCCTGCGCCGAACCGATGACCGATGCGGCGATCACGATCGCAGCGGCGAGTACTGTCTTCTTCACGCCCTACTCCTTTTGCGTTTCCATGGGGGTAACCAGATGGCGGATCACCGGATGGGTCCGCGTGATGCGATTTCCTTGCACCGGTGCGACCATCAGGTCAGACCGGGGACATCCTGCGCGCCCGTGACGCGCCTCGTCTTCGGTTCAGCTATGTACCGCAACGTACGGTCCGATTCAAGGCGCGGCGGACGGATGGCGTCCTTGCCGGGGATCGTCGGGGAGGGATCGCCGGGGTCAGGCCGGATCCCAGAGGCAACGGCCGGCCTTCTTGCGGATCGCCTCGATACGGGCAGCATGCGCGGCCAGCTCGTCATCGGCCACCCGGACGCGGGGACGCTGGGCCGGATCGAGCACCGTGGCCGCGAACGCGGCCGCAGCCCCGCCGGTGCCCTCCTCCTCGGTCGCCGGTGCGCCGAAGCCGATCTCGCTCTGCCCCGAGGTCAGCGCGAGGTAGACCTCGGCCAGCAACTGCGAGTCGAGCAGCGCGCCATGCAACTGACGATGGGTATTGTCGACGCCCAGTCGCCTGCACAGCGCGTCCAGCGAGTTGCGCTGCCCGGGGAAGCGCTGCCGGGCCATGAGCAGCGAATCCTCCACCCCGGCGACGTGGTCGCGAAGGCGGCCGTACTGCGGCCCGAGCAGCGACAGCTCGTAGTCGAGGAAGCCGACGTCGAACGCAGCGTTGTGGATGATCAGCTCGGCATCGCGGACGAAATCGAGGAAAGCGTCCGCGATTTCGGCGAACTTCGGTTTGTCGGCGAGGAACTCCAGGGTCAGTCCGGTCACTTCCTGCGCGCCGGGCTCGAACTCGCGCTCGGGATGGATGTACTGCTGCCAGGTGCGACCGCTCGGTCGGCGTTCGATCAACTCGACGCAGCCGATTTCGACGACACGGTTGCCCTTCTTCCATTCCAGACCGGTGGTTTCGGTATCGAGGACGATCTGCCTCATGCGCGTCTGGCCTCCCGGGTGGCGTCCTGTTTGAGCAGCGTGGCCTGGTCGCGGGCCAGGGTATCGACGCGTTCGTTGTCGGGGTCGCCGGAGTGGCCCTTCACCCAGCGCCAGTCGATGGTGTGGCGCTGGCTGGCGGCATGCAGCCGCTCCCAGAGATCGCGATTCTTCACCGGATCGCCGCCGGCGGTCTTCCAATGCCGGCGCACCCAGTTCGGCAGCCATTCGGTGATGCCCTGGCGCACGTACTGGGAATCGGTGAACAGGGTCACCCGACACGGCTCGCTCAGGGTCTCCAGGCCGACGATCGCCGCCATCAGCTCCATGCGGTTGTTGGTGGTCTGCGCCTCGCCGCCGGCCAGTTCGCGCTCGCGCTCGCGGTAGCGCAGCAGCGCGGCCCAGCCGCCCGGGCCGGGGTTGCCGAGGCAGGCGCCGTCGGTATGGATTTCGACGTGTTTCATCGTCGGGTCGATCGGGGAATTCGTCATCAGGAGCGCTTCGACATGGATCAGGTGACCGGCACGCCGTCGGCCAGCCCGAGCGGCTTGCGCTGGCGAACCGGCGTGAGGGGGAGCGCGCGCTTCTCGGCGCGCTGCAGGTAGGCGACGCGCAGGCCGGGACCGGACTGCAGGCTGGGCGATGCGACCGGCGACCACTGCGGGCCGATGCCCTGCGCCGAGGATTCGGGACTCAGCCCGGCATCGACCATGTGGCGGCGCCAGGTCGCGGGATCTTCCACGCAAGGGCGACCACGACGCAGACGCAGTCGGTAGGGCGACAAGGGATTGAGCGCGAAGACCGCCAGGCGGCCGCCCGGCACCAGCAATCGCGCACATTCGTCGAGCAATCGCGAACGCGCATCGGCCGACGCCAGCGGCAGGTGCTGCAGCACGATCGCGCCGAGGGATTCGCTCGCCAGCGGCAGGGGCAGCCTGCAGACGATCGGCCCCTGCCAATGGGCGTCGCTGCCGGTCAGGCGCAGGCCGCGCCCGGCCGGTGCTTCGCCGTCGGTCACCGGCGACAGCCACAGCCAGGGCAGGCCGACGACCGGATGGGCCGCGAGCGCATCGGCGACCGCCGTCTGCTCGCTCTCCAGCACCGGGAGACCCGCCGGCAGCTGGTACCACTGCTGCGTCACGGCCTCGGGCGTCTGGGAGTGGGACAATGCAGGCATCGCGTCATTGTACCCAGCCCGCAACCGGACCCGACACGCCGACCATGCCTGCCTTCGCATCGACTCCCCTGCCGCCCTGCGTTCCGATCCCCCTGCCCGCCTTCGAGGACAACTACATCTGGACGCTGGCCGGCGACGACGGCGCCGCGCTGGTGGTCGATCCCGGCGATGCCACGCCGGTCCTGGCGGCGATGGCCAACGGCCTGCGGCTGGTCGCCATCCTGGTGACGCACCACCACAACGACCATATCGGCGGTCTCGCCGCGCTCGCCGCCGCCGTGCCGGGCATCGAGATCGTCGCGCCGCACGACGACCGGATCCCGCTGGCGACCCGGCGCGTGGACGACGGCGAGCGCGTCCGCGTCGCCGGCATCGACTTCGACACGCTGGCGGTGCCCGGCCATACCCGCAGTCACATCGCGTTCAATGCGGGCGATGCCGGCGGCGCGCCGCTGCTGTTCTGCGGCGACACCCTGTTCAGCCTCGGCTGCGGCCGCCTGTTCGAGGGCACGCCCGGGCAGATGCTCGCCTCGCTGGATCGCCTGGCCGCCCTGCCTGGCGACACCCGCGTCTGCTGCACGCATGAATACACCTGGTCGAACGCCGCCTTCGCACTCGCCGTGGATCCGGGCAACGCCGCCCTGCAGGCGCGTGCCGAGGCCGTCCGCGACCTGCGCGAACGCCTGCAACCCACCCTGCCGGTGACGCTGGCCGAGGAACGCGCGACCAACCCCTTCCTGCGCTGCGACGACCCCGCGATCCGCGCGTCGGCGGCGACGCGACTCGGCCGACAGCCCGTGGATCGCGTCGAGACCTTCGCCGCGCTGCGCGAATGGAAGAACGTGTTCCGGGCCTGAGGCCCCGGCCCCGCCGCGTCCATACGGCATCCGATGGTCGGGGACGCATGGCACACTAGGGTTTCCGATTCGACACACGTCACGAGACCACCATGGGTTTTCTGCAAGGCAAACGCGCGCTCATCACCGGCATCGCCAGCGAGCGCTCCATCGCCACCGGTATCGCCGAAGCCATGCACCGCGAAGGTGCCGAGCTGGCCTTCACCTACCAGACCGAGAAGCTCCGCCCGCGCGTCGAAAGCGCCGCGCAGGAGTACGGTTCGAACATCGTGCTGCCGCTGGACGTGGCCGACGATGCCCAGATCGAAGCCTGCTTCGCCGAACTGGGCAAGCACTGGAACGACGGCTTCGACATCCTGATCCACGCCATCGCCTTCGCGCCGCGCGAAGCGATCGCCGGCCAGTTCCTCGACGGCCTGACCCGCGAGAATTTCGCCATCGCCCATGACATCTCGGCGTATTCGCTCTCGGCGCTGGCCAAGGCCGCCCGGCCGATGATGCAGAACCGGAAGGCCTCGATCCTCACCCTCAGCTACCTCGGCGCCGAGCGCGCGCTGGTCGGTTACAACCTGATGGGCGTGGCCAAGGCCAGCCTCGAATCCAGCGTGCGCTACCTCGCCTGCAACCTCGGTCCGGAAGGCATCCGCGTCAACGCGATCTCGGCCGGCCCGATCAAGACGCTCGCCGCCGCCGGCATCGCGGGCTTCCGCAAGATCCTCGGCCACGTCGAGGAAAACGCACCGCTGCGCCGCACGGTCACCATCGAGGACGTCGGCAACGTCGCCGCCTTCCTCAGCTCGGATCTCGCTTCGGGCGTCACCGGCGAAGTGACCTACGTCGATGCCGGCTACAACATCCTCGGCATGACCGGCATCCATTACGACTGATCCCCGCAGGCGCGCATCCGTCGCCGGACGCACGCAGAAGGGACAACGCGATGCAAAGAAAAAGCCCGGCTTCGCAGCCGGGCTTTTTCGTGTCTCGCCAACCTCGCCGGATCAGAGTCGATCTTCGGCGATGGTGACCTTCATCCGCTTGCGCTGGTCCTTGCTGACCGACAGCGCATCCTGGTCGCCCAGGCGCGGAGCCAACTGGCCGAGGAAGGCGGCACGGATTTCCGCCGGCATGTCGCTGTCCTGACCAGCGATCACCTTGGTGACCTCGAACACGACCATCTGGCCGTTCGGCAGCTGCGCCTTGCCCGGCGAGACCTTGCCGGCAGCCGGCGCGTCGACCTGGAAATAGGCCTCGCTGACGGCGGGATCCGGACTGGGAGCGCCACGCTGCACGGCAGCGGCGGTTTCCACGGTCAACTGCTTCTCGCCGGCGACCGCAGCCAGGGTCTCGCCCTTCTTCAGGCGCGCGACGATGGCCTCAGCCTGAGCCTCGGCGGCCTTGCGCGTACGATCCGCACGCACCGCCGCGACGATCTGCGGGCCCAGTTCGGCCAGCGGACGCACACGTTCCGGGGTGTGGTCGACGACGCGGATCATCACGCTGTGATTGGGCGCGACCTCGATCGGATCGGAGACGTTGCGACGGGTCTTCGCGTCTTCGGAGAAGGCCGCGCGCAGCACTGCCTGATTGGCGAGGACGCCCTGCGCCTGGTTGCGCGAGATCGGACCGACACGCTGGACCTGCAGCTTGGCCACATCGGCCACCTGCTTCATCGACGACGGCGTCTTCAGTGCCTGATCGACAAGTGCGCCGGTCAGGTCGTTGTAGGCGCGTTCGCGGTCGGTTTCGACCAGCATGCGCTCCAGCTCGGGGCGCGCCTGTTCGAACGGCATCTCGCGCCCGGCCTTCAGCTCGCGCACCTGGATGATGTGCCAGCCGAACTCGGACTTGACCGGCCCGGAGATCGTGCCCGGTGCGGTCGTGAACACCGCATCCTCGAACGGCTTGACCATCTGGCCGTTCTTGGCGACCCAACCCAGGTCGCCACCGCCGTCCTTCGAACCGGCGTCATCGGAGTTCTGTCGCGCAAGCGCCGCGAAATCAGCGCCCGGAGCCTTTGCCTTCGCCAGCAGATCGCGCGCCTTGGCTTCGGCCGCCTTCTGCGCCGCGGCATCCGCACCCGCATCAACCTTCACCAGGATATGCGCGGTGAGACGCTGCTCGGGTTCGACGAAACGCGCCTTTTCCTGCTCGTAGCGCGCCTGCAGCGCGCGCTCGTCCGGTGCGACCGGCGGCGGCAGGGTCGCGGCGTTGATCTCGACGTATTCGAGCGTGACCATCTCCGGCGCGCGGAAATCATTCGGATGCGTCTTGTACCAGCTCGCGATCTCCGCGGGCGTCACCGGCGCGGTGTCGGGCGTGGGCGCGGGCAGCGCCACATAGGACACATCGCGCTTTTCGTTGAGCATGCGCAGCAGGCGCTGGCCTTCGGACGGCGTGACGAACGCCGATTCCTGCAGGCGGCTCGCCACGAAGCTCTGCTTGAGGCTGTCGCGCACTTCCTGGTCGAACTGCGTCGGCGTCTTCGGCGGCGCCAGCGACGCCAGCGCGAGCCGGTAGCGCTGCTCGCTGAACTTGCCGTCCACCTGGAATGCCGGGATCGACTGGATGGCGTCGATGACCTGGGCGTTGCCGACCACGAAGCCGTCGCGCTCGCTGGCCAGGCGCATCACGCGCTGGTCGACCAGCTGTTCGAGGATCTTGCGCTTGTTGTCGATGCTCTCGAATTCGCGCGCATCGAAATTCTCGCCATCCTGCTGGCGTCGACGCTGGCGCTCGTCCTCGAATGCACTGCGGAACTGGTCCGCTGTGATTTCGTCCTTGCTCCAGAACGCCTTGCGAACCACCCACCAATCCGGCGCGTCCGACCACCAGGCCGGGGGCGTTTCGATCTTGGCGGCGAAGGTTTCGGTGCGCTGGAACAGATACTGCTCCATCCCGAAGAACGCGAAGGGAATGGTCAGCAGGCCCAGGATGACCGTGGCGATCCAGCCGGAGGATTTGTCGCGTAAGGCTTGCAGCATTGGCGAACGGAGCCGTAAGAGGAGCCGCCAAGTGTAGCCTGAGCGGGCGCCTGCAACACCCCCGGCACGCTTTCGGGAGGGGAAGAAGGGACGGCAGGCGACCGGCATGTCGCGATTTCCAGACGCCGGACACGAAAAAGGCACCGTTTCCGGTGCCTTTGCGTCCGCTTGCGCGGAGAATTCCCAGGGATTGGCGGAGTGGACGGGACTCGAACCCGCGACCTCCGGCGTGACAGGCCAGCATTCTAACCGACTGAACTACCACTCCGCATTTGACCCTGCGATGGCGCGCATTTTAGCGCCTTTTCGTGACCGATGGGAAGTTCTTTGCAGAAATTCTTTTCAATCACTTCGAACTCTTTGTGGTGGGTGCTGAGGGTTTCGAACCCCCGACCCTCTCCGTGTAAAGGAGACGCTCTACCGCTGAGCTAAGCACCCCAACGGGAAGAGCCAATTAGTTTACGGCATCCTTGAGCGCTTTGCCAGCCTTGAAGACCGGATTCTTCGACGCCGGGATCTGCAGTTCGCCACCGGTCTTCGGGTTGCGGCCGGTGCGGGCGGCGCGCTCGCGGACAACGAAGGAACCGAAGCCGATCACGGTCACGGTCTCGCCCTTCTTCAGCGCCTGGGTGATGGCGGCGACCGTGGCATCGAGCGCGCGCCCGGCATCGGCCTTGGACAGCTCGGCACCGGCGGCGATCGCGTCGATAAGCTCGGCTTTGTTCATGTTGAAAACTCCCGTGGGTATGGTGTGAGGA
Source organism: Lysobacter brunescens (assembly GCF_042677005.1). Taxonomy (NCBI): domain Bacteria; kingdom Pseudomonadati; phylum Pseudomonadota; class Gammaproteobacteria; order Lysobacterales; family Lysobacteraceae; genus Lysobacter; species Lysobacter brunescens. The sequence continues at coordinate 2,460,464 of NZ_JBHTIF010000001.1, read as the reverse complement.
AGGAAGAATGAGGCGTGGATGCCACGCGATTGCTGTCGGCGGGAACGCGACTCCCTGCATTCGGCGTCGAAAAGACGCGGACTTTTCCTGCGTCAACAGGCGTCCGTTATACCAGCGGGGGTGACCCCGCGCAAGAAAAAACCCCGGAAAAACCAGGGAAAAACGCATGAACGGAGCGGATGGCCGACTGCGGCCATCCGTCCGTCCGACGATCAGTGCCTGCGCACCTCGCGTCGGCTCGCGACCTTCGGCTTGACCGCCTTGCGCGGAGCGGCACGCTCTTTCCTGGCGGTCTGCGGCGCGATCGGATGCACCAGGGCGAGGTCGAGCACTTCGTCGATCCAGCGCACCGGCACGATCTTGATGCGATCGGTGACGGTCTTCGGGATATCAGCGAGATCCTTGCGGTTCTCTTCCGGGATCAGCACGGTGCGGATGCCGCCACGCAGCGCCGCAAGCAGCTTTTCCTTGAGTCCGCCAATCGCCGTGACCTTGCCGCGCAAGGTGATTTCGCCGGTCATCGCGACGTCCGCACGCACCGGCACCTTCGTCAGCGCGGACACCAGTGCGGTGGTCATCGCGATGCCCGCGCTCGGGCCATCCTTCGGCGTCGCGCCATCGGGCACGTGCAGATGCACGTCCTGCTTCTGCAGGAAATCCGGATCGATGCCGAGTCGCTCGGTGCGCGCGCGCACGACCGACAGCGCCGCCGATGCCGATTCCTTCATCACATCGCCAAGCTGGCCGGTGAGCAGCAGCTGCCCCTTGCCCGGCATCAGCGTCGATTCGATCTGCAGCAGATCGCCACCGACTTCCGTCCACGCCAGGCCCGTGACCATGCCGATTTCGTTGTCCTGCTCGGCGCGACCGAAATCGTACTTCTGCACGCCCAGGTACTTGTCGAGGTTCTTCGAAGTCACGGCGACGCGCTTGACGCCCTTGGTCGCGGCCTTCGCGGCCGCCTTGCCCGCGCGCTTGCCCTTCTCCGCCGGCTGCGCACCGGCGAGCGCGATTTCCTTCACCACCTTGCGGCAGATCTTGGAAATCTCGCGCTCGAGGTTGCGCACGCCCGATTCGCGCGTGTAGTAGCGCACGATGTCGCGCACGGCATCCTCGGCGATGCTCAGCTCGGTCGGCTTCAGGCCGTTGGCCTTCAGCTGCTTCGGCAGCAGGTAACGCTGCGCAATGTTGAGCTTTTCTTCCTCGGTGTAACCCGGGATTCGGATCACTTCCATGCGGTCGAGGAGCGGACCCGGAATGTTCAGCGAGTTGGAGGTCGCGATGAACATCACTTCTGACAGGTCGAGATCGACTTCGAGGTAGTGGTCGTTGAACGCGGTGTTCTGCTCGGGATCGAGCACTTCCAGCAGCGCCGCCGACGGGTCGCCGCGGAAGTCCATCGACATCTTGTCGATCTCGTCGAGCACGAACAGCGGATTCTTGCTCGCGGCCTTGTTGAGGTTCTGCACGATGCGACCTGGCATCGAGCCGACATAGGTACGGCGATGTCCGCGGATCTCGGCCTCGTCGCGCACGCCGCCGAGCGACATGCGCACGAACTTGCGGTTCGTCGCCTTGGCGATGCTCTGGCCCAGCGAGGTCTTGCCCACGCCCGGCGGACCGACGAGGCACAGGATCGCGCCCTTCATCTGCTTCACGCGCGTCTGCACCGCGAGGTATTCGAGGATGCGTTCCTTCACCTTCTCCAGACCGTAGTGGTCGGCATCGAGCGTGTCCTGCGCCAGCTTCAGGTCCTTGCGCACCTTGGTGCGCTTGTTCCACGGCACGCCGAGGATCCAGTCGAGATAGTTGCGCACGACGGCGGCTTCCGCCGACATCGGCGACATCTGCTTGAGCTTGTTGAGTTCGGACTTCGCCTTGGTTTCGACCGCCTTCGGCATGCCGGCCTCGGCGATGCGCCGGGTCAGGTCCTCGATGTCGTTCGGCGCGTCGTCCAGGTCCCCCAGTTCCTTCTGGATGGCCTTCATCTGTTCGTTGAGGTAGTACTCGCGCTGGCTCTTCTCCATCTGCGACTTCACGCGACCGCGGATGCGCTTCTCCAGCTGCTGCACGTCGATCTCGCCGTCGACTAGGCCGACCAGGAGTTCAAGGCGCTGCGACACGTCCACCGCTTCGAGCAGGCGCTGTTTCTCGGCCAGGCGCACGCTCAGGTGCGCGGCGATGGTGTCTGCCAGGCGATTGGGTTCGTCGATGCCCGACAGGGTCTGCATCAGCTCCGGCGGCAGCTTGCGGTTGGTCTTGATGTACTGCTCGAACAGGCCCATCAGCGAACGCACGATGGCCTCGACCTCGCGCGGTTCGGACGGGACGTCGGATTCGAGCAGTTCGGGGCGACCGGCGAGCGCGCCTTCGAACTCGCGCACCTGCTTCACGCTCACGCGCGAGACGCCTTCGACCAGCACCTTGATCGTGCCATCGGGCAGCTTCAACAGTTGCAGCACCTGGGCCAGCGTGCCGACTTCGTACAGGTCGGCGGCGGCGGGATCGTCGGTTTCGGGCGACTTCTGCGCGACCAGCAGGATGCGCTTGTCGAGGTCCATCGCGATGTCGAGCGCCTTGATCGACTTCTCGCGACCGACGAACAGCGGGATGACCATGCTCGGGAACACCACCACGTCGCGCAGCGGCAACACGGGCAGTTCGGGCAGGGCGGTGGCGACGGGGTCGGACATGGGGCGTCTCCTGTGGGGTGGCACAGCGCAACGGCGCGGCCGATAGCCACCTTATGGGGGTCTGCGGGTCTGGATGCAAGCGCGGCCCGCCAGAAGGCGAGCCGCGCATGGGAAGCCTCGCGAATGGGCGGGCTTACTCGGCGGACGCGACCTTGTTCGGCGGCGTCTGGTAGATCAGGTAGGGCTCGGACTTGTGCTCGATCACCGACTCGTCGACCACCACCTTGCTGACGTTCTCCAGCGACGGCAGGTCGTACATCGTGTCCAGCAGGACCGATTCGACGATCGTGCGCAGGCCGCGCGCGCCGGTCTTGCGCTTGAGCGCCTTGCGGGCGATGGCCATGAGCGCGTCCTGGCGGAATTCCAGCTCGACACCCTCCATCTCGAAGAGCTTGCGGAACTGCTTGCTGATCGCGTTCTTGGGCTCGGTCAGGATCTTGATGAGTGCAGTCTCGTCCAGCTCCTCCAGGGTCGCGACCACCGGCAGGCGGCCGACGAACTCGGGGATCAGGCCGAACTTGATCAGGTCTTCCGGCTCGACATCGAACAGGACCTTGCTGACATCCGCCTTGCGCTCCGCACTCTTGAGCTTGGCGCCGAAACCTATACCGCCGGCCTCGGTGCTGCGCTGCTGGATGATCTTGTCCAGGCCCGCGAACGCGCCGCCGACGATGAACAGGATGTTGCGCGTGTCGACCTGCAGGAATTCCTGCTGCGGATGCTTGCGTCCGCCCTGCGGCGGCACGCTGGCGACGGTGCCTTCGATCAGCTTGAGGAGCGCCTGCTGCACGCCTTCGCCGGACACGTCGCGGGTGATCGACGGGTTCTCGCTCTTGCGCGAGATCTTGTCGATTTCGTCGATGTAGACGATGCCCTGCTGCGCCTTCTCGACGTCGTAGTCGCACTTCTGCAGCAGCTTCTGGATGATGTTCTCGACATCCTCGCCCACGTAGCCGGCTTCGGTCAGCGTGGTCGCATCGGCGATCGTGAACGGCACGTTGAGCAAACGCGCCAGCGTTTCGGCCAGCAGGGTCTTGCCCGAGCCGGTCGGGCCGATGAGCAGGATATTGGACTTCGCCAGCTCGATGTCGTCGTTCTTCTGACGGCTCTCGATGCGCTTGTAGTGGTTGTAGACCGCGACGGCCAGGGTCTTCTTGGCGCGCGACTGCCCGATCACGTACTGGTCGAGCACCTCCAGGATCTCGCGAGGCTTCGGCAGGTGGCTGCGGGTCGCCTGCGCCTTCTCCTCGAGTTCCTCGCGGATGATGTCGTTGCACAGCTCGACACATTCGTCGCAGATGAACACGCTCGGGCCCGCGATGAGCTTGCGGACTTCGTGCTGACTTTTGCCACAGAACGAGCAATACAGGATTTTGTTGCTGTCGCCGCTGCGGCCTTGCCGGTCTTCGCTCATGCTGCTGTCGATTTCTTTCGCTGGTATCGGGAGGATAGCATCCACGCCCCGGGCCGCAAGCGCGATCCGGGGCGGAATTCCATGCTTTTATGAATCAATCACTTAGGCCGGCTGAATCGATTCTTCCGGCCGGCGCTCGAGGACGTGGTCGACCAGACCGTAGTCGCGGGCGGCCTCGGCGCTCTTGAAATTGTCGCGTTCGGTGTCGCGGGCGATGGTGTCGATCGCCTGTCCGGTGTGGCTGGACAGGATCTCGTTCAGGCGCTGCTTCATGCCCAGGATCTCGCGGGCATGGATGTCGATGTCCGTGGCCTGGCCCTGGAAGCCGCCGAGCGGCTGGTGGATCATCACGCGGGAGTTCGGCAGGGCGTAACGCTTGCCCTTGGCACCGGCCGACAGCAGCAGCGCGCCCATCGAGGCGGCCTGGCCGACGCAGATCGTGCTCACATCCGGCTTAATGAACTGCATGGTGTCGTAGATCGCCATGCCCGCCGTGACGATGCCGCCCGGCGAATTGATGTACAGGCTGATGTCCTTCTCGGGATTTTCGGCTTCGAGGAACAGCAGCTGGGCGACGATGACGTTCGCCATGTAGTCGTCGATCCCGCCGACCAGGAAGATCACGCGCTCCTTGAGCAGCCGGGAGTAGATGTCGTAGGCGCGCTCGCCGCGGCTGGTCTGTTCGACCACCATCGGCACGAGGTTCAGGGCTTTGGTTTCCATGCTCACGTGACACCTGTCTTTGTGGGGGAGGTCCGCGCGATGCGCGCGGACCGGGGCGGAACCGTCTTGAGCGATGCCGCCGGGAGACGGAACCTTACAGCGGCGCGATGGCTTCCTGGAAGCTGAGCGGATGGTCGGTATGGGTGGCGCGCTCGGCGATCCAGTCGATCACTTGCTCTTCCATCACGCGGTTCTGCAGGCCCGACATGAGCTGGCGGTCGTTGCGGTACAAATCAATGACCTGCTGCGGCTCTTCGTAGGTCGACGCGATGAGACGCAGCGTTTCGTTCACGCGCTTCGGGTCGAGGGTCAGGCTGTTGCGGCGGGCGATCTCGCCGACCAGCAGGGCGACGGTGATGCGCTTGCGGGCCGGTTCAAGCACTTCGCGCCAGGCATCGGCCGGCGCTTCGACCTGGCGGCCCTGGCGACGGGACTGCTCGACGGTCTGGGCAACGATGGCGCGCGCCTCGTTCTCGACCAGACGCGGCGGCATTTCAACGTGGGCATAGGCGGCGATCAGCTGCTCGCCGACCTCGCGACGCAGGCGGTTCATCAGCGCGCCCTTGAGCTCGCGCTCGAGGTTGTTGCGGATTTCGACGCGGAACTGCGCCATGTCGCCCGACTTCACGCCGAAGCTCTTGATGAAGTCGGCGTCGGCGTCGGGCAGATGGGCTTCGGAGATCTGTTCGATCTTGACCGACACCTCGGCTTTCTTGCCGGCCAGCTGCGGGACGCGCCAATCGGCCGGGAAATCGACGGTGACGGTCTTCTCGTCGCCGGCGCTCATGCCGACCAGCGCGTTCTCGATCTCGGGATACATGCCGCCGGTGCCGATCACTGTGACGCCGCGCTCGGCGCCTTCCGGCGGCAGGCGCTCACCGTCGACGACCGACCAGGTTTCCAGATCGACCGCATCGCCGGCCTGGGCCGGGCGGGCGACCAGGGTCCAGCTGCGACGCTGCAGGCGCAGGTTCTCGATCATGCGATCGATGTCGTCTTCGGTGACGTCCGCGGTGTGGCGCACGACCTGCAGCTTGGTGACGTCGATGTCGCCGAAGTCCGGGACGATTTCGAAGGACGCCACGAAGGCCATCTCGCCCTCGCCCGCCTCGGCCGACGGCTCGATGCGCGGAGCGCCGGCGACACGCAGTTCGTTCTCGCGCACGCCGCGCTCGAAGCCTTCCTGCAGCAGGTCGTCGAGGATCTCGCCACGGACCTGCGCGCCGAAGCGCTGCTCGATGACCTTGGACGGCACCTTGCCGGGACGGAAGCCCTTGATGCGGGCGGTGCGCGCGATCTCCCGCAGACGACCACCGACCTGGCCTTCGACGCTCTCGGCCGGCACGCGCAGGGTCATGCGGCGCTCGAGATTGCCCACGGATTCGACTGAAACTTGCATGCTGGCGACTCCTGCAGCCGCGCGCGTGTCCGCGGCCCGAAAATTGGTGAAGGTGGATGGGGCGCCCGGGCCTCGAAGGACCCTCGGGCGAAACCGGGGCCAGGGCCCCGGTGGAACGGGATAGTTTGGCGGATTACGCGGCCGGCCGCCAGTTTCAGGGCACAACCCCGACCGGATGCACGATCCGGTCACACAGGTCTCGGTGCGGGCCCATCCCTGAGGTGGTGCGAGAGGGGGGACTCGAACCCCCACACCTTGCGGCGACAGAACCTAAATCTGTTGCGTCTACCAATTTCGCCACTCTCGCATCGGCCCCGGGCGACCGGGGCGCTCAAAGCAAAACGCCCGGCCGAAGCCGGGCGTTGCTGATCTGGTGGGCCGTCAAGGATTCGAACCTTGGACCTATTGATTAAGAGTCAACTGCTCTACCAACTGAGCTAACGGCCCGATCTGGAAAGAATACCGCATTCTTCGGGTCTTCGACAAGCACCCCGTGATTCACGGGAAAGATGCGAGGCGTTCGACGAACAAGAACGACATTCTCGATATGGGGTGGCTGAGGGGACTCGAACCCCCGACAACCGGAATCACAATCCGGTACTCTAACCAACTGAGCTACAGCCACCATTGAAACCTGGTATCACCTGCGGTGCGCTTCCTGCGAAGCGGCCCATTCCGGGCGATCCGCCGCACGGCGTCCTGCCATGCGCTGAAATCCTGTGTCGCGAACCACATGCAGCATTGGCGCGCCCGGCAGGACTCGAACCTGCAACCGCCGGCTTAGAAGGCCGGTGCTCTATCCGGTTGAGCTACGGGCGCAATGCGCTGGATAGCCGATCGGACGAACGGGGCACGCCGGCGGGCGTGCCTGGCTGACGGAAGCGCGCCGACGGGAGCCTTGCCGGCGCGAGCCGGAAGTGGTCGGGGTAGAGGGATTCGAACCCCCGACATCCTGCTCCCAAAGCAGGCGCGCTACCAGACTGCGCTATACCCCGCCGTCGAGCGGCGACTGATGCGGGTGCCCGCAATCCAGCCGGCCCGCTATTTTGCGAATGTCGGCGCGGGATGTCAACGCGGCGGACGACATCGCGAATGGGTATGCTTGGCGCTTCGACCGTACGACACACACACTCAGGAGTTCCCATGCGCAGCGGCAATCCGGTTCTGAAGGATTCGACGTTCCTCGACCTCAGCAGCGGCACCGTCTATCCCGGCAGTGCGAATGCGATGACGCTCAACGGCACGGTCAACAAGACCGGGCTGATGCTGCTGATGCTCACCCTCACCGCAGCCTTTTCGTGGTCGCAGGCCGTCGTGCAGACGCCGGACGGCCCGCAGCTCGCACCGGGCGCGATGCTGTACATCCTCGGCGGCGGCATCGGCGGTTTCGTGCTGGCGCTCATCACCGTGTTCAAGAAGGAATGGTCCCCGGTCCTCGCCCCGGCCTACGCGCTGGTCGAAGGCCTGTTCCTCGGCGCGATTTCGGCGTTCTTCGAAGCCCGCTACCCGGGCATCGTGATGCAGGCGGTGATGCTGACCTTCGGGACGCTGTTCTCGCTGCTGTTCGCCTATCGCTCCGGCCTGATCAAGGCGACCGAGAACTTCAAGCTCGGCGTGGCGGCGGCGACCGGCGGCATCTTTCTGATCTACCTGGCCTCGTTCGTGCTCGGTCTGTTCGGCATCAAGGTGCCCTACATCCACGAGTCGGGGATCATCGGCATCGGCTTCAGCCTGTTCGTCGTGGTCATCGCGGCGCTGAACCTGGTGCTGGATTTCGACTTCATCGAAAGCGGCGTCGAAGCCGGCGCACCGAAGTACATGGAGTGGTTCGGCGCCTTCGGCCTGATGGTCACGCTGGTGTGGCTGTACGTGGAATTCCTGCGCCTGCTGGCCAAGCTGCGCGACTGACCGGCAGCGTGCTTCACCCAGGAAAAAGGGCGCCATCGGCGCCCTTTTTCATTGCCTGCGGCTCAATCTGCCTGCAGGCCGACAGCTGCGGCTCAGAGCCGGCTGGCGATCGCCCTGGCAAACGACATCGTGTTGCCCTCGCCGCCCAGGTCCGGGGTCACCGAATCCTTCGCTTCCAGCGTGGCGACGATCGCGTTGCGCAGGCGCGTGGCGTTCTCCGGCTGGCCGATGTGATCGAGCATCTGGCCGACTGCGAGCAGCAGCGCGCAGGGATTCGCAAGGCCCTTGCCGGCGATATCCGGGGCCGAGCCGTGCACGGCTTCGAAGATCGCCGCCTCGGTGCCGATGTTGGCGCCCGGGGCGAGGCCCAGGCCGCCGACGAGACCGGCGCAGAGGTCGGAGATGATGTCGCCGAACAGATTGGTGGTGACGATGATGTCGAACTGCTCGGGACGCATCACCAGCTGCATGCAGGTGTTGTCCACGATCATCTCGTTGCACTGGATGTCCGGATACTCCGCGGCGACGACGCGCGCGGTGCGCAGGAACAGGCCCGAGGTCGACTTCAGGATGTTGGCCTTGTGGACCACGGTGATTTTCTTCCGGCCGGTCTTGCGGGCCAGCTCGAAGGCGTACCGGACGATGCGCTCGGAGCCGCGACGGGTGATCTTCTGGGTCAGCATCGCGGTTTCGCCGTCTTCCGACAACGACTGGCCTTCGCCGATGTAGGCGCCTTCGGTGTTTTCGCGGACGGTGATCAGGTCGACGCCCGAGGGGAAGCGCGACTTGGTGTTCGGGAACGACTTGGCCGGGCGCACGTTCGCGTACAGGTCGAAGCGCTTGCGCAGCTCGACGTTGATCGAGCTGAAGCCCTCGCCGACCGGGGTGGTGAGCGGGCTCTTGAGCGCGATGCGGTTGCGGCGGATCGAATCCAGGGTCGACTGCGGCAGCAGCTCGCCGTGCTTTTCGAGGGCGACCATGCCGGCATCGGCTTCTTCGTACTGCAGGCCGGCGTTCATGGCGTCGAGCACGAACAGGGCGGCCTCCATGATCTCGGGGCCGATGCCATCGCCACGGATGACGGTAATCGTTTGGGTCATTGTCGGTTCCAGTCAGGCCTGCGCGGACGGTTCCGCCAGGCGGGCCCGGCGCTGCGCGCGGGGCCGCGTTCGTTCGGGTTTGCGGAGGTTGCGGGGTGTCGCGGGTTGCGTGTCTGGCGAAGGCGCGGGCGGCAGAACCGGCGCCTACAACCCGCGAATTATGCCTCAACGGCGCCGATCATGCTCGATCGGCATATCCACATGCCCCCCGACCATCGTCGCAGGCGATCGTCGAATGGGTGGTCACAGACCCCGCTGCGCCCCTGCCGCTCAGCCGTGGTCGTGGGCCGGGACCGCCCCGGTCTCGCCCTGCTCCAGGCGGTCGAGGAAGTCGACGGCGCGACGCAGATGCGGGATGACGATGGAACCACCGACCACCAGGCCGACCGAGAAGGTCTCGAACATCTCGTCCCGGGTGACCCCGGCTTCCTTGCACTGGGCGACGTGGTAGCTAATGCAGTCGTCGCAGCGCAGGACCAGCGAGGCCACCAGGCCGAGCAGCTCCTTGGTCTTCACGTCGAGGGCGCCGGCCTGGTAGGTCTGGGTGTCCAGCGCGAAGAAGCGGCGGACGACTTGGTTGGGCTCGGCGAGGATGCGCTCGTTCATCCGCTTGCGGAAGGCGGTGAACTCGGCGACGCGGTCCTTCTCGTCCTGCCCGCCGCTCATGCGCCCGCTCCCGAAAGCAGCGGCTCGAACTTGCCGTCCCGATGCAGGGCCATCATGTCGTCGAAGCCGCCCACATGGACGTCGCCGACGAAGATCTGCGGCACGCTGGTGCGGTTGGCGCGGGCGACCATGCGCTCGCGCTCGGCCGGATCGGTGTCGACCCGCACCTCGGTCCAGCTCAGACCCTTGCTCTTGAGGAAGTTCTTGGCGGCCACGCAATAGGGGCAGACCAGGGTGGTGTACAGGGTGATCGGCGCGTGCGCCGCGTCGCCGGGGGCGTCGTTCCGGGGGTCGTTCAAGGCCGTCTCCTGTCCGCGTGGGCGCGGCATCTGCTGTCGGGACCGGGATGATGGGGGCCCGCGCCGGGCTTTTCCAGACAGGATTGGGCGCGTGGCGCGCAACACTGCAATGCAGGGAACGTCCGCAGCGCCCGAAGGTCATGGCGGCAGACGCTTAACAGCACATTCACGCCGCCATCGTCCGCAGGCGTCATCCTGTCGCACATCGCACCTCGACTTTCCCGGATACCGCCCATGCGCCTGACGGCCGTCATCGCCGCCCTCACCTGCCTGCTCGCGACCGCGGTCAGCCCGGCCCAGGAGACCCGCCTGCCCGATATCGGCTCCTCCGCCAACGAGGTGCTCAACCCGACCAAGCAGGCCGAATACGGCAGCATGATGCTCAGCCAGCTGCGGCATTACGACTATGTCCTGGACGATCCCCTGGTCGACGCCTGGCTGCAGTCGGTGGGCCACCGCCTGGCTGCGGCCAGCGACCGCCCGGACCACCCCTTCGTCTTCTTCATGCTGAAGGACCGCCAGTTCAACGCTTTCGCGACCCTGGGCGGCTACATCGGCACGAATGCCGGCCTGGTGCTTGTGGCCGAGAGCGAGGACGAGGTGGCCGGCGTGCTGGCGCACGAAGTCGCCCATGTGACCCAGACCCATGTGCTGCGCAGCGTCGAACGCGCACAGAAGGACAGCGTGCCGATCCTGCTGGCGATGCTGGGGGCGATCGCGGTCGCGCAGGCAGCGGGTGGCAACTCCGCAGACGACGCCTCGATCGCGGCGGTGTCCTCGATGCAGGGCCTGATGATCCAGCGCCAGATCGACTACACCCGCTCCAACGAATCGGAAGCCGACCGCCTCGGCATCCAGACCCTGACCCGTGCCGGCTACGACCCGAACGCGATGACCAGCATGTTCGGCCGGATGCAGACCCTGTCGCGCGTCAACCAGGGCGGCGAGCGCGAGCGCACGCCGGACTACCTGCGCACCCACCCGGTGACCACCACCCGCGTCAGCGAAGCGCGCAGCCGCGCCGCCGAACTGTCCCAGCGCGCCCCGGCGCTGGTGCCCGGCAGTGCGATCACCAGCGAAAACCCGCTGATTCCCGCTTCGCTGCGCGTGCAGGGCGGCCAGCGCAAGGCGGAAAACCCGAATTTCGGCTGGGCGCGCGAACGCATCCGCGTGCTGAGCGCGAACACGCCGGTCGAGGCCATCCGCGAGTACGAGCGCATGCGCCAGGCCCGGCCGCTGACCGATGCGCAGCGCTACGGCCTGGCCATGGCCCGCGCCCGCAACGGCGAATACGCAGCCTCCGCCCGCGAGCTGGCGCCGCTGCTCGAGTCGTACCCGGACGACGCCTGGATCGCCATCGGCATCGCCGAAGCGGAAGCCCGAAACGGCCAGATCGCGGCCGCCGACAAGCGCCTCGAAGGGATGCTCGCGCGCATGCCCGGGCATCGCGCCGTCGCCCTGAGCTACGCCCGCCTGCTGGCCGAGCGCAACGACCCGGAAGCCGGCCGTCGCGCCCAGGCCGTGCTGCGTCCGCTGGCGGTCAGCGCCAAGGACGATCCGATCTTCCAGAAGACCTTCGCACGCGCCAGCGAAGTCGCCGGCGACCCGATCCGCGCCGGCGAGGCCCACGCCGAGGCCGAGTACATCAACGGCCGCCCCGAGCGCGCCCTGGTCCAGCTCAACACCCTGCTCAAGCGCGAGGACGTCGATTACTACGCCCGCGCCCGCATCGAGGCGCGGATCGCCTCGATCACCCCGCGCGTGCTCGAACTGCGCCGCCAGGGCGTGCGCGACGACGAACTGCGGCGGCGCTGAGCGGCGGCCCGGGAAAGACCCCGCGCGGCACCCGGGGCAGCCCTCGCGAACGGGCCTGCGCCACCGTCACGGATCAGTCACAAAAATGTCGTCTACTGTGGGCCATCCCCCTCAGCGACCGCCGGAATACCGGACCGACAGCCCCATGCAGAAGCGCATCCTGATCGTCGACGACGAACCCGCGATCCGCGACATGGTCGCCTTCGCCCTGCGCAAGGGCGAATACGAACCCGTCCACGCGGGCGACTCCCGCGAAGCCCAGGCCGCCATCGCCGAACGCGTGCCGGACATGATCCTGCTCGACTGGATGCTGCCCGGCACCAGCGGCCTGGAGCTGGCCCGTCGCTGGCGTCGCGATGCGCTGACCCGCGACATCCCGATCATCATGCTCACTGCGCGCGGCGAGGAGAACGATCGCGTCGGCGGGCTCGAGGCCGGCGTCGACGACTACGTGGTCAAGCCGTTTTCCGCGCGCGAACTGCTCGCCCGCATCCGCGCCGTGCTGCGCCGATCGCGCGAGGACGACGAGGACGGCAGCGTGCAGATCGGTGGCCTGCGCATCGACGGCGCCTCGCACCGCGTGTTCGCCGGCGACGCCCAGGTGCAGATCGGCCCGACCGAATACCGCCTGCTGCACTTCTTCATGACCCACGCCGAGCGCGTCTACACCCGCAACCAGCTGCTCGACCATGTCTGGGGCGGCAATACCTATGTCGAGGAACGCACGGTCGACGTGCACATCCGCCGCCTGCGCCGGGCGCTGGAGCCGGTGCAACTCGAAGGCATGGTGCAGACCGTCCGCGGCGCCGGCTACCGCTTCTCCGCGACGCTGTAACCGCATGCGCGGAGACGCGGCGCCTGTCATTCAATTGAAATAGACTGCACCGATGACCTCCATCGCGCGCTCCGCATGGTTCAAGACGCTCGGACAGCTGGTGCTGATCCTGGCGGGCGCGGTCGCGCTGGGCTTCGCCCTCGACCACGTCTGGCTGGTGGTGACCGTCGCCGCGCTCGGCGTGGTGACCTGGCATTACTGGAAGCTGCGCAACGTGCTGCTGCGCCTGACCGCGCGGCAGCGCGCCATGCCGCCCGAGGGAGACGGCGTCTGGAACGAGCTGGACCGCCTGCTGCACCGCAGCCAGACTGAAATGCGCACGCGCAAGCGTCGGCTGGTCGACATGCTGCGCGCCTACCGCGCCGCCACCGCCGCGCTGCCGGACGCCATCGTCGTGGTCGAGCGCAACAGCCAGCGCATCCAGTGGTTCAACGAAGCCGGACAGCGCCTGCTCGGCCTGCAGTACCCGCGCGACATCGGCGCCGCGCTCAGCGACCGCCTGCAGCCGCTGCCGGTCGCGCAGTGGCTGGCCGCCGGCCGGCACGCCGAACCGTTGCTGGACGTGCCCTCGCCGGTCCAGCCGGACATGCACCTGAGCCTGCGCCTGATCCCCTACTCCGACGAGCTGTGGCTGCTGGTCGCGCGCGACGTCAGCAAGCTGATGCGCCTGGAGCAGATGCGCCGCGATTTCGTGGCCAACGTCTCGCATGAGCTGCGTACCCCGCTGACGGTGGTGCATGGCTACCTGGACATGCTCGATCCGGCCGAGCAGCCCGACTGGGCGCCGATGCTCACCGAAATGCAGCGCCAGTCGCAGCGCATGACCCAGCTGGTCGAGGATCTGCTCACGCTGTCCCGGCTCGAAGCGCAGGAGCAGTTGCCCGAAGAAACGGTATCGATGTCCTCGATGCTGGCCACGCTCAAGCGCGAGGCCGATGCCCTGAGCCAGCAGCGCCACGAGATCAGCGTGGAGGATGCGGCCGGCGTCGACCTCATGGGCTCGACCAAGGAACTGCACAGCGCGTTCTCCAACCTGGTCAGCAACGCCATCCGCTACACCCCGGCCGGCGGGAAGATCCGCATCCGCTTTCTGCCCGAACGCGACGGCGGCGTGAGCCTGGCGGTGGAAGACACCGGCTATGGCATTCCCGCAGCCCATCTGCCGCGCATCACCGAACGCTTCTACCGCGTCTCGACCAGCCGTTCGCGCGAGAGCGGCGGCACCGGGCTGGGCCTGTCGATCGTCAAGCATGTGCTCAACCTGCACCAGGCGCGGCTGGAGATCGAAAGCGAAGTCGGACGCGGCAGCCGCTTCGCCTGTCGTTTCGGCCGCGAACGCGTCCGTGCGCGCGACCACTTCCTCTTCGACGACGAGCGCCTCGATGGCGATCGTGCAGACGACCACGCAGAAGACCACCACAGATGAGTCCCCGCCCCTCCGCACGCACCGCCCCGGCCACCGAATTCCCGCAGGACGACGATCCGCTGCGCGACCCGTCGTTGTACCTCAACCGCGAGCTGTCGCAGCTGGACTTCAACTTCCGCGTGCTGGAGCGGGCGCAGGACGCCAGCATGCCGCTGCTGGAACGCCTGCGCTACCTGTGCATCTCCTGCACCAACCTCGACGAATTCTTCGAGATCCGCGCCGCCACCGTGCGCCATTCGCTGGATTTCGGCATGCCGCCGGCCGCCGACGGCATCTCGCACACCACCCTGCTCAAGCGCATCCACGAGCGCGCCGCGGACCTGGTCGACGCGCAGTACCGCTGCTGGAACGAAGTGCTGCGCCCCGCCCTCAGCGACGCCGGCGTGCGCGTGCTGCACCGCCAGCACTGGACCGCGCGACAGACCCGCTGGCTGCGCGCCTATTTCCGCGACGAGATCATGCCGGTGTTGTCGCCGCTGGGCCTGGACCCGGCGCATCCGTTCCCGAAGATCCTCAACAAGTCGCTGAACATCGTCGTCGTGCTCAAGGGCAAGGACGCATTCGGCCGCGCCGGGCACCTGGCCGTGGTGCGTGCGCCGCGCTCGCTGCCGCGCATCATCCAGCTGCCCGAGAAGATCTCCGGCGGCGAACACGATTTCGTGTTCCTCTCGGCAGTGCTGTCGGCCTTCGTCGACGAACTGTTCCCGGGCATGGAGGTCAAGGGTGCGTACCAGTTCCGCGTGACGCGCAACTCCGAGCTGATCGTCGACGAAGAGGAAGTCGAGAACCTCGCGCTGGCGCTGCGCGACGAGCTGGCCGGGCGCGGCTACCTGCGCGCGATGCGCCTGGAGATCGCCTCCGACTGCCCCAAGCCGATCGTGCACACGCTGCTGCAGAACTTCGACCTGACCGAGAACGCGGTCTACCGCATCAACGGACCGGTCAACCTGAACCGCGCAGCGCAGATCTACGACATGGTGCAGCGGCCCGAGCTGAAGTTCCCGCAGTACCAGCCGCGCCTGCTCAAGGACATGGACAGCATCTTCGAGCGCGCCGCGAGCGGCGACATCCTGATGCACCATCCGTTCGACGCGTTCACGCCGGTGCTGGAGCTGATCAAGCAGGCTGCCGAAGACCCGAACGTGCTCGCGATCAAGCAGACGCTGTATCGCGCCGGCAAGGATTCGCCGATCGTCGAGCATCTCATCCAGGCCGCGCGCAACGGCAAGGACGTGACCGTGGTGATCGAACTGCGCGCGCGCTTCGACGAGGAAGCGAACCTGCGCCTGGCCGATCGCCTGCAGGAAGCCGGCGTGCAGGTGGTGTACGGCGTGGTCGGCTACAAGACCCACGCCAAGATGCTGCTGATCGTGCGCCGCGAGGGCAAGAAACTCGTGCGCTACACGCATCTGGGCACCGGCAACTACCACGCCGGCACCTCGCGCGCGTACACCGACTTCGGCCTGATCACCGCCGATCCGGACATCGGCAGCGACGTGCACCAGATCTTCCAGCAGATCTCCGGCCTGGCACCGGCGATCAAGCTCAAGCGCATCCTGCAGTCGCCCTTCACGCTGCACGCGGGCGTGCTCAAGCGCATCGAGCGCGAGGCGAAGCTGGCGCAGTCCGGTCGTCCCGGCCGCATCGTCGCCAAGATGAACGCACTGAACGAGCCGCAGGTCATCCGCGCGCTGTATCGCGCGTCGCAGGCGGGCGCGAGCATCGACCTGATCGTGCGCGGCGCCTGCACGCTGCGTCCGGGCATGCCCGGCGTGTCGGAGAACATTCGCGTGCGCTCCATCGTCGGCCGCTTCCTCGAACACAGCCGCGTCTGGTGGTTCGGCAACGACGGCGAGCCCGAGCTGTACTGCTCCAGCGCGGACTGGCTGGAGCGCAACCTGCTGCGCCGCGTGGAAGTCGGTTTCCCGATCGTGGCGCCGGACCTCGCCGCGCGCGTGCGCGAGGAATCGCTGGACAACTACCTGCTCGACAACCTCAATGCCTGGGAGCTGCAGGCGGACGGCACCTATCGCCAGCTCCATCCCGTGGGCGATGCCATGCCGCATTCTGCGCAGGCGATGCTGCTGGCACGGATCTGCGGCTGATCGGTCGACGAGGCCCTCCGCCCATGGCGGAGGCCGTCCCGACAGGCTCAGACTTTGGTCCAAGCGCATCCCGGGCGCCCTTGCAAGCCGTTCCGTTCAGCCTGCCGTGTTGGTAGGCTTCGCGACATTCGCCGGCGCATGTCGGCATGCGACACCGGCATTCCCCCCTCCGCTCCGCAGGTCAGCCGCTTGAACCGATCCGCTTCCCCCGGTCGCGCGCCCGCCGCTCCCCTGCAGGACGGCGACTCGCTCGCCGCCATCGACCTCGGATCGAACAGCTTCCACATGGTCGTGGCCCGTACGGTGCTGGGCCAGCTGCGCATCATCGACAGGCTGCGCGAGACCGTGCGCCTCGCCGATGGCCTGGACGGCAAGGGCGGGCTGACCCAGGATGCGCGCCAGCGCGCGCTCGACTGCCTGTCGCGCTTCGGCCAGCGCATCCGCGACCTGCCCTCCTACCGCGTCCGCGCCATCGCGACGAACACCGTCCGCGCGCTGCGTGAACCACAGGTGTTCCTGTCCGATGCGGAAGACGCGCTCGGCCACGGCATCGAAGTCGTGTCCGGCCGCGAGGAAGCGCGCCTGATCTACCTCGGCGTCGCGCATGCGCAGCCGCCCAAACCCGAACAGCGCCGGCTGGTGATCGACATCGGCGGCGGTTCGACCGAATGCATCATCGGCTCAGGCTTCGACACGATCGAACGCGAAAGCCTGCAGGTCGGCTGCGTGGCCAGCACGCGACGCTTCTTCGCCAACGGCAAGCTGTCGAAGAAGCGCTGGAAGGAAGCGCTGACCGAGGTCGAGGCCGAATTCCAGCAATTCGCCGGTCTCTATCGCACGCTGGGCTGGCAGGAAGCGATCGGCTCATCGGGCACCAACAAGGCGATCGGCGAGATCTGCGCGGCGATGAAGCTCACCAAGGGCGCGGTCACCGCCGAGGCGCTGCCGGTGGTGCGCGATCGCCTGCTCGCCGCCGATCGCATCGAGGACATCGACCTGCCCGGCCTGTCCGACGACCGCAAGCCGATCATCGCCGGCGGCATCCTCGTGCTGGAAGCCGCATTCGAGACGCTCGGCCTCAAGCGCATGCTGGTCAGCAAGGCCGCGATGCGCGAAGGCGTGCTCTACGACATGCTCGGTCGCGGCGGCGTGGACGATCCGCGCGACACCTCGATCGATGCGCTGATGCACCGCTACGGCGTCGATCACGCCCAGGCCACGCGCGTGGAAGTCACTGCGATGCGCCTGTTCGACCAGGTCGCGGAACGCTGGAACCTCAATGACGACGACCGGCGCATGCTGGTCTGGGCCGCGCGCGTGCACGAACTCGGTCTTGCCATCGCGCACAGCCAGTACCACGTGCACGGCGCCTATCTGCTCGAACACTCCGACATCGCCGGCTTCTCGCGCCAGGAGCAGCTGTTCCTCGCCGCGCTGGTGCGCAACCATCGCCGCAACATCTCCAACAAGTCGCTGGAAGTGCTGCCGGACCGCCTGCTCGCACCGGCGCGACGCTGCGCTGCCCTGCTCCGTCTGTCGGTGCTGCTGCATCGTTCGCACGAAGCCGGCGCGATCCCGACGCTGGAAGCGCGCGCCGGCGGCAACAGCCTGACCCTGTCGCTGTCTCGCCCATGGCTGCAGGACCGGCCACTGCTGTGCTCGGACCTGGAGCACGAACGCGATGACATCCAGGGCCTGGCGATCGAACTGCGGCTGGATCCCTGAGCGAGGCCCGGCCGTAGAGCGGAGCTTGCTCCGCTCATGCTCTTCATGGCACGCCTGAGCGGAGCAAGCTCCGCTCTACGAAGTGCCTGCGGAGCAAGCCCCGCGCTGCACATGGGCGATCCCGAACCTCAAGCGATTCGCGCCGTCGTCGCGCCGGGGATCATCAGCCTGGCGACGGCGTCATCGCGCTGTCACTGCCCGGCAACGACCGCTTCATCGCGCGCATCCAGACTCTCCCAAACGAGAGGAAGCGGATGCGCTACGCGATCATCACCGAGACCTACCCGCCGGAAGTCAACGGCGTCGCCCTCACCGTGCAGAGCCTGGAGCAGGGGCTCCGCGAGCGCGGTCACGAGGTGACGCTGTACCGGCCGCGACAGTCCCGCGACAGCACGCCCGCCGCCCACGAACACCTGCTGCCCGGCCTGCCGATCCCCCGCTACCCGGGGCTGCGTTTCGGCCTGCCGGCGACAGGCACCCTGGTTCGCCAATGGAAGGCGCATCGCCCGGACGCGATCTACGTGGCCACGGAAGGGCCATTGGGCTGGTCGGCACTGCGCGCGGCAAGGAGGCTGCGCGTACCGGCGGCGACGGGCTTCCATACCCGCTTCGACCACTACATGCGCGACTACGGCGTGCCGTTGCTGCAGCCGGTCGCGCTGCGCTGGATGCGCCACTTCCACAACAGCGCGCAGGCCACGCTGGTGCCGACCGAGGAACTGCGCGCGTCGCTCGACGACATGGGCTTCCGCGACGTGGTGCGCCTGCCGCGCGCAGTGGACACCACGCTGTTCCATCCCGAGCGCCGCGATGATGCGCTGCGCGCGCAATGGGGCCTGCGACCGGAGGCGCTGGCGGTGATCCACCTCGGCCGCATCGCCCCGGAGAAGAACCTCGCGCTGGCGGTACGCACGTTCCGCGAACTGCAGAAGCAGCAGCCCGACGCGCGCTTCGTCTGGGTCGGCGATGGCCCGTCGCGCGAACAGCTCGCACGCGAGAATCCCGACTTCGTGTTTTGCGGCATCCAGCGCGGCGAAGCCCTGGCGCGGCATTTCGCCAGCGCCGACCTGTTCCTGTTCCCCAGCCGCACCGAAACCTACGGCAACGTGACCCTCGAAGCCCTCGCCAGCGGCGTGCCGACGATCGCCTTCGATTCCGGTGCCGCACGCGAATACCTGCGCAACGGACGACACGGCGCGGCGGTGCGCGACGGCCGCGATGGCGATGACGCCTTCATGCGCGCCGCGTTGCACATCACCCGCGACGCACGTCTCCTCGGCGCCATGCGCATGGCCGCGCGCGAGGCCGTGGCATCGCTGCGCCCGGGCCAGGTGGCCGCCGATTTCGACACGATCCTGCAAGGTCTCGCCCACTCGAGGAATGCGCATGAACACGCCCCTGCTGCGTCAACGACTGCGCACCAATGAGGCGCGCTGGTGCCTGCGCGCCAACGCGCTGTGCGACTACGGGCTGATCCGCGGTTTCTTCGCAGTGGTCAGCCGGCTCGGCGACGGCGTGTTCTGGTACGCGCTGATGGGCGCGCTGGCGCTGTTCGGCGGCCGCCTCGGCCTGTCGGCAGCGCTGCACATGGCCGCGATCAGCCTGGTCTCGCTGCTGCTGTACAAGGGCCTGAAGCGCTGGACGCGACGGCCGCGTCCGTGCGCGTCGGACCTGCGGATCCGCGCCTGGGTCGCGCCGCTGGACGAATTCAGCTTTCCCTCGGGCCACACGCTGCACGCGGTCGGCTTCACCATCGTCGCCCTCGCCTACGTGCCCGCGCTGGCCTGGCTGCTGATCCCCTTCGCCGCCAGCGTCGCCGCCTCGCGCGTCGTGCTCGGCCTGCACTATCCCAGCGACGTGCTCGCCGCGACCGGCATCGGCAGCGCGCTGGCGCTGGGCTCGTTCTGGGTGCGAGACGGGATGGTGTTCTTGTAGAGCGGAGCTTGCTCCGCTCGTGGTGTTGTCGGGATATGGGAGCGGAGCAAGCTCCGCTCTACAAGAGCATGGGCGGAGCAAGCTCCGCTCTACAAGAGCATGGGCGGAGCAAGCTCCGCTCTACGGGAAGGTCAGCGGATCTTCGATCCGCTCTACAAGAGCATGGGCGTAGCAGGTTCCGCCCTAAAACGATGGCTCGAGCTTCGCGCGCAGCAGGTTCGGCGCGAGTTGGCCCGGCCAGTCGCGATCGTTCGCGACCTGCGCACCGGCACGACTGTCGGCCAGCGTCGCGATATCGATCTCGGCAAACGTCCACCCCTGGCTCCCGCTGGCCGTCGCGACGATGCCGTCTGCGGGCAGTCCGACATCCATCGGCGCGTACACCGATGCGTCGCCGGTGTTCACGTCCAGCGCCGGACTCCACGCCGCCTCGCCTGCCGTCACCGCCTGCGCGACGAAGCAGCGATTCTCCAGCGCGCGCGCCAGGCAACCGACGCGCACCCGGGTCGCACCCGCAGCGGTGTCGGTGCAGCTCGGCACCAGCAGCAGGCGCGCACCCGCTTCGCACTGCGCGCGCACCGGCAGCGGGAATTCGATGTCGTAGCAGATCGAGAGCCCCGCGCGCAGGCCCTCGATCTCGAACACCTTCAGCGAGTCCCCGCCTTCGATGACGCCGGTCTTCTTCTCGAAACCGGTGAGCTGCAGTTTGTCCTGCCAGCGATGCGTGCCATCGGGCGACAGCAGGTCGGCGCGGTTGCGATGGCGTCCACCGCCGACATCGAGCAGGAAGGTACCGGCGAGGATGTGCATGCCGGTCTCGCGCGACAGGTCGGCGAACAGGCGCAGCCAGTCCTCGCGATACGGCTGGATGCCAGCCAGCGAGGCCGCCAGGTCGCCGCGCACCTCCGGTGGCAGGATCGAGGCCAGCTCCAGCGAGAGGTACTCCGGCAGCACCGCGATGCGCGCATCGGCGTTCGCCGCCTCGTGCAGCCAGCGCCACTGCTTCGCCGCGAAATCCTGGAAATGCGTGAACGCGTCGATCGGATAGGTCGCGACCGCGATCTTCATGCAGCACCTCCTCCCAGCCTGCGCATCCAGAACGTCAGCGCATGTTCGATGTCGCCAAGACCAATCTCGTTCCAGTGCAGGCGCATGGTCATGCCCGGCTGGCGCACGTAGCCGCGTTTGGTCCAGAACGCGTCATTGTCGCGATGTCCGGCGGGCCGGCGCGGATCGGTCGGATCACGATCCACCGCGCAGAACGCGGTCAGCCCGAAACGGCCCAGCGCGCGCGCATGCGCCTCGCGATGGTCGAAGAAGGCATGGCCGATGCCCCGCCCGCGATGCGAGGGCAGCAGCACCGATTCGCCGCAGTAGAACACGCGCGCGGCATCGATGCCGGCGGCGTCGAACGGTGAGCGGAACTCGGCGCTGTCGTCCGCCAGCGGCAGGCCGGTCGAGGCACCGACGATGCGGTCGCCGTCGAAGGCCAGAACAAAGACGCTGTCGGCCGATGCCGCATAGGCCTCCAGGTATTCGCGTTCGTAGGCGACATCGCCGTCGTAGAGGTAGGGCCAGTCGCGGAACACGACGATGCGCAGCGCGGCGACGGCGTCCAGGTGGCGGCGCACGTCGGCGCCGACGACACGTTCGATGCGGAGGTCATGGGTCATGCTCCGGATTCTATCCCCAGCGTCCCGCCCACGAAAAAGCCGCGGCTCTCGCGAGCCGCGGCCTCCACCCGGACGCTGGGGATTGGGCGTCCGGGAAACCGTATCAATCCGTGATCACTCCCTCGGCAGCGGCGGCGGCGTATTGGCGCCGAGGCTGTACCAGTCGACCCGGCGGGTGACGACCATGATCGCGGCGAGGATCAGGAACAGCAGGCCCGCGCCCATCACCATCGCGTTGTCCTCGGAAATCAGCAGGCCATAGAGCACCGCGTAGAGCAGCGAGATCATCAGCGCGAAGCCCAGGCCGCGCATCCATGAGCGAAGAACATGGCTGACGTAGTAACCGAGCAGGCCGATGCACGCGGCGCTGGCGATCAGGTAGGCGATGCCGAAGTCGATGTGTTCCGACAGCGCGACCAGCAGCAGGAAGAAGATCGCCAGGGCCAGGCCGACCAGACCGTACTGGATCGGGTGGATCCGCAACTGCTTGATCAGCTCGAACATGAAGAAACCGACGAAGGTCAGCACGACGAACAGGATGCCGTACTTGCTGGCGCGGTCGGCCTGCGAATAGATGTTCACCGGATCGACCAACGACACCGCCACCGCATCCATGCCCAGGTCCGCTTCGCCGCTCAGGCCAATCGCGCCGGGATTGGGCACCGTGCGACCGCCCAGATACTGCGACTGCGCATTGCTGGCCAGCGAAGACACTTCCCAGTCGGCCTTGAAGCCCTTGTCGCCGATCGACTTGTTGCGCGCGGTGAACGAGCCGCTGAACTGCGGATGCCGCCAAGGCGAGGACAGGGTCACCTGGTTGTTCTGCGCGAGCGGCACGACGGCCAGGTGCTCGGTCCCTTCCAGCGCGAAGCCGAGGTCGGTCGAGAAGCGCAGCGCATCGCCGGCCTTCGGCGTCGCCAGGATCGCATGCAGACCGGTGCCTTCGCGTCCGACGATGCCGCGATTGAGCTTCACCTCGCGCCCATCGACCATCAGCTTCGGCACGCCCGCCACACCACGCACATCGGCGATGCCGAAGTTCAGCACCGGCTGGCCGATCTTCCTCGGCAGGTCCGGATTGGCGTCGGCGGGGATGTTCACGTCGAAACGGGCGACGACCTTGCCTTCGACCTCGTAGCTGCGCACGTCGTGCAGGCCGAGCGATTTGATCCGCGGTTCGATCGTGCCGTCGACCGTCATCGTCGTCGGGAAGAACAGCCACTGGCCGGATTCGCCGTCCTGCTTGACCTTGCGGATGACTTCGCCGTTGGCGTTCTTCTCCTCGACTTCCACGGTGTTCGTGTACGGGACCATCAGCACCGGGCCGGACAGCGCCTGCGGCCCTGCCGTGCCGCGCGCGACCGAACGCACCGCCTCGTCGCGATAGAACTGCCGTTCCTGGATCACGCCCCGGATCATCAGCAGCGGTACGAGCAACAGGATGGTCATGCCGACCACCATCAATATCTTCAGCATCAGGCGCATGGCCGTCTCCGGTGTTGTTGGACGCCGGCAGTGTCGGCGGCAGCGGAGAGGCGGCGATGGTGCGTGCGTGAAGTCCGGGTGAAGTCGGGCCCGGCGCGATGCGATCAGGCCAGCGGCAGCCGCAGGACGGCCACCGCGCCGCCTTCGGCATGGTTGGCCAGCGACGCGCGGCCGTCATGCAGTTCCATCGCCTCGGCGACGAAACACAGGCCCAGGCCGCTGCTGCGGCTGGCGCCTTCGGGACGGGCGAGCGAGTAGAAGCGCTCGAAGACGCGGTCGAGTGCGTAGTCGGGTACGCCCGGCCCGCAGTCGCGGACTTCGAGCAGGGCATCGTCGCCGTCGCGCGCCACGCGCATCACGACCGCGCTGCCGGCCGGCGCGAAATCCGCCGCATTCTCCAGCAGGTTGACGATCGACTGGCGCAGCAGGAAGGCATCGCCGGACACGGTCACGGGCGGGCCGTCCTCGACGATCTCCAGGCGTAGACCGCGCTGATCGAAGCGGGTCGCGACGCGCTCGGCGGCATCCCCCACCACCTCGCGCAGCGCGAGCCGCTGCGGCTGTTCGATGCGCTGGCGGTGCTCGACGGAGGCCAGCGCCAGCAGCTTGTCGATCATTTCCGCCATGCGCCCGCTCTGCGCGCGGATGGTCGCGACGAAGCGCGCACGGTCGGCTTCGGGCATCGGCGTCGCGCCGGGTTCGCCGTCGAGCAGCTCGGCGCTGCCGCGGATCGCGGCGAGCGGACTCTTGAGTTCGTGGGTCAGCGCATGCACGTACTGCTCGACGTACTGCTTGCCTTCCAGCTTCGCGCGCATGGTTTCCAGCGCGCGGCCGAGGTCGCCGAACTCACCGGCGCTGTCCGGCAGCGTGGCGCGCTCGCCGGCAGTCACGGCATCGGCGTAGCGACGCAGCGCACCGAGCTGCCGCGACAGCCACCAGGCGGCGACCAGGCCGATCAGCAGCGCGGCGCCGAGCAGCACGCCGCCCCAGCGCAGGATCACCGCCTGGCTCTGCGCGATGAACGGCGCGATGGTCTGGTTCGGCTTGGCCACGGTCAGCACGCCGATGATGCGGGAGCGTCCCGCTTCACGGACCATGCCGTCACGGATCACGATAGGCGCGGCCACGTGCATCACCGAGCTGTCTTCGTCATTCGGATCGGCGCGGCTGGAGCGCGCGCCGTAACGACCGCGCAGGGTGAGATAGACATCGTTCCACCGCGAATAGTCCTTGCCGACATCGCGGCCGTCGGAATCGAAGACCACGATGCCCTGTGCGTCAGTGACGTAGATGCGCGTGCTGAGCTTGCGCTTGCTGAAGCCCCAGATCTCGGCGCCGATGTCGCGATCGGTCAATTCGCGCACGTTCGATGCGAAGGCGCCGTCGGCGATCCGCCCGGCCAGCAGGTCGTCGCGCGCCTGCGCCGCGAGCAGGTTGGCGGTGTCGACGAGCGTGTCCTCCATCGCCTGTCGCACACCCGGCTTCACCTGCTGCAGGAATACCTTGCCCAGCAGCAGCGCCGCGATCGCGACGATCACGAAATAGCCGAGCAGGATGCGCAGGCCGATCTTCATGTCGCGAGGATCTCAGCCGGCGCCGACATCGATCGAATACCCCAGGCCGCGATGGGTGCGGATCGCATCTTCGGCGGTGACGTCCATCTCGCGCAGCTTGGCGCGCAGTGTCTTGATGTGGGTATCGACGGTGCGGTCCCCGCTGTCCAGCGCATCCGACCACACCCGGTCCATGAGCTGGGCGCGCGACAGCACCGCGCCGGGGCGCTGCAACAGGGCTTCGAGCAGGCCGTATTCGTAGCGGGTCAGGTCGAGCGCCTGGCCGGCGAAACGGATGCGCCGGCCTTCGCGGTCGATCGCGAAGCGACCCAGCGCCTGCCACTCGGTGCTGGCCGGCTGCGCGCGACGGCGCAGGCGCGCACGCACGCGGGCGACCAGTTCGCGCGGCGAGAAAGGTTTGACCACGTAGTCGTCGGCGCCCAGTTCCAGGCCCACGACGCGGTCGATCTCGCCGTCGCGCGCGGTCAGGAAGATCACCGGCAGGTCGCTGAACGTGCGCAGCTGACGGCAGACCTCGAACCCGGTGATGTCCGGCAGGCCCACGTCGAGCACGACCAGATCGACCTTGCCGGACCTCACCTTCGCCGCGACCTCGCCGCCCAGCAGCACGTGCTCGGCCGCGAAGCCCTCGCTGCGCAGCGCGTACAGCACGGTATCGGCGATGGCGGTCTCGTCTTCGGCGACGAGGATGGTCGGGGCGTGCGGTGCGGCCATGGGGCGGAATCGAAACCGGGAAACGGATGGCATCGGCATTGTAGGCCGCATCCCGCGCCCGGTTGGTACCATGCCAGCGATGAACTACCGCCACGCCTTCCACGCCGGCAACCACGCCGATGTCCTCAAGCACGTCGCCCTGCTGGCGCTGTGCGACGCCCTGACCGCCAAGCCCGCGCCGCTGTTCGCGCTGGACACCCATGCCGGTGCCGGCCTCTACGCACTGGCTGGCGAAGAGGCGGGACGCACCGGCGAGGCCGTGGACGGCATCGGCCGCCTGCTCGCCGCGTCTCCAACGGGCACGCCGGTTCACCCCGCGATCCGCCGCTACCTCGACGCCGTGGCCGACTGCCGCGCCGCGCACGGCGAAGACGGCTACCCCGGCTCGCCCTGGCTGCTCGCCCACGCGCTGCGCGAACAGGACCGCATCGCCTGCTGCGAGCTGCGCGACGAGGAAGCGGCGCTGCTGAAGCGCCACGTCGGTGGCGACCCGCGCGTGGCGGTGCATGCGCGGGACGGCTATGCCGCGATACGCGCACTGCTACCGCCGAAGATCGGCGCCGTGCGCTACGCGCGCGGCCTGGTGCTGATCGATCCGCCCTACGAGGCCCAGCTCGCCGAGTTCGACACCGCGCGCGCCGCGCTGCGCGACGCCCTCGTCCTCTGGCCGCAGGCGGTCTACGCCCTGTGGTATCCGATCAAGCGCCGCAGCGCCCTGAATCCCTTCTACCGTTCCGCCGCCACGCTCGAAGCGAAATCGGTGCTCGCCTGCGAACTGCTGGTGCGTCCCGACGACTCGCCGCTGCGCATGAACGGCAGCGGCCTGTTGATCCTCAATGCGCCATGGCAGTTCGATGCCGTCATGCGCAGCGTGCTGGACGCACTGCGCGCCAGGCTCGGCGACACAGGCGCCAGCGCACAACTTGCGTGGTTGAAAGCACCGGCCTGAGCCTGTCGCAGTCGCCGTGGAACGGAACCGGCTCCGCGCACATCTCCCGGAACATCATCAGCGCAGCAAGCTGCGCTCTACGCCAGGCGTGGCGGCAGGATCTCGATCACGCGCTCGGGCGGACGCGCCAGCCGTGTGCCGAGCGGCGAGACCACGAACGGCCGGTTGATCAATACCGGCGTGGCAACCATGGCAGCAAGCAGGTCGTCGTCCGACAGCGATGGATCACCCAGTCCCTGCTCGACATGGACCGCTTCCTTTTCGCGGATCGCCTCGCGCACCGTCAGCCCGGCCGCCGCGATCACCTCGGCCAGACGCGCCTTCGACGGCGGCGTCTTCAGGTACTCGACCACGACCGGCTCGATGCCGGCCTCGCGGATCAGCGCGAGGGCGTTGCGCGAGTTGCTGCAGGCGGGGTTGTGCCAGAGTTCGACGTGCATGATGCGCAAAACCGTGCGGGACTCAGTCGGCACCGGTGGCGATGGCACGCGCGGGATCATCGATCCAGCCGCTCCACGATCCGGTGAACAGGGAAGCGCCGGGCAGGCCGGCATGGGCCATCGCCAGCAGGTGGTGGCAGGCGGTCACGCCCGAGCCGCACATCGCGATGACCTGCGAGGCCGGGCGTCCCGAAAGCAGCGCACCGAACTCCTCCGCCAGTCGCGAGGCCGGCTTGAAGCGGCCGTCTTCGAGATTCAGCGGATACGGCCGGTTGATCGCACCGGGGACGTGTCCGGCGACGCGATCGATCGGTTCGACCTCGCCACGGAAGCGTTCGCCGCCGCGCGCATCGAGCAGCAGGTCGCCGGCGGCGACACGGGCAGCGACGGCGTCGGCGTCGAGCAGGCGTGCATCATCGAAGCGCAGCGGATACGACGTCGCCGCGACATCGCTTGCATCGGCATCGGTGGGCAGCCCCAGGGCAGTCCAGCGCGCGAAGCCGCCGTCGAGCACCGCCACGCGCGCATGCCCGGCGACGCGCAGCATCCACCACAGGCGCGCCGCGAATGCGCCGTCGCCTGCGTCGTAGGCGACGACCTGGATATTGGGTGTGACGCCATTGCGGCCGAGCCAGTCGCCGAACGCCACCGCCGACGGCCAGGGATGACGCCCCGCGCCGGGCGCATGCGGACCGGACAGATCGCGATCCAGGTGCGCGTAGCGTGCGCCCGGCAGATGCGCCTCGGCCCATGCGCGCTCGCCTGCAGTGGTGTCGTTGAGCGCGAAACGGCAGTCGAAGATGCGCAGGTCGGCCTGCTTCGGATCGGCTTCGTGGAGATGCGACGCGAGCGTTTCTGCGTCGACGAGCGTGGTCCATGCAGTCATGCAGCCTCCGGGATGCGTCCGCTCAGGCGGATTCGCGCGCGAGTCGCTCGCGCAGGTTGAACAGGATCGAAGCGGTGACGCCCCAGATGCGATGCTGCGGCGCTTCGGGCGCGCTGCGGAATTCGAGCACGTGCCGCGTGCGCCCGCGATGCTGCAGCTCGATGCGCCGGAGGTTGTCGGGGTGCATCAGGAAATCGAGGCCGACCTCGAAGACTTCGGCGACTTCGCCGGGATCGGGCACCGGCTCGTAGTGCGGTTCGATGCAGGCCACCACCGGCAGCACGCGGAACCCGGTGATCGTGACGAGCGGATCGAGCAGGCCCAGCGGCACGACCAGCGACGGCGCCAGGCCGATTTCCTCCTGCGCTTCGCGCATCGCGGCGGCGATGGCATCGGCATCGTCGTGCTCGATGCGGCCGCCGGGAAAGCTCACCTGCCCGGCATGGTTGCGCAGGCTGTCGGTACGCCGGGTCAGCAATACCCGGGGGCCGTCCGCGCGCGGCACCAGGCCGACCAGCACGGCGGCATCGACCGCAGGGGCATCGCCGAGCAGGTCGGCGAGTTCGTCCAGGTTCCACGGCGATTGCGGCAGGGGCGCACCGGGCGCATGCAGGGCGCGGGACAATTGCGGCAATGACCAGGCCGGCGTCATCGGCGGACGGCGTCCAGCGGCAGCCCTGCGGCGTCACGGGCCTCGCGATCGGGCAGGATCACGGACATGAAGTGCTCGCGGGCGGCATCGCCCATCGACGACCACATCGCGATCTCGGTGCCTGTGCGCCGGCAACCGTCGCAATAGCCCTGCGGATCGAGGGTGCAGACGCCGATGCAGGGGGTGAGCATGGGACGCATGGGCGAGGTCATCGGCGCGGGAATGGGGGGGGGCGACAGGGGGGGCATCGGGTCACGATACGAAATCGCGGCCCGGAAACACATCACGCCGGGCGAACCGGCGTGATGCGGAACCACTGGGGCGAACCGCAGGTCAGTTGCGCGGCTGCGCGGCGCCCTGCTGCTGCGTCGGGGCCGCCACGACCGGACCGACGTTCACCAGCTTGATGTTGAACAGCACGACCTGGTTGGCCATCGGGCCGGCCTTCTCGATGCTGTCGCCGTGGGCGAGCTTGCCCGGGATCGCGACTTCCCAGCGGGCGCCGGACGGCATCTGCTGCAGCGCTTCGCGCAGGCCCGGCAGCGGGATCTCGCTCAGGCGCACGGTGACCGGACCGGCCGGCTGGCCTTCGCTGGCGACGCTGGTGTCGGCGACCACGGTGCCGTCGGGCAGCGTGCTCTTGAATTCGAGGGTGACCTGGTTGGCCTGGGTCGGCTTGGCGCCGCTGCCGGCCTCGACCACCTTGTACTGCACGCCGCTCGGCAGGACCTTCACGCCCGCCTTGCCCTTGTTCTGGGCCAGGTAGGTGTCGCCGTCGGCCTTGTTCTTGGCGGCGCGCTTCTCGAGTTCGGCCTTGTACTTGGCGGCCATGCGGGTGCGCAGGCCTTCCATCGCAGCCTGGAGCTGGTCTTCCGGCACCGCGACCTGCTTGCCGGCCATCGCGTCCTGCACGGCCTTGATGAAGGTGTTCATGTCGACCTGTTCGCCGCTGGCGACGATCGGCTGCAGGCTCATGCCGGCGCGGTAGCCAAGGGCGTAGCTGAGCTTGCCCTTGTCGGACGTGGTGTCCTGGGCCGAGACGGTACCCGCGGTCAGGGCCAGAGCCGCCAGGCTGGCGGCGACGAGCAGACGCAACTTCATTCAGTAACTCTCCGGGATGGGATATGCCGGGACTTCCCGGCAAGGATCGGGGCGGCCGAGCCGCCCCGGTATGGGTTCCATGAACAGCGGACTAGAATACTGTCCGCCGCACTTAACCGCCACTGAGGACTCCCCGTCCGACCGGCGGTCCGCCGACAAGTTCCCCGCCGCCGCCAGGCGGTCCATCCGACTCCGAACAAGGCCCCCGCGACCCATGAGCCAAGACGCCCAGCCCGCTCCCGTCCTGAAGATCGAAGACCGCCCCGTCGAAGGGCATGGCGTCGTCCGGGTGATCGCCGTCGACCGCCCCGAGCGCCTGAACGCCCTGAACTCGGCGACCCTGGACGCCCTGCATGCCGCCTTCGACGCGGCGGCGGCCGATCAGGCCGTGCGCGTGGTCGTGCTGACCGGCAGCGGCCCCAAGGCCTTCGTCGCCGGTGCCGACATCGCCGAGATGAGCGGTCTGACCCCGGCCGAGGCCCGCGACTTCTCGCTGCGCGGCACGCGGATGATGCGACGGGTCGAGAAGATGCCCAAGCCGGTGATCGCGATGGTCAACGGCTTCGCCCTCGGCGGCGGCCTGGAACTGGCCATGTGCTGCCACCTGCGGATCGCTGCCGAGACCGCGAAGGTCGGCCAGCCCGAGATCAACCTCGGCCTGATCCCCGGCTTCGGCGGCACCCAGCGCCTGCTGCGCCTGGCCGGCCGGGCCGCCACGCTCGAACTGTGCCTGCTCGGCACCCCGATCGACGCCGCCCGCGCGGCGCAGCTGGGCATCGTCAACCGCGTGGTCCCGGCCGCCGAGCTGCAGGCCGAGACGATCAAGGTCGCCGAACAGCTGGCCGCGTCCGCGCCGCTGGCCCTGCGCGGGATGATCGACTGCATCAACGTCGGCGGCGAATGCGGGCTGGAGGAAGGCCTGGAATACGAATCCGCGCAGTTCGGCCTGACCTTCTCGACCGAGGACATGCGCGAGGGCACGCATGCGTTCCTGGCGCGTCGCAAGCCGCGCTTCACCGGCCGATGAGCGCCGACGCCTGCCCGGTCTGTCGCGACAGCGGCGTCGCGGCGCTGGCCGATGCCGTCGCCGCAGACAACCTGGATGGTGCGATCGAACGCGGCCTGCTGGCATTTGAAGCGCCATCGGCTGGTTGCGATGCCTGCGCGCCGCGAGTTGCGGCCGTGCTGGCCGCCCGCGATGCGCGCCTGCGCGCGCTGGCCGCGCGTGAACGCTATCGGGCGCGACAGACTCGGCTGGCGGAGCGCGCGGAAGCGAAGGCTCGGCGTCGCGCAGCCGCACTGCCGCCGACCGACCAGCCGAAAGCCGCCCCCGCCCTGCCCTCCGCCGCGCTGGCCGCGCTCGCACGCGCGAAGGCCAAGGCTGCGGCGAAACGATCCGACTGAGCCGCGCATGGCGACGAAGAAGACCGCGAACACCGCAGCCAAGGCCACCCGGAAAGCGGCGAAGAAGGCCGTGAAGAACGCCGTGAAGAAAAAAGCGCCCGGCAGGCGTGCGCCGCGCGGCGGCATGCCGCCCGAGGACATCCAGGTGATGTTCGAGCGCCTGCGCGAGCTGAATCCGCATCCGCAGACCGAGCTGGAATACACGACGCCCTTCGAGCTGCTGGTCGCAGTGGTGCTGTCGGCACAGGCCACCGATGTCGGCGTGAACAAGGCCACGCGGCGGCTGTATCCGGTCGCGAACACGCCGCAGGCGATCGCCGCGCTCGGCGTGGAACGGCTGAAGTCGTACATCTCGACGATCGGGCTGTTCAACACCAAGGCCGCCAATGTGATCACGCTGTGCGAACGGCTGGTCGCCGAGCACGGCGGCGAGGTGCCGCGCGACCGCGAAGCGCTGGAAGCGCTGCCCGGGGTCGGCCGCAAGACCGCGAACGTGGTGCTGAACACCGCCTTCGGCGAGCCGACGATGGCGGTCGATACGCACATCTTCCGCGTGTCGAACCGAACGGGGCTGGCGCCGGGCGCGAACGTGCTCACGGTGGAGCGCGCGCTGCTCGCGCGCGTGCCAGCTGAATTCCTGCAGGATGCGCACCACTGGCTGATCCTGCATGGCCGCTACACCTGCAAGGCGCGCCGGCCCGAATGCTGGCGCTGCCCGATCCGGGATGTCTGCCGGTTCAAGGACAAGAGCGAACACGGCGAGGCATAGCGGATCCGCGCATCGTGCTCCGAAAAAAACGAAACCCCGGCATGCCGGGGTTTCGTTCGACTTCGATCGGAGAGAGATCGATCAGAAGCTGAACTGGGTGCGCAGTGCGTACTGCGCGGTCTCGTCGCCGTTCACTTCGTTCTCGCCCTTCGTGTAGTTGAGCATGAAGCGCAGGTTCGGGTTGACGTAGTAGTTCAGGCCGAGCAGCCAGCTGCTGGCTTCGCGGTTGCGGATGTCCTTGTTCTCGATCGTGTCGTAGCGCGCGGTCAGTTCCCACAGACCGTTCTCGCCGACCTTCGGCGAGCCGAAGAAACCGGTGGCGGACTTGTACGGCTTGTGGCCGCCGTTGAGCATCCAGCTACCCTGCAGGTACCAGGTCACCACGTCCTGGTCCGGGGCGCGGAAGGGCTGCTCGAACGTGGACTGCACGTATTCGCCCTGGAAGAAGGTCGGGCCGAACGAGCCCGCGACTTCGGCGGCATAGGCGGTGATCTTGTCGCCGGACAGACCGTTGACGCTGGCGATGGTCTGCGACGGACCGCGACGACCGGCGTACGACACGCTGGCGCTGGTGGTGGCCGAGCCCTGGTTCAGATCCTCGATGCTGAACCATGCACCCAGGTGCAGGGTCGCGTTGTCGCGGTTGATCGGCGCCCAGGTGAAGCGACCGGCAGCGCCGACGCCTTCATTGCGCACGCCAGCCGCGCCGCGCAGGTTGAAGACCGAGAGACCTGCGGTGTAGCTGTCGGTGCTGCGCTGGTAGCCCACGCCCTGCTGGAACTGGCGACCATTGAACAGGCCCGTGGCCGAAGCGAACGGGCGCTCCATCATCAGCAGTTCGTTCGAGCTGGTCAGCTCTTCCATCGAACGGTACGGCTTGAAATGGCCGATGGTGAACTTGCCGCCGAGCGCGTTCTTCGCGATGTAGAGATCGCGCAGGCCGTCGAGGTTGGTGCCGGCGCCGAAATCCTGCTCCATCACGTAGTCCCAGCCCAGCGCCTTGCCCTTGAGGGTCAGGCGCGCGCGGCGGAACTCGGTGGTGCCGGTCGTCGCCGCGATGTCGCGGTCGAAGGCATAGGCGTCGAAATGGATGCGGCCACCGAGCTGGGCTTCGAACTTCTTGTCCGGGGACGTGATCTTGATGCCGCCCTTGGTCTCGACGGCCGGCGTCTTGGCCGACATGTCATCAAGGCGCTGGGCAGTGTCGATGTTGACGTCGGACTGCGCATCCGTGCGCTCTTCGAGCGACTGGACCTTTTCCATCAGCTCGGCGATCTGCGCCTTGAGGGCCTCGATTTCGCTGTCGCGGGACTGGGCCGACGCATCGAGGCTGGTACCGGCGAGCGCGGCGCCGACGGCGAGCGCGAGAAGGGAATAACGCATGGTGATGTCCTGAGTGGGAATAAATGAGCGGGACTGCGACCGCACCCGCCGGAGGCCGGATGACCGAGGCGGGGAGTCGTTAAGGCCTTGTGAAACCGGGGCAGCTTGCGGCCAAATTCTGACAATCGCGTGTGCCGGACATGACCGTTCGATGACTGCGGTAACAGCGCCCGTCCGGGCACGAAGCCGTGCTGAGAGGTACGGTCGCGCCTTGCCGGTACGCCGGGAACGGATCATGGCAGTCGCGTGAAATTGTAACTTCACTGTCATGTTCGAAACACACGGCTGTCATGCGGGTCCGATGGAATGTGCGCCAACCGGGTGCGTCCCGGTCAGTCACCCTCATGAGGAGCACCTCCGTGTTCAAGTCGTTCAAACTGCAGGCTGCCGCGCTGATCCTGGCCGGCGGCACCCTCTTCAACGCCCACGCCAACGACATCACCGGCGCCGGCGCCACCTTCGTGTTCCCGGTCATGACCAAGTGGTCGGCCGACTACGCCAAGGCGAAGAACGTGCGCGTCAACTACCAGTCCATCGGTTCCGGCGGCGGCATCGCCCAGATCAAGGCCGGCACGGTCGACTTCGGTTCGTCCGATGCCCCGCAGAAGCCGGAAGACCTGGCGAAGGCCGGCCTGGCCCAGTTCCCCTCGGTGATCGGCGGCGTGGTGCCGGTGGTCAACATCCCGGGCGTGGCCTCGGGCGCGATGAAGTTCGACGGTCCGCTGCTGGCCGACATCTTCCTGGGCAAGATCACGATGTGGGACGACCCGCGCATCGCCGCGCTGAACGGCGGCGTGAAGCTGCCGTCGCTGAAGATCACCATCGTGCGCCGTTCCGATGGCTCGGGCACCACCTTCAACTTCACCAACTACCTGTCGAAGGTCAGCGGCGACTGGAAGTCGACGGTCGGCGAAGGCAACTCGGTCAAGTGGCCGGTCGGCGTGGGCGGCAAGGGCAACGAAGGCGTGGCCGCGTTCGTCAAGCAGATCCGCGGCGGCATCGGCTACGTCGAGTTCTCGTACGCGCTGCAGAACAAGCTGACCTACGTCCGCATGAAGAACGCCGCCGGCAACTTCGTGCTGCCGAACGACGAAACCTTCCAGGCCGCCGCCGCGAGCGCCAACTGGGCCTCGGCGAAGGACTTCTACCTGGTCATGACCAACGCCCCGGGCGAGCAGGCCTGGCCGATCGCCGCGACCAACTTCATCCTGATGTACAAGAAGCCGAAGAATGCCGCCGGCGCCAAGGCCGCCAAGGAATTCTTCCGCTGGGTGTACGCCAACGGCGATGCCCAGGCCAAGTCGCTCGACTACGTGCCGCTGCCGGACGCGCTGGTCAAGCAGATCGAAGCCTACTGGGCCAAGACCATGCCCTACTGATCCCCCGGGATCGGCCCTCACGGGATCGAAACACACGACGGCGGGCCTTCGGGCCCGCTTTCGTTTGCCAGCCCGGCGGACCCTCGGGCGGGCATGCGACGGATTCATGACGAAACCGTTCGCGCTGTCATACAGCCGCAACACAAACATCATCTGATATGCGCACCAAGCGCCATCCCCCAGAACCGAACGCCGCAGGGACGCGACGTCTGTCATTCCTTTTCCGGACCCCGGCCCAGCGATGAGCACCGCCGAACTGACCCTTCCCAATCCGCACCGCGACCGTCGCGATACCCGCAACGACCGCGTGTTCAAGACCGTCCTCACCCTGGTCGCGATCTTCGTCCTGTTCAGCCTCGCCGGCGCCGCGCTGTCGATGCTCTGGGGCGGGCGCAGCGTGCTCGCGTCGCAGGGCCTGGACTTCTTCTTCTCCAGCGACTGGAACCCGGTCGAGAACAAGTACGGCGCGCTGGTGCCGATCTACGGCACGGTCGTCACCGCGATCATCGCGATGCTGATCTCGGTGCCGGTGAGCTTCGGCATCGCCTTCTTCCTGACCGAAGTCGCGCCGCGCTGGCTGCGCACGCCGATCGGCACCGCGATCGAACTGCTCGCCGGCATCCCGTCGATCATCTACGGCATGTGGGGATTCTTCATCCTGATGCCGGTGATGCGCGACCACCTGATTCCGTGGATGAACGACAACCTCGGGCCGCTGCCGGTGATCGGCGCGCTGTTCCAGGGGCCGCCGATCGGCGCAGGCATGCTGACCTCGGGCCTGGTGCTCGCGATCATGGTCATCCCCTTCATCTCCTCGGTGATGCGCGACGTGTTCCTCACCGTGCCGGGTCGCCTGAAGGAATCGGCCTACGCGCTGGGTTCCACGCGCTGGGAAGTGGTCTGGGACATCGTCCTGCCCTACACCCGCTCCGCGGTGATCGGCGGCATCTTCCTCGGCCTCGGCCGCGCGCTGGGTGAAACCATGGCGGTGGCCTTCGTGATCGGCAACAACGTCGCCTTCACCAAGTCGCTGCTCGAACCCAGCACCACCATCGCCGCGCTGATCGCCAACGACTTCGGCGAAGCCACGGCCGACTACCGCGCCGCGCTGCTGCTCCTCGGCTTCGTGCTGTTCCTCGTCACTTTCGTCGTGCTGGCGCTGGCGCGCCTGATGCTGATGCAGCTGTCGCGCAAGGAGGGCAACTGATGAACGCCAGCAGCAACCCCGCTTTCTCGCTGTCGCCCGAGACGCGCAGGCTGTACCGGATGCGCGACGTCAAGAACGCTGTCGCCATCCTCTTCGCCTGCGCCACTGCGGTGTTCGGCCTGTTCTTCCTCGGCTGGATCCTCTGGACCCTGCTGCAGAAGGGCATCGCCGGCATCGACCTGGCGCTCTTCACGATGGACCAGCCGGCGCCGATGGAAGTCGGCGGCCTGCGCAATGCCTTCATCGGCAGCATCCTGATGTGCGGCATGGGCATCCTGCTCGGCACGCCGATGGGCATTGCGGCAGGCACCTGGCTGGCCGAGTACGGCAACCACCGCAAGCTGGGCACCGTGGTCCGTTTCGTCAACGACATCCTGCTGTCCGCGCCGTCGATCGTGCTGGGCCTGTTCGTCTACGCGATCTTCGTCATGCAGTTCAGCCAGGGCCAGTTCTCCGCCATTGCCGGTGCGGTCGCGCTGGGTTTCATCGTGCTGCCGGTGGTGGTCCGCACCACCGACGAAATGCTGCGCCTGGTGCCGGCGCAGATGCGCGAAGCCGCGCTGTCGCTGGGCGTGCCGCAGTGGAAGGTGATCGTGCAGGTGCTGTACCGCTCGGCGCTGCCGGGCATCGTCACCGGCGTGCTGCTCGCGCTGGCGCGCATCTGCGGCGAAACCGCGCCGCTGCTGTTCACCGCGTTCGGCAACAACTTCTTCAGCCTCGACATCACCCAGCCGATGGCCGGCGTGCCGCTGGTCATGAACCAGTACGCCGCCAGTCCCTTCGACAACTGGATCGAGATCGCCTGGGCCGGCGCGCTCGTGCTGACCCTGTTCGTGCTCGCGGTCAGCCTGGTCGCACGCGCGATCCTGCTCCGCAACAAGATCACCCATGACTGATACGTACACGACCGAAGCCTCCGGAACCATCGACATGAACGACACCGCGACCCCCATCGCTTCGAACGATCACGGCGCGCAGCGGATGGGCATCGCCGCCACGCATCGCGAGGCCGGGCCGGCGACGCCGGTCAAGCTCAGCGCGCGCGGCCTGAACTTCCACTACGACAAGTTCCACGCGCTGAAGAACATCGACCTGGACATCCCCGAGAAGCGCGTCACCGCGCTGATCGGCCCGTCGGGCTGCGGCAAGTCGACCCTGCTGCGCATCTTCAACCGCATCTATGCGCTGTACCCGAAGATGACGGCCAGCGGCCAGGTACTGCTGGACGGCGAGAACATCCTCGACGACAAGTACCCGATGAATCGGCTGCGCAGCCGCGTCGGCATGGTGTTCCAGAAGCCGGTCCCGTTCCCGATGACGATCTTCGAGAACGTGGCCTACGGCATCCGCCACCACGAGCGCATGTCGAAGGCGGACATGGCCGCGCGCGTCGAGGAGGCCCTGCGCCAGGCGGCGCTGTGGGACGAAGTGAAGGACAAGCTCAACCAGAGCGCGCTGGGCCTGTCCGGCGGCCAGCAGCAGCGCCTGTGCATCGCGCGCGCGGTCGCGCTGCGTCCCGACGTGCTGCTGCTCGACGAACCGACCTCGGCGCTCGACCCGATCTCGACCAGCCGCATCGAGCAGCTGATCGAAGAGCTCAAGCAGAAGTACACGATCGCGATCGTCACCCACAACATGCAGCAGGCGGCGCGCGTGTCCGATTACACCGCCTTCATGTACCTGGGCGACCTGATCGAGCACGACGTGACCGAGAAGATCTTCTCCAAGCCCTCGAAGCAGCAGACCGAGGACTACATCACCGGGCGATTTGGGTAAGGCAGGCCGCCTGCGCGGCACTGCCGCGCGGCCTGCCGAACGCCCGGCCACGGACGGCCGGGCCGGACTTGCCGGAGGCATCACTGCCTCGCCATGGACGGCATCGCCAAGTCGCGAACGACGCGTTGCATCGCTGCAAACCGCCCAATCCCACTTTCGACGAGACAGCACCATGAACAGCCAACCCCACGACCACATCCTCAAGAGCCACGACGAGGAACGCCGGATCCTGCTGGAGGAGATCCTGCGCATGGGCGAGATCGCCGCCTCGCAGCTCGAAGCCGCGCTGGACGTGGTGGAACGGCGCGACGGCAAGGCCGCCGAGCGGATCATCGCCAACGACGAAGAAATCGACGCGCTGGAACTGCGGGTCAGCCACGACGCGATGAAACTCGCACTGCGCGGTCCGCTCGCGCGCGACCTGCGCGAGATCCTCGCGGCGCTGCGCATCGCCTCGGACATCGAGCGGATCGGCGACTACGCATCGAACATCGCCAAGCGTTCGATGGCGCTCAACCTGTCCCCGCCGCTGCCGCATACCCGCGGCCTCGGCAGCCTCGGCCGGCTGGTCGTTCGCCAGGTCCGCGCCGTGCTGCAGGCCTATCGCGATGGCGACGCCATGGCGGCCGAAACGATTCGCGCCGACGACGCCGAAATCGATGCCGCATACACCGGCCTGTTCCGCGAGCTGCTGACCTACATGATGGAAGACCCCCGGGTCATCACGCCCTGCACCCACCTGCTGTTCATGGCGAAGAACCTGGAGCGCGTGGGCGACCATGCGACCAACATCGCCGAGAACATCTGGTTCCAGGAACACGGCGAAGGCCCGATGCCGCCGCGCGAGAAGCGCGACGAGACCAGCAGCGCCGCCTGATCCGATCGCCCCCTCACGATCGATCAAGACCGATCGGCCCATCCCGGCCGATCGGTATCGCCGCCCGGCCCTGCCCGGACGCGGCCCCCTGCCTGCCGTCGATCGGCCGAGCCTAAACCGGACCTGAACCCGGACGCTCCCGGGACGCAACCGTCCCCTGCCCGTCTAACTCTTTGTGCACAAACGCGGCCTTGTTCCCGCGTACAGTGCGCAACCGAGGAGAGACACGGTGCAGGATCCGGGATTCCAGATGGCCCTCCAGCAGGCACGCCAGGGAGACAGGCAGTCGCTCGAACAGGTGCTGGCGCGTTCGCGTCAGGACCTCCGGCGCTACGCCGAATACCACTGCGCGATCAACGACGTCGAGGACGCCGTGCAGGAAAGCCTGCTGCTGGTGTCGCGCAAGCTCGCCAGCCTGCGCGAACTGGGCGCCTATGCCTCCTGGCTGTTCCGGATCGTCAAGCGCGAGTGCAACCGCATGAAGCGCGCCGCCCGCATCCTGCTGCTCCAGCCATCGGACCTCGAAGAGCTCGAAGGGCCGCACTACCCTGCCCCGACCGGCCTGCTGCGCGATGTCGCGCATGCGCTCGCCAGGCTACCGGCCCATTACCGCGATGCCATCCTGATGCGCGACCTCGAAGGCCGCAGCATCGCCGAAATCGCCGCTGAACTGTCGCTGCATCCCGAAGCGGCGAAGGCGCGCATCCACCGCGCCCGCAGCCTCGCCAGACACTATCTTTCGCCGTCCGACGCCGATGGCGTCCCGGCCCTCGCCGCGGACGGTTGACCCCGCCCCGCGTCATGCCCCACGGTGTGCCCTCGCATTCCGAGACCCCGCCAACACGTTCCACCACCACTCAGGAGAGACCCGATGTCGAATACCAAGACCACCGCCAAGAAACCCGTCACCCTCGCGATGACCGCCACCCTCGCCGGCGGCCTGCTGCTGACCGGCTCCACCTTCGCCTCGACCCACCTCGCCCAGGGCTACCTGCTCGGCGCCGACGCGGCCGCGAAGGCCGTCGAAGGCAACTGCGGCGGTGCCAAGCCGACCGAAGGCAAGTGCGGCGAGGGCAAGTGCGGTGGCGAGAAGGCCGCCGAAGGCAAGTGCGGCGAAGGCAAGTGCGGCTTCGCCAAGCTCGACACCAACAAGGACGGCAAGATCTCAAAGGCCGAATACGACGCGGCCCACAAGAACGGCGGCGGCAACTTCGCCAAGCACGACACCAACAAGGACGGCAGCATCAGCGCCGAGGAGTTCAAGGCCGCGCACGAAGGCAAGTGCGGTGAAGGCAAGTGCGGCGGCGCCAAGGCCGGCGAAGGCAAGTGCGGTGGCGACAAGAAGGCCGCCGAAGGCAAGTGCGGCGAAGGCAAGTGCGGCGGTTCGATCTGATCGGCACGCGCTGATCGATCCAGACGCAGGGCCGCCGTCGGCGACGGCGGTCCACCGGGGCGGTCGCCATGCGGCCGCCCTTCGCCCCGACAATTCCCCCGTTCAAACCATGACGCCGACGCCCCTCGCACCCGACTCGGCCGGTCTCGGCCTGCGCCGCACGCTCCTGCCCGACATGCGCCGGGCTGCGTCCGGCGGCTTCGATTTCGTCGAGGTCGCACCCGAGAACTGGATCGGCGTCGGCGGCGCGCTCGGCGACGGCTTCGCCGATCTCGCGTCGCGCTATCCGGTGGTCTGCCACGGCCTGTCGTTGTCGGTCGGTGGCCCCGCCCCGCTCGACGAGACCTTCCTGGCCAAGGTCCGCCGCTTCATGGACACCCACCGCTGCCCGCTCTACAGCGAACACCTCAGCGCCTGTGGCGACAGCCGCGGCCAGCTCTACGACCTGCTGCCCCTGCCCTTCAGCGAGGAATCCGTGGCCCATGTCGCCGCGCGCATCCGCCGGGTGCAGGACATCCTCGGCCAGCGGATCGCGATCGAGAACATTTCCTACTACGCCGCGCCGTTCCAGAAGATGCGCGAGATCGATTTCGTCAACGCCGTGCTCGCCGAGGCCGACTGCCTGCTGCTGCTCGACGTGAACAACATCGTGGTCAACGCCACCAACCACCGCTACGACCCGTCTGAGTTCCTCGCCGCGCTGCCGGGCAAGCGTGTCGCCTACATCCACGTCGCCGGCCACTACGACGAGGCCGAGGACCTCAAGGTCGACACCCACGGCAGCGCAGTCAATGCCCAGGTCTGGGGCCTGCTCGAAGAGGCGTATCGCCGCTTCGGTCCGCGCCCGACCCTGCTGGAACGCGATTTCAACCTGCCGCCGTTCGAGGACCTGCTCGACGAACTCGGCCAGGTGCGTCGCCGGATCGCCGGCGCAGGGGCACGGAAGCAGCGTCATGCCGCCTGAGTCCGCCGCGCAGCCTGTGACCGACACCCTCGCCGCGCAGCAGGACGCGCTGGCCGCGCACATCCGCGACCCCGACCGCGTGCCGCCACCGCCGGGCATCGAGGAGCGCCGGCTGAAGATCTACCGCGACCTGTTCTTCAACAACGTGGAGAGCCTGCTCGCCGGCAACTTCCCGGTGCTGCGCCGCATCCACGGCGACGCCGGCTGGCGCATGCTGATCCGCGATTTCTACCGCGACCACGACTGCCAGACCCCGCTGTTCACCGAGCTGGCGCGCGAGTTCATGCGCTACCTCGAAGCCCGCGCGGACACCGATGCCGGCCACGACGACCCGCCCTGGCAGCGCGAGCTGGCGCATTACGAGTGGGTCGAGCTGGCCCTGCAGATCAGCGAGGCGCGCGTCGAGGATGCCGCCCATGATCCGGATGGCGACCTGCTGGCCGGTGCGCCGGTGGTGTCGCCCCTGGCCTGGCCACTGGCCTATGCCTGGCCGGTCCACCGCATCGGACCGGAATACCAGCCGGAGACACCACCCGAGGCCCCGACCCTGCTGATGCTGCGCCGCGAACCCGACGGCAACGTCAGCTTCCACGCGCTCACCCCGCTGGTGTTCCGCCTGCTGCAGCGGCTGGAGGAGTTGCCGGCGCTGTCCGGCGAGGCGCAGCTGCGCGCCCTCGCCGCCGAGGCCGGCACGCCGGATGTGGATGCCTTCCTGGCCGAGGGCGCCGGCATGCTCGCCACCCTGCGCGCCGAGGGCACCCTGCTGGGCACCGCGACCTGAAGCGCAGGGCGCGCGGGTCGACCGGTTCGCGACACCGCCATCCGGCGGCATGGACGGGTCTGCTACCCTTTCGCGCATGAGCGAAACACCCGTGGCTTCCGTCCCCCTCGTCCGCAGAAAGATGTCCGAACGTTTCCGGGGTTACCTGCCGGTCGTCGTGGACGTCGAGACCGGCGGTTTCGACTGGAACCGCCACGCGCTGCTGGAGATCGCGGTCCAGCCGGTCGATCTCGACGACGAGGGCCGCCTGGTGCCTGGCGACATGGCCAGCGCGCACCTCGTCCCGGCACCGGGCACCGAGATCGACCCCAAGTCGCTGCAGGTCACCGGCATCAAGCTGGACCATCCGTTCCGCCTCGCCAAGCCCGAGAAGGACGCACTGGACCACGTCTTCGCCACCGTGCGCGCCGCCGTGCGCAAGCACGACTGCCAGCGCGCGATCCTGGTCGGCCACAACGCCCACTTCGACCTGAACTTCCTCAACGCGGCGGTCGCGCGCACGCAACACAAGCGCAACCCGTTCCACCCGTTCAGCGTGTTCGACACCGTCAGCCTCGCCGGCATCGCCTACGGCCAGACCGTGCTCGCCCGCGCCGTCATGGCCGCCGGCCTCAGCTGGAACAGCGACGAAGCGCACTCCGCCGTCTACGACACCGAACGCACCGCCGAGCTGTTCTGCAAGATCGTGAATGCGTGGCCGCAGATGGGTTGACATCCCCGGGCTGAGTCGGTTTCAAGCGCTGCCTTGGCAACCACGCGACAATCATTGGTTGCAGATCATGGACATCAGCGCGAAAAGGCCATGCAGACAACTTCGGCCCCCTTCCGCTGGCGACACACTTCGATCAGATCACCGAGGACTTCGAGGAGCCTGTCCGAAGTCATTCCATCCAGTGCGTATTCCTCGTTGTATCGCCAATATTCTCCCCATCTGCGACCCAGCCAACCGCCATATCGCACGCAGACCGGCTCTTCCTGATAGATCGACATGATCGTTTCATGCCATCTGGCGACAACCCTCTCCCACTCGCACTCAGGCAACCGAGCCAGACTACGCGCCAACTTTCGGTCGAGCTGCCAGACACCTTCCAGAAAGAAACCGTCGCGCGAATGGAGTGCCGGCTCAACTTCAAGCACCGTACCGAGCTCATCGAAAGCGCGTGGACTGACGCCGGCAAATGCAGAGGAACATCGGAATTCAGCCAGCGGAAGCATTCCTGCATGGAATCGCATTGCGTCATCGCAAACGAACAATACGCCTCCGCAATCAGTCTCCAGTGCGTTGCACTCGGGCACACGGGTTTGCTGCGTGTAATCGAAGCCACATCGCAACGGAAACAACATCAGCGTCTCGAGGTCGCACCATTCCAAGCTGCGCGGAATACGGAAGTGCGTGTAGAACTCACCAAATTCATCCGTCGGATCAAACACAAGCCCCCCATTCAGATCGGCTACTGCGGCTCCCTGCGCGCCCGCACACCCCGCACGATCCCGTACACGCTGATCGCGATCCACGTGCATTGCAGGAGGGCGACGGCGACGTTGAAGCCGCCGGCCAGCGAGACGAGGATGCAGCCGGAGCCGGCGATGTTCAGCCATTGATAGATGAGGCTGGTGCCCGACAGCCGGCCGCTCTGCAGCATGAAATAGCTGCCGACGACAATCGCCGTGCCGAGCAGGCCGACGAGGTCGTACCAGTGCAGGCTCATATCGATAGCGCCCCGGTCACTGCCGCTGCCGCACCGCCTCGAACAGCGCCACGCCGCTGGCAACGGAGACGTTGAGGCTTTCCACGCCCGGGGAATGCGCGAGGCCCGGCATCGGAATGGTGACGAGCTGGTCGCAGTGCTCGCGGGTCAGGCGACGCAGGCCGTCGGCCTCGCCGCCCAGGGCCAGCGCGACGTTGCCGCGCAGGTCGATCGAATACAGCGACGCGGTGGCTTCGCCGGCGAGGCCGTAGATCCACACGCCCATCTGCTGCAGGTCGCGCATCGCACGCGCGAGGTTGGTCACGCGCACCACCGGGATGCTGTCGGCGGCGCCGGCCGAGGTCTTGCGCACGGTGGCATTCACCTGCACGGCCTTGTCCTTGGGGATGACCACTGCGGTGACGCCCGCCGCGGCCGCGCTGCGCAGGCAGGCGCCGAGGTTGTGCGGGTCCTGCACGCCGTCCAGCACCAGCAGCAGGGCCTTGCCGGCGGCGGCCTCGACCAGTTCGGCCAGATCGTCTTCGTTGTAGGTCTTCGAGGCCGCGTAGCGCGCGACCACGCCCTGGTGGCGCAGGCCGCCGGCGACGCCGTCGAGCGCGTTGGTCGCGACCCGGCGCACGTCGATATCCTTGCGGCGGGCGTTTTCCTCGATCTCGGTCAGGCGCGGGTTCTTGGCACCGGCTTCGATCAGGACTTCGCGGACGTGGTCCGCATCGTGTTCGACCGCCGAGGCAACCGCATTGATGCCGGCGATCCATTGGGATGATTTGCTCATGGCGCTATTGTGCCCGGACCTCCGGGGATTTGCCCGCATCGCGCTATGATCCGCGCCCGCTCCGCCACCCACGCCCACCGCGTCCCATGACCAGCTCAGCTCCCGAAACCACCCGGATCGCGATCATCGGCGGCGGCCCCGCCGGGCTGATGGCGGCCGAGGTGGCGAACGCGGCCGGGCTGCAGGTCGATCTGTTCGAGGCCAAGGGCTCGGTCGGCCGCAAGTTCCTGATCGCCGGCAAGGGCGGGCTCAACCTGACCCACGGCGAAGCGCGGCCGGCCTTCGATGCGCGCTACGGCGAGCGCGCCGCCGAGCTTGCGCGCTGGCTCGACGCCTTCGACGGCGAGGCGTTGCGCGACTGGGCGCGCGGCCTGGGCGTGGAGACCTACGTCGGCAGCTCCGGCCGCGTATTTCCGAACGACCGCAAGGCCGCGCCGCTGCTGCGCGGCTGGGTGCGGCGCCTGCGCGAGGCCGGCGTGCGTTTCCACGTCCAGCACCGCTGGCTGGGCTGGACCGACGACGGCGCGCTGCGCTTCGCCACGCCCGACGGCGAGCGCATCGTGCGCGCGGACGCGACCGTGCTCGCCCTTGGCGGCGCGAGCTGGCCGGAACTGGGCTCGGACGGCACGTGGGTGGACCTGCTCGCCGCGCGCGGCATCGACATCGCCCCGCTGCGCGCATCGAAC
The DNA here is from genome assembly GCF_042677005.1 of Lysobacter brunescens. Lineage (NCBI taxonomy): Bacteria > Pseudomonadati > Pseudomonadota > Gammaproteobacteria > Lysobacterales > Lysobacteraceae > Lysobacter > Lysobacter brunescens. Next base: position 2,415,844 of record NZ_JBHTIF010000001.1, on the reverse strand, counting down.
TGCGGCTTCGACATCGGCTGGAGCGCCGTGCTCGCGGAGAAACACGCCGGCGCGCCGTTGAAACCGGTGGTCGCGCACTGGACCGACGACGCTGGCGCACCGCAATCGCTGCAGGGCGAATGCGTGCTCACCGCGACCGGCGTCGAAGGCAGCCTGATCTACGCGCTGTCGGCAATGCTGCGCGAACGCATCGCCCGCGATGGTGAAACGACACTGTGGCTCGACCTCGCACCGGGTCGCGACGAAGCGCGCCTGGTTCGCGACCTGCAGACGCCGCGCGGCAAGCGCAGCATCGGCGATCACCTCAAGCGCCAGACCGGTCTGGATGCCGCGAAGGCAGCGCTCGTCTTCGAAATGCTGCCGCGCGAGGCGATGAGCGACGCCACGCGCATCGCCTCGACGATCAAGCGCTGCCCGCTGCACCTGCGCGCCACGCGCCCGGTCGCCGAAGCCATCAGCACCGCCGGCGGCGTGCGTCTGGAAGCGCTCGACGATTCGCTGCAATTGAAGTCGATGCCCGGCGTGTTCTGCACCGGGGAAATGCTCGATTGGGAAGCCCCCACCGGCGGCTATCTGCTCACCGCCTGCTTCGCCAGCGGCTTGATCGCCGGGCGTGGGGCGATCGCCGCAGCATCATAGGGTGCGCCTCGGCGCACCGCTTGAATTGCATCGACGTTCAAAGCCGGTGCGCCGAGGCGCACCCTATATCAATACTTCTGCTTTACCCGCTTCGCCGGCTGCCCGCGCGGCGGCGGTGGTTTCACACCGCGTTCCTCGGCGAGGCGGAAGTCGATCTTGCGCTCTTCCAGGCTGGCCTTGAGCACGACGATGCTGACGCGGTCGCCGAGGCGGAACACGCGGCCGACGCGTTCGCCGCTGAGCGTCTTGCGGATCGGGTCGAAGTGGTAGAAGTCATGCGGCAGCTGGGTAACGTGGACCAGACCGTTCACCTTCGAGGCGTCCAGTTCGACGAACAGGCCGAAGCTGGTGACGCCGCTGATGACGCCGTCGAACTCGCCGCCGATGTGCTTTTCCATCCACGCGGCACGGTAGCGTTCGTCGACCTCGCGCTCGGCCTCGTCGGCACGACGCTCGCGCTCGGAGCACTGCAGCGTCAGCGCGCCCATCGCGCCTTGCGAGTAGGCGAACGACTCGGCCTTGCCGCCGAGCAGCGCATGCTTGATCGCGCGATGCACCAGCAGGTCGGGATAGCGGCGGATCGGCGAAGTGAAATGCGCATAGGCCTCCAGCGCCAGGCCGAAATGGCCGACATTGTCCGGCGAATACACCGCCAGCGACTGCGAGCGCAGCAGCACAGACTCCAGCAGCGTGGCGTCGGCACGGTCGCGGATCTTGGTCAGCAGCGCGGTGAAATCGCGCGGCTCGACCTTGGCCCAGGCCGGCATCCGCAGCTTGAACTCCTTCAGGAATTCGAGCAGATCGGCGTACTTGCTTTCCGGCGGCTTCTCGTGGATGCGATACGGCGCCGGGACCTTCTTTTTCAGCAGATAACGCGCAGCCTCGACATTGGCCGCGATCATGCATTCCTCGATCAGCTTGTGCGCGTCGTTGCGCTGGAGCATGCCGGCCTGCACGACCTCGCCCTGCGGACCCAGCACGAAACGCACCTCGCCGGATTCGAACTCGATGGCGCCACGCGCCTTGCGCGCCTTCGCCAGCAGCTGATAGAGCTGGTGCAGGCGCTCGACCTGCGGCATCAGCGAGCCGATTTTCGCGATCGCCTCTTCGTCACCCTCGCCCACCGCGTTCCAAACCTGGGTGTAGGTCAGGCGCGCATGCGAGTGCATCACGGCTTCGTAGAATTTCGACTTCGTGACCTCGCCGTCGAAATCGACCTGCATGTCGCAGACGAAGCACAGGCGGTCGACCTTCGGGTTGAGCGAGCAGATGCCGTTCGACAGGGTCTCCGGCAGCATCGGCACGACGAAACCCGGGAAATACACCGAGGTCGCGCGCAGCTGAGCTTCGTCGTCGAGCGGCGCACCGGGACGCACGTAATGCGACACGTCGGCGATGGCGACGATCAGGCGGAAGCCGGACTTGTTCGGTTCGCACCAGACCGCGTCGTCGAAATCCTTCGCGTCCTCGCCGTCGATGGTGACCAGCGGCAGTTTGCGCAGGTCGACGCGGCCTTCGATGTCGGCGGCGGTCACGTCCAGCGGTACCGCCATGGCTTCGGCGATCACCTGCGGCGGGAATTCGTGCGGCAGGTCGTGGCCGTGAATCGCGGCTTCGACCACCAGCGACGGCGTCAGCTTGTCGCCGAGCACGGTCAGCACGCGGCCGATCGGCGGGCGGTAGGCGTCGGGCGCATGGACGATCTCGCAGACGACCAACTGGCCGTTGCGCGCATCCATGCGGGCATCGGCGGGAATCTGCACGTTACGCTGGATGCGGGCGTCGTCTGGCACGACGTAGCTGATGCCGGCTTCGAGCGTGAAACGACCGATCAGGCGGGTGAGTCGCCGTTCGAGCACTTCGACGATGGCGCCTTCGCGACGGCCGCGACGGTCGAGCCCGGTGACGCTGACCATCACACGGTCGCCGTGCATGACCTTGCGCATCTCCATCGGCGGCAGGAACACGTCGTCGCCGCTCACCCCATCGGGACGCAGGAAGCCGAAGCCGTCGCGATTGGCGATGACCGTGCCGGGAATCAGGTCCAGGCGCTCGGCCGGGGCATAACCGCCACGGCGGTTCTGCAACAGCTGGCCGTCGCGGACCATGGCGCCGAGGCGCTTGCCCAGCGCCTCGCGGCGCTCGAAGGTGTCGAGCCCGAGAGCGTCGGCGATCGCTTCGGCCAGCATCGGACCATCGGCCTCGGCCAGCAGCTTGAGGATGGCCTCGCGACTGGGGATCGGATCGGCGTAGCGCTGGGCCTCGCGCGCGGCGTGCGGATCCTGGAAACGGACCGGCGCGGATTCAGGCGCGCGGGAGGGGCGGGACGCTGGCGCTGCGGCCGGTCGGGATGCACCGCGAGCGGCCGGCCTGGCCGGCGGCAGATCGGGCATCCACGGGGCGGTCTTCTTCGGCTTGCCACGGGAACCGGTCGCGGCCGGCGTGGCGGCGGAACGGTCGGGCTTGGCCGACTTGCCGGGCTTGCCTGACACGGCCTTCGCGACGTTGCGCGAGGAGCCCCGGGAAGCGGCATCGGCAGATGGAATGGATGCGCCGCTTGCGGCGCGCGTGGCACGAGGGCCCTTGCTCTTCTTGGTGTTTTTAGACATTGACAGCCAGTATACGTGCCCAGGCGGGGATCGGAACCGTCCGGAGCGACCGCCGGGCGGACACGGGTGCCCGGCGGAACCGAAAATTTTTTCGAAATCAACCGTTGACATCACCCCCGCCGCGACGCAACATACGCGCCCCGATGCCCAGGTGGCGGAATTGGTAGACGCACTAGTTTCAGGTACTAGCGGGTAAAACCGTGGAGGTTCGAGTCCTCTCCTGGGCACCAAGATCGGAAAGAAAACCCCGCGAAAGCGGGGTTTTTTTATTGCTTCAATCCAGCACGACACCCCGCGAAGGCGGTTTTTTTGTTGCCCAGGATCCAGTGCGAGACCCGGCGAAAGCTGGGGGTTTTACTCGCCCGGGCAACGGCGCCCACCCCGATCGAGCCTTGGCTTCAGCCATCACGCGCCCGGCTCACGCGCACCATCTCGACCCCCTGCAACCGCAGCGACGGATCGTCTTCCCGGGACTCGTTCGCTACCGGCGACCGGTGACCCGCTCCGGGTAGAATCGACCCTCACGCTTCCCCGGGTTCCAAGATGTCCGACACGCTCCGCCCCGCCTTCCACGGGTTCGAACAGATCCCCCTGCGCGAATACGCCGAACGCGCCTATCTCGACTACTCGATGTACGTGGTCCTGGACCGCGCCCTGCCCTTCCTCGGCGATGGTCTGAAGCCGGTGCAGCGGCGGATCATCTATTCGATGAGCGAGCTCGGCCTGAACGCCGCGGCCAAGCCGAAGAAGTCCGCGCGCACCGTCGGCGACGTGATCGGCAAGTATCACCCGCACGGCGACAGCGCCTGCTACGAGGCCCTGGTGCTGATGGCGCAGCCGTTCTCGTACCGCTATCCGCTGATCGATGGCCAGGGCAACTTCGGTTCGAGCGATGACCCGAAGTCGTTCGCGGCGATGCGCTATACCGAATCCAAGCTGACCCCGATCGCCGAAGTGCTGCTGGGCGAGATCGGCCACGGCACCGTGGACTGGACGCCGAACTTCGATGGCACGCTGGAGGAACCGACCTGGCTGCCGGCGCGCCTGCCGCACCTGCTGCTCAACGGCACCACCGGCATCGCGGTCGGCATGGCCACCGACGTGCCGCCGCATAACCTCAACGAGATCGTCAGCGCCTGCGTGCGCCTGCTCGACGATCCCGATGCCACCGTGCGCGACCTGTGCGAACACGTGCGCGGCCCGGACTACCCGACCACCGCCGAGATCATCACCCCGACCGCCGACCTGCTGTCGCTGTACGAGACCGGCCACGGCAGCGTGCGCGCCCGCGGCACATATGTCCGCGAGCAGGCGAACATCGTGGTCACCGCGCTGCCCTACCAGGTCAGCCCGAGCAAGGTGATCGAGCAGATCGCGCAGCAGATGCGCGCGAAGAAGCTGCCGTGGCTGGAGGACATCCGCGACGAGTCCGACCACGCCAACCCGACGCGCATCGTGCTGATCCCGCGCAGCAACCGCGTTGACGCCGAACAGCTGATGGGCCATCTCTTCGCCACCACCGACCTGGAGAAGAGCTACCGCGTCAACATGAACGTGATCGGGCTCGACGGCCGCCCGCAGGTGAAGAACCTGAAGATGCTGCTGTCGGAATGGCTGGCCTTCCGTGCCGACACCGTCACCCGCCGGCTCAAGCATCGGCTGGAGAAGGTCGACCGCCGCCTGCACCTGCTGGCGGGCCTGCTGGTCGCCTTCCTCAACCTCGACGAAGTCATCCGCATCATCCGCACCGAGGACGAGCCGAAGGACGTGCTGATGGCGCGCTTCGCGCTGAGTGAGGACCAGGCCGACTACATCCTCGACACCAAGCTCAAGCAGCTCGCCCGCCTGGAGGAGATGAAGATCCGCGGCGAGCAGGCCGAGCTGGAGAAGGAGCGCGAGAAGCTGTCGGGCATCCTGGACAGCAAGGCCAAGCTGCGCAAGCTCATCAAGGACGAACTGCTGGCCGACGCGAAGAAGTTCGGCGACGCGCGCATGTCGCCACTGGTCGCACGCGAGGCCGCGCAGGCGATCGACGAGACCGAGCTGGTCGCCAGCGAACCGATGACGATCGTGCTGAGCGAAAAGGGCTGGATCCGCGCGGCGAAGGGCCATGATGTCGATGCCGCAGCGCTGAGCTATCGCGATGGCGACGGCCTGCTGTGCGCGGTGCGCGGCCGCAGCACGCTGCAGGTCGCGTTCTTCGACGCCACCGGGCGCAGCTATTCGGCACTGACGCATACCCTGCCCAGTGCCCGCGGCAACGGCGAACCGCTGACCGGGCGCTTCTCGCCGCCGGCCGGCGCCGGCTTTCAGACCATGGCAACCGGTGGCAACGACGACCGCTTCGTGCTCGCCTCGTCGCACGGCTACGGCTTCGTCACGAAGTTCGAGAACCTCACCGGGCGCAACAAGGCCGGCAAGGCGATGCTCTCGCTCAGCGAAGGCGCGACCGTGCTGACCCCGGCGTTCACCGCGAATGTCGATGCCGACCGGATCGTCGCCGTCACCAGCGCCGGCCACCTGCTCGCCTTCCCGCTGAGCGAACTGCCGGAACTCGACAAGGGCAAGGGCAACAAGATCATCGAAATCCCCAAGGCCAAGCGCGGCACCGAAAAAGTCGTGTCGATCGCCGTGGTCCCGCCGGGCGGCACGCTCACCGTGAAATCCGGCGCACGCACGATGTCGCTGTCGTTCAAGGAACTCGACCCCTACATCGGCCCGCGCGGCAGCCGAGGCGGCCTGCTGCCGCGTGGCTGGCAGAAGGTCGAGGCGCTGGGGGTGGAGTGAATCTGTTTCCTGACGGCAGTTCCCCGGCAGTGTCATTCTGCTCGCGATTCGTGATTGATGAAGTCGCCGAAGATGTGCCTGCACTGGACTTGACGTCGGAAATCAACTCACAGGCCTTGACGAACATGGCCATGATCCCCTTGTGCGCTCCTTTCGCAGACGAGGAGAATCGGGATTCGTTTCGCGATGTCCTGCAAGCAGCGTTCCACTACTACGCAGGACTTCTGGATCTTTCGGAGCACCCACATGGTTTTCTTTTCTACGCATGGGTAGACGCACAGGCCAGTCAATTGCGCATCAGCGCAATCAACGGATCATTTTCGTCACCGCCCTTCGGATGCGATTGCGATTTCAGTGCATCCATCGATGACATCGCAGCGGACTGCACGATCCGCGACCATTCACTCTTTGGCCCAAGAAACAGACTTGCAGTCTGGACGCAAAGACTGCCAAACACCTGAGACCCCATGAACCCCGACTTCTGGCACCAGCGTTGGCACGACAACCGCATCGGCTTCCACCAGGCCGAGGTCACGCCGCTGCTGCAGGCGCACTGGGACGCGGTCGGCGCGCCTGAAGGCTGCACAGTGTTCGTGCCGCTGGCGGGCAAGTCGCTGGACATGGTCTGGCTGGCGTCGCGCGGGCATCGCGTGCTGGGCGTGGAGCTGTCGCCGCTCGCCGTCGAGCAGTTCTTCGCCGAACACGGCCTCGCGCCCGAGGTGTTCGAGACCCGCTACGGCCGCCACCATCGCGCCGGCGGCATCGAACTGATCTGCGGCGACGCCTTCGCGCTGGATGCGGACGCGCTGGCCGATTGCGCCGCCGTGTTCGACCGCGCCGCGATGATCGCGCTGCCGCCCGACCTGCGCACGCGCTATGTCGACGAACTCTACGGCGCCCTGCCCGCGCACTGTCGTGGCCTGCTGGTCACGCTCGAGTATCCCGAGCACGAAAAGGAAGGCCCGCCGTTTCCGGTGACCGAGGCCGAAGTCCGTACGCGCTTCGCCACGCGCTGGCACGTCGACCTGCTGGAACGCCAGGACATCCTCGCCGACCAGCCGGGCTTCCAGGCCGAAGGCGTGACCGCGCTGGAGACCTGCGCGTTCCGACTCGTGCGCGCATCTGGCTGAGATCGCTTCGCGGCGGATGCCGCACCACGCAACACAGCTCACCACAGGACGTCGTCGATGAAGAAGTGGCTCAAACGGATCGTGCTCGGCGTGCTGGCGCTGCTTCTCCTCGCCGTCGGCACTGGCTGGTGGCTGGTGCGCGGCAGCCTGCCAGAACTCGACGGCGAACTCGCGCTGACGGGACTGTCCGCGCCGGTGACCGTGCAGCGCGACGCCAACGGCACCGTGACCATCGACGCCGCCAACGAAACCGACGCCCTGCGCGCGCTCGGCTACGTGCATGCGCAGGAACGCTATTTCGAGATGGACCTGATGCGGCGCATGTCCGCCGGCGAACTGTCCGAACTGTTCGGCGCGATCGCGATCGACACCGACAAGCGCCAGCGCGCGCACCGCATCCGCGCCCGCGTCGAAGCGAACCTCGACGACATCCTCGACGGCACGCGCCCGCAGGCGCAGGCCTACGTCGATGGGGTGAACGCCGGGCTCGCCGCGCTCGACGTGAGACCGTGGCCCTACCTGCTGCTGCGCCAGCAGCCGCGCCCGTGGACCCTGCCGGATTCGGCGGTCACCGGGCACGCGATGTATTTCGACCTGCAGGACGCGAGCAATCGCAACGAACTGGCGATGTGGCGGATGCAGCCGCACCTGCCGCCGGCGCTGTACGCGTTGCTGCGCACCGACGGCAGCCGATGGGACGCACCGCTGATGGGCGAAGCGCGCGGCGATGCGCGCCTGCCCGGTCCCGATGAAGTGAACCTGCGCGCCCTGCCGGCGCCCACCGGCGACCACGGCACGTTCGCGCCCGACGACATCGTGCCCGGCAGCAACAATTTCGCCGTCGCCGGCACGGTGACGAAGGACGGCCGCGCCATCGTCGCCGACGACATGCACCTGGGCCTGCGCGCGCCGGGCATCTGGTTCCGCGCGCGACTGCGCTATCCCGACGCGCGCGCCCCCGGCGGCAAGGTCGATGTCACCGGCTTCACCCTGCCCGGCCTGCCGGTGGTGGTGGTCGGCAGCAATACACATGTCGCCTGGGGCTTCACCAACAGCTACGCCGACACGGCGGACTGGCGCATCGAAACCGCCTGCCCGGCCGGCAGCGCGGTCGTCGGCTGCACGAAGCCGACGGTGCATCGCGAGACCATCCGCGTCGCCGGTGGCGCACCCGTCGTGCACGAGATCGAGGAAACCGCGTGGGGCCCGGTGCTGCATCGCGACGGTAACCGCATGTTCTCGCTGCGCTGGAACGGCCATGTGCGCGGCGCGCTGGGCTACGGACTGAGCCAGTTTCCGCTGGCCCGCGATCTCGACCACGCGCTGGCGCTCGCCGACCAGGCCGCCGTGCCGACGCAGAACCTGCTGATCGGCGACGCGAAGGGCCGCATCGCCTGGCGCCTGATCGGCCCGCTGGCGCAGCGCGATGCCACCTGTACCGGCCGCGTGCCGATGGCAGCGGATGTCGCCTGCGCACCCTGGACCATCGTCACCGACCGCTCGCCGCGCGTCGTCGATCCCGCGAACGGTCGGCTGTGGACCGCTAACAACCGCACCACCGACGGCGAGATCCTGGCGACCGTCGGCGACGGCGGCTATGCGCTCGGCGCACGCGCGCGGCAGATCCGTGATGGCCTGCTGGCGCGCGAGAAGATCGACGAACGCGACCTGCTCGCGATCCAGCTCGACGATCGCGCGCTGTTCCTCGCACCGTGGTGGTCGCTGCTGCGCGACACTGCGACATCGGCGAAGACGCCCTCGCTGGCGAAACTCGCCGAGGCCTCGAAAGAGTGGGAAGGCCGCGCCAGCGTCGATTCGGTCAGCTACCGCATCGTGCGCGCCTGGCGTCTGGCCGTGCTCGCGCGCATCGCCGACGGCCTGACCGCACCGGCGCGCGCGAAGCTCGACAAGGACTTCGAGATGCCCGCCTTCACCCAGCTCGAAGGCGTGGCCTGGCCGATGGTGACGCAGCGGCCGATGCACCTGCTCTCGCGCCGCTTCGACAGCTGGGACGCGCTGTTCGAGGATGCCGCGAAGGAAGTCGCGAGCGAACTGGAAAAGACCGGCCCGCTGCACCAGCGCACCTGGGGCGAACGCAACACGATGGCGATCTGCCATCCGCTGGCCGGCGCGATCCCGGTGATCGGCAAGCGCGCGCTGTGCATGCCGCCCGACCAGGTGCCCGGCGACGGCGGCATGCCGCGCGTGGTCGGCCCGAGCTTCGGCGCATCCGAGCGCATGGTGGTCTCGCCCGGTCGCGAAGCCGACGGCATCACCCACATGCCCGGCGGCCAGAGCGGCCACCCGCTGTCGCCGTTCTGGGGCGCCGGCCACGACGACTGGGTCAAGGGCCGGCCGACGCCGTTCCTGCCCGGCAAGACGAAGTACACGCTGACCTTCAAGCCAAAGACGCAATAACGTCACTTCGAGCGCATGTGCTCCCTCCCCCGCCTGCGGGGGAGGGCTGGGGTGGGGGCGCATTGCAACGCGCGAGCCCCCATCCCGACCTTCCCCCGCGATGCGGGGGAAGGAGAACGGCAAACGCGATCAGATCACGCCGGCAACGCCGCCTGGTGCACCCCCGCCACCGCGCGGCCCGATGGGTCGGCTGCCTTGGCGAAGGCTTCGTCCCAGGCGATCGCGGCGGGCGAGGAGCAGGCGATCGACTTGCCGCCCGGCACGGTCTTCGCGCAGCCATCGCCCGGGAAATGCTGCTCGAAGATCCGGCGATAGAAATACGCTTCCTTGGTCTGCGGCGGGTTGATCGGGAAGCGCTGCTCGGCCTGCGCGAATTCCTCGTCGCTGACGTTGGCTTCGGCGTGCGCCTTGAGCCCGTCGATCCAGCCGTAGCCGACACCGTCGCTGAACTGTTCCTTCTGCCGCCACAGGATCTCGTCCGGCAGCACGCCCTCGAAGGCCTCGCGCAGCACGGCCTTCTCGATCTTCCCGCCGCCGGCCATCTTCGCCTGCGCATCCATGCGCATCGCCACGTCGAGGAACTCGGTGTCGAGGAACGGCACGCGCGCTTCGACGCCCCAGGCCATCATCGACTTGTTCGCGCGCAGGCAGTCGTAGTTGTACAGCGCATCGAGCTTGCGGATGGTCTCGGCGTGGAACTCGCGTGCGTTCGGCGCCTTGTGGAAGTAGAGATAACCGCCGAAGACCTCGTCGCTGCCCTCGCCCGACAGCACCATCTTCACGCCCATCGCCTTGATCCGCCGCGCGAGCAGGTACATCGGCGTCGACGCACGGATCGTGGTGACGTCGTAGGTCTCGATGTGGCGGATCACCTCGGGCAGCGCGTCCAGGCCTTCCTCGAAGGTATAGGTGAAGCCGTGATGCACCGTGCCCAATGCTTTCGCGGCGATCTCGGCGGCGGCCAGGTCCGGCGAGCCCTTCAGGCCGATGGCGAAGGAATGCAGGCGCGGCCACCACGCTTCGGATTCGTCGCCGTCCTCGATGCGCCGACGTGCGAAGCGCTCGGCACAGGCTGCGACCAGCGAGGAATCCAGCCCACCCGACAGCAGCACGCCGTAGGGCACGTCGCTCATCAACTGGCGATGCACCGCCGCCTCGAACGCGGCGCGCAGCTCGCGTCCGGACACCTGCACGCCTTCGGTCGCTTCGTAGTCGCGCCAGGCGCGTTCGTAGTAGCGATGCAGTTGGCCGTCGGCACTGTCGAAATAGTGGCCCGGCGGGAACTGCGCGACATCGTCGCAGACACGGACCAGCGCCTTCATCTCCGACGCGACCCACACACGACCATCGGCGTCGTGGCCCCAGTACAGCGGACAGATGCCCATGTGGTCGCGGGCGATGATGAAGCGACCGGCGGCGCGATCCCACAGCGCGAAGGCGAAGATGCCGTTGAGTCGATCGAGCCAGGTGCCGACATCGCCACCGTCACGGTAGAGCGCGTTGATCACTTCGCAATCGGAGCCGGTCTGGAACGCGTAGGGCTTGCGCAGCGCGCCTTCGAGCAGGCGATGGTTGTAGATCTCGCCGTTCACGGCGAGGGTGAGGTCGCCATCCTCGGAATGCAGCGGTTGCGCACCGCCGTTGGGATCGACGATGGCCAGGCGCTCGTGGACCAGCAGCGCGCGGGGTTCGACATGCACGCCGGACCAGTCGGGGCCGCGATGGCGCTGTCGCGCGGAGAGAGAGAGGGCAAGCGGTCGGAGAGGGCCGAGATCGGCGCCGGGGCGCAGGTCGAACACACCGAGAATCGAACACATGACGAAGGCTCCTTGGGGTTTTGCGGGAGCCGAAAGCGCGAAACCCGCGCTTTCGGCGCGGGTTTCGGGGACTGGGCGGTGTTGCTGGATCTTATGCCTGGTCGCCGTTTCGCCTCGCGCGCACGGATTCGCCGCAATTGTTATTGCGGTTGTTCAGGCGATTATTGAGGCGGGCGAGACGGCAGGTCATTGGCTCACCGTAACCCGGCCCCGGGATGCTGGCAAGCCCCTGAATGGGCTCATGCGCGATTGTCATGTCCGCCCGGAACAGATGAAGGGCTGTCTCGTGCGCGGGCCGCGTGGAGGTCTCTCCACGCGGTGCGCATACCGCGTACCCAGCGGTCGTGCGGGTCGCGTCCGTGCCACGGGGCCTACTGCTGCCGCAGCGCCTCGATCGGGTCGAGCTTCGCGGCCTTGCTGGCCGGGTAGTAGCCGAAGAACAGGCCGGTGGCGATGGAGAAGCCGGCAGCGAGACCGATGACCTGGCTGTTCAGCGCGACCGGCAGCGCGCCGATCTTGCTGACCGCGAGCGCGCCGACCACGCCGATCGCGATGCCGATGATGCCGCCGATGAGCGAAATCAGCATGGCCTCGGCGAGGAACTGGCGACGGATGTCGCGCGGGCCCGCGCCCACGGCCATGCGCAGGCCGATCTCGCGGATGCGCTCGGTCACCGACACCAGCATGATGTTCATGATGCCGATGCCGCCGACGATCAGCGAAATGCCGGCGACCGCGCCGAGCAGCCACGACATCAGCTTGGTCGTCTGCGTGCGCGTCGCGACGATCTCGGCGAGGTTGCGCACGTTGAAATCGTCCTCGGCACCAGGCTGGATCTTGTGGCGCTGGCGCAGCAGGGCTTCGATCTCGGCCTGCGCGGTCGACAGCGCGTCCGGATCCGACACGCCGACCGCGATCTGCTGGACAGACCCGGCGGAGAGGAAACTGTTGGTGTTCATGCGACGGCGCGCGGTCTCCAGGGGAATCACCACCAGGTCGTCCTGATCCTGGCCGAAACCGCCCTGCCCTTTCGACTTGAGCGTGCCGACCACGGTGAACGGCACGCGGCCGATGCGGATGGTCTGGCCGACCGCCTCTTCCTCGCCGAACAGCTCGCGGCGCACGGTCTCTCCGATGATCGCGGACTTGCCGCCGCCGTAGTCGCCGGACTCGAAGCCCGGGCCGCTGGCGATCTCCCAGCCGTTGATCGCGAACCAGTCCGGCTCGACGCCCTGCCAACTCGTCGACCAGTTGTTCTCGGCATAGATCACCTGCGAGCCGCCGCGCAGCAGCGAGCTGACGTACTGCACGCCGGGCACTTCGCGGCGGATCGCATCGGCGTCTTCTTCGGTGAGCGTGAAGAAATTGCCGCTGCCGGTGCGCACGCCGCCGAAGCCGCGGCCGGCGCCGGGATTGATGTCCAGTCGCTGCGAGCCGAGGCCGGAGACGATCTTCTCGATCTCCGCCTGCGTGCCCTGGCCGACCGAGACCATGACGATGACCGCAGCGATGCCGATGATCACGCCCAGCGAGGTCAGCGCGCTGCGCAGCCAGTTGCCGCGCAGCGCGTGCACGGCGGTGCGCAGCACTTCGAGCAGGGTCATGCCGCCTGCTGGAGAGGCGTGTGCGGCGCTCATGCCTTCGCCTCCACGTGCGCGTGGCCGGCCTGCGGATCGCTGTCGTGCAGCTCGCCGTCGCGCATGACGCAGGTGCGGTTCGCGTGCGCGGCGACTTCGGCATCGTGGGTGATGAGGATGATCGTGTGGCCTTCGCTGCGCAGGCGCTCGAACAGGGCGAGGATCTCCTGCCCGGTGCGCGAATCGAGCGCACCGGTCGGCTCGTCGGCCATGATGATCGGCGGCTGGTGGATCAGTGCGCGCGCGATCGCCACGCGCTGCTGCTGGCCGCCGGACAGCTCGCTGGGTTTGTGGTGCATGCGCTCGCCCAGACCGACCGCGGCCAGCGCCTCGGACGCGCGACGGCGACGCTCGGCGACCGGCGTGCGCGCATAGCTCAGCGGCATCGCCACGTTGTCCAGCGCGCTCATCCGCGCCAGCAGGTTGAAGCCCTGGAACACGAAACCGATCTTGTCGCGACGCAGGACCGCGCGCTCCTCGGCATCGAGCGTGGCGACATCGACGCCATCGCACAGATAGGTGCCCGACGATGGCGTGTCGAGACAGCCGATCAGGTTCATCAGCGTCGACTTGCCCGAGCCCGACGGCCCCATGATCGCGACGAACTCGCCATGCTCGATGCGCAGGTCGATGCCCTTGAGCGCGACGACCTCGGCTTCGGTGCCCTGCGAATAGACCTTGCTGAGCGCGCGCGTTTCGATGACCGGATGCGCGGCCGGGCGCGCGGCCGGATTGGCGACGACTGCACTCACTTGGCCGGCTCCGCCGCCTGCACGCCGACGATCACCTGGTCGCCGGGCTTCAGGTCGCCGATGATCTCGGTGCTGCTGCCATCGGAGGCGCCCACGCGGACCAGGACCGGCTTGGGCTTGCCCTCCGCGAGCACGTAGACCGGGGCACGGCGCGCGCCGATCAGTTCGTTGACGGCACGCTCCCACTGCGCACGCTGGTCGTCGCGCAGGGTGGCGCGGAACTCGCCGAACTGCTGGTTGAAGCGTTCGAGCATGCGCTGGCGCATCGCGCCGCTGGCGTTGCCGGCGCCACGGTTGCCGCCGGACTGCGGACCGCCGGGGCCACGGCCGAACAGGTTCGGCGCATTGCTGCCCTGCGGCGGCGCGGCGGTGCGCGCGGCGATGCGTTCGCGCATCTTCGCCAGCGCCGCGTCGAACGCGGCCTGCTGGTTCACATCGAGCTTCAGCGTCGCGACGAGCTTCGGCAGTTCGTCGCTCATGCCGCCGCCGCGCTGCGCGCCCTGTTGCTGCTCGGCTGCAGCCTCGTCGACCGGCGGCTTGAAGCGCATTGCGGCGTTCGGCACCTTCAGGACGTTGTCGCGACGGCTGACTTCGATCTCGGCGTTCGCGGTCATGCCCGGCAGCAGGGTCTGGTCGCTGTTGTCGACCGACACCACCACCGGATAGGTGATGACGTTGCTGGTGTTGGTGGACGACAGGCGCACCTGGCGCACCTGGCCCTTGAAACGGCGATCCGGGAAGGCATCGACGGTGAAGCTGACGGCCTGCGCCGGCTTGACCTGGCCAATGTCGGATTCGTCGACGGCGAGGACGATCTCCATCTGCGACAGGTCCTCGGCGATCTTGAACAGCACCGGCGCCTGCAGGCTGGCGGCGACGGTCTGACCGGGTTCCACCGAACGCGCCAGCACCACGCCGTTGACCGGCGAGCGGATGACGGTACGGGCGAGGTTGAGATGGGCGTTCTGCGCCGATGCGGTCTGCTGGCGGATCTGCGCCTCGGCCGAGGCGACCTGGGCACGCGCCTGGTCGCGCGCCGCCAGGGCCTGGTCGAGGTCGCCGCGTGCGATCAGCTTCTGGCCGACCAGTTCGGCCTTGCGGCCGTAGTCGAGTTCGGCGTTGCGGAGGTTGGCGCGCGCGGTCTGCAGGCTGGCGCGTGCGTTGGCGATGGCCGCATTGCCCTGTTCGATCTGGGCCTCGAAGGTGTCGGGATCGATGCGGGCGATGACCTGGCCCTTCTCGACGCGGTCGTTGAAGTCGACCAGCACCTCGGTCACCTTGCCGGACACCTCGCTGCCCACGTCGACCGTGGACAGCGCGCTGAGGTTGCCGGTGGCCGAGATCGCGACGCGGATGTCGCCCTGCTCGACTGCAGCGGTGCGGAATTTCTGCGCCTCGTCGCCTCCCCGGCCCTTCCAGTACCACCCGGCAGCGGCGAGAGCGACGACGACGGGGACGATGATCAGGGCAAGCGGGCGTTTGCGTTGTGCGGGCATGGGCGGCTGGGGTCTGCGGACGCGGATCGAGTGGTCGGGAACGCACCGGGGCGCCAGTGGTTGACCGGGCATGCGCGCGCCGGGTTCCCGGCATGGCGGGTTGCGACGGCATCCGCACGGTCGGCCTTGGCGGTCCGGACATGGCCGCGCATCATCGCACGTTCACTGTGCGGCCCAGCGTGCCGCCAAAGCCCGCAACGCCCCCTCCACGAAGAGCCCCCCATGTCCCTGCCCCTGGATCGCCTGCTGCCCATCGTCCTGCTGCTGTGCTCGAACATCTTCATGACCTTCGCCTGGTACGGGCACCTCAAGTACAAGTCCTCGCCGCTGCCGGTCGCCATCGCAGCGAGCTGGGGCATCGCACTGTTCGAGTACATGCTGATGGTCCCGGCCAACCGCTGGGGCAGCGCGGTCTACTCGGCGCCCCAGCTCAAGGGCATGCAGGAAGTGATCACCCTGCTGGTCTTCGCCGGGTTCTCGGCGTGGTTCCTCGACCAGCCCCTGAAGTGGAACCACTGGGCCGGCTTCGGCCTGATCGTGGTCGCCGCATGGCTGATCTTCCTGGAGTGACACGGTTCTGCAGAGCGGAGCGCAACTCCGCTGCAGCCTCACCGAAGCTCGCCCCACCACCGCAACCGCAGATTCAAAGGCTCGCGGGAAGCCTGCAGCGGATCTTCGATCCGCTGTGCAAAAGCAGAGATGCACGCGGTGCGGATCAACCCTCGCCGAGTTCGCGCTGCTTCGCCTTCGTCAGCTTCGCGCTCACCAGCTCGTAGCTGCGGCGCAGCAGGGGCTTCAGCTCGGCATCGCGCATCGCACCGGGCTCGGCGAGGCAGATCCACTTCGCGCGTGCCAGGTAGGGCGCAGGGAGGATGCCCGGGCGGTCGGTGAGTTCGAGGAAGCGGTCGTCGTCGACCTTGAAGCTCAATCCACCGCTGGCGTTCTCGTCTGCCGGCGAGGCGTCGATCACGCAGAACATCTTCCCGCCGACCGAGAACACGCGATTGGTGTCCCACTTGATGTCTTCGGTGACGCCGGGCCAGGCACCGACCCATGCGCGCAGTTGCTTGCTGTTCATGCGCAGAGCATACCGCCGGACCGACTGTGCGAAGATGCCCGCGTGAAGACCGGAGACCGTCTCCCGCCCTGGCACGAACACAAGCGGCTGCCCAACGGCCGCGAGGTGCTGATCCGTCCGATCCGCCCCGAAGACGCGGAAGTGCTGCGCGCCGGGTTCGCGCTCCTGCATCCCGAAGAGATCCGCCAGCGGTTTCTCTATGCGATCAAGGAACTGACGCCGGAAACCGCCGCGCGGCTGGCGAAACCCGATCCGGAGACCGAATTCGCCCTCGTCGCCGCCGAACCCTACCCGCCAGGCGAGGCGCTGATCGGCGCGGTGGCCCGGGTCGCGATCACGCCGGGCACGCGGGAGGCCGAATTCGCCATCCTCGTGAGCCACTTCATCAGCGGCATGGGCCTGGGACGGCACCTGATGCGCCGGCTGGTGCGATGGGCCCGGCGCAAGGGCCTGGACCGGCTCTACGGCGACGTGCTGGAGCACAACACCGCGATGATCGCGCTGGCGCTGTCGCTGGGCTTCCATCGCGAGCACGCAGAAGACCCCGGCCTGGTGCGCGTGAGCCTGGACCTGCGCGCACCTGCCGCGAAACAGTCCGGCGACGCCTGAAGCCGTCATGCCGGGCCAGGCATGCGGCCCGGCCCGGCACGTCCCTCAGAACGGCAGCGGGATCTCGTCGAGATCGTCGCAGGTGTAGGTCTGCTGGCTGCTGGTGGCGCCACGCTCCCCGACCAGCGGGAAACCGCAGGCACCGACCGCCTCCACGCCGACGAGCGCGCCGTTGGCATCGTAGTGGCTGGTGACGGTGATCGTTTCCCAGGGCCAGTAGGCCAGCGCCGCGGCCGAGGCCGACAGCACCGCGGCGAACGTGCCGGTCAGCAGCACGCGACGAACGAACGGAATCCGGAGACTTGCCTTCACTGTCTACTCCTTGTGATGGGGGCGAACGGGTGATGGATGCATCCATCCCGCCGGCCTGGCGCCCCGCGTCCCGGCTCGACGGGATCGACCGGCGCAGCGCCGGCGTCGCCATCATGGCAGAGCGCGCGCCCCGCCTGCCTGTCCGCGTCCGCCGGCAACAGGCCCGTTCCCGGCAGCGCCTGCCTGTGACAATGCCGGTCGCACGCTCTAACCTAGCGGCCCACCGGAAATCCCGCCCCCATCCGCACGTGCCCGTTTCCGCTTCCTCCTCGGCCCTGCTGCCCAAGCCCGGCCAGTCGCGCGCCTGGTGGCGCCTGCCCGCCAGCCCCAGCGCCCTCGCCTGGACCCTCGCCGGCGTCGCCCGCGCGCACGACGGCCCGCTGCTGGTCGTCGCCCGCGACAACCACGCCGCCCACCAGCTCGAACACGACCTGCGCACGCTGATCGGCGATCTCGCCGCCGTGCCCGTGGTGCCCTTTCCCGACTGGGAAACCCTGCCCTACGACCAGTTCAGCCCGCACCCGGACATCGTGTCGCAGCGCCTCGCCGCGCTGCACCGGCTGCCGACGCTGAAACAGGGTGTCGTCGTGGTGCCGGTGCAGACGCTCATGCAGCGCCTCGCACCGCTGTCGCACATCGTCGGCGGCAGCTTCGACGTGGCGGTCGGCCGCCGGCTGGACATGGATGCCGAGAAGCGCCGCCTCGAAGGCGCGGGTTACCGCAACGTGCCGCAGGTGTTCGATCCGGGCGATTTCGCGGTGCGCGGCGGCCTGCTCGACATCTACCCGATGGGCGCCGAGGAGCCGTACCGCATCGAGCTGCTGGACGACGAGATCGAATCGATCCGCGCCTTCGACCCGGAAAGCCAGCGTTCGCTGGAGAAGTACCAGTCCGTGCAGATGCTGCCCGGCCGCGAGGTGCCGCTGGAAGGCAGCGCGCTGGAGCGCGCGCTCTCGACGCTGCGCGACCGCTTCGACATCGACACCCGGCGCAGCGGCCTGTACCAGGACCTGAAGGCCGGCATCGCGACCTCGGGCATCGAGTACTACCTGCCGCTGTTCTTCGAGAAGACCGCGACGCTGTTCGACTACCTGCCCGCGAACGCGATGCCGGTGCTCGGCGATGGCGCGATGGACGCCGCCGACCAGTTCTGGCGCAGCACCGGCGATCGCTACGAGCAACGACGGCACGACATCGAACGCCCGCTGCTGCCGCCGGCCGAGCTGTACCTGCCGCCGGACGCGCTGCGCGAACGCCTCAACGAAGGCCGGCGCATCGAACTGTGCGGCGAAGCGCATCCGCGCCGCGACGACGCCCTGCCGCTGGGCTCGCAGCCCGCGCCCGACCTGCCGCTCATGGCAAAGGACGCCGAACCGGCGGCGGCGCTGAAATCCTTCCTCGGCGCCTATCCCGGCCGCGTGCTGATCGCGGCCGACTCCGCGGGTCGTCGCGAGGCGCTGATCGACATCCTGCAGTCGGCCGACCTGCGCGCGCAGGTACTGACGCGCTTCGACGAATTCGCGGCATCCGCCGAGCGGCTGTGCATCGTGGTCGCGGCGCTGGACAACGGCTTCGCCGTGGACGACGCCGCGCCGTGGACGGTGCTGACCGAGCGCCAGCTCTTCCCCGAGCGCGCCGCGCAGCCGCGCCGCCGCAAGCGCGCTGGCCGCGAGCCGGAAGCGATCATCCGCGACCTCGGCGAACTGAGCGAAGGCGCGCCGGTGGTGCACGAGGACCACGGTGTCGGCCGCTATCGCGGACTCGTGACGCTGGAGGCCGGCGGCCAGACCGGCGAATACCTCGACATCGAATACGCCAAGGGCGACCGGCTGTACGTGCCGGTGACGCAGCTGCACCTGGTCAGCCGCTACTCCGGCGCGAATCCCGACACTGCACCGCTGCACTCGCTGGGCGGCGAAGCCTGGAGCAAGGCGAAGAAGAAGGCCGCCGAGAAGGTCCGCGACGTCGCCGCCGAACTGCTCGAAATCCAGGCCAAACGCCACGCGCGCGCCGGCCTCGCGCTGGACATCGACCGCACCGTGTACGAACCGTTCGCGGCGACCTTCCCCTTCGAGGAGACGCCCGACCAGCTCGCCGCGATCGAAGCGGTGCTGCGCGACCTGTCCTCTTCGCGGCCGATGGATCGCGTGGTCTGCGGCGACGTGGGCTTCGGCAAGACCGAGGTCGCGGTGCGTGCGGCCTTCGCGGCGGCGATCAGCGGCAAGCAGGTCGCGGTGCTGGTGCCGACCACCCTGCTCGCCGAGCAGCACTACCGGACGATGCGCGATCGCTTCGCCGACTGGCCGCTCAAGGTCGAGGTGCTGTCGCGCTTCAAGTCGACCAAGGAGATCAAGGCCGAGCTGGAGAAGGTCGCCGACGGGCGCATCGACGTGATCGTCGGCACGCATCGCCTGCTGCAGCCGGATGTGAAGTTCAAGGACCTCGGCCTGGTCATCGTCGACGAAGAGCAGCGCTTCGGCGTGCGCCAGAAGGAGGCATTGAAGGCGCTGCGCGCCGACGTGCATCTGCTCACGCTGACCGCGACGCCGATTCCGCGCACGCTGAACATGGCGATGACCGGCCTGCGCGACCTGTCGATCATCGCGACGCCGCCCGCGCACCGCCTCGCGGTGCAGACCTTCGTCGTGCCCTGGGACGACGAGCAGCTGCGCGAAGCCTTCCAGCGCGAGCTGGCGCGCGGTGGCCAAGTCTACTTCCTGCACAACGACGTGGAAAGCATCGGCCGCATGCAGCGCGAACTGGAAGCGCTGGTGCCGGACGCGCGCATCGGCATCGCCCACGGCCAGATGCCCGAACGCGAGCTGGAAAAGGTGATGCTCGACTTCCACAAGCAGCGTTTCAACGTGCTGCTGTGCTCGACGATCGTGGAATCGGGCATCGACATCCCGAACGCCAACACCATCATCATCAACCGCGCCGACAAGTTCGGCCTCGCGCAGCTGCACCAGCTGCGCGGCCGCGTCGGTCGTTCGCACCATCGCGCCTATGCCTATCTCGTCGTGCCCGATGGTCGCAGCATCACCGCCGACGCGAAGAAACGCCTCGAAGCGATCGCCTCGATGGACGAACTCGGCGCGGGCTTCACGCTGTCCACGCACGACCTGGAAATCCGCGGCGCGGGCGAACTGCTCGGCGAGGACCAGAGCGGCCAGATGTCGGAGGTCGGCTTCTCGCTGTACACCGAACTGCTGGAACGCGCTGTGCGCAGCATCAAGCAGGGCAAGCTGCCCGGCGTGGACCAGCTGGGCCTGGATCTCGACGAGCAGCGCGGCGCCGTCGTCGAACTGAACATCCCGACCTTGATCCCCGAGGATTACCTGCCGGACGTGCACACGCGCCTGACGCTGTACAAGCGCATCAGCAGCGCGCGCGACGCCGACAGGCTGCGCGAGCTGCAGGTGGAGATGATCGACCGCTTCGGCCTGCTGCCCGATGCCACCAAGCATCTGTTCGCGGTCTCCGAACTCAAGCTCGATGCCACCGCACTGGGCGTGCGCAAGCTCGACCTCGGCGCAACCGGCGGCCGCATCCAGTTCGTCGAGAAGCCCCATGTCGATCCGATGTCGGTGATCCGCCTGATCCAGGGCCAGCCGAAGCACTACCGCATGGACGGCCCGGACAAACTGAAGATCACCCTCGACCTGCCCGATGCCGCCACCCGGATGCAGGCCGCGCGTGGCCTGTTCACCGCGCTGAGGCCGAACGCATGAACCGCATCGCCACGCTGCTGGGCATCCTGCTGGTGCTCGCTGCGACAGGCTGCGCGATGCCGACCGAGCGCGCTGCACAAACGGAAGCCCAAGGCGTGGTGTTCGTGCTCGTGCGCCACGCCGAAAAGGCGAAGGACGACCCGAAGGATCCGACGCTCAGCGACGCCGGCATGGCGCGCGCGAATCGACTCGCGGAATCGCTCGCGAAGCAACATGTGGTGGCCGCCTACGCGACAGCCTATCGACGCACGCAGCTGACCGCCGCGCCGACCGCGCGATCGCATGGGCTTGATGTGCGCACCCATGATGCCGGCATGCCCGCAGTCGAATTCGCACGGCAACTGCGCGCATCGCACCGGACGGGCACGGTGCTGGTGGTCGGCCACAGCAACACCATTCCCGAACTGGCCGGCGCATTGTGCGCCTGCCCGGTTGCGCCGATGGCCGAAGACGAATTCGACCGAAGGATGGACATCCGCATCGACGCGGACGATCGCGCCACGCTGGCGCAGCGCCGCGACTGAAGCGGCGCGCGCCATTGGACGGGCGGCTTACTCGCTGCCGGCCAGGCCCAGCGAACGGCGCGGGTCGAAATCGATGCCGGTGATGTAGCGGCGGCCGGCATGGGCCTTGATGTGGACCACGATGTCGATGGTCAGCATCAGCAGGCGCTTGATGACCGAGAACTCCAGGCCCGAGCCCTCGTTCGAGGCCTTGACCATGAGCGCGAGCTGATCCCAGGTCTGCGCGGTGCTGCCGGCGTGGCAGCTGGTGATCGAACCGGGATGGCCGGAGGCGCAGTTCCGGATGAAATAGAAGGCTTCGTCGCCGCGCAACTCGGCCAGGATGATGCGGTCCGGCTTCATGCGAAGGCAGGCCTCCATGCAGCTCTTCGCAGTGACGTTCGCCGCGCTCTGCCCGCCCTTGGAATACAGCAGGTGGACGATGTTCGGCTGCTCGATGAACAGCTCGCGCGCGTCCTCGATGGTCACCAGTCGCTCTTCGTGCGGGATGTGCCCGACCAGCGACTTCATGAAGGTGGTCTTGCCGCTGCCAGTCGCGCCGGCGACGACGATGTTCTTCTTGTACGCCACCGATTTCTTGAAGAACTCCGCATAGTTGCGCTCTGCGCGCAGTTCCAGCAGCTCCTTGTCGTGGTCGCTGACTTCCGGCGCGCCTTCGAGGATCTGCTTGAAGAAGCCGCTCTCCTCGTAGCTCTGCAGGGTGAAGTTGCGCTTGGCCGGCAGTCGGATGGTGATCGAGACCTTGCCCACGTCGCAGGCCGGCGGAATCACGAACTGGGCGCGCTGTCCCGTCGGAAAGGTCAGCGAGACGACCGGGTCGACGTCGGTGATGCGCTGGCCGGTGTTGCTCTCGTTCACCACCGCGGTGCAGAACTGGCGGGCACGCTCGAAAGTCAGCGAAGGCACCTCGATGCGCTTCCAGCCGGCATTGGTTTCCAGGTACAGCTCGCCCGGCTTGTTGATGCAGATTTCCGTCACTTCCGGCGACGACATGTACTCCAGGATGCCCAGCACGCTGTACTGGTATTCGAGGAAGTCGTTGGAGACGTTGGCGATGGGTGAATTGTCGATGTCCATGCGGAACCTGTCGTCGGCGCAGGCCGTGCAGCTGGCAAGCGTGCGGGTGGCTGGCAGCCTGGAATGGCGTGCCCCGGAACGAAAAACGACCGCTTGCGCGATCGCTTTTCGAGGTGTGCCGACCCCGTTGAAGCAGACAGGCCCGAACGGGCCCGCTGCTGCGGGATCGATGGCGGGATCAGCGGCTCCTGACCACGCCCGAGAAATCGACGTCCTTGGCGACGTAGATGTTCAGCACGGTGCCCTGGTTGATGGTGACCGTGGCGGGACGCTGGGCCGCCTTGGTCAGCGCCTGATTGGCGAGACGCTCCATCGTGCGCGCCGTATTGCTCTCGAACGGCTGCTCCACGACGGTACCGCTGCCGACACCTGTGGTGGTGGTGACCGGGCCGTTCTTCGCGGCGGCGTACTTGAAGGCGTCGCTGATCATGCTGATGAACAGGGCCGAGCTCATCTTGCTGAACCAGTGGCCGTTGTAGTCGCCCGGATGACCGGCACCGCCCAGGTTGTCCACGCCCGGACCTTCGAGGATCACGTCCAGTCCGTTCGGCGTGGTGACGCGATCCCACACCACCGCGACGCGCGGGCCGTTCGGCTCGCCTTCGTAGCGGCCGAGGGCCTTCGAGCCCTTCGGCAGCAGCAGGTGGCGTCCGTTGATGGAGTACACCGGCTCGGTGATGATGCAGGAGGTGTAGCCGGCGTAATCGGTGACGATGCGGGTCTCCAGCACGCAGCGGATGTAGGTGCCGCGCACCATCAGCGTGTCGGGATTGCGCAGGTACTGGGCGACGAGCTGCTTGGTCTCGCTCGCCGGCATCGCCTGCGCAGGCGCGTTGGCGTTCTGCTGCGCGGCCTGGGCATCGAGCACGGCCTGCAGGTAGGGCGACGTCTGCGGCATGCCGCCGGGACCGGCGCCACCGCCGCGACCGCCGCTGTCGACCATGCCCATGCGGCGCTCGGCGAGCGTCGGGCCACGCGGCTCGGGCGGACCGGCCTCGGCAGCGGCGGCGTCACGCCGGGGATCGCGCTCCTGCACGGGCTCCTGCGGCGGCAGCGGGGGCAGTTCCTGCACCGGCACCGGCTGGGGCTCCTGGACATCGGCAAAATCGGGACCGGTGCCACCGGGGCTCTTGGGCAGGTCGGGAATGACGACCTCTTCCTTCTTCGGCTTGGCGACTTCCTCTTCCTTGTCGGACATGAAGCCCTTCATCACGACCAGGGTCATGAGGATCAGCAGGGCCACGATGCCCGCGAGGAACATCAGCGCCTTGCGATTGACGCTCTGGGATTCCACCGTCTTCAGCTGCGGCGCACCGGCATCCAGGTTCGGCTGGTTCTGCGGTGCCTGCTGCTGGGCCGCGTAGTACGGATTGCTGCCCTGCTGATCGTCGGAGGAGTATTCCCCGGCCTGCCCGGGGCTGTTCGGCGGCAGATTCTGGTTCACTTGTGCTTGTTCCTACGCAGACCGACGACGTTCTTCCCGTGACGGAGGACCAGGAAGGGATAAGTACCGTGGACGACGAGCACCCCGTTATCGACCGTGGTGTTCACGAGGAAATCCTCGCCACCCTCGCGCTCGCGGCCGAACACGGCCGGGAAGTCGCCCGAGGGGAACCGGTTGATGTTGGCCAGGCGGATGTAGGTGAACTGGCCGTCGTCGTAGACGTTGACCGGGATCAGCCACTTGTTCTTGGTGCGGGTCGAATACGAATAGTCGAAGTAGTACGGACGCGTCTTGTCGAGGCGGATGTCCAGTTCGCTTTCGCGCGGCTTGGGCGCGCCGTCCTTGGCCTCGGCCTCCGCCGCGGAGAAGGACGTGTTGTTCGGATAGCTGAAGGTGATCTTGTAGTGCACGCCGGCGCGCTTGGCCTGTTCCAGCGCGGTCCAGTCGGTGGCGACGACCTTGAGCTCGAACAGGTACGAGTGCGTGGCGGTGCGCACCATCATGTTGGTGTCAACGTCGACGTTCTTGGGCTTGAGGTAGAAGACGTTGTCGCGACGGTTGAGCTCCCAGCCCGAATTGAAGCCGGTGCTGTAGTCGAGGATCTCCTCGCTCGGGCTCAGTTCGATCTGGGTAGTGATGCCCAGGCCGGTGCGCACCTCGTAGATGCGGTCGGGTTCGTATTCGTATTCGACGATGACCTGTGCGAACGCCGGCATCGCCAGCGTCATCGACGCCAGCACGCACAGCAGGACCGCATAGCAAGAGCGATGCAAGCGACTCATCGGGTGCCTACTCCATTGACTTGATTGGGGGCTTGCGGCTGACCGGCCGGAACGGTGCCGGCGGGCGCGGCGGGATACTGCTGCGGCGCGGCGCCGCCCGGCAGGCCGAAGTCGGGCGCGGCCGGAATCTGCTGCTGGCCCGGCATCGGCTGACCCGGCACCTGCTGGCCCTGGACCGGCTGACCCTGCATCGGCTGGCCCGGATAGGGCTGGCCCGGCATCGGCTGGCCCGGAACGGGCTGACCGGGATAAGGCTGGCCCGGCACGGCGCCCTGGACCGGATAACCGGCACCCGGGGCCTGCGGTGCTGCGCTCACCGGGTTCTCGACCGGCGGCGAAGCAGCGTAGTCGTTGTCGACCGTGTACTCGACGACCTGGAAGCCCAGCGGATTGTTGTAGCGCTGCTTCTCGTTCATCTCGAGATTCGGCTTGTAGGTGAACTCCATGCGCGCGATCTTGCTGTCCAGCGGCTTGGTGTCGCCGCTGCGCTTGTCGTACAGCACGCGCTGGAAGCGCACGGTCGCGCTGGTACGCGCGTTCTCACCCTGGCCGCGACGCTCCAGCTGCATGCTGAGGATCTTCACGCGGACCGCCTTGTCCTTGCCGTAGAGCTTGAACGGGCTTTCCGGGTTGGTGCGCGCATGGGTGGCGCTGTAGCCGGCGCGGACGTCGGGCGAGGACATCACGTGCACCAGCTCCCAGTCGCGCAGGGTCATCATGGCCACGTCGAAGGACTCGCGCGCGGTGATGTACTGGGCGATGTTCGCGCGGTTGACCGCTTCGCTGGCGGTGATGCTGTTCTTGCTGGTGAAGTCGCCGCGCAGGGTCGCGACCGTGGCCTGGCCGGTATAGGCATCGGCGAGGATCAGGTACGGGACTTCCTTCTTCAGCGGCAGGATGTAGATGAAGCCGCCGAGCATGATGAGGACGATCACGACGGCGACCGTCGCCACCGTCCATGCGCGTTTCTCGCTTCGCCGGGCGATGTCCGCGATGGTCACTTCGAAGTTGATGCCCTTGGCGGCGGTGTTTTCCACCTGGGCCGTGTTTTTCTGCTTGCCGAACATGAGCGGAGCCTGTGGACCGATTGGGTTGGGGGAATGCGTGCTGTCGCCGTTGCGCCGGACGGACCGGCGCGGCGCCCGATCAGGGCGTCGTGGCGCCGCCGGACGACACGCGGACGACGATCTCGTCGCCGCTCACGCCCACCGAGACCTGCTGCGCTGCGAAAGCCGCATTGAGCTGGGACACGGCTTCCTGCAGGCTCGGAGTGCGGATCTCGGCCACCGCGCTGTGCAGGGTGTAGTCCATCGGATGGCGGTAGGTCAGGACCATGTTCGAATCCTTGGCCCAGCGCTCGAGCATCGCCTTGAGCGTGCCGTCCATCGGCGATGCGTAGAACAGGTAGGTGTCCTGCAGCGGGATCGCCTGGGTTTCCTCGGAGAAGCGGTTGATGTTCTTCCAGCGGCCGCCGAAGTCGGGCGCAGGACGCGTCGCGCAGCTGGACAGCGCGACCACGGCCGCGAGGACGAGCAGGAACTTGGTGAGGATCGAGATCGTAGGTTTCACACGCCACCCGGATGGAGTTCTGGAAGATTGAGTGCGACGACCGCCCTGCCCCGGCACGGGCCGGGCAAGGCGGAGAATGGCTGCGACCGCGCGCGGACGCGCAGGCCCCGGGCAGCGCTCGGCGCGCCCGGTGAAAACGTCTGGAAGGAATGGCACCAGTGCCGGTACGGCCCTGAGGGTCTCCACGGAATCCCTGTTGTCACGTTGGATCAGGCCCCCTTTCTGCACCGATCTCCGCCAGCCCGGTCCGTGATCCGGAACCGACGGCGTCCTTGTTGACTTCACCCGATTGCGCTCCCCTGATGCCGTGCGATCCGCCGCATCCGAAAGCCGGCGACACGCCAGGAGATCGCATCCATGGCTGCGTGAATGGAACATATCCCGATCCGATGCGACGGGTCAAGGAACCGGACGCATGCGTATCGCCCGACGCAGCGGTCGCGGGCCTGCGACCCGGAGCGGCGTGGTTGCAGTTGAAACGATCCGCGTGTATTGCGTGCCGAGGGCGCGGGCCAGTCGAGACCCGGAGCGCTCAGCCCACCTGCCGCAGACGGCCTTCGTGCAATTCGAGGACGCGATCGAGGCGATGCGCCAGCTCGCGATCATGGGTCACCAGCACCAGGCTGGTGCCCTGCTCGCGGTTGAGCGAGAGCATCAACTCGAACACCGACGC
The DNA here is from genome assembly GCF_042677005.1 of Lysobacter brunescens. Taxonomy (NCBI): domain Bacteria; kingdom Pseudomonadati; phylum Pseudomonadota; class Gammaproteobacteria; order Lysobacterales; family Lysobacteraceae; genus Lysobacter; species Lysobacter brunescens. The sequence continues at coordinate 2,388,760 of NZ_JBHTIF010000001.1, read as the reverse complement.
AGCGGTCTTCTCGTCGAGATTGCCTGTGGGCTCGTCGCCGAGCACGCAGGCGGGGCGGTTGACGAGGGCCCGGGCGACCGCTGCGCGCTGGCGCTCGCCGCCCGAGAGTTCGCCGGGTTTGTGTTCGAGCCGATGGCCCAATCCCACCGCAGTAAGCAGATCGCGCGCGCGCCGGTCCGCCTCGCCATTCGCGCCGCCTGCCAGCAGCACGGGCAGCATCACGTTCTCCAGCGCGGTGAATTCCGGCAGCAGGTGATGGAACTGGTAGACGAAGCCGAGCGCGCGGTTGCGCAGGCGCCCGCGCTCGGCGTCCGAGAGCGCGCTCATGCGATGGCCGGCGACATGCACTTCGCCGGCAGTCGGCGTATCCAGGCCGCCCAGCAGATGCAGCAGGGTGCTCTTGCCCGCACCGGAAGCGCCGACGATCGCCACGGTCTCGCCGGCACGGACCGCGAGGTCGAGGCCTGCGAACACCGGCGTGCGCAGCTTGCCCTCGGCGTAGGTCATCGACAGCGATTCGGCGCGCAGCACGCAGCCGTCGGCCGAGGTCGTCGCCGCGATCGTCCGCTCATTCATAGCGCAGCGCCTCCGCCGGGGCCGTGCGCGCGGCGCGGCGCGCAGGATAGAGGGTGGCGAGGAAGGACATGACCAGCGCGACCAGCGCGATCAGGCCCACGTCCGACGCGCTCAGCTCGGTCGGCAGGCCGGTGATGTAGTACACGTCCGCCGGCATCAGCTCGACCCGGAACAGGCGTTCGATGGCACGCAGGATGTTCTCGAGGTTGAGGGTGAGCAGGATGCCGCCGACCACGCCCGAGACCGTGCCGATGATGCCGATCAACGAGCCCTGGACGATGAAGACCTGCATCACGCCGAACGGCGTCAGGCCCAGCGTGCGCAGGATCGCGATGTCGGCCTGCTTGTCGGTGACCAGCATCACCAGCGAATTCACCAGGGTGAACGCGCCCATCAGGATAATCAGCGACAGCAGGATCGCCATCATCGTCTTCTCCAGCTTGAGCGCGCGGAACATGTTGGCGTTCTCGCGCGTCCAGTCGCTGACCCGGTACACGCCCTTCAGGCGCCAGGCGAGGTCGTGGGCGACATCGAAGGCCAGGTTCATGTCGTGCAGCTTCAGGCGCACGCCGGTCACGCCCTCGCCCATGCGCAGCAGGCGCTGTGCGTCGGCGACGTGGATGACGGCGAGGTTGCGGTCGAATTCCTGATGGCCGACCTCGAACAGCCCGGTTACCGTGAAACGCTTGATGCGCGGCACGGCGCCCACCGGCGTGCTCTGGAATTCGGGCGTGTACACCATCACGGAGTCGCCGACGCCCACGCCGAGCCAGAGGGCGAGCTCGCGGCCGAGCACGATGTTGAAGGCGCCGGGCTTGAGGGTCTGCAGCGAGGCGCCATCGACCATCTTCGCGGCGATCACCGAGACCGTGGCCTCCTGCGCGGGATCGATGCCGCGCAGCAGCGCACCTTCCTCGCGCGGTCCCTGCAGCATCACGGGGCGCTCGACGTAGGGCGCCGCACCGGCGACGCGCGGATCCTTCTTCGCCTCGGTCACGGCCCGGGCCCAGTCGAGCATGGGCTCACCGTCGGCGGTGATGGTGGCGTGCGCGGCCATCTGCAGCATGCGGTCGCGGATCTCGCGCTGGAAACCGCTCATCACCGCCAGCGTGGTGATCAGTGCGGCCACGCCGAGCGCGATGCCGAGCATCGACGCGAACGAGATGAAGGAGATGAAACCGTTGCGGCGCTTTGCGCGGAGATAGCGCAGGCCGATGGCGACGGACAGGGGTCTGAGCATGAGAGTGCGTCGAGGGGTCCGGGCTATGGTGCCACCGGCCCGCCGATTCGCACAGCGGCGCGCGCGGCCGCGACCAGGCGCAGTTCACGCCGCGTTGCGGGGGCGAGGACATCCGGCCAGAGTGCGAGCCGATGGCCCTGCCCTGCCCCGTCGCGCCAGGACAGGAAGGCCAATGCGCCGCGCCAGGTGATGTCGAAGCCGTGCACGACCTGTCCCGCCACGGTGACGTCGCCCTCCGCCGGGACCACGATCGACAGCGGTACGATGCGCGCATGGCGCCATGCCGACCATCCGGCCCAGCCGCTGGCGAGGACCGCAAGCGGCCAGGCAGCGATGGCGGGCAGGTTCGAGGCCCACAGCGACAGCGGCGCCAGGACGGCCAGCGCGCAGAGCGCGGCCGTCACCCAGCGCGAAGGCCGCCACTCAAACCGGCAGGGCGCGGATGCGTTCGACGATCGCATGCAGGTCGGCGTCCTCTGCCGTTTCGTAGCCGAGGAACCAGCGCCACAGGCGATCGTCCTCGCAGGCCAGCAGGCGATCGAAGACCGCACGCTCGGCGTCATCGGCTTCCAGCCAGCGCGCGGCCAGGTAGCGTTCCATCAGCTGGTCGAGCTCGCGCATGCCGCGACGACTGCGCCAGCGCAGCTTCTGCAGTTCGATGCGTTCGGCCTCGGTGGGTGTGCGCATATCAGCCAGCGACCAGGTGGATCGCGATGCGTACCCACAGCGCCAGCAGGATCGCGGCGCCGAGCAGATAGGCCTTGAAGCGGTGCATGACCTTGTTGTAACTGCACTGGATCGCACTGTGCAGTGCGCGCGCGCCGACGAAAGCCCAGGCCAGCGCCAGGGTCGCGATGTCCTGCAGGCCGGTGATCGCACAGACCGCCAGCGCGAAGTAGAACAGCACCGGCAGTTCGAACAGGTTGCGGAAATTGTCCGCAGGACCGCTGTCGGTGAGTTTCGCCGCGGACTCCGCCGACGTCGCCACCGCCTGCGGATGGATGCGCTCGCGCTTCATCTGCGCGACGCGGCGGCGGTACATGACCATCAGCACGACGAAGGTGAGCGCCACCATCGCAAGGCCCGGCAGAAAGATCGCGTGATTGGTCATCGCTCACCTCGTAGGGTGGGCTTCAGCCCACCATTGCGGCACATCCTGCGCGGCCTGGGCCTGTCGCGAACACCTCGTGAAGACGGGCGCACGTGGCGCCCGTCGTGGGGTGATCGCGTGGATCAGACCTGTCGCGCCAGCATCAGCTTCTTGATCTCGCCGATCGCCTGCGCCGGATTCAGGCCCTTCGGGCAGGTCCGCGCGCAGTTCATGATGGTGTGGCAGCGATAGAGCTTGAACGGATCCTCGAGGTCGTCCAGGCGCGCACCGGTGTCCTCGTCGCGGCTGTCGATGATCCAGCGATAGGCCTGGAGCAGGATCGCCGGGCCCAGATAACGGTCGCCGTTCCACCAGTAGCTCGGGCAGCTGGTGCTGCAGCAGGCGCAGAGGATGCACTCGTACAGGCCGTCGAGCTTGGCGCGGTCTTCCTTCGACTGCAGGCGCTCCTTGTCCGGCGGCGGCGCGCTCTGGGTACGGATCCACGGCTTGATCGACGCGTACTGCGCGTAGAAGTGCGTGAGGTCCGGCACCAGGTCCTTGATCACCGGCATGTGCGGCAGCGGGTAGATCGGCACTTCCTGCTTGGCGCAGTCTTCGATGGCCTTGGTGCAGGCCAGCGTGTTGGTGCCGTCGATGTTCATCGCGCACGAACCGCAGATGCCTTCGCGACAGGAGCGGCGGAAGGTCAGCGTCGGGTCGATCTCGTTCTTGATCTTGATCAGCGCGTCCAGGACCATCGGGCCGCAGGTGTCGAGATCGACTTCGTAGGTGTCGGTGCGCGGATTCTCGTCGTCGTCCGGGCTCCAGCGATACACCTTGAACTCGCGCACGCGCTTGGCGCCGGCGGGCGCGGAGAAACGCTTGCCCTTGTGGACCTTGGAATTCTTGGGAAGGGAAAACTCGGCCATGATCAGATCCGGAATGCGCGGACGGGGCACGGGCCCCGTTCGCGGTTAGTAGGTGCGCTTCTTGGGCGGAACGGCTTCGACGTCGTTGCTCAGGGTGTACAGGTGGACGGGGCGGTAGTCGATGCGCGTGTTGCCCGCCTCGTCTGCCCAGCACAGCGTGTGTTTGAGCCAGTTCTCGTCGTCGCGGATGCCGTTCTCGGCGAGGTTGCCGTGCTCGTCCTTCTCCCAGAAATCCTCGCGGGCCTGGGCACCGCGCGACTCCGTGCGGTTCTCGGCCGAAACGATCGTCGTGAGCGCCTGGCCCAGCAGGTTCTGCAGTTCCAGCGTCTCGATGAGGTCGGAGTTCCAGATCAGCGAACGGTCGCTGACGCGGATGTCCTCGAAGGCCTTCACGCAGTCGCGGATGCGGCCGACACCGCGGGTCAGGCCGTCCGGCGTACGGAACACCGCCGCGTCTTCCTGCATGGTGCGCTGCATGCGCAGGCGCAGGTCCGCGGTGGCGGTGCCGCCGTTGGCGTTGCGCAGCTTGTCGAGGTTGGCCAGCGACTTGTCGCAGGCATCCGCCGGCAGGGACTTGTGGGGCATGCCGGGACGGATCGTTTCGGCACAGCGGTTGGCGACCGCACGGCCGAACACAACGAGGTCGAGCAGCGAGTTCGAGCCCAGGCGGTTGGCGCCGTGCACCGACACGCAGGCCGCTTCGCCGATGGCGTACAGGCCGGGGACCACTGCGTCCGGGTTGCCGTCCTTCAACTGCACGACTTCGCCGTGGTAGTTGGTCGGGATGCCGCCCATGTTGTAGTGGACGGTCGGGATCACCGGAATCGGCTGCTTGGTCACGTCGACGTTCGCGAAGATGCGCGCGCTCTCGGCGATGCCCGGCAGCTTCTCGTGGATGTCGTTCGGATCGAGGTGGGTGAGGTCGAGATGGATGTGGTCGCCATGCTCGCCGACGCCGCGGCCTTCGCGGATTTCCAGGGTCATCGAACGCGAGACGACGTCGCGAGAGGCGAGGTCCTTCGCGTTCGGCGCGTAGCGCTCCATGAAGCGCTCGCCCTTGCTGTTGCGCAGGATGCCGCCTTCGCCGCGCACGCCCTCGGTGATGAGGCAGCCAGCGCCGTAGATGCCGGTCGGATGGAACTGCACGAATTCCATGTCCTGCAGGCCGAGGCCGGCACGCAGCGCCATGCCGCCGCCGTCGCCGGTGCAGGTATGCGCCGAAGTCGCGGAGAAGTAGGCGCGACCATAGCCGCCGGTGGCCAGCACCACGCCCTGGGCGCGGAACAGGTGCAGCGTGCCTTCGGCCATGTCCAGCGCGAGCACGCCGCGGCAGACGCCCTCCTCGTCCATGATCAGGTCGAGCGCGAAGTATTCGATGAAGAAGCGCGCGTCGTGCGCCAGCGACTGCTGGTAGAGCGTGTGCAGGATCGCGTGGCCGGTGCGGTCGGCGGCGGCGCAGGTGCGCTGCGCGGTGCCCTTGCCGTAGTGCGTGGTCATGCCGCCGAACGGACGCTGGTAGATCTTGCCGTCTTCGGTGCGCGAGAACGGCACGCCCTGGTGTTCGAGTTCGATGATCGCGGGAATGGCCTCGCGGCACATGTACTCGATGGCGTCCTGGTCGCCCAGCCAGTCCGAGCCCTTGATGGTGTCGTAGAAGTGGAAGCGCCAGTCGTCCTCGCCCATGTTGCCCAGCGCGGCGGAGATGCCGCCCTGCGCCGCGACCGTGTGCGAGCGGGTCGGGAAGACCTTGGTGATGCACGCGGTCTGCAGGCCCTTGTGGGCGAGGCCGAAGGTCGCGCGGAGGCCGGCGCCGCCGGCGCCGACGACGACCATGTCGTACTTGTGTTCGGTGATCTTGTATGCGGAGGTCATGGGCTCAGGCCAGCAGGGCGATGCGACCGATCGCGTAGAGGGAAGCGAGCGCGCCGGCCGCGCAGGCGAACGTGATCAGCAGTTGCAGGGCGATCTCCGTCGCGCGGTGGTGGATGTAGTCCTCGACCACCACCTGCAGGCCCAGGCGGGCGTGCCAGAACAGGCAGATCGCGAACAGCGCCAGCGCGATGGCGTTGAACGGCTTGGCCAGCGTGGCCTGGATGTCGTAGATGTCGGCACCGACCAGGGCCAGCGCCAGGCCGATCATCCACGGCACCAGCAGGGCCAGGGCGATGGCGGTGACGCGCTGCCACCAGAAGTGGCCGGTGCCGGACTTGGCGGAACCGAGGCCGCGCGCGCGGCCGACCGGCGTGCGGAAGTCGCGGGTGTTGTTGCGGGACGACGAACTCATGCCGCACCCCGCAGCGCGAAGAACCAGATCGCGGCCGTGAAGACGACTGTCAGCGCCAGCACGGTGTAGCCGGACTTGTAGACCTGCGGGATCTGGAAGCCCCAGCCCGCGTCCCACAGCAGGTGGCGGATGCCGTTGAGCAGGTGGTAGACCAGCGCCAGCGAGAAACCGAACAGCGCCAGCTTGCCGAACGGCGAGGCCAGGCAGGCCGAGGCGAGTTCGTGGGCCTCGCCACCCTGCGCCACGGCGAGCAGCCACCAGGCGAGGACGAAAGCGCCGAAGGAAAGAATGATGCCGGTGATGCGATGCATGATCGACATCGTCGTCGTGATCTGCGGACGGTAGATCTGCAGATGCGGCGACAGGGGTCGTGCGCGGTTAGGCATGTTCGATGCGCCCAGGTCGGAGAAGGAAGAGTGACGAAACGCCGACGGGGATCCGCGACAGCCGACGAACCGGCGCCTTCGTGGATCATGCCGGGCGCGCGCTGCGCATCGGCGATGACCACGTCGGCGGGACGCCGGAGCTGCGAAGCCCCGCAAGCTCAGAAATCGATACAGCGCCCGTTCTTCTCCCAATCCCCGTAACGCGTCGGATCGGGGCCTTCACGGCCGCCGATCTCCTTGACGTCGGTGCGTTGTCCCTGCCTGGACTCGTTGCCGGAAGCGGTGGCTCCCGGAAGGCTTTCTGGGGTCGGAACGGTTTCGCCTATCATGTCTGCAATCCTGAACTGTCAAGTTTAAGTCCCGCCCCCATGTCGGACAACCCACACGCGTCGCAAACCCCGTGGTTTCCGCTCTACGACCATCGCCTGGTGGCGCTTTCCGGTCGCGACGCGCTGGCGTTCGCGCAATCCCAGACCATGAACGACGTGGGTGCGCTGGCCGATGGGCAGTGGCACTGGAACGGTTGGCTCACCGCGAAGGGACGGCTGATCGCCCTCTTCGCGCTGATCCGGATCGCTGCAGATACGGTATGGCTGGTGGTTCCGGATGCAGATGCCGACGACCTGGCGACCCGCCTGCGCCGCTTCCAGTTCCGCAGCAAGCTCGCGATCGAGCTCCGCGACGACCTGCGCATCGCCGGCAAGCTGTCCGCGTCCAGCCTGGCCTCGGGCAATCACTGGGTCGGCAGCGCCGCCGACGGCATCGAACTCGATCTCAGCGGCCGGATGGACGGCGGCATGCCCGGACGCAGCCTCAGGATCGGCCCCGAATTGCACCCTGGCGCGAACGCCGCCCTGGTGGCGCGCTGGCGCTGCATGGATCTGGCGCATGGCCTGCCCCGCCTGGACCCCTCGCAATCCGAGCAGTGGACACCGCAGCAGCTGTCGCTGGAGCGCCTGAACGCCTTCAGCGTGAAGAAGGGCTGCTACCCGGGGCAGGAAATCGTCGCCCGCACCCATTTCCTCGGCCAGGCGAAGCGCGGCCTGGCACTGGTGCGCAGCGACGCCCCGCTGGTCCCCGGCACGGAGCTGCCGCTGGGCGACCAGACCGTGGGCACGGTCGTCTCGGCCTGCGGCGACCTGGGCCTGGCGGTGCTGCCGCTGGACCTCAATGCCGAAAACCCCGGCATGGCCGGGGCTTCGTGGCGGTTCGAGCCGTTGCACGGCGGGCTGGCCCGCTGACCCTCGATTCCCGGTCCTGAGTCCTCGGCCCTGAATCTTCGGTCGTGAATCCTCGATCCCGGCCCGCAGGCCGGGAGTCGCATCGGCATCTCAGAACAGCGAACGCGGGCCCATCCCGGGCTGCTGCGTATTCGGATCCACCGATTGCTGCTGCGTCGGTTGCGGCGGCGCCTGGGCCTGGCTGCGCTGCTGCGCCTGCTGCAGTTGCTGGTTGGCCGCATCGATCTGCTGCAGGCTCTGCTCCGGCGCCTGCATCAGGTCCCGGGTCGGCACCGCAAGGTTGCGCACGGTTGGGCTGTTCGGATCGCCCTGGTAGAGGATCGCGTACTTGCCGCCGACATCCGGGTTCTGCGCGCTCGCCTGGCTGAGCACGACGCCGTCGATACCCGCATCCGCCCTGAGCGCGCCGCCGGCGGCGCCATCGCGCTTGTAGGCGGCGAGCAGGGCCAGCGAGGCCTGGCGGTTCATGGCGTCGTCGGCGGCGATGCCGTTCTGGGCATGCATGCCCTGGACCATGCCATGCAGGTTGCGATAAGTGCCGTGGTCGGGGTGCCCGGAGACGGACGGATCCTGCGGCCTGCCGGGCTGTTCCACCGCCGGCGGCTGCGCAGCGACAGGCTTGGCCGGGGCCTCGGGCGGCACGACGCCGATCGACACCCTGCGCCAGTCGAAGGCCGCCGCCATGCGCTCGTCGCGCGGCTCGGCGTTGAAGGCGTCGCCGCCCTTGCCGACCAGCCGGTCCGGCGCGAGTCGCTCCACGGTGCCCTCGTCCTCGCGGCGATCGACCTTGGGCGTGATCCGGTACAGGAACATGCCCTGCTCGGAGCGGTGCACCACGTTCATCGCCGGATCGCTCGGCTCCTGCACCTTGTTGAGGAACGGCCGATCGCTCAGCGCGTTCACGTAGTCGGTCATCAGGTTGCCGCTGCGCGAGGATAGGCCGTCGAGGTGATAGCTGCCGCCGACATCGGAATGCGCGCCCGCCACCATCACGTTGAGGAAACGACCGTCCGGGGTCTGCCCGGGATCCATGATGCTGGTCGACTTGAACAGGCTGCGACGCTCGTCCTCGGCGGTGATCTGGAAGCCGGAAATGACCGAGGGCGGCAGGCGGCGGTCGTGATCGCGCGGCACGCCGGTGCCGACCGGATCGAACAGGCCCACGGCCTGCGGGGTCTGGCCGGGCGCGGCCAGCGCCGGCGCGGTGTAGTCGATGCGCTTCTGGCCGTGCTCGTCGCGGACGACGCGGGCGCCGTCGATGTCCTGGATCCCGCGCTCGTGGACCAGGCGGGTGAAACCGGCGGCCTGCTCGGCGCCGCGGCTGAAGCCGACGCTGACCACGCGGACCTGCGCGTCCGGATCCTCGGCGAGCCAGCGCTTGGTCTGGATCGCGAGCTGGTCGTACATCTCCTCCAGCCGCTGCTCGTAGGTGTGGCCACGCGCGCCGTCGATCGCGCGTGCGATCGCATTGCGCTGCGTCCCCGGGCCTTCGACATAGCCGACCTTGATGCGGTCCGCGTCCGGACCTTCGAGCGCCTCGACCTGGTCGCGGAAGCGACCGACGTTGGTCATGTGCGCCGGATCGCGGTTGGCATCGTTGCCGGTGCCGTCGAAGGCCGCGACGAACAGGCGTTCGTGCGGGTTGCTGCTGCGATACAGCGTCGGCGCCGGCAGCTGGCTCAGCGCGTCGCGCGCATCGACGAAGGTCTGCATGTCGTGCGCGTCGGCCGGATAGGTCGCCACGCCGTCCGTCAGACGGCCGTCCTTGTCGCGCTTGTGGGGTTCGCCGTCGTTCTTCTCGCCGCCCATGGCTCGTCTCCCTGCGTCAGTAGGTACGCGTGAACGCGAGGACGAAATCCTCGGCGAAATTGGTGAACCGGTTGCCCGGGACCCTTGGCGCCTTCAGCGGGATGTGCGCTTTCATGAAGACGTTGATGGTGCGGTCGTCGACTTCCAGGAAGATGTCCGGGTCGGCGATGTAGGCGTTCTCCGGGATGTCGCCCGGCGGCACCTGGAACAGGATCTTCTGCTCGGCGAAGATCCCGCCGATGTCGACCTCGGCACGATGCGCCTCGCCGTCCTTCGAGCGCCAGGTCACCACGGCCGGGGCCGGGAAGTTCTTCACGCCGATGTACGACGCCCCACTCCAGCGCTTGCGATGGTCCGCGCCGGCCGGCGGACGCGTCGCGTCGTCGGCGTCGCGCACGTGGTAGTGGTCGTTGTAGAGGACCTTGCAGCCGGTCGTGGCGTAGCAGTGCGCCTCGAAGTTGTGCGCGTCGAAGCGCAGGTCCGACGCGCCTGCGGTGCGGGCGGTGTCGGCGGGGAATGGAGCGGGCGTGGACATGGCGGACTGGCATCCCATCAGGTTGATCGCGAAAACGGCGCCGAGCAGCGCGACCAGCCGCGTCGCCCGGGTTCCATGGCGTCGATCGCATCGTCGCGATCGCGTGGGGCCGTCGTGCGGACGCCCCCGGGGCAGACTTCGTTCCATGCCGGCCTTCAATGGCGCAATGCGGTGAACCGATGGTACACCGCGATTCCGGGGCCGGACCATACGGACCGGCACGAAGACTGTGACGCAGCCCCGGAAACGACGCGACCCCGCGAGAAGCGGGGTCGTGGGTGATCGGATGCGCGGGCGCGATGCCGACTGTGTCTCGGAATGACTCAGAACAGGCTTCGACTGCCGATCCCCGGCTGTTCGGCCTCCCGGGCCTCGGCATCGCGGGCCTGGGTTTGTACCTGTGCCTGCTGGCGCTCCAGCGACTGCGTGCGCTGCTGCGTCTGCTCGTTGAGCCGGTTGATCTCCTGCAGATTCTGCTCTGCGGGCGCGAGCAGCTGCTGGGTCGGCACGCCGAGGGTGCGGACGGTCGGCTGGGTCGGGTCGCCCTGGTAGGCGATCGCGTACTCCCCGCCCTGCACGCGGCCGTTGCCGCGGCTGAGGACGACGCCATCGATCTCGCCCGGGCCGAGCCGGCTGCGGTCATCGATCGCATCCTGCTTGATCGCGCGCAGCATCGCGGCGGTGGCGCGGTGACTGATGTCGCCCGAAGCGACATCGACGCCGTTCTCGCCGTGCATCCGGTCGACCATGCCCCTCAGGCTCATGTACTGGTCGTAATCCGGGTGCCCGGGGTCGGAGGCGTATCGCGGTTCGTGTGTCATGGCTGGCTCCCTGTCTACTCGTCCTGCCGGAGGCCCGGACGGCGCGTGGATCGCGTGCCGTCCGATGCTACACCGGCATCGCCGCGCGGGTCATCGCCCGGCGGCGCATCCGTTCAGCCCGCCAGCGCGTCGGCCGCGGCGATGATGTCATCGTCCGCCGGGATCACCAGGAACGCGGCGCCGGCCAGCGGGGTAAAGGTGTCCGCACCGACCACGCGACGCAGCGGCGTCGCACCGAAGCCGCCCTCCACGACAGCGGTGATGACGCCCTCGCCCACGCCGGCGCTGCGGCGGCCCTCGTCGACGACGAGGATGCGCTTCGCGCTCGCGGCCTGTTCGCGGATGAAGGCGTCGTTGAGCGGCGCCAGCCAGCGCAGGTCGACCACGCGCACCTTCCAGCCGTGCTTCGCCTCGATCGCGCGTGCCGCACGCAGGCTCATCGGCACGCCGTTGCCGAAGGTGAAGACCACGAGATCATCGCCTTCGCCATAGACGCGGCCCTCGCCCAGCGTCATCGCCTTCTCCGGCGACGGGTATTCGGTGAGCCACAGGCCGTCGCCGGCTTCGTACAGGTCCTTGGTCATGTACAGCGCGATCGGTTCGAGATAAGCGCAGACGCGGCCGTCGACCTTGGCCAGCGCCATCATCGTGCGCAGCATCATCGCTGCGTCGTCGCCGCGCGACGGGCAACCGACCACCAGGCCGGGGATGTCGCGCAGCGCGGTGATCGAGTTGTCGTTGTGGAAATGGCCGCCGAAGCCGCGCTGGTAGCCCAGCGAGGCCACGCGCATCACCATCGGGTTGCGGTACTGGCCGTTGCTGAAGAACTGCAGGCTCGCCGCTTCGCCGCGGATCTGGTCGCAGGCGTTGTGGAAATACGCCAGGTACTGGATCTCCGGCAGCGGCAGCATGCCCATGTTGGCGTAGCCCTGGGCCAGGCCGAGGATCACGGTCTCGTCGAGCAGCGTGTTGAAGATGCGCTTCGGGCCGAACGCCTTGTGCAGGCCCTTGGTCACTGTGTACACGCCGCCCTTCTGCGCGACGTCCTCGCCGAACAGCATCGATTCGGGATACTTGATGAAGAGGTCGTGCAGCGCCATGCCGATCTGGATGGCCAGGTGCTTCGCCGGCTGCTTCTCGGGCAGTTTCGCTTCGCCACCGAAGATCTCGGCGCGCTTGTCGGCGTAGTCGAAACGCTCGGCCTCGGCCTTCACCTTGTCCGGCGTGTACGGCGCGAGCGGGCGCATCACTTCTTCCAGCGTGGTGATGCGCGGACGGCTGTCGGCGTCCTCGGCGGCGTCGAAGCACTTCTTCCGCGTCGCTTCGTAGAGGCCGAGGATCTCGTCCTTCGACATCAGGCCCGACTCCAGAGCGATCTGCGCGCTGCGCAGCAGCGGATCGCTGGCCTCGACGCGGCACAGTTCGTCGATGCTGCGCCATTCGATCTCGAAGTCGGTGCCGGCGTGACCCATGATGCGCGTGGTGCGCAGGTGCAGGAAGGTCGGACGGCGCGTGCGGCGGCAGTGTTCGACCGCCGCCTGCACCTGGCCGTAGCCGTTCGCCAGGTCGAGACCGTCGGCGTAGAAGTAGTCGAGATCGGCGCGGTCGCGGTAGTTGCGCGCGACCCAGCCGTCCGGCGTCTTCACCGAGATGCCGATGCCGTTGTCCTCGCACACGTACAGCACCGGCGCGGGCAGCTTCTGGTAGGCGGTCCACGCAGCGGCATTGAACGCGGTCTGCGCGGTCGCGTGGTTGCTCGACGCGTCGCCGAACGAGCAGATCGCGATGCTGTCGTCGGGGATCGGCAGCGCATGGCCGATGCGGCGCGCATGCTCGATCGCGATCGCGGTGCCCAGCGCCTTCGGCAGGTGCGAGGCGATCGTCGAGGTCTGCGGCAGCACCCACAACGGCTTGCTGCCCCAAACCTTGTGGCGACCGCCGCTGGCCGGGTCTTCCGCGCTGGCCGCGAACGACAGCGCCGAATCCATGATCGGGTCCATCCCAGGCAGCTTGCGGAAGCGCTCGGCCATGAAACCGCCGGAGCGGTAGTGCAGGAAGGCCGGGTCGGTGTGGCGGGTCGCGCGCGCGACCATCGCATTGCCTTCGTGGCCCGACGAACCGATGGTGTAGAAGACCTTGTTCTGCACGCGCAGCACGCGCGCCATCAGGTCGAGGTGGCGACTGATCAACTGCGACTCGAACAGTTCGCGGAAGCCCTGGGCATCCAGCGCGCTGCCATCGAGGATCGCTTCGTGCGCCGCCGGCTTCGGCTGCGCGGCGCCGTCCCAGCCCTTCACGAATTCCTGGAAGTTGACGTCGCAGATCTCGGCGCGGTTCAGGCCCTTCATGCGGGCCGGGATGGGATTGGGAACGGTGGCGAACATGGTCTGTGGCTCTGCGGTGTGTGTGTGTGTAGAGCGGAGCTTGCTCCGCTCGTGCGTGATCGAAGGGTGATTCGAGTGGAGCGGAGCAAGCTCCGCTCTACAAGAAGAGAGGACCGCTGCGTTCAGTCCGTGCGGTCGGCCTCGCGCATCGGCACGAAGCCCGGCTGCGCCTGCACGCGCTTGAGCCAGCGTTCGACGTGCGGATAGCCGCCGAGGTCGAAACCGCCGTCGTCGGCGATGTGCGTGTACGCGAACAGCGCGATGTCGGCGATCGTGTAGCGCTCGCCGCCGAACCACGGCAGGCGCGTCAGGTGGCGTTCCATCGCGGCCAGCGCTTCGTTGCCCGAGGCGGTCAGCGCATCGAGTGATGCGCGGCGCGGATGGTCGGCCGGCAGGAACTTGCGGATGAAGCGCGCGACCGCGATGTAGGGTTCGTGGCTGTACTGCTCGAAGAACATCCACTGCAGGGTCTTGGCGCGCGCCCAGGGATCGGCCGGCAGCAGTTCGCTGCCTTCGGCGAGGTAATGCAGGATCGCGTTCGACTCCGACATCGTGCGACCGTCGTCGAGCTTCATCACCGGCACCTTGCCGCGATCGTTCATCGCCAGGAATTCCGGCGACAGGTTCTCGCCGCGCAGCACGTCGATCTCTTCCCAGGCGTAATCGCGGCCGAGGTTCGCCATCAGCAGCTGCAGCTTGTAGCAGTTGCCGGAATTGGACATGCCGTACAGCGTGATCATGCGCGCGTGCTCCTCCTGACCTGCCAGTCCTCGCGGGATTGTCCCCATACATCCACCACCACATGCTCGTAGGGCGCAGGCATGCCGCTCTGGCGAAGCACCCGCGAACCGAGCCGGCGCGCGAGCGCCTGCGAGGCGGCGTTGTCGGCGTCGATGCAATGGATGACCTCGGTCCAGCCGAGGTGCGCGAAGGCCCAGTCGATGGCCGCAGCCGCGCCTTCGTACGCATAGCCCTTGCCCCAGGCGTCGCGATGCAGTGCCCAGCCGACCTCCGTGCCGGGCCAGCCATCCGGCTGCCACGGACCCAGCTGGCCCAGCCAGAGACCCGACGATTTCTCGATCACCGAGAACATCGCGAAGCCCTGCACCGCCCAGGCGCCCGGCATCTGCAGGAAGCGGCGCCACGCCGCCGGACGCGGCATGTGTCCGCCGATGAACCGGCAGGCCTCTTCGTCGGCGAGCAGTTCGGCGTAGCGTTCGAAATCCTCGATCCGCGGCACGCGCAGGACCAGGCGTTCGGTTTCGATGCGGGGCGTCGTGTCCGACATCACATCACGACCGAGAAATTGAAGCGGGCACCGCGCGCGGCGGCGTCTTCCGCAAACGCGAAAGCTTCGCGCAGCTCGGCGAGCACCGCATCGCAGTCGTTGCGCAGCAGGCCGAAGCGCGGGCGTTTCGTTTCGATCGTCGCGATCAGCGCGGCCAGGCCGCGCATGGCCACGTCGGCCTCGACCCATACGCCGTCGCGCGCCATCCACTCGCTGGTCGACGACATGCCCGCCGGCAGCTCGATGTCCTCGACATTGAAGCGCAGGTCGGTCGAATCGCACCAGGACGACAGCGGTGCAAGACCTGCAGCCTTCGCGAGTTTGTCCAGCTGCGACAGATGCCGATGCAGCGCGTACTTGTCGGACTCGTCGGACGTGACCTGGCCGTCTTCCAGCCGGTTGGCCCACAGCACGGTGCTCATGCGATCTCCCGCCCGGCGGACATGCGCGGCCGTGCGCGCCATTCGTCGCGCGTCTGGCCCCAAACTTCCACCGGCATCTCGTGGAAGGGTTCCGGCAACCGGCCCATGTGCAGGAAGCGCGAGCCCAGTCGGCGCGCGACGGCCTTCGACGCTTCGTTCTCGGGCGCGATGGTGTGGATGATCGCGTCCCAGCCCAGCACGTCGACGGCCCAGTCCATCGCGGCGCCAGCCGCTTCCACGGCATAGCCGCGACCGCAGGCATCGCGCACGAGGCTCCAGCCGACTTCGGTGCCCGGCCAGCCATGCGGCGACCACGGACCGACGCGACCGATCCAGCGTCCGCTGGACTTCTCGATCACCGAGAACATCGCGAAGCCTTCGGATGCCCACATGCCGATCATCGCCATCAGGCTGCGCCAGACCACCGGCGGCGGCTGCGCGCCACCGATGTGACGCACGTGTTCGGCGTCGGACATCATGTCGGCCCACGCCTCGAAATCCTCGCGCCCCGGGGGGCGGAGGATCAGTCGTCCGGTGTCGATCCGGGTGTCGAGACGGGGGCCGAAGCTCATGGCGCGGCCCGGATCAGAACGCGTTGATGCCCGTCAGCTCGCGGCCGATCACCAGCTGGTGCACGGTTTCCGTGCCCTCGTAGGTGATGACCGATTCGAGGTTCAGCGCGTGGCGGATCGGGGAATGCTCGGTGGTGATGCCGGCGCCGCCGAGCAGGTCGCGCGCCTCGCGGGCGATGTCGATCGCCATGCGTACGTTGTTCCACTTGGCGAGCGACACCTGCGCCGGCTGCATCGTGCCGGCGTCCTTCAGGCGGCCCAGCTGCAGGGACAGCAGCTGCGCCAGGGTGATGCGGCGGGCCATGTCGGCCAGCTTCAGCTGCGCGGCTTGGTTGGCCGACACCGGGCGGCCGAACAGGATCCGCTCGCCGCTGTACTTCAGGGCTTCGTCGAGGCAGGCGATGGCGGCGCCGATCGGGCCCCAGGTGATGCCGTAGCGGGCCTGCGTCAGGCAACCCAGCGGACCCTTCAGGCCCTTCACGTTCGGCAGGCGGTTCGCCTCCGGCACGCGCACGTTGTCGAAGAACAGCGCGCTGGTGACCGACGCGCGCAGGCTCATCTTGTGCTTGATTTCCTGGGCGGTGAAGCCCGGCATGCCCTTCTCGACGAGGAAGCCCTGGATGCCCTCGTCGGTCATCGCCCAGACGATCGCGACGTCGGCGAGGTTGCCGTTGGTGATCCACATCTTCGAACCATTGATGACCCAGTCGCCGCCATCGCGCTTGGCATTGGTCTTCATGTTCGCCGGGTCGGAACCGCCGTGCGGCTCGGTCAGGCCGAAGCAGCCGATGAGCTCGCCCTTGGCCATGCCCGGCAGCCAGCGCATGCGCTGCTCTTCGCTGCCGTAGGCATAGATCGGATACATGCACAGCGAGCTCTGCACGCTGACGAAGCTGCGGATGCCCGAGTCGCCGCGTTCCAGTTCCTGACAGATCAGACCGTAGCTGACCGCGTTGAGGCCGGCACAGCCGTACTTCTCGGGCAGCGAGGAGCCGAGCAGGCCCATCTCGGCGATTTCGGGGACCAGTTCGCGCGGGAAACGGCCTTCGTCGAAGGCCTTGCCGATGATCGGCAGCACGCGCTCATCGGTGAACCGGGCGACGGTGTCCTGCACCGCGCGCTCTTCTTCGCTGAGCATGGAACGGACGTCGTAGAGATCGTAGGGATGCAGGGCCATGGCTTCGTGGTCGTTTCGGGCAAAGCGTCATTGTAAGGTCGCATCCTGCACAGACGATACCTGCAAAGCGACAAAGCCGATCCGGCAAAACGCCGATTTCCAGCCCAAAGCGTGCGATTCCGCCAGCCTGCCGGACAGCCCCCGGACGTGGAGGCCAACGCACCTCCGAACGCAGGACGGGGCCGGCTCGCGCCGGCCCCGTCGGGGTGGATTGCAGCGCCCCGCGACCGGGGCATGAAGGGGGTCAGGAGCGGGAGTCGGCGTCGCCCGCGGCTCGGGTCATGACCATGCCGTCGACCACCGGCAGACGCTGGCCCGGCCGTTCGTCCAGCCGTACCCAGCCTTCCTCGCCCTGGTAGCGGTAGGTCACGTCGTAACCGACCACGACCTTGTCGGTGCCGACCGGAATGCGCTCGCCCGGCTTGCGCTCGGTGCGCATGCGCTCGGTGGCGCCCTCGGGCGTGCGGTAGGTCACTTCCCAGGCCACCGTCTTCGTCCGGCTTGTCGGCTCCGACACCGTGCGGCACTGGCGCTCGGTGCGATCCACGACCTGCCCACCTTCGTGGCGACGATCGATGCGGTTGCCGATGTAGCCGCCGGCGACGGCACCCGCTGCGGTCGCGGCCTTTCGGCCGTTGCCGTCGCCGACCTGGTTGCCGACCAGGCCACCGATCAGCGCACCGGCCACGGTCCCGCCGACGTTGCGATCGCGCTCCGGCAGGCGTTCCTGCACGACCACGTCCTCGCAGACTTCACGGCTCGCGGTGGACGAGACGGTCTCGGTGATCGGCGCCGTGCCGATCACGGTGGCGTAGCGTTGCTCGCTGCGGGTCACCGGAACCACCGAGGTCACTTCGGCGTATTCCAGGCGCGGCTCCGGAATATCGCTGGCTGCGCGGCCACCATCGACAGTGTCGTCGTACTGCTGTGCGGCATCGGTGGCATCGGACATGGCCCTCGTCGGCGCGTCGGTGTCGCGATTGCCCATGTAGGCTGCGACGGCGATGCCGCCGACCAGCAGCGAGCCGATGGCCACGGCAAGGAGTTGCCTGTTCAGTGCAGGCGTCTTGGATGCAGGCGTGTTCATGCGTTGTTTCCTCCGCTTGCGGCGTGGGCATGCTGCCCGCCGGGACGCTGGGGATTGCAGCACCGCGCGACTGAACGAAACCCGCCCCGGGACGTGAACGCCTCGTTGCCGTTCAGGCTCGCATCGCTGATGCCGCGAGTCGAAAAACGCTTGCAACGCGCCCCCGGCGCCTCCATCCCCGTGATAGCGTTCGCACAGCCCCCGTGTTCCGGAATCGTCGCCATGGCCAACCCGCTCGTCGCACCGATCCTCGGCTTCCTCAGCCGCCTCAGCTTTCCGCGCCTGTTCCTGCTCGCCGCTTCGCTGTGGGCCGTGGACATGGTGATCCCGGATTTCATTCCCTTCATCGACGAGCTGCTGCTCGGCATCGGCACCCTGCTGCTCGCCAGTTTCCGCAAGCGCAAGGCGCCGGAGGTGAAGGATGTGAAGGACGCGCCGCGACCCGGCGACGTACCGCGGATCGGTTGATCGGACGCATTGACCGGCTCACCGTGATCGCGTGCCGCGCATGCTGATCGACAGCCACTCGCATTTCGACGCGCCGGAATTCGATGCCGATCGCGACGCCGCGCTCACGCGTGCGCGCGACGCCGGGGTAACGCGGCAGATCGTGCCGGCGGTCGCTGCGGCAGGCTGGGACAAGCTCCGCGCGACCTGCATGCCCGGCTCCGGCCTGCATCCGGCCTATGGGCTGCACCCGATGTATCTGGACGAACACCGCGACGAACACCTGCCGCTGCTGCGCGCATGGATCGAACGCGAGCGCCCGGTGGCGGTGGGCGAATGCGGCCTCGACTTCTTCGTCGAAGGACTCGATCCGCAGCGGCAGGCGTTCTTTTTCGACGGCCAGCTGCGCCTGGCGCGCGATTTCGAGCTGCCGGTGATCGTGCACGCGCGTCGCGCCGTCGACGCCGTGCTTGCGGCGATCCGTCGCTTCGGCCCGCTGCGTGGCGTGGTCCACAGCTTTTCCGGCAGCGCGGACCAGGCGAAACGCCTGTTCGACCACGGCTTCCTGATCGGACTCGGCGGCCCGGTGACCTACGAGCGCGCGAACCGGCTGCGCACGCTCGCGCGCGAGCTGCCGCTGGAATGCCTGCTGCTCGAAACCGATGCCCCGGACCAGCCGGATTCGGGTATTCGCGGCCAGCGCAACGAACCGGCGCGCCTGCCGGTGGTGCGCGACTGCATCGCCGCGCTGCGCGGGATCGCGCCCGATGCGCTCGCGCATGCGACCACCATCAATGCGGAACGCCTGTTCCGGCTGTCGCAGCCCGTCGCGGACTGGCGCTGAGGCGCGAAATCGCTGCGCGCGTCGCAACCGGACGTGATCGGCATCACGCCGCAGGACTTCGGCGACGGAACCGAGTTGCTACACTGCCCCGGCCTTTCCCCATGGATCCGACGCCGCGATGTCGAAACCGCACGCACTGCGCCCCGCCGCCCTCGCCCTCTGCCTCGTTGTCGCCATCGCCGCACCGCACGCGGATGCGGCGAAGAAGCGCAAGCCCACCAAGCCCGCACCGAAACCGGTCGCCGCGCTCAGCGCCTGCGCCGACCTCTACGGCGCCACGAACGCGGACTGGTTGAAGGCGAACCCGGTGCCGGCCAGCGGCAGCGCCAGCGCGCTGGGCGAGCTGGCGACGCAGGCGCGCGACCAGCAGCGCGCGCTCCTGGAGGCCGCAGCGAAGTCGCCGCAGGGCCAGGTGCAGAAGCTGCTCGGCGATTTCTGGGCCAGCGGCATGGACGAAGCGGCGGTGGAACGCGACGGTGCCACGCCGATCGCACCGCTGCTCGCACGCATCGATGCTATCAAGAAAGCGCAGGAAATCGCGCCGGCGATCGCCGCGCTGCACCAGATCGGCATTCCGGTGGTCTTCAATTTCACCGCCGACATCGACCTGAAGAACCTCGATACCTACATGGGCTATTTCGCCCAGGGCGGCCTCGGCCTGCCGGATGCGAGCTTCTACACGCGCAGCGATGCCGATGCGCGCAACCTGCTGGGCCGCTACAACGGCTACGTGCAGAAGATCATGGTGCTGACCGGCACCCCCGCAGCGAACGCCGCAGCCGACGCCGCGCTGGTGATCGACCTGGAAACCCGCATCGCACGCGCCTCCAAGGCACGCGCAGACCTGGTGCGACTGCGCAGCAACTACAACCCGGTGCCGACCAAGGACTTCACGAAGAAATACCGGAACCTGCAGCTCGCGGCCTTCCTCAAGGCGCAGGGCGTGACCGCCGAGCAGGTGTCGATGGCCGATCCGGCGCTCTTCGCTCAGCTCGACAAGCTGACGACCAGCCTCAAGCCAGCGCAGTGGAAAGCCTACCTGCGCTTCCAGGTCGGCAACGCGATGGCACCCTACCTCAGCAAGAACTGGCGCGACGCCGACCACGAATTCCGCGGCCGACTGCTGCGCGGCGAGATGGATCCGGCACCGCGCACGCAGCAGGTGCTCGATGCGATCAATGCGTCGGCTGGCGGCATGATGGCGCACGCCTACACCGAGCGTTACCTGACGCAGGACGCCGCCGATCGCGCGGCGACGATCAGCCGCCACGTGCGCGAAGCACTGGAAGCCTCGATCGCCTCGAACACCTGGATGGACGACGCGACGCGCGCGGAAGCCGTGGCCAAGCTGCAGAAGCTGAAGATCGAGATCGGCAAGCCGCGCTCGGACCTGGATTTCTCGGTCCAGCCGATGGGTCGCGGCAGCTTCGGCAGCAACATCCTGATCGCGTCGACCTGGCACCACCGCGAGGAAATGAAGCGCATCGGACGTCCGAACGCCGATCGCCGCTGGGACGTACTGCCGCAGTTCCCGGCACTGAGCTACGACCTCGCGCACAACCGGCTGTTCGTCACTGCCGCCGTGCTGCAGGCTCCGGTCCTGGACCTCAAGCAGCCGCTGGCCGCGCAGTACGGCAGCTTCGGCGCGCTGGTCGGCCACGAGCTGTCGCGTGTCGCCGACACCAAGGGTCGCTACGTCGATGCCGGCGGCAACCTGCGCGACTGGTGGTCGCCAACGACGACGAGCGCCTGGCAGGGCCGCATCGCGCCGCTGCAGGGCGTGTACGCCCGCTTCGCCTACCCCGGCAAGCCGGACCTGAAGATCGACGGTGCGCGCACGCTCGGCGAGAACGCCGCCGACCTCGCCGGCCTCGAACTGGCGTGGACCGCGTACGCGCGCCAGGAACCGCAGGCCGCCGACAACGCGCAGCAGGCCTTCTTCCGCGGCTGGGCACGCCTGTGGGCGCAGCAGCTGTCCAGCGATGCCACCGCCACCCATGCGCAGGCCTCGCCCTATGCCCCGGGCCAGTGGCGCGCGAACGCACCGGCGATGCAGTTGCCCGCCTTCGCCAAGGCCTTCAGCTGCAAGGCAGGCAATGCACTGTTCGTCGCCGACGGTGAACGGGTGTCGATCTGGCGTTGAGTCGACGTTCGTGCGGGGTCAGGTCGAGGCCTCAGTAACGGGGTCAGGTTCACTTTGTCCGAAGTGAACCTGACCCCGTTACTGGCGACCACGTTACTGCCCTGCGCGCTGCGCCTGCAGCGATTTCATTGAATTCACCTTGAGCCACGGCCACCAGTCTCGCCCGGTCATCGCGTAGCGATCGGCGGCGCGTTCGAAGGGATTGCGCACGCTGACGCCGCCGAAGGCGAGGTACAGCGGCAGGAAGAACGGGCCGAGGGCCATGTACTGGAAGACATGGGCGCGCTCGTGGTCGCCGATGCGCGTCATCGGGTCTTCGCACAGGCCGGCGCGGGTGGCGTAGGTGCGGCAGCGACCGTCGAGATCGGCGTGGGTGTTGAGGATCACGTTGCCGAAGGTGATCGCGCCGCCGGGGCCCCAGGGCAGGCGGTTGAACACCAGCGCGCAGTCGCGCGGATCGAAACGTGGCTTCGCGCCGAAGCACATCGCGGCCAGGCCGGCGGAGACGCCGACCGCCGTGTTCGGCAGGGTCCAGAGCACGCCCAGCGTGCGCAGCGCGAACAGCCCGGCGCGATTCATTGCGCGTCCCGACTCACGGCTCTTCCGGCATCAGCAGCCAGAGCGCGAGGTAGACGAGGATGCCGGGGAATGCCGCCGACAGTGCGGAACCGAGGACATAGACGACGCGCAGCAGGGTCGAATTCCAGCCGAAGCGGGCGGCGATGCCGCCGACCACGCCGACCAGTACGCGGTCGTTGCGGCTGCGGGCGAGCGTGGAAGTTCCGGACATGCGCACCTCAGTGTGTGATCGCGGGGGCGATGCCTGCATTGCAGTCGATCAGCGCGCGGCCCGCAAGTCCCGCAGCTGGCGGTTGAACCATGCCGAAGCCGGTTCGACCGCCTTGCCCGGGCAACGCACGTGGTAGGCGCGACCGCTGGTGCTGCTGCGGCTGGCGGCGCGTTCGATGAACGACTCCGCGCTGCCGTTCGGATCGCGGCGGCGCAGGTAGTCGTACTTGCGACCGAGGTGCGTGCGCGCCCGCGCGCCGTCGTACCACTCGCCGTTGCGCTCGAACGCGCAGCCGGAGCGACCCAGCGCGTCGATCAGGCCCTGGATCTCGCGCTGCGCCGTGGCGGCATCGGCCGGTTTCGCGACCGGCTTCGCGACGGGGCTGGCCGCCTGCACCGACAGCGCAACGGTGCAGGCGAGCAGAGCAGTGATGAGCCGACGCATCATGCCGAGCGCTTCGTCAGCCAGTCGTGGATCGCCGCCGGCACTTCCTTCTGTGCGCGCCCGGACACGTAGATGCCGATGTGGCCGCCACGGAAGGAGATTTCGGAGTAGTCGTTGCTGCCGACCAGTCCCTTCATCGGCTTCGACGCCGACGGCGGCACCAGATGGTCCTGCTCCGCGTAGATGTTCAGCACCGGCATGTCGACGAAGCCGAGATCCACTTCGCGCTCGCCGATGACGATGCCGCCGTTCACGAAACCGTTGCCCTGGTAGTACTGCTTGATGAACTGGCGGAAGGCTTCGCCGGCCTGGTCGGGCGAGTCGAAGATCCACTTCTCCATGCGCAGGAAATCCTCCATCGCCTTCCTGTCGTCGAGGATGTCGACCATGCCCACGTACTTCTGCACGAACAGCCGGTAGGGCTTGAGCGTGAGGTAGCACAGGTTCATCAGGTCGGCCGGCACGTTGCCGAGCGTGTCGACGAACTGGTCGATGTCGAGGTCCTGGATCCAGTTCGACAGCATGTTGTCGTCGGTGTGGAAATCCACCGGCGTGACCATGGTGATCAGGTTGCGGACCTTGTCCGGATGCAGCGAACTGTAGGTCAGCGAGAACGCGCCGCCCTGGCAGATGCCGAGCAGGTTGATGCGGTCCTGGCCCGTGGTTTCGCGGAGATGGTCCACGGCGCCGTCGATGAAGCGCTCGATGTAATCCTCCAGGGTGAGGAAGCGATCGGAGCGGTCGGTGTAGCCCCAGTCGATGAGGTACACGTCCTGGCCCAGCGCCAGCAGGTTCTTCACCAGCGAGCGGTCGTCCTGCAGGTCGACCATGTACGGGCGGTTGACCAGCGCGTAGCAAATCAGCAGCGGCACCTTCGCGGTGTGTGCCTTCTCGCCGCGGAAGCGATACAGCACGACCTTGCCGTCGCGCCAGACTTCTTCCTTGGCGGTGACGCCGTAGTGCACGTCGTCCAGTTCGCGCAGCGTGGCGAGGCCCGCGCCGAGCTTCTGCTGCATGGTGGCCGCTTCCTCGGCCAGCTTGTCGGGGGTCACGTCGAATGGCGTGTTGTACATATCAGCGGGCCCTCTTCGTGGTCTTGGCCGAGGTCTTCGCGGTCGCGATCGGCTTCAGCGGTTCCGGCAGCGGGATCGAAGCGATCGCCGGCTTCGGCGCGCGCTTGGCGGCGGCGCGGACCGGCTTCGCCTTCGCTGCTGCGGCCTTTGCCGCCTTGGCTGCCTTCCTAGGCGCAGGGCTTGCCTTGGGTTTCGCGGCCGGCTTCGCAGGCGATTTCACGGCGACGTCGACCTTCGGAACGCCTGGCACCGCGACCGGCTTCTGCGGTGCCTGCTTCGAGGGGGCGGGCTTCGCCTGGGCCTGCGGTGCGGCGGTGCGCAGGCGACGCACCTGGCGTTCGAGTTCGGCGATGCGACGATGCGCGGCGTCCACCTCGGTGCGGCCAGGCATCCCGAACAGATCGCAGAACAGCTCCACTTCGCGCTGGATGCCGGCGCGGACCTTCATCTGCGCGTTCACCAGTTCGCCGTACAGGCGGCGGAATTCGTGCGACAGCGCGACCTCGGCGTAGGCCTCCTCGGCCGCATCGATCCACAGGTCGAACAGCGCGCGCGCCGACTTCAGCTGGCGGCCGGGTTCGCTGCGCTCGGCGAGCTTGCGCTCGAAGCGCACGAACGCGTCCTGGCCGATGGCGAGCATGCGCTGGTTGTAGGCGTCGTTCTTTTCCTGCAGCTCGATCTGCGCCGCGACCAGCGCCTGCAGGCGCTCCTGGTGTTCGCGGTTCATGCCGAAGGCCGGCATGCGCAGCAGGCCCAGGCCTTCCTGGCGCAGTCCGCCCATCAGCATGCCGCCGAGCATCGCGTTGAGGATCGGTGCGGCCTGCGCATGCCACTGGTCGAAGCCCGCCTGACCGCGACCGGCCATGCCCTCGAACAGCGCGGCGAAGGGGTTGCCGCCCTGCCCGCCCATGGCCTGCTTCCAGGCGCCGGCGATGTCGGCCGGCGAGGCGTCGCGACCGGCAAACTGGCCGGCGACCTGCTGCATCATGCCCAGCCACTGCCGGGCCTGGGCGGAAAAGCGTTCGACCATGTCGGCGGCAGCGTCGCGGCGACCGACACCGGCCATGCGGCTCCATGTCTCGAAAGCGGCCTGCCACGGGTCCTGCGGCGGCTGCGGCTGGCCCGAGAAAGCGCGCATGGCATCACCGAAGGCATTCATCCATTGCCTGGCCATCGCATCCGCGTCGCCCGGCATCCCGAAACCCGCACCACCTGCAGTCCGCATCGCATCGCTCCAGATCAGGAGCCGACATGATAGCAACGGCGGATGACGGTCTCCGTCGGCGGCGTGAGGCATGCAATCCGCAGAGGCAAAGCCAGCCCGGCATGCGCGCACGAAACCCATCCCCACCCAACCCTCCCCTTGAAGGGGAGGGAGACAAGCGCGGCGCTTTGAAAGCCCTCCCCTTCAAGGGGAGGGTTGGGTGGGGATGGGTTTGATCATGGATTTCGTCCAAGTGATGGACAGCGCCCGGCCCAGAACCCGCGAATTCAGACTTGTCGGCTCACCACTTCGGGATGCGCAGGGTCTTGCTGATCATCAGCGAGCCGGACAGGGCGTACATCAGCACCATCGGATGCAGGACCCAGGGGCCGAGCCGGTGGGCGCCGAACCAGAAGTTGCCGCCGATGCGGCCGGCGTCGGCGGCGATCACCAGCACCACCACCAGCGCCAGGCTGGTGGGGATCGGCGTGCCCTCGAAATGCTTGACCTTGTCGCCATCGCCCGAGAGCTGCTCGGCGGTGACGTTGAAGCGCGCCAGGCGGCTGACGCCGCAGCAGACGAAGTAGCCCAGCACCAGCCAGTCCCAGCCGCCCTGCAGCCCCGCGGCGAAGCCCAGAGCAGCCGGGGCCACGCCGAAGGAGATCACGTCGGCCAGCGAATCGAGTTCCCGGCCCAGCGTCGACGAGGACTGCCGCCAGCGCGCCACGCGGCCGTCCAGGGCGTCGAACACGAAGGCCAGCGGCACCAGCGCGCAGCCCAGCAGCAGCAGGCGGATGTCCTGCGAGGTGGCGTACAGCATCGCGAGGAACACCGCGCTGACGCCGCAGAAGGCGTTGGCCAGGGTCAGCCAGTCGGCCAGGTGGAAGTCGCGCAGCATGGAGAAGTGGCGTTGTTTCATCGGCGATCCTCGCCCGCATCCCGGGCCCTCATGCGCTGATCGTACTCGCGACGGTTGCGCGCCGTCTGCAGCAGGCCCTGCGGATCGCTGGCGTGGCGGCGCACCTGCTGCACGAAATACCGCGCCAGCGCGGCCGGCAACGGATGATCCTCGGCGATGTCGCGCCGCGCATACGGGAAGACCTTCGGCTGCGTCCACGGATCGAAGCCGCGCGTGCCCAGGCTCTGCGCGCCGTCGAGGAAGATCTGCGAGGTCGGCACCACGATCCGAACCTCGGCTGGCATGTTGCCGGACCCGGCAGGCGCGGGCTGGATGGTCCAGACCGCGACCGTATGGGTGCTGGTCGGCCAGAACAGGCCGACGCGCGAACGCGACGACAGGCCCATGCCGTGCGCGACCACGGCGAACAGCGCCGACAGTTCGTCGCACTCGGCGATGGCCGTCGACGGCGGCAACGCGCCATCGGCAGGCAGCACGAGCGCATCCCATTGCGCCCAGATCCGGTCCGACTGCGGCAACTGGTCGGTGACCCGCCACTGCAGGCCCCACAGGCCGCCGGCACGCGTCGCTTCGAAGGCGATGCGGACGCGCAGGTAGTCGGGAAAGAGCGTGCTGTCGTCGGGCAGGCCGTGCGCCTGTATCAGGCGCTGGTACTCGTCACGGACAAGCTGCGAGGTCGACAGGCGATCGGCTTCGCGAGACAGCGCCGCGAACAGATCGCGTACCGGGACTTTCTCGCGGTCGGGAAAAGGGTCGAAGGCGGCAGGCGCCGCAGGTCGTGCGGCGACAGCGGCGGCAGTCGCCACCGGCAGCGTCGTCCCCGCATCGCCATCGCGCATGCAGCCCGCGAGCAACGCGGAGCACGCGAGGGATGCCGCAATGCGCATGACGCGCCCGACCGGCTTCAAGACGACACCTCCCTGCGCCGGCGTGCATGCCGGCACGGCGATGGTGCTCCGTCGATCAAGGCAGCGCCAGATGCTCCGCCGTCAGCGGCTTCCCGGCGCGCGGGACGGTGTCGATCACCGCGTCGCCGGGCAGCGACTTGCCCTGCTCCAGCGCGTCGAGCGTGCGGTCCAGCGCGCGGTAGACGTAGGGCAGCATCGGCAGGTAGCGCGCGCCGTAGTCGGGCAATCCCAGGAAGGCGTCGAAATGCTGGGCGTGGCGAACCTGCCAGAAACGTACGTCGCGACCGGCGGCACGCGCCTTCGCCACGTAGGGCGCGCTGGTGAAGGCCATCGGGATCAGGCCATCGTCGGCGCCGTGGATCACCGTCACCGGCAAGCCTTTGCGTGGCAGTCCAGCGCGCGTCTCCGCGACGCCGCGATGGACGCGCTCGGCCTCGACCGATGCGCCGCTCCACAGCCCGCGCAGGCACTGCAGTCGCGACAGGGAGGGATCGACACGGACGCTGTCGTCGACGATGCCCACGCCCGCGCCGGGCGGAATGCCGCTGGCGTCGCTCCACCACGCCGCGCGCTCCTGGGCGGTGGCGACGCGACGCGAACCCTCCGCGTTCTGTGCCGACCAACCGTAGCCGCAGGGATGCGCGTCGATGCCGAAGCGGCCGTAGGCCGAGGCGTAGTTCACCGCGACCGCGCGCCAGAGATCGAAGCCGACGCTCAGCGCACCTGCGCGCAGGGCCTCGTCGGTCCAGCCGGAGGCGCGCATGCGCGCGAGCGCGTCGCGGGCCTGCGCATCGGCATCACTGCCATCGACCAGTCCGGCTTCGCGCAACACGCGGCAGCGCTCGGTCCACTGGCCGCGCGCCTGCGCCTGCAGCGGCGGCTGCGGCAGGTCGTCCATCGCGAGCAATGCGCAGGGCATCAGCAGCATCGCTTCGGTCGTGTAGTCGTACAGCGCGCGGCTGTCGTGCCCGTCGACGAGCACGCTGGGCTCGCCGGCGACCACCGCGTCGAGCCAGTCGCCGTCCTGTTCGGCCGCGCGCAGCACCGCGCCGCCGCCGTTGGAGATGCCGACCGCGATCACCCGGGTGTTGGCGAAGGTGAACGGCGCCTCGGCCGGGAACGCCTCGTCGAGTGCGACCAGCGCGAACTCGGCGGCCTGGCGCACGTGGCGGCCCCAGTCGGCCTCGGGGTTGTCCTGCGAGTGCGCATGCTTGAACGCGACGCCGGTCGCGCCTTCGGGCACCTCGGGCGCGAAGGCCAGCGCTTCGGTGCCGAGCGCCGCGATGCTGCCGTCGGCCTGCATGCCGGTGCGTGCATCGAGATCGACGTAATCGCTGCCGGTGCCCTTGTCGGTGTAGGCCACGGCGCAGCCCTTCGGCAGGCCCCAGGCGCCGGCGACCGCGATGGCGCCGTACACGCCGCGCGAGCCCGACGACGGCGCGACCAGCACGCAGCGGCGCGTGCGATCGAAGGCATCGGGCACCTGGACCAGCACGCGATGCGGCTGGCGCGCGCCGGGCACGGTGGCCAGCGCGGAGAACTCGCGACCGGGTACTGTGGCCACGCTGCCGTAGACCTCGCCGTAGCCGCCACCGGGTGCGAGGTCGGCGATGCCGCGCCAGTTGCTCCAGATCGCGCGACGGCGCAGTTCGACGGGCGTCGGCGCGGCGGCATCGGCGAACGCCGGCGGCGCAAGCATGCGCAGGCCGGCGAGGCCGAGGCCTGCGGTCAGCAGGTCGTCGCCGTCGCGATGCGACGTGGTGCGCTGAACACGGAAGGCGGAAGCGTCGCGTTCGATCATCGAAGGTGTGACAGGGCGGGGCGCGGAGGCGCAGGCGGCGAGACCCAGCGCGAGCGCGAGGACGACGACCGGACGGCATGCGGAGTGGGCGATGGGCATCATGACCGATCACCGTACCAGCGCCGCATGACCGCGACATCGTACTTTGGTACGAGACCGTGGCCGTCATCGCCTGCCCCGGCCCTGCTAGGCTTGCCGGCACCCTGCCCGACTCCGCCATCGCCGATGCCCCTGCTGCTGATCGCCGACGACCATCCGCTGTTCCGGGCCGCACTGCGCGGCGCGGCGGTGGACGCGGCGGACGATGTGCAGACCTGTGAAGCGGCCTCGCTGGACGAGGTGCTGGCGACGCTGGAGGCGCGCCCCGACGTAGACCTGGTGCTGCTCGACCTGCACATGCCCGGCAACCACGGCCTGGCCGGGCTCGCTGCGATCCGCGCGCAGTACCCGGCGGTGGCGGTCGCGCTGGTCTCGGCAAACGAGGACCCGCAGATCGTCCGTCGCGCGCTGGACCACGGCGCCGCCGGCTACATCCCCAAGAGCGCGGGCCTGGACGAACTGCGCGACGCGATCCGCGCCGTGCTCGCCTGCGAGGAATGGCTGCCGCCGGCGCTGCGCCCCGCCGTCGCCCGCGCGCGGTCCACGCCCGACGACGCCGACCTCGCCGCACGCCTCGCCAGCCTGACGCCGCAGCAATTCCGCGTGCTGGCGCTGGTCGCCGAAGGCCTGCTCAACAAGCAGATCGCCGACCGCCTCGACGTGCAGGAACGCACGGTCAAGGCGCACCTCAGCGCGATCTTCGAGAAGCTCGGCGCGCGCAACCGCACCCAGGCGAGCGTGATCCTGCGCGGACTGGAGATCAGCGACCCGGCGCGGCAGACCGGCGAAGCGTGACACATATGCCGCGCGATCGCGTCGAACGCCTGCTGCCCGCACTGCTCACCGCGCTGTTCCTGCTCGGCATCGGCGGCTACGTCGCGTGGCGCAGCAGCGCGCATCGCGAAGCGCAGGCCATGCAGGGCGCGCAGGCCGCGAAACCCGCCGCCGCACGAGCGCGCCTGCCCGCGCATCCTGCGCCGCTGCCCGGCGCGCGCGTTGTCGAGACCGCGCATTACGCAATCACCAGCAGCGCCGACGACGAACAGACCCTGCGTGTCGGCGATGCGGTAGAGGCGCTGCACGCCGCTTATCTGGCGTGGTTTCCGCAGGTGGCGCCGCGCGCTGCGGATGCGCCGAAACTGCGACTCACGCTGTACGCGCGCAAGGGCGAATTCCAGGCGAACAACCGCAGCAGCCCGTGGGCCGAGGCCTACTACCTCGCGCCGGTGTCGTACGCCTACTACGCGAAGGATGGCGCGAATCCGTACCACTGGATGCTGCACGAGGCGACGCACCAGCTTAACAACGAAGTCGCGCGCTTCCCGAAGACGAAATGGATCGAGGAAGGCCTCGGCACGTATTTCGGCGCGAGCCGCATCGTGGGCGGCCGCCTGCGGCCCGGCGAGATCGACGGCGACGCCTATCCGATCTGGTGGCTGGACCGCACGGAACTGAGCGGCGACCTCGACGCCGACATCGCTGCCGGACAGTGGATCCCGATCCGCGCGCTGATCACCGGCCGCGATGCGCCGAGCATCCACAGCCACGTCAACCGCTATTACGTGCAGTACTGGAGCCTCACCCACTTCCTGTTCCACGGCGACGGCGGACGCCACGCCGATGCCTATCGACGGCTGATCGCCGAAGGCGGCACGCTGGAGAACTTCGAGCGCCTGATCGGCCCGGCCGACCGGATCGAACGCGACTGGTATCGCCACCTGCAGGCGCGTATCGCCGAATCGGCATCACGGAATTGAAGGGCCTGCGGTTCCGTGCCCTTCCGTACGTGGCGATGCACGGACACAATCCGGCATCCCCGGCATGGAATTCCGACGCGATGCGCCTGCACCCGACTCGCCCCCTGCTCGCCGCCCTGCTCCTGGCCCTGTTCGCCACCGCCGTGCCCGCCCTGCCCGCGCACGCGAAAAAGCCTGCGGACACGTCTGCGAAGACGCAGGCATCGCCGCAGGAAGCCAAAGCCCGCGCACTGTTCGAGCGGTTCGTGCAACTCAACGAAGCCTTCGATTCCGCCCTCGTCGACCTGTACGCCGACACCGCGAAGATCAGCAACCGCCGCATCTTCCCCGACGGCACCTCGCGCGAGATGGCCATGCCCGCACCCAGCTACAAGGCGCTGCTGCGCCAGGTGCTGCCGGTGGCGAAGGAACAGAACGATCTCGACCGCTACAGCGAGGTGCGCTACGTCGTCGAAGGCGACAACGTCCGCATCAGGGCCACGCGCTATTCGGTGATGAAGGATTACTCGGCGCCGCACACGCTGCTGGTCGGTCCGGACACCGACGGCACCTGGCGCATTCTGGAAGAATCGGGCGAATCGCGGCCCTGAGCACACGCTGTCATAGGGTGCGCCTTGGCGCACCGGCTTTTCGCGCGAGGATCCGACACGGTGCGCCAAGGCGCACCCTATACAAATCCGTCAGCTCAGATCCGCGAATAACTCCACGACACCATCCGCCCGTCGCGATACGGCATCACACCGTGGAAGGCGCGTGGATCGTCGTCGAACACCAGCGGCAGGAAATGGCGGTCGCCATCCCACAGCGGCAGGTCGAGGATGCGGTCGACCGGCACCCATTCCAGCGTGCCTTCGGGATTGCTCGTGAACGGCTTGCCGCTGAAACGCGTGACGACGAAAACGAAACCCAGCCAGTCCTCGCCCTGCTTGCCGAAGCCGGGCCAGCTGATCGTGCCACGCAGCGCAAGTTCCTCGCATTCGATGCCCGCTTCCTCGCGGATCTCGCGCTGCATGCCGGCGACCACGTCCTCGTCCGGTTCGATCTTGCCGCCCAGACCGTTGTACTTGCCCAGGTGCTGGTCGCCGGGCCGCGCGTTGCGATGGATCAGCAGCGCCTGCGAACGATCCGGCGACAGCACGTAACCCAGGGTGGCGACGATCGGCGTGTAGGGCATGGGACGGTATCCGGTGCGGGAGCCGCATTGTAAGCCGCGGGGCAAGCGGTGCCTTGTCATCCCGAGCGCAGCGAGGGACCTGTTTCTGGATCGTTGCGACACGCCTGAACAACAGCAGGTCCCTCGCTACGCTCGGGATGACAATCAGAGGCTCCGTGCCGCCAGCAACCGTCGCAGCATCGAGCGCAGCGCCAGCGCCTTCACCGGCTTGGGCAGCAGGCCGAGGCCATGCTCGAGCGCGACGCGACGGACCTCGCCGCTGTCGTCGGCGCTGAGGATCAGGCACGGGCACGCGCCGAAGCGTGCGGACAATCGCGCGTGCAGCGCAACGCCGGTGTCGCCGTCGTCGAGGTGGTAGTCGAACAGCCACAGGTCCGCGAGCGTATGGGCGAGCGCGGCTTCGGCGGCGGCACCGTCGGCGACCGCGACAACGCGGTACTGCCAGCCGGCAAGCACCGCGCACAGCGCGGCCAAGGCCTGCGGATCGTTGTCGACGACGAGCACGCGGAGGCCCGTCTCGCTGTCCTGCGACAGGCCCGCGCTCATCGTTTCGGGATGCACCGGCGCGACTGCGTCCAGGGTCAGCGAGAACGCCGTGCCGCAGCCCGGCCGACTGCGCAGACCCAGCGGTGCATCGAGCAGGCGCGCGATGCGGTCCGCGATCGCCAGTCCCAGGCCGAGCCCCTGCCCGGCCGCACCGTCGCCGCGCCGGAATTCCTCGAAGATCGCCTGCCGTTCCGCTTCCGCGATGCCCGGGCCGGTGTCGTGCACCTCAATGCGCAGGCACCCGCCGTCGCGACGCACGCCCAGCAGCACGCCGCCCTGCGCGGTGTAGCGCACGGCATTCGCGAGGAAGTTCTGCAGCACGCGGCGCAGCAGCTGCGGATCGGTGCGTACCCAGGCGCGCGTCGGGCGCATGCGGAACGCCAGCCCGCGTTCGGCAGCGAGCGCGCGGAACTCCGACGCCAGCGGATCGAGCACCTCGGCCAGCGGGAATGCGCGCGGCTGCGGGACCAGTCCGCCGGCTTCGAGCCGCGACATGTCCAGCAGGCCGGCGAGCAGGTCGCCGGTGGAATCGAGCGCGCCGCGGATCTGCCGCGCGGTGCCGCGACGCGCGGCGTCGGGCAACTGTTCGACCAGCGCGTCGGTGAACAGCTGCGCGGCATGCAGCGGCTGCAGCAGGTCGTGGCCGATCGCGGCGAGGAAGCGGCTCTTCGCGTCGTTCGCGCGCTCTGCGTCGGCGCGCGCCTGGTCGAGCCGCGCGGTGCGGTCGGCGACGCGCTGCTCCAGCGTCTCGTTGCTGCGGATCAGTGCCGCCTCGGTCTGGCGGAACGCGGTGACATCGGTGAAGGTCGCGACGAAACCGCCTCCGGGCATCGGGTTGCCGCGGATTTCGATGACCATGCCGCCGGGGAAGACGCGCTCGCTGACGTAGGGCGTGCCGGCGCGCATGTGGCGCAAGCGCTTGTCGACTTCGTCCTCGATCGCAGCGACGTTCCAGCCGTGGCGCAGGTTGTGGCGCAGCAGATCGGCGATCGGCACGCCCACGCGCAGCAGCGATTCCGGATAGCCGAACAATTCGGCATAGCGCCGGTTCCATGCGACCAGGCGCAGCTCGCGGTCGACGACGCTGATGCCCTGGCTCATGTTCTCCAGCGCGGCTTCGAGCAGGCGCTGGTTGAAACGCAGGTCCTGCGAAGCTTCGCCGACGATCGCAGCGACGGTGTCGAGGTCGCGGCCGGCCTCGCGTCGCGCCGCATCCAGCAGCAGGCGTGCCGACGCCGCGCCGAGCACCGAGGCCAGCTCGCGTTCGAGCCGCGCTTCCTGCAGTGCCGGCACCGCTGCGTCGGCGCGCGCGCCGGACAGCGCGGCATCGACCACCTCGCGCGCGAGGAAGCGCCGGCCGACGTCGCGCAGCAGGTCAAGCGACAGCCCGCGCGCACCGGCACGACGCGGCCCGGCCTGCCACCACGCGCTGCCGCGCGTCGATGCGATCCAGGTGACGACCACGCCGGCGAACAGGCTCATCACCACCGCGCGCCCCAGCCGACTCCAGCCGGTCAGGCCGAAGAACGCATCCGGCGCGATCAGCGACCAGCCCCATGGCCCGGTGCGCAGCCACTCGGCATGCACACCGCGCGACTGCACCAGCGACTCCACCATCACCGGCACCAGCAGCAGCCACATCCACAGCGCGACGGCCACGGCGATGCCCAGCAGCACCGCGCGCGGCGGCGTCTGCGGGCGCCACAGCGCGAAGCCCAGCGCAGGCGCCAGCGAGGCCAGTGCGGAGAACGACAGCGCGCCGACATCCGCCAGCGCGTCGCTGCCGGCGATCAGGCGGCCATAGCCCCAGGCGAGCAGAACGATGGCGAGGATGCCGATGCGCCGCTGCACCAGCACCGCGCCGCGCAGGTCGGCCGATGCGGTCGCGGTCGTGCGGTTCGGCGCCCACGGGCCGCGCAGCCACAGCGGCGTGAGCCAGTGGTTGCCGATCATCAGGCTGAGCGTGACGGTGCTGACGATCACCATGCCGGTGCCGGCACTGAGCCCCCCGAGGAAGCCGAGCAACGCCAGTCCTTCGTGCCCCTGCGAGAGCGGCAGCGCCAGCACGTACAGATCGGAGGGCACGCCCTGCGCACCGAGCAGCGCATCGCCCGCGCGCGCCAGCGGCAGGATCGGCAGCGCGATCAGCACGAGGTAAAGCGGGAACAGCCAGCGCGCGCGCAGCACGTCGCGCTCTTCGCGGCATTCCACCGCACCGACATGGAACTGGTGCGGCAGCGTGAACATCGCCAGCACGCCGAGCAGCACCAGCGGTCCGAAGCCGGACAGATCTGTCTGCGCGACGGGCTGCACGGGCGCGACAGCGAGATCGGTCGGCAGCGAGATCGCGAACAGGCCGATCGCCAGCATCGCGCCGAGCTTGAGCAGGGCCTCGAAGGCCATCGCGAGGATCAGTCCGCGGTTGTGCTCGGCCGCGCTGGCGCTGCGCGTGCCGAACAGCATCGCGAACGCGGCCATCGCCAGCGCCACGTACAGCGCGCTGTCCTGCCAGGCCGGCACCTGCGCGGCATCGTCGCGTACCAGCAGCGCGAAGCTCATCGCCACCGCCTTCAGCTGCAGCGCGATGTACGGGACGATGCCGAGCACCGCGACGAAGGTGACGCCCGCCGCGAGCCAGCCGTCCTGGCCGAGTCGGCTGGCGACGAAGTCCGCGATGGAGGTGCTATTGCTCTCGCGCACCAGGCGCACCAGGCGCATCAGCAGGCCGATGCCGAAGACGTACAGCAGAATCGTGCCGATGAAGGTCGGGGGCAGCGGCCAGCCCGAACGCGCGGCCTGGGTGACCGTGCCGAAGAAGGTCCACGAGGTGCAGTACACCGCCAGCGACAGCGTGTAGACCACGGCCCAGCGTCGCGCGAAGGCCTGCGGGCGGCGCTCGCCGATCACGGCGACGGCGAACATCAGGCCCAGCCACGCCAGTCCGGCGACGATGACGCCGCCGACGCTCAGCATCGCGATGGCCTGCGCAGAGGGGGCATGTCGTCCCGGGCGGATGTGGACGGATCGGGACGAGGATAGCGCGGTCGCGCCCTCACCGGAGCCCCGGGCAAGGGCCCGGACGCGATGCTGCGACTTCGATCAGATCCTCGATCGGGACGGTCCGTGCGGCAGGCAGACGGCGTCGAGCCGCACGACCTGGAACGCAACCGGATCGGTCAGGCGCCTTCCTGCATGTCGTCGCTGTCGGCGGCGATCTCGGCGGTGATCTCCTCGGCGGCGATCTCGGCCACATCCTCGTTCGCCGCCTCGACCTCGGGCTTGGGCGCCGGACGCAGCACGTCGATCAGCAGGCGCTCGGTGGCGTCGAGGTCGGGCACCAGCGCGGTGTCGTCGTTGAACAGCACGCGCAGCTTGATGCCATTGGGCAGGCTTTCGAGGTGCTCGCTGTCGAAGATCATGTTCTCGCGGGTGATCGTGACCAGGCGCGGGAAGCCCTGCGCCACCAGCGCGAAATACGGCATCTTCGGGTCGCCGCCGAGCGCCTTGATCACGATGACCTTGGTGCCGATGGCCGCGCCTTCGGTGTGCGTGCCGGCGATGCGCGCATACGACACCAGCGGCAGGCGCCAGCCGCGCCAGCGGATCTGGCCGAGCAGCCAGTCCGGCGCGTTCTCGATCGGCTCCGGATCGGCGTACGACAGCACTTCGACGGTCGCGGCGTTCGGCAGCAGCAGCTGCGAACCCGCGATCTGGATCAGCACGCCTCGGATGTCGTTGGCTTGGGTGTTCACGGGTGTACTCGCTTCGAATCTCGTGGCGGGGACGACGGTCAGCTCGGCCAGCGCGCGGCGAGCCGGCCGGCCAGCTCGACCGGCAGGCCGGAAGCCGCGCCACGCGAGCGCAGCACCGCGCAGGCCGCGCCGTCGTAGCAGTCTTCCGGCGTCTGCGCGGCGACCAGGGTGCCGGTGGCGGTGGCGGCCATCGCCGCGTCGATCAGCGCCGGATCGCTGCCGCTGAGGAAGACGATCGCGCTGTCGCCCGGCGGCAGGGCCGCGAAGATGGCGGTGGCGCCGCCCGCTTCGGGCACGAAACGCAGGCGTCCACCGCCGGCAGGTTCGACGCCGACGCTGTCGGGCATGAAGTAGATGGTGCCGGGGTTCGCGCTCGCACCGCTGGCCGCCAGGGCCACCGGCAGCGCAGACGCGCGCTCCATCTGCGCGACCAGTCGGTCGTAGCGTCCGCCCTGCAGGTGCAGGCGCACCAGCACGGCAGCCGGGAAATCGGCGGGAATCGACGACAGCAGCTGGCGCGCGGGATCCGGACCACCGAGTCCGGCCTCGATCAGCACGACGCCGGCGGTGTCCGCGCCTGCGATCGGCGGCAGCGGCGGCGGGCCGGCGCTGGCCAGCGGCGGTGGCGCGATCGACGGCACCACCGGCGCGGCCGGCGTGGTCATGTCGAGGGCCGGCGGCAGCGGATCGTCATCGAGCAGGAAGGGGTTGTCGCCGGTGCCGCGCTTCGCCTCGTCCTCGATCGCGACCAGCGACAGGCTGGAGATCCGCGCTTCGAGCGCGCTCAGGTCATGGCTGGCGGGCTTCGGCTTGTCCGCAGGCGCCGGCGCGGCGACGGGCGCATCCTCCACCGGCGCGAGCGAGAGTTCGCCCAGCGAGAAGGTCGGAGCGACGGCCGGCGCAGGCGCGGCATTCGCCGGCTCGGCGGTGGATGCAGGCAGTGGCGGCGGCAGGTTCGGAGACGACATCGGCGCAGCGGGCGCGGAACCGACGGTTTCGGACGCCGGCACGTCATCGGCGGCAGCCATGCTCCGGGCGATCAGCTCCTCGAACGACAGCACCGTCTCCGGATCGCGCTTGGGCGCGGGTGCCTGCACCGACTCGAAGTCCATCGCGGCGGCATCGAAATCGTCGAAACGGATCTCGGGCAGCGGTTCGGTCGGTGCGGCGCGGTCGTTGGACAGCGTTTCGAGGAAGAACGCGTCGTCGTCGAGCTGCAGGCCGGCGGCCGCAGGCGCAGAATCGGCAGGCGCAGCCACAGCCGGCGCGTCGAAATCGAAGGCGTCCAGCGACAGCGACGCATCGGCGGCCGACATGTCGTCGAGCGACTCCTCCGCCATGGCGTCGATCGAAAGCGATTCGATCGGGGCATGTGCGATGTCGGGGGCGCCGAAGTCGACGGCTTCGATGTTGAAGGCCTCGATGTTGAAGGACTCGCCCTCGGCGACCTCCATTTCGAGGGATTCGATCTCCAGCGCGCCGAAGGACACGCGCGGCGTCTCCGCAGGCGTGGCCGGCACGGGTTCGAAGGTCGCTGCCGGCGGCGGCGCCACGGGTGCGGCCACAGGCGGTGCGACCGGTGCGGGCGCGGCGGGAATGGCGTCGAGCAGGCCTGGATCGAGCACGACCGGATCCAGTCCGGGGACAGGCGTCCGGGCGTCGGCGGGCATGCCATCGGCGGGCACGCTGTCGGCATGCGCCACTGCTTCTTCGGTGAAGCTCGCCATGTCGACATTGGCATAGGCCGCCGACGGCGCCGGCACCTTGCCGGGCGAAGGCTGCCAGTCGGCTTCGTTCTCGGCACCTGGGGGCAGCACGTTGGAATCGCGGCGCAGCTTCGCCGACAGATGGCGGACCCAGCGCTGCGCGTCCCAGCCGCTGCGGTGCGCCGCGACGTCCGCTTCGTCGAAGATCACGATCATCGACGGATCGACCAGGATGTCGTCGAAGTTGTCGAGCGAGGCCTCGATGCTCGGTTCGAGCGCGATCAGCAGGGCCTGCGGACGCAGCGCGCGCAATGCGGCCTCGTCCGTCGCGGCGGGATCGACCGCCACGATCAGCTCGGCGCCAGCCTGGCGCACCGCATCGGCGAGGTTGTCGGCTGCCTTGCCCGGTCGCGCGAGCAGCGCGACGCGGGTCCCTGCACCGATGTTGGGCACGTCAGCCATTCGGCCTCACCGATTCGAGTTCGAGCAGCGAGAACACGTTGCGCATGAGCTCGTTCTCCTGGTACGGCTTGCCGAGGTAGCGGTCGACGCCGATGTCCATCGCGCGCTGGCGATGTTTGTCGCCGGTACGCGAGGTGATCATGATGATCGGTACCTTCGCGAGGCGGGCTTCGGCCTTCATCGCGGTCGCCAGCTCGTAACCGTCCATGCGCGGCATTTCGATGTCGAGCAGCATCAGGTCGGGCACGCGTTCGGCCATGCGCTCCAGCGCGTCCAGGCCGTCCTTCGCGGTGATGACCTCGAAGTTGTTGCGCTCCAGCACGCGGCCGGTGACCTTGCGCATGGTGATCGAGTCGTCGACCACCATGACCAGCGGCACCGGACGCTCCTCGACGGGCGCGACCTCGATGACTTCCTCGGCGGCCAGCGCGGCCTGGCGACGCACCAGCGGCGCGACGTCCAGGATCACCACGACGGAGCCGTCACCCATGATGGTGGCGCCGAAGATGCCGGGGATCGACGCGACCTGCGGGCCGATCGGCTTCAC
Source organism: Lysobacter brunescens (assembly GCF_042677005.1). Taxonomy (NCBI): domain Bacteria; kingdom Pseudomonadati; phylum Pseudomonadota; class Gammaproteobacteria; order Lysobacterales; family Lysobacteraceae; genus Lysobacter; species Lysobacter brunescens. Next base: position 2,350,303 of record NZ_JBHTIF010000001.1, on the reverse strand, counting down.
CACGATTTCGCGGTTGCCGATGATCTGGTCCACGGTCACGGCGACATGCAGGTCGCCCGAACGGGTGAGCAGCAGCGGCATCTGCAGCTGGCCTTCGGCCTTCGCCGGTGCGTGGCCGAGCAGCTTGCCGAGATCATGCAGCACGTACTCTTCGTTGCCGTAGCGGTAATTGGTGACGCCCTTGGCGAGCTCTTCGCGCGGGATGCGGCCGACGCCGCGCACCGACGCGATCGGCACGGCGAAGGTGGTCTCGCCGATGAGCACGAAGGCCGCCTGGGTGACCGCGAGGGTCTGCGGCAGGCGCAGGGTGAAGACGGTGCCCTTGCCCGGCTCGGAGTGGATGTCGATGGTGCCGCCGAGCTGGCGCACTTCGCTGGCGACCACGTCCATGCCGACGCCACGGCCGGCGAGACGGGTGACTTCCTCGGCCGTCGAGAAGCCCGGCTCGAAGATCAGCGCATCGAGCTGCGCGTTCGACAGCGGGACGTCCTTGCGGACCAGGCCACGGGCTTCACCGCGGGCGCGGATGGCGGCGCGATCGAGGCCACGGCCGTCGTCGCTGACCTGCAGCACGACTTCCGAACCTTCCTTGCGCACCGCGATCTGCACCACGCCTTCGCTGGCCTTGCCGTTCGCGGTACGCACGTCGGGCATTTCGAGGCCATGCGCGACCGAGTTGCGGAGCATGTGCTCCAGCGGCGCGGTCATGCGCTCCAGCACGTTGCGGTCGAGTTCGCCCTGGGCGCCATCGAGTCGCAGCTGGACCTGCTTGCCGGTGTCGCTCGCCGCCTGGCGCAGCACGCGACGCAGGCGCGGCACCACGGTGTCGAACGGCACCATGCGGGTGCGCATCAGACCTTCCTGCAGTTCCGAGCTCACGCGCGACTGCTGCAGCAGCAGGGTTTCGTACTGCTGGGTCAGGTCGTCCAGCGTGGTGTGCAGGCTGCCCAGGTCGGCGGAGGTCTCGACCAGCGCACGGGACAGCTGCTGCAGGTTGGAGAAGCGGTCGAGTTCGAGCGGGTCGAAGTTGCTCTCGACCTCCTCGCCCGCACGCTGGTAGCGCGCGATGATCTGCGCTTCGGTTTCGATTTCCAGGCGACGCAGCTGGTCGCGCAGACGGATGTTGGTCTGCTCCATTTCCGCGGTGGCGCTGCGGAAGGCACCGAGCTGCTGTTCGAGGCGCGAGCGGTAGATCGCGACTTCGCCCGCGTAGTTCACCAGGCGATCGAGCAATTCGGCGCGGACGCGGACCTGTTCCTGCGTGCCGCGCAGCGCGGCGTCCTCGTCGACGCCGGTCGACGCTTCGAGCGGCGTGGACAGCGGACGCAGGCCGGTGGCGGGACGCGGCGCGGCGGTCGGCAGCGGCGCGGGCTCGGCGGCGACGGCATCGGCGACCGGCGCGGTCGCTGCGACGTCTTCGGCGAAGACCGGCGCAGCCTCGACCGGGGCCTCGAACTGGGCCTCGGCAGGCGCTTCGATGCGGGTGTCGGCGGCAGCCTCGGCCACCTCCTGCACGGGTACGGCCTCTTCGACCACGCTGTCCACGACCGGCGGCACGGCGACCGGCGCATCGACCGGCAGCGTGTATTCGCGGCCCTTGGCGCGCGCATCGAAGGCTTCGATCAACGCATCCGGCATCGAGATCGCGCGGCGGTCGCCGACGCGGGTGACCATCGTGTGCAGGCGATCGAAACCGCGCTCGAGCAGCGGGATGTCCTGGCGACCGAGCTGGGTGCGATGTTCGGCCGCCGCTTCGAGCAGGGACTCCATCGCATGGCCGAGCTCGCCGATCGGCATGATACCGGCCATGCGCGCACCGCCCTTGAGCGTGTGCAGATCGCGCTGCAGGCCACCGATGACTTCGCGTTCGTCCGGGCTTTCGCGCAGGCGGACCAGCAGCTGGTCGGAATGGTCGAGCAGGTCGCGGCCTTCCTCGACGAAGATGTCGACGAGGTCTTCGTCGAGATCGTCCATGTCGAGGGCTTCGTCGGGATCGACCGAAGCGGCCTTGCCGAGCATCGCGGCGACCGCTGCGGCAGCGGCGGTGCCGCCGACCGCGATCGCGGGCACTTCGATGGCAGGCATGTCGACGGCAGGCGCGGCAGCCGCTTCTTCGATGAGCGCAGCTTCCTCCGGCACGAACGGCGTATCGACATGACCGACTGCTTCCGGCGCTTCGGCCAGACGGCGCTCGGCTTCGAGCAGCTCGGCTTCGAGACGCTCGGCTTCGGGACGTTCGGCTTCGAGACGTTCGGCTTCGAGACGTTCGGCTTCGAGACGTTCGGCTTCGAGGCGCTCGGCTTCGAGGCGCTCGGCTTCGAGGCGCTCGGCTTCGAGGCGCTCGGCTTCGAGGCGTTCGGCTTCGAGGCGTTCGGCTTCGAGGCGCTCGGCTTCGAGGCGTTCGGCTTCGAGACGTTCGGCTTCGAGGCGTTCGGCTTCGAGACGTTCAG